>JAJFGG010000130.1 GCA_021776235.1 Alphaproteobacteria bacterium | reverse complement strand
TCTCAAGGCCGCCGAGGAAAGAACAGTGGATGGCTTGTGGAACCGCATCGGCACTGTCATCGACGGAACCTCGCAAAAAGAATGCCAAAACTTCATTCGGCATGACGGGTATGCGTAATTCAATCTCGAAAATGGTCTAGTTGGTGGCAGTAGAGGTTGAGGTGCTGGTTGTCGATTCGTTGGTGCTAACGCTGGCGTTGTTGTTGTCGTCCGAAGCAGCCGCGATAGCCGCCCCTATGGCCGCCGCCAAGGCCACCCCGCCCAGCACTGCCCCGGTCGATAAGCCGCCCAGGCCGGTGCTGGCTTGTCCGGTTGTGGCGATGCCCGGGTCCGGTCCCAGGGCAGTTTGCATGGCTTGAACTTGTGGCGGAGCGGGCGGTGTGCCGGACGGTGGCGCAGGCGGCGCACCCGTTGACACGGAGGTTGAGAATCCCGCGTTCACGGTTGTTGTCGCGCCTGCCGCGCTGACCGTCGCCACACCTTCGATTACCGAGACGGTGGTTAAGCCATTAAGCGCAACCGTGATCACCAGGATCGTCCCCCTGATGCCGATTAGGGCCGTCGGCGTGCGAATGGAATATAGATTCTTTGGTAATTTGCCCGACACGAACCGCATCACGCCCTTGCTCATGGAAATGGCAACCTGGGACTTACTGGCGTCAGCGTCGAAGATGAACTTGTCCAGCGTCACGGACGAACTGGCGCCTATGGACAGCAGCGTATCGTCAAGGAAAACAAAACGCCCGGCGCTATCGGCGTCTGTGTTCACATTCTCGTTGCTGTATACCTCGTCCTTAAGGACCAAGGTTCGGGTATTGGACTGCAATACGCCGCGCACGCCGGAGACGATTTTATTGGCGTTCCCAACTGCGACTTGGGCTTGCGCCAGAACCGGCTGTAAGGTTAAGGCAGCGACTGCGACAAGTACCAAGAATTTGCGAATATAGAGTTTCATTTTCGCCTCTCCCGAAAGAAAAGTATGCGAACGAATCACTCTACGTTTACCATATACATCTTTAATAATTAAACACTTAAAGGCTAGCGTCCAATTTGTGGTGCAAATTATCCGCTCGCTACCGGCATGGTGGACTGCCGCACCAGCGCGGTTGCTCGATCGTCAAAACCGATGAATTTTGCGGCTTCAGAAGTCTGTTCGCGTTGGGTTATTGGCCATTTTGCAAAAGACTATCTTCATAGCCGGCTCGAAAATCCACGAGGCTGCGGCGCTGGCGCCCGTCCGCATCGAAGTTCCCATCCGCCAACCAAGCCTCGAAAGCTGCTTTTGCCGTCCCCCAGTCCTGATCAGTCATGGCGAACCATGCGGTATCGCGGTTGCGGCCCTTATAAATCATATGCTGGCGAAATTCGCCCTCGTATTGGAACCCGAGGCGTAGCGCCGCGCGGCGCGAGGCGGCGTTGAGTGTATCGCATTTCCATTCATAGCGGCGGTAGCCCAGATCGTCGAAGACATGGCGCGCCATCAAATACATCGCTTCGGTTGCCGCGCGGCTGCGCGCCAATGACGGTGCGTACCAGATCGAGCCGACCTCGCAACTGGCCCAATGGGGTACGATCCGAAGATAACTGGCCATGCCGCACGCGGTGCCGCTGGCCTTGTCTACAATTGCGAAGACCAAAGGGTCCTCGCTTTCCGCCTGTGGCGCAAGCCAGCCACGAAATGCCTCGAAACCGTCAAACGGGCCGAAGCTCATGTAAGTCCACATTGCGCCTGTCTGGTCGCCCGCAGGGCCACAGGCGGCGGTATACAAATCGCGGCCATGGCGGGCCAGGTCGATCGGCGCGATCACGACGGATGTGCCGGTAAGGGTTTCGCGCCCCGGCCGACGCCCATCCGGCAAGACCGCCATGGCATCCCCGACCGGTAGTTTCGATCTCGTCGGATTGGTTGGCATGCTCATGCGTTTCCGCCGCCCCGCCGGCGGAGAAGGTCGACGACGTCGGAGTTGGCATCATCGGTTGGACGGACGATTTCCGCCAATAGCTGCTCTGTTGCCGCAAACGCCGCCGGGTCCAGCCCGCAGCGTAGGTTGGGAAAGGCGTCCGCGCGCCGCCGCAACAACCGGGCGACCGCCTGCAGGCTGGTGTTGTTGCCATTTTCACCCATGCCGTTGACCGTACATTCCACCTGTCGGGCGCCGTTCTCGATAGCGGCGGCGCTATTGGCTACCGCAAGACCCAGGCCGTTATGGCAATGGACGCTAAGGATCAGATCCGGCCAATCTTGCGCCGCGTCACGCAATTCACGGCACAACCGGCCGAACTCGCGGGGCAGGGCCTGGCCTGTTGTATCAGCCACCGAAATTGCCGTCGCGCCGGCCGCGATTACCGCATCCAGCAGTTCGTGCAAAAAGTTCCGTTCCGCCCCGGGCGCGTCCTGGGCCGAAAACACGACATGTTCCACCCGGCATTTGGCGTGGCTGACCGCCTTGACCGATGCCTTTAGCGCTTGCGCCGGCGTCTGGTCGGCGTGACCGAGAAATGCCTCAGACGTTGGGCTGAAAATATTTATGCCCGGATGGCAGGCCCCTGCAAGACTGTCGAGGACACGGTCGACATCCCGCCGGTTCACGCGGCTGAGGCCGTATAGCACTGGTGCCGTCACGGCCCCGGCCAGGCGGGTCATGGCTTCGACCTGACTGGGTCCGCCGAAGCCGACTTCAATATCACTGACGCCCAGGCGTTCAAGTTGCCGGATGAACCGGACCTTATCGTCCAGATCGATCGCTATGCCCGAGTTGCGCAGGCCGTCCCGCAGGGATGTGTCGTAGATGCGAATTGTCTCGTTCTTCATGGCGTCATCCCTAAATCATTTGGGGACTCATTCGGGCTTGCGGGCTTCGATTTGGCCGAGGCGATTGGCAAGCAGCCACTCGTACCTGGCCTCGACAAAGCCGGTATCCTGTAAATAGGAAACGTATTCCGGGCCGCTTGGAACATGACCGGTATAATGCCCTTCGCGGATCGCCTGCAAATGGTAGAAGGCCGGGTCGACGGGTCCCGAACGCTCGTCGTTCAGCATATATCCGACAATCAATATGCCACCGCCCGGCGGCAGAGCAGCATAGGCCCGGCGCAAGGTTTGCAACACGTCGTCGCGCAGATACCAGTGCAGTGGCGTGATATAGGAAATCAGATCACAGTCGCCCGGGTAGTCCTCAACCTTCAGAAAATCGCCGGGCAGGGCGGTGATGCGCTGTTCCAGACCATGTTTGGCGATAAATTCCCGGGTCACCGGAATGACATTCGGGTGGTCCTTGACGGTTACCACCAGCCCGGAATGGCGTTCACAGGCGGCGATGGCGTAGCAGCCCGAGCCGCCCGCGAAATCCAGCCAATGCTTAAAGCGGGAAAAATCAAACCGCTTGGCCAGACGATGGGCCAGGGCGATGGAGGAGTTGTAGCCTGCAGTGGTGAACTCGCGGGCGCGTGCCGGGTCGTCCAGATCGCCTTCGTACAGTTTCGAGGGCGGCCGTCGGGAGCTGACGTCGGCCAAATTGTTGGCGAAGCCCTGCCATTCCTGATATTCCGTAGGGATCGTGAAGCGAAGGTAGTCGCCGAAATAGGTTGGTGCCTCTCGCACCAGGAAGCGCTCTACATCGTCCAGATTGATATTGCGTCCGTCCACTTCGCGCACCAGATCCATGGCCTTGCAGATAATCAGCAGGCGGTCGGCGGTTTCCGGGTCGATGCTGCAATGGACGCCGATTTCCTGCGGTGTGGACGCGCCCTTGGACAATGCGGTGAACAGGCCGCACTCCAATGCCGCCGCCAGGGCCTGGCTTTTCTTGAAAGAAAAGGCCAGTTCATTCAGCCGTTCGGAGTTCTTGCCGGCGGTGGGGTCGTTCGGGACTCTACTCATACGAGGTTCCTTCTTTGGAGGACAAATTGATGGGCGCTCGATAGATATGATGGGCGAGCTGGTTGACCGTTCAGCGACGCCCCCTGGTCTATCTTGAAGACATTCGCGCCCCGGCCGTCCATCTGGAAACCGGAAAATTTTCCCGGTGCAAAAAAGCCGGCTTCCGGGACGGTCACGCCCTGTCAAGGCATCCCGCAAACGCCGCCCCCTTGGGCCGCCTTTTGTCGAAGCGAGGGCCTGGGCAGCGTTGCGGCAGGTTTATCCGGCGGCGACGGATTCTTCAGAGAAGGTCAATTCAAGCTTCAGGCCATCGGGACTTTGCAGGAACAGCTGGGTCAAATTGAATTTCGGCACGATCCGTTCATCATAAGCGACACCAGCGTTTTCCAGGCGCTGTTTCATATCGCCATAACCCGTGCAACGGAAGGCCACGTGATCCACCCGGCCCGTGCCGTCGGGAATTTCCGCCCGCTCGATCAAATGCAGCACCGGCTTGTCATCACAATAAACCCAGGCACCGGGAAACTTGAAGGGCGGCCTGTCGCCGATCCGTAGGCCCAGCACGTCGACATAAAATTTCGCCGACTCGGCCGCATTGGTGGTAACTACGTTATAGTGATCAATATATTCCAACGGCATGCCCTGCCCCCCTTTTCCTGTAGCCTATCTGTTGCTGCCCGGCCCGATTATTCACATCGCATCTAGGCTACAGTATGACCATAGACGGGGTTCTGGGCAATGCATCCCCGGTCTTTGCCCTATAGGTTGGTTGGCATGCAAAATGGCGCGGTCCGGCGTCGATGCGGCCTGCTTGGAATTGCCAGAACGGGACATACATGGCAATACCCATGCACCCATGTTGGATACTAACAGCGACCAGATCGCCGTCTTGCTGCGACAATGGATCGTGGAAAATCTTTGGTAGGAGCGAAACCATGAGCGACAGCGCCGGGGAGGCAGGGCGGCAGACGGACCTGCCGCTGCTGTTTCAACCCGTTAGCATTAAATCAATGACGGCGCGCAACCGCATCGTGGTGCCGCCGCTCTGCCAGTATTCGGCCCAGGACGGTGTCGCTAACGATTGGCATCTGGTGCATTGCGGCAGCTATGCCCGTGGCGGTGCGGGGATCATCTTTGTCGAGGCCTCCGGGGTGGAAGAGCGTGGCCGTATCACCCACGGCTGCCTGGGCATCTGGCGCGATGAACAGGGCGAGGCCATGAAGCCCCTGGTCAATATCATGAAGCGGCATGGCGCCGTTCCGGGCCTTCAGATCGCCCATGCCGGCCGCAAGGCCGCGACCCAACGCCCCTGGGATGGTCTGGGCGCCTTGAACGATGAAGATATTGCCCGGGGAGAGGTGCCGTGGGAAGTGGTTGGGCCGTCTCCTATTCCGGCGGATGAAGGCTGGCTGGTACCACGACAACTGGCCGAGGACGAGATTGCTGACATCGTCACGGCCTTCGGCCAGGGTGCGGCCAGGGCCCATGCGGCCGGCTTCGAGGCTCTGGAAATTCATGGCGCCCATGGATATTTGATCCAGTCGTTTCTCTCGCCGCTGTCGAACAAGCGTCGTGATGGTTATGGCGATGATCTGGCGGGACGCATGCGCCTGGCCCTGGAAGTAACCCGCGAAGTGCGCCGTCAGTGGCCCGAGGACAAACCGCTGTTCTTTCGCATCTCCTCTGTCGATGGTTCGGAAGACGGTTGGCAGTTAGCCGATTCGATCGCCCTGGCAAAGGAACTAAAAACGCTGGACGTGGATTGCATCGACTGTTCGTCTGGCGGCAATGCGGCTTCGGCGACGGTAAACCTGATCCCCCGGGGGTTGGGTTTCCAGGTGCCTTATGCCGCCGCCGTCAAGGCCGAGGCGGCGATCATGAGCATGGCCGTGGGACTGATTCTGGATGGTGTGCAGGCTGAAGCCATCCTGCAGGCGGGAGATGCGGATCTCATCGCGGTGGGCCGTGAAATCATGTATAATCCGTTCTGGGCCGTGCAGGCGGCGCAGGATCTGGGCATCGATCCAAATTTTGAGATGTGGCCGGCACAATATGGCTGGTGGCTGGAAAAGCGCGAACGTACATTCAAACGCATGGGACACAAGAGGTGAGCATGAACGAAGCAATCAGGGTTTTCTGGCAACCCGGGTGAAGCAGCTGTCTCCGCCTGAAGGAGCATTTGTCGGCCCGTGCGGTTGACTTCAAATCGATCAATGTGGTCGCCGACCCGGATGGGTTGGCGCAATTGCATCAGCTAGGCGTGCGCACCGTGCCCGTGGTGGCCAAGGGTGAGCGCTATGTCATAGGGCAATCCCTGCGCGAAGTGGGCGCCTTTCTCGGCCTGGATGACCAGGGCGCGGACATCCTGGCCCCCGGTGAACTGGTGCAACGGCTGGACTGGGTCCTTGCCGCCGCGCAACGCTATTTGCGCCAGTTGCCCGATAGCCAGATGTTGTCGGAACTGCCGGGCCGGCCGCGCAGCTATCGCACGTTGACCTACCATATATTTCAGATCACCCGAGGCTTTCTGGTGGTCGCCCGGGGCGGCGAATTGAGCCATGAGTTTCTGGGACTGGAAGCAGGGGAGGATCTGGTCAGCTTTGCCGATATCGCCGATGACGGCGAGATTGCGCGGCGTGACCTGCTGGCCTGGTGGGAGGGGGACGGGCAAAGCATGGATTTCGATGCCCCCGTCGCCACCTATTATGGCGCACAATCACTGCACGATATCCTGGAGCGGACTGCCTGGCACACGGCCCAGCACGTGCGGCAGATTCTGCTTGTCCTGGAAGGTCTGAATATTGCCCCCGACGGCCCCATCGGCCAGCGTGAACTGGCCGGTCTGCCCCTGCCCAAGGAAGTCTGGGACGGCTGAACCGGCAATGCACTAAGTTCACCATATCTTCGGCGGCCTTAGAGTCTACCCCGGGGCGGCGGCGCGGACGGCGCGGGCGATTTCACTCCATTTGCCAAGGTTGCCGGGGTTCTGGCGGATAGATTCCTCGGCCCAGTACATTACCACCCGGGCCGCGGTACCCTGATAGCGGGCGATCAGTTTGTCCGCAAGGTCATCCCAGCGGACGACCAGGCCAAAGTGGTCCAGCATCTCGTCGCTGATCATGGCGACCAGGGCCTCCGTATCGCCGCTTTTCAGATGCACCCGCAATTTGTCGCGCATGCCCTCGTAGCCCAGATCGTCGAACTGAAAGGCATAATTCGGCGTTGCGCCGTAAAAGCCGATCTGGGTCTTGGCCCGCAGGACGCCGGCCGCCCGCTCTTCGGCGCTGTCGCCGGGAATAGCGAAGACGGGAATGATCAGATCGATCGAAGCGGGGTCGCGCCCCGCCCTTGCCGCGCCCATTGCCAGATCCGGCAACAGGCGTTTTTCGATATAAGGCATGGAATGCATGGGGTGCACATGAACGCCGTCGGCCAGTTCGCCGGCCACCCTGGTCATGTAGGGGCCGACGGCCGAGATATCGAGTTTGATATCTTCATAATCGTGCCGGTCCGGCGTCCATTGTTCGGGCAGCAGGCTCAATTGATAATAGGGGCCGTCGTGTTGCAACGGGCCGTCTTGGCGGAAGGCGCGGAGGCAGGCCCTGACGGCGGCCAGATAGTCTTTCATCTGCGGCGCCGGCTTGTCGAAGTTCGAGGCATAGCGCCGGGTGACATGCGCCTTGACCTGACTGCCAAGGCCGAGGCGGAAGCGCCCCTGGGTATTTCGCGCCAACTCCCAGGCGATCTGGGCCGACATCATCGGACTGCGCGGAAAGGCCACTGCGATACCGGTGCTGAATTCGAGTGTGGGTGCGGCCATGGCCGCCGCCGCGAGCATCATCCACGGCACCTGGCTGGCCTCAGTCACCAGCATGCCGGAAAAGCCCGCGTCCTCAAGGCGCCGGGCCAGACCGGCGGCATCGGCCCAGGTTGACGCCCTGGCCATCAGATCGAATTCCATAACGTGTCCTCCGGGTCATGCAGTTAGTCACCCAAGCCATAACACAGATCGTCAGGCGCCGCGGCTGGCTTTGCTATAAGCTGAATAAGATCTGATCGAAGGAGAGGCAGTGGCATGGTGGACGAACTCATTCGGTTGACGGCCTGTGAGGCGGTCAAGGGTCTGCAGCGCGGGGATATTTCGCCGCTGGAACTGATCGATGCAGCAGAGGCGCGGATCGGCGAGGTCGAACCGCACACCAATGCCTTGCCGACCCTCTGCCTGGACCGCGCCAGGGCGCATGCCAGGCGTTTGCTGGCGGGGGAGAGCTGCGAGGCAAAGAACGAGGCTGGCTGGCTGGCCGGGTTGCCCGTGGCGATCAAGGATCTGGCGGATGTCGCCGGCGTGCGAACGACTTATGGCTCGCCTATTTTTGCCGAACATGTGCCCAGCACATCGCACCCCCTGGTCGAACGGATCGAGCGAATGGGTGGTATCGTGGTGGCCAAGTCGAACACGCCGGAATTCGGCGCCGGTGGTTCAACATTCAACGAGGTGTTTGGGAAAACCCGCAATCCCTGGAATACCTCCCTGACGCCCGCGGGCTCCACGGGCGGCGGGGCGGCAGCCGTCGCATCGGGGGAAGTGTGGCTGGCGCATGGCAGCGATCACGGCGGCAGTCTTAGACGGCCAGCCACCTATTGTTCCGTGGCTGGCTTGCGTCCATCGCCGGGACGGGTGACCAGGGGTACGGTCAATACGTTGTTCTCACCATTGTCGGTTCAAGGTCCCATGGCGCGCAATGTGCCGGATGTCGCGCTGTTCCTGGACGCCATGGCAGGATTTTGTCCCCTGGATCCCATGACCTTTGATGCGCCCGAGGTTTCTTTTGGCGCAGCGGTGGCCGCCGCCGCGCCGCCGCGCCGGGTTGCCTATGCGGCGACCATTGGCGGTTCGCCCGTTGATGGCGAAACCCGGGATATTTGTCGCCGCGCCATGACGCATTTTGAGAAAATGGGCGCCGAGGTGGAGGAGATCAGTATTGATATAGAGGATCTGGAAGGGACTTTTCTGGCCTTGCGTTCGCAACAATTCGTCATCGACCGGGAACAGCAATTGCAGACCCAGCGCGACCTGATTAAGCCGGATATCATCTGGAATACGGAACTGGGCCTGGCGCAATCGGTCTCGGCTCTGGCCAAGGCCGAACGCAATCGCGCCGCGCTTTATTCGCGCTTCGCAGAATTGTTCAGGCAATACGACCTTATCGTCACGCCGGGGGCCAATACGCCGGCCTTTGATGTGGATCTGCGCCATCCCGTGGCCATTGATGGCATCAAGTTGGAGCATTACATGGCCGCCTCACTTTTGACGGCGGCGGTGACCCTGTCCGCCTCGCCCGCCCTTTCCCTGGCCTGCGGTTTCGACCAATATGGCCGCCCGGTCGGTCTGCAACTGGTGGGCCGGCCCCGTGGCGAGGCCGCCTTGTTGGCTGCCGGCGCCTTGTACGAAGCAGAGAGCGGCCTGGCTGACCAACTGCCCATAGACCCGCGCGCCGGAACGGTCCCTCCTGTCGAGGGCCTATAAGTTTATGTTTTCCAAGTAGAAGCAGGCACCACGCTCGCGACACGCTCTATGTGAATGGCCGGCGCGCTACTCTTGGCGCCAGAAGGAAAGCACCGTGAGGTCATCCGGGGGCGGGCCGTCGGTCGACTCGTTAAAGGTATCGACGATCGATTGTGTAAGTGTCTCCGGTGACTCGCTTTGCAGATGCGCGGTGACTTGTTTCGCCAGGCCCTCTTCTCCCAACATGACACCGTCACGATCGGGCGATTCTATCAAAGCATCACTGTAAAGAAACAGAACGGCGCCCGGCGGAAACGGAATCTCAAGTGTCTGGTAGTTCGGCTCACTTACCACGCCAAGCGGGATGCCGGCGTTCTCGCCGGCGATCAATTTCTTTTCGCCCGGCAGGTATACCAGCGGCGTGGGCGCGGCAGCAGGCGCGTATTCAAAGATGTCCGATGCCGTATTGATTATACCGCACAACATGGTGGCGAACTGGCCGGTCGGCAACAGCGGTCCCAAAGCGGCGTTCAGCCGTTGCAGGTAAAGGGCGGCGTCATCAGGATCAGGGCCAAACTGGCGTAAAAGTGTATGCAGACGGAAGGTATTCATCGCGGCGTTTACGCCATGCCCGGAGAAGTCCGCTATGGTCAGACCCAGCCGGTCATCATCGATCGGGATCATGCCCCAATAGTCACCGCCCAGTAACGATGATGGGGCGAAGTGCGAAGCAATTCTCAGATCGAAGGCATTTTCAACGTTCTGTACGTATTTCGGCCCTGGCAGCAGCGCCTCTTGCATGTCGCGCGCTTGATTCAGTTCCTGCTCCAAATGGCTGTGCGCCGTCTCCAACTCGGCATGGGTTGCGCTCAATTCTTCCAATAATGCCGCTCTATGGCTGGTTGCCGCCCGGGCCAGATTTGCGGCCGTCTCTGCATTTTCTTTGGCTTCGCGCAGGGCGATCTCGGCTTCCTTTTGCGCCGTGACGTCCGAGCCGACGCCCCGATAGCCCAGGAACCTACCATCTGCGGCGAACACCGGGCTGCCGCTGGAACTTAGCCACTGCGGCTCGGCTCCCGGGCCGACCCTACGATAAACGAAATCCCGAAACGGTTCGCAATCCTGCAGGGTCTGAAGATGGTCAGCCCAAATTTGCTGGTCATAACCGTCACCAAGCAAATCCTCTCTGGTCTTGCCGTAGTGCCATTCGGGTGCCAGGCCTGTCACCTTCTGCACATTCGGCGAGAAATATCTGAACCGAAGCTCCGCATCCATCTCCCATACCCAGTCGCCGGACGCCTGGGCAAAATCCTGATATCGACGTTGGCTTTCCGCCAGGTCGGCCTGGATTCTCCTATGCTTGGTAATGTCGGAAAAGGTCATGACGAAACCTCCATCCGACATTGGGTTACGCCGGATCTCCAAGACCTTGCCCGCGGGCATGGTGCGGGTCAGACGAATGCGTTGGGTTTGTGCGATCGAGACTTCCTTGTCGCGCACCAGTTCCGCGGTATCACCTCTGCCGAGCATCCCGTTCTCGGCGCAGAAGTGCAGGTAGCTCGAAAATGGGGAACCCACGGTTGCGACGTCCTGGGGAAGCTCGAACAGTTCCCGCACCTTGTCATTGCAGAAAAGGATGCGCAGCTCGTTGTCGCATACCATGACACCCTCATCCATGGATTTCAGAGTGGTGTCGAGCAATTCCATCTGTTGTGCCACGCGGCGTTCGCTTTCCGACAATGCCACCTCGGTCTGCTTGTGCTCGGTGATGTCGGTGTAGGTCGTAACAAAGCCGCCGCCCGGAAGGGGATTGCCGGTAATCTCAAGGACTGTGCCATCGGGTCGCTGCCGCTCGAAGCAATAAGCTTCGCGCGATGATGCGATCGCAATATACTTTTCCACCAATTGCTCGAGATCCCCAGGGCCATAGTCGCCACGCTGTGCCGCGTGCCATATGATGGCGTCGAAACCGGCGCCCGTCATAAGAAGTTCCCTTGGGACATCCAACAGACCGGCGGCGCGCTCATTGCAGGCCAGGATTATCAACTGATCGTCAAAGACGACCAATCCCTGATTCATGGTATCAAGTATGGCTTCAAAACCGACCAATGCCGACGATGAGATCGGACCGCCGAAGGCCTCGCGCTGTGCAACCTGGACCACTATCGGACTTCCTTCCATCTCAATCTGCATCAATTGGAACAGATCGGCTGAAGGCCAGGCGCCGAAAACTCGAGCGGCCGGGGTCGCGCCAGGTTTGGGCCGCGTGTGCCGGGCTCCCTATCATCGCAAGATAGTAAATGGCATCGGTTTGGTGATTTTTACGCCCGGTTCTCCGAAAGCGCCCATGTTCGCCGTCCGGACATCCGAGGCTCTTCTTGCCCATGCGCTTTCCCCCAAGGTGACGTGGCAAATGACCAGACATTCTGCGAGGCGCTGATACCATTAAGTCTATCCCGGTGAACTCAGTTAGTGACGCCCCACAGTTTGGTAATATCATCGTTGCATTAATTTTTGTTAAACATGAAATGACTGGCCGCGGGAGACGGACGCAGCGGTCGTGCATCGCGTATCCGAGGTTCGAACTCAGCAGGCAAAGGTGAAGATCACACGGCGGCCGCCATCCTGGATCTGTACCAGATCTGCTGCTTCATGAATAATTCCCAGACCACGTTCGCTGGCAAAATCGTTTGCTGCTCCAGCCTGGCGATCCAATATGAACCCGGGGCCCTGGTCTTGCACTCGGATTTCGATCTCGTCCTCGTCCCAGCGGGCAGACAGGGTTACGCGCCGTTGTGTGAAGGATTTGTCTTTGAGCCGCGTGCTGATTTCTTTGTTATAGGTCTCGAACTCTTGCAGGGAAGTGCGGGAAAAGCTTCCAACCTCAAGACTTCCGTGAATGACCGCATTGGCCAATGCCTCATGTACGGCAATTTGCAACATAGGCCAATCGCATTTGGGCGGGGCGGCCCGCTCTGCCAAGGCCTGACAGAAAATCCGCGCGACGTTGCTATCGTACGCCGTGGCCGCGCTCAAAGAGAGCTGCATTTGGTACTGATCCAGCAAGGGCATGAATTCCTGGCCGAGGCTTGTATCCGCTTCCTCACCGGCCGCGGCGATGTCTATGACCTCGAGACCGGCGCTGATCGGCGGTTTTACTGCTTTTTCGATCTCGGTTTCGCTCGGATCGGAGAGAAGCATCAAAATTCTTGGTCCGGCCCCGGCCGCCTCTGAGGGCAGTGGTGTTGCCGACATTGTTCCCATGCCGGCCGCAGCGCCATCGGTGGACGCCGCTTCCAGACCCAGCCGATGGGCCATTTCACGGATATCGTGGCTGTTCACCCCGATGGCCTGAAGGACAATTGGTTGCGAGAACCCCATTGTCTCTGCTCAGGCCTCGCAGGGGATCAGGTCGATGAATTTGGTGACCTGTAACATCTGTTGCACCTGTCCCTGAGGCCGCCGCAGACGGAGCTGCAGGGAGTTTTTCTCCGCCATCTCGCGGGCGATCAACAACATGCCAAGGCCGGCCGAGTCGATGTACTCGAGGCCATCCAGATCGAGGATGTAATCGTGCCCGGCAAAGTCTTCCATGTCCTTGATGATCTCGCGAAAGACATCGTTGTCGGTGAATTTGAAGGATCCGCTAAGGAAAACTTCCTTGCCGTTTCCATCGTCTTTGGCACGGTACTGCATGAACATGCTCTCCAAAATTTTTCAGGTGGACCGATATATATTGCTGTACCTGTCTCAGGCGGTGCACGCGGCACCAGTATCGGCTTCTTTCTCCTAGGTTTGGCCCCAAAAATCATGCATCATCCGAGGACCACTAAGTGTCGTAATGCGTGTATAACTTATCGTTGCATTATTAAATTTGTCCTAAATGTTTGGTAATAATAACGTGACACGAGATTCATTTGCGCGCCGCGCGCGCCGTGCCAATCGTGCGGTCCCAAGGCTGGGTCCGGGATAGGGGCGAAACCGAACAGCACCCAGCGCGCCCGGCCTCCGAATTCAGGTTTGTTCAGGTGACGAGAAACTGTAGGCCCGCCCGCACTTCAGCAGAAAAGCCCCGACACGCTTTAGCAAGCGGCGTTGGCAAATTTTAGCAAGCGGCGTTGGCAAATTTGAAAAGAGGTCAGGCCTCACAGGGGATCAGGTCGATGAATCTGGTGACTTGCAGCATCTGTTGCACCTGCCCCTGGGGCCGCCGGAGACAGAGCTGCAAGGACTTCTTTTCCGCCGTCTCGCGGGCGATCAACAACATGCCGAGGCCGGCCGAGTCGATATACTCGAGGCCGTCAAGATCAAGCACATAATCTTGCCCGCCATAGTCTTCCATGTCTTTGATGATCTCACGAAAGACGCTGTTGTCAGAGAAATTGAAGGATCCGCTAAGGAAAAGTTCCTTGCTGTGTCCCTCTTCTTTGGCGCGGTACTGCATGGCTCCGGGCTCCAATTACGTTTGAGACCCGTTTCAAAATTATTGCAGGTCCCGACGGTGATCATTTGGCCAGAGCCGGTATCGGATCTTCATGTTTTCACCGGGCCTTGACACTTCGTAACATGCGTCACCGGGTATTAAAAAAGCATTAGGGGACCGCCCAAAATCGCCCTGCTGGCAAAAATTCGGGCCAATTGCAGCACCTGGCGTCGTGGGGCAATTCTCCTCAAGATGCTGATTTCAGTCAGGCCGACCTGTTGATTGATGGGGAACCAGCCATGCCCCGAACCTTTGGTCAGGTCGAGTTGTCTTGTAACTCCAGCTCGATTAGCGGACGGCGCCCGGATTATTGACAGTCTGCACATGGTTTGCCGGTAAGTACGTGTAATGTCAAATAGGGTGGCTGCCGACCAATTTTGAAAGAAATCACCTTCGGTCAAATACGGCACCGATGCGCGGCCCCGAAGGCAGCCGGCTTTGACCGGCGGCCGGCGAAGATGGGGAGGGGCCTGGCACTGAACGCTTTCTGCAGCTGCTTTCAGTTGCGGCCCCTTAGCTTCTGAAACGTCGTTTGGTTTATTGGGGGAGCAAAAAAAATCGAGGACACACAAGTCTGCATGTCCCCGGAATTGGATACCGTGCCGTGGCGTCAGACGGTAGGTTGCGCGTCTCCACCGCTGGATGATGATGGTTTTTTCGGCGGGCTTTTGCGGTCGTCCATGAACTGATCGAATTCCGCCTTGTCCTTGGCGTGGCGCAGACGTTCCAGGAATGCCTGGAATTCGTTCTGTTCGTCCTCCAGCCGTTTCAGGGTTTCCTCGCGGTACTCGTCAAAGGCAGCATTGCCGCTAGAGGCGCTGTCATATTGTTTGGCACCATTATCGTGATGCCGTGCGCCGCGGCGCCGGCGATTGTGCCAAAGGCCGGGTCCACCGTGTTTCCAACAACTCATGCGTCCACTCCATATTAGATAGGCCAGGATTGCCAGTCCGGCCGGCCAAAAGATGACGAAGCTAAGGACCATGACAGCGATCCAGGCCCCTTTGCCGTGTTCGTCCAATTTTCTTGTCAGTTCCATCGGATCCTCATGTAAATGTTATTTACATTAACAAAATGGGTAGGTATGCCTACCCTGTCAAGGGCCACAGAGAGAAAAACCCTGTGGGCGTCAGTTGCGCCCGGTCAGGTATCGGCCTCTCCAAGGCCGAGGCCATCGAGATAAATCAGCATATTGGCTTCCAGAAGATCCTCGGGGGTCATGGGAACATTGCGCCGGGCGCCATCGCCCCGTCCGAAAAGCGAGGCGATGCCATGTGCCATGGCCCAAACATGCAGGCTCATCATCAACGCGGGCGGGCGTTTGCCGTCGGGCAACCCGGCGGTTAGTGCCTCGCAGGCTTGCCGCAGGACGTTGAAGGCCCGTTCGGTTGCCTGGGCCAGTTCGCGGCTTGAACCGGGGGGTAACCGGGCCTCGAACATAGCTGCGAAATAGGCGGGCTCGTCCCTGGCGAACGCCAAATAGGCCTGTCCCACGGCCTTGAGTGCCGCCAATGGTGCCGGTTGGCCATTCCGCCAAGCTTCGGACAAGGCCACGGCGAAGCGGTCGAAACCGCGCCGGGCAATGTCCGCCATCAAGGCGTCACGGTCCTGAAAATGCCGGTACGGGGCGGCCGGAGAGACGCCCACCGCGCGGGTCACTTCGGCGAACGAGAAACCGGCCGGGCCGTATTCGGCGATGAGATCCAGCGCGGCCTGCACCAGGGCTTCGCTCAAATTGCCGTGGTGGTAGCTACGCCCGCTTTTGCGTCGGTCTCCATCGCGTTTGGATTTTTTCATGTAAATGGTTATTACATCAATGCGCCGCCACACGCATCAATTATACCAATGATCATTGGTATAAGCTGGCGCACCGTCCGACGCCACGACCCTAAAGGATGCGTACGGGCAAGCTTTTGATGCCGCGTATGAAGTTGGAAAAAACCCGCTCCGGCGGGCCCATGATTTCGAACCGTAGATCGCGCCGCAAAATCTCTTCCCAAAGGATTTGCAACTGCTGTTCCGCCAGGCGGTCGCCGACGCAACGGTGAATGCCCGCGCCAAAGGCCAGATGGCGGCGCGGCTTCGCGCGCTGGATATTGAATTCGTCCGGTGCGTCGATGGCGTCTTCATCCCAATTGCCCGAGACATACCACATCACCACCCGCGCGCCCTTGGCAATGGTCTTGCCGCCAAGTTCGGTGTCTTTCAGCGCGGTGCGGCGCATGTGGATGATTGATGATTGATAACGGATAATTTCCGGCACCAGAGATTTGACCAGGCCATGGTCCGCCCGCAGGGCGGCGAATTGCTCCGGGTTGTTGCACAGCGCCAAAAGCCCGCCCGTCATGGCATTGCGCGTGGTGTCGTTACCGCCAACAATGAGCAATACAAAAGTGGCGATCAGATCACCCGGGCTCATGTTTTTTGTCGCTTCATCATGCGCCATCATAGAGATTAGATCAAAGCCGGGCGCGCTCTTGGCCCGTTCCCGCCACAGGTCGGCGAAGTATTTCCCCATTTCCCGCTGTACCTCCAGGCGCTCTTCATCCGAGCGGACCAAGGCATCCGGGGCATTGATATCGGCCACGGAGACATCTGACCAATAGGTCAGCAAACGCCGGTCTTCCCACGGGAAATCGAACAAGGTCGCCAACATCATGGTGGTCAGCTCAATGGAAACTTTGTCCACCCAGTCGAATGTTTCGTTGCGGGGCAGGCAATCCAGAACCTCTTGGGTGCGTCCGCGGATCGTCGCTTCCATATTGCGTAGATTATTTGGCGCGACGATCGGTGCAACGGCCTTCCTATGGCCTGTATGAGTGGGTTGATCCATGCCGATGAAGCTGGCCATTTCCTTGCCATTGGGATTATCCCGGATCGTAATGCCGCCAAGATGGGCGGCGGAGGAATAGGCCGCGTGATCCAGCTCCACCTTCATAATGTCGTCATATTTGGTGACCGACCAATAGGGGCCATAGGGACTATCGGCACAGTAATGTACCGGATCCTCCTGGCGCAGGCGCTGAAAGTAGGCGCGCCAATTATCATTCTGGTATAACGCGGGATCGCTGACGTCGAGCTTTTCCAGCGGCAGCCGGCTGATTTCGTTTTCGGACAATGTTTGTGTCTGTGTCATCAAAGCTATCTTTCACCCGCTTGGCCAATATCTTGCAACTGCAACTGAAATCCGATGCAAATGCAACAAAAATGGTGGTCGGGTGGCAGGGCTGGAGGCGACCGCAATGGCCCGCCACCGGCGAGGGCCGGCTTAAGGCCAATGCTTATTGGTACTATTCGTGAAACGGCGCCGGATCGTTGAAGACGAACAGTTCGGGGTCCAGTTTACGGTTCACGCGGATGTCGGTCAGTGACAGTGCGGTGACTCCGCCCTGGGCATCCTTGATCTGCCATTGCCGCAGCAGCATCGGCGGTTCGGTAAAGGTGATGCCGATCCAGCCTTCGTCCGGCAGATCCGGATCGATCATCTTCAGGCGCAGGATGCCGGGACTTTCCTTCACCTCCACCACCTCGATATTTTCCCGCAGATTGACCGGATCGTCGACCAGAACGCCCAGGGGTGTTTGATACAGGGGAAAACGGTTGACCTGATCCAACTCCTTGTCATGCATGATCAACCAGACCCCATCGGCCACCAGCAACAAGGGCGAGGGTGCGTCATACTCAAAACGCAACCGCCCCGGCCGGCGCAGATAAAGTTGGCCGTGGCTCACGTTGCCGGCGGCATCAACCTGTAGAAACCGGGCCGAAAGGGTTTTCACGCTGTTCAGGTAGGTTTCAACCCGATCGATAGCGGCGGCGGGAGATTTGCCGTCGGCCTCGCCATTGGCGCTCCGGGCAGGCGCCGGGGTCAAGAACAGGGCGCTGGGCATGGCAGCCAGGGACAACGCGCCAGTCAATATGCGACGGCGGCGCAATGAACAAGGAAGCGTTGGCAAAGGAGATTGATGCGGGGGCCTGCCAGCCAAGTCAACTGTCCTCGTCAGGATCGCGGACCAATACTTCGCGCTTGCCGACGTGGTTGGCGCGGCCGATGACGCCTTCCATTTCCATGCGGTCGATCAGGTCGGCGGCCCGGTTGTAGCCAATTTTCAACTGCCGCTGCAG
Source organism: Alphaproteobacteria bacterium (assembly GCA_021776235.1). Taxonomy (GTDB): domain Bacteria; phylum Pseudomonadota; class Alphaproteobacteria. The sequence continues at coordinate 23,346 of JAJFGG010000130.1, read as the reverse complement.
AAATGAAGTCGAGGCCTTGCGGTGTCGGGCGACGACATCGACGGCTTGATCGTACAAGGCATTGCCGGAACCGCTATCAATCGGTTCCAGGCTTAATTCCGCGCCTGGTTCGGCTTCCTCGGTCACCGCATCCAGATATTCCGGGCGGCCCTGTTTCTTCAAATGGCTGACCACCGCCTCGACCTCTTCATCACCGACGAAGGGACCGTGGACGCGGCTGATCCGGCCGCCCCCGGCCATGTACAACATATCGCCCATGCCCAACAATTGTTCGGCGCCCTGTTCCCCAAGGATGGTCCGGCTATCGACCTTGGCCGTAACCTGGAAACTGACCCGGGTCGGGAAATTCGCCTTGATGGTACCGGTGATGACATCCACCGACGGCCGTTGGGTGGCCATCATCACGTGAATGCCCGCGGCTCTGGCCATTTGCGCCAGGCGTTGTACGGCGGCATCGATTTCCTTGCCGGCGACCATCATCAGATCGGCCATTTCGTCGACAATAACAACCAGATACGGCATGGCGTCCGTGTCAAGGACCTGATCTTCAAACACCGGCTGCCCGGTCTCCGCGTCATAGCCGGTCTGCACCGTACGTTTCAAGGTCTCGCCGCGTTTGGCGGCTTCGGCAAGGCGTTGGTTATAGCCATCGATGTTGCGCACGCCAAGATTGGCCATGGCGCGGTAACGGTTCTCCATCTCGCGGACGGCCCATTTCAGGGCCATAATGGCCTTGCCGGGATCAGTCACCACGGGTGTCAACAGATGGGGTATATCGTCGTAGACGCTCAATTCCAGCATCTTCGGGTCGATCATTATCATGCGGCAGCGTTCTGGGGGCAGGCAATAAAGCAGCGACAAAATCATCGTGTTGATGGCCACGGATTTGCCCGAACCGGTGGTACCGGCGATAAGCAGATGAGGCATCTTGGCCAGATCGACCAGCACCGGCGCGCCGCTGATGTCCTTGCCCAGGGCGAGCGGCAGGATCAGGTTTGATTTTTCGTATTCCACGGTCGAAAGCAATTCCCGCAGATATACCGTCTCGCGGTCCTGGTTCGGCAGTTCAATGCCAATGGCATTGCGACCCGGCACCACGGCAATACGGACGCTGCGGGCGGACATGGATCGGGCGATGTCGTCGGACAGGCCAACGACGCGCGAGGTCTTGGTGCCCGGCGCCGGCTCCAATTCATACAGGGTGACAACCGGGCCGGGGCGAACCTGAACAATACGGCCATGCACACCATAATCGTCCAAAACCGTTTCCAGCATACGGGCGTTTTGTTCCAAGGCGCTTTCGTTGACGGCCTGGCTCCGCTGGCCGCGTTTTGGCGGGGCCAGGAGGTGCAAGGCTGGTAGTTGATAGTCTTCGCCATCCGTCAGGGCCAGGGCGGGCTGTTCCTCTTTGCGCGCCCGGCGGCTGGTTTTTGCCTTGCCAGCGGGCCGCCGCACGCGGCCCGGTGCGATGGGTTCACCGGCCTGCAGAGAAACAGGCGCGGCCGGCATTTCCGGATTGTCCGCCATTAACCTCGGCTCGCGGCGAAACAGGGGATGGGCCACCGCCCGCCGGCCAAGGCGTTCGGCGGTTGCCGCGGCAAAACGGGCCGCGCCCATGGTGCTGATCAAACCGGTCAGACCGGCCCTGGCCAAGGCCAGCCATTCCGCCAAATGAATGCCGAACAGATACAAAAGCAAAAGCAAGGCCGTCAGGGCCAACGGACCTATGAAGACGGTCGATTGTGGGGCCAGTTCAAGCAGGGCCAAGGGCCGGGCGCTGACCTGCAGCATCCAGTCGCCGGCATAGCCGCCCAGACCGGCCACCTGCGGCCATTGTGACGGCGCCGTCAGCGATGCCGCAACGGCGGCCAACAGAAACAAACAGGGCAGCACCAGGGCTAGGCGCAGGCCATACCAGGGCAGGCCGCGATGCGAGGCAATCCGCCAGGCCCAGCAGGCCATGATGGCGACCACGGCAACGCTCGCCAAGCCGACGGTCTGCAGCAAAAAGTCCGCCGTATAGGCGCCGGGTACGCCCAGCCAATTGCCGGGCGCAGCGGCGTTGGCGACATTCAATGCAGCGTCGTCGGCATCATAGCTGGCTAATGCCAAGGCCAGAGCGGTGGCCAGTGCAAACAACACCAGACCGGCACTTTCCACTGTTCGCCGGTGCATGAAGCTAAGTGCCGCTGGCGGCAGCAAGGCCATTTTGCGGGGCGATCCACTATGCTGGGACATGGCTGTGTTTCCTTAGAGCCTGATCATAACGTCTGTGCAATGCGGGCCAGGGCGTCTTCCATGACCGCTTTTTCGTGCACCATGGCAACCCGGATATAGCGATCGCCAGGGCTTTCTTCATTGCCGTTCCCGGTATTATCCGCCGTAGTCAGATAGGCGCCCGGTAACACCTTGATTGCGGCGCGGGCCCACAGTTCCACTGTCGCAGCCTCGCCATCGCCCACATCCAGCCACAGGAAAAAGCCGCCCTCGGGTTTGTAAAAGCCAAAACGATTTGACAGCACCCGTTCCGCCAGGTCGAATTTTTCGGCATACAGCGCCCGGTTCGCGACAACGTGCTCTTCGTCGCGCCAAAGGGCGGAGGCGGCGGCATAGACGGGCAGGGGCGATGGATTGCCGCCATATTCGCTGAGCCGGCGATACAGCGTCAACATCTCCGGGTCACCGGCCACGAAGCCGGAGCGCAGGCCGGCTACATTGGAACGCTTTGACAGGGAATGGAAGACCAGAATACCCGATAGGTCCTGATCGCCACTGGCGGCGCAGGCCTGCAAGGCGCCGGGCGGCGGCGCACCATTGTAGATTTCCGCATAGCATTCATCGACGACCAGAGTGAAACGATATTGCCGCGACAGGGCGATAAGTCGGTTGAGATAGTCCAGGTCCGCGACGGCCCCTTGTGGATTGGCCGGCGTGCAGAAATAGACCAAAGCCGTGCGGGCCAGGATTGATTCATCCAGGTTGGCGAAGTCGGGCAGGAAACCATTTTCCGCCAGGGCGGAAACGAAGATCGGCTCGGCGCCGGCCGCGATCGCGGCGCCGGCGTAGCATTGATAGAATGGATTGGGCATCAGCACCGCCGGCCGTTGCCTGGCTTTTTCCGGCGGCACGGCAATGAACGCGGTGCGAAACAGAGCCTCCCGCGTGCCGGCGCAGGGGGCGATATGGCGATCGGCCTCGATCATGCCTTGGGGCAGATCATAGCGGCGTATCAACCAGTCCGCGGCAGCCTGGCGAAACTCCGGCGTGCCGGCCACGGGGGGATATTTACCGTAGAGATGGCGGTTGGCATGCAGAATCTCCCCGACGAAATCGGGATAGGGATGTTGCGGCTCCCCCAGGCTCAAGGCGATGGGATCCAGCGAAGCCGGCGGCGCCAGGGGGTCGAGCAGGCCTCGCAACCGCTCGAATGGATAATCGGGTAGTTCGGCCATGCGCGGGTTCACGAATTGGGTATTGGAAGTCAAGATCGATAGGCCCGCCTTCGGTTATTTGTCATAGTTGTTATTGATGATTCGCATAGTGATTCGCGAATCGAGAACATAATACAAACGAACAATAGATAATGTAGCCAGCTTTCGATGTATATACAAGGACTTGCGTCGGTAACTTCTCCCTGGATGGCAACAAAGATGCAGGCGGCGAATCGCTCTTCACCTTTTGTTCTGGTTGGCGCCGGTCATGGCGACAAGAATTGGGCCCGGAGAACGCGCTCCGGGCCCTGTCTTCCCACAGACTATTTTAATAGCCGTATCTCGCGGTGCCCTGGGTCAGGCGACGCTTTCGCCGTGCAGGCTGATATCGAGACCCTCGCGCTCCTCGTCTTCCTCGACGCGCAGGCCCATAACAGCGCCAACCCCTTTAGCCAGGATGAAGGTCGCGACGGCGCTATAGGCGATAGTGACGCCGACGCCGTAAAGTTGCAGGCCAATTTGGGCGCCATTGCCTTCCAACAGGCCCGGCGTGCCGCCCACCGCCTCGACGGCGAAGACGCCGGTCAGGACCGCTCCAATGATGCCGCCGATGCCATGCACGCCAAAGACGTCCAGCGCATCGTCATAGCCCAGCTTATGCTTCAGCCAGGTTACGGCAAAGAAACAGCCCAGGCCGGCGATCAAGCCCAGGGCCAGCGCGCCACCCGGCAGCACAAAACCCGCGGCCGGGGTGACGGCGACCAGCCCCGACACGGCGCCCGAGGCGATGCCCAGTACACTGGGCTTGCCGCGGGTCATCCATTCGGCGAACATCCAGGCCAGAGCGGCGGCGGCAGTGGCAATTTGGGTCACGGCCATGGCCATGCCGGCTTTAGCATCGGCGGCCAGTTCCGATCCTGCATTGAAACCAAACCAGCCCACCCATAGCAACGAAGCGCCGATCATCGTCAATGTCAGATTGTGAGGCGATAAATTCTCGCGGCCAAAGCCGACTCGCTTGCCCAGCACCAGACACAGCACCAGGGCCGCGACGCCACTGTTGATGTGGACAACAGTACCGCCAGCGAAATCCAGGACACCGGCGCCGCCCAAGAATCCACCGCCGCCCCAGACCCAATGACAGATTGGTGAGTAGACGAGAACCAGCCATAAGGCCAGGAACACCATCAGCGAGGAAAATTTGATACGTTCTGCAACCGCACCGGTGATCAGGGCCGGGGTGATAATGGCGAAAGTCATCTGAAACATCATGAATACGGATTCAGGGATGGTGCCGCTCATGGAATCAACGCCCATCCCGGCCAGAAACAGCTGCCCCAGGTCGCCTACCAATGGGCCTTCGCCGGAAAAGGCCAAGCTATAACCGATCACCATCCAAATTATAGTGGCCATGCAACAGACGGCAAAACTCTGCATGATGGTGGCCAATACATTCTTCTTGCGCACCATGCCGCCATAGAACAGCGCAACGCCGGGTACAGTCATCAGCAGGACCAACAGCGACGAGGTCAGCATCCAGGCGGTGTCGCCTGAGTTCAATTCGTCCGCGGCCAGGGCCGGTTCGGCCAGGCCAAGGACGGCTGCGACAGTGGCCGCGGTGGCGCTCAGGCGCCACAAAAATTTTGACATCGAATTTCTCCTGATTGAATTGACGTTAAATGGCATCGGAACCGCTTTCGCCTGTGCGGATGCGGACCACGGCGGATAGGTCCAGGACGAATAATTTGCCGTCGCCAATTTGGCCGGTCTTGGCCGTATTGGCGATGGTTTCGAGTACCCGGTCGGTCAAGTCGTCCGATACCGCCAGTTCCAGTTTCAGCTTGGGCAGATAATTCACTTCATATTCAGCGCCGCGGTAGATTTCCGTATGACCCTTCTGCCGCCCGAAACCCCGCACTTCCGTCACGGTAACGCCCTGAACTCCGATCTCGGTCAAGGCGTCCCGCACTTCGTCTAATTTGAACGGCTTGATCACCGCCATCACCATCTTCATTCAATTCGACTCCCGTCAATAAACGCCGGCCCCTCGAGGCGCCGGGGGACCCGGCTGATTTCTGTTATCCAAGAAACGTGCCGGTTTGCGGGTGCTCCAGCCAAGCCATTGAAATCAATTGCAAAGAAAGTTTTTGAGCATGGTTTGCCCGTCCAGGCCAATTTACAGAATGTGCAATTTGTAGGCAGAATTGAGAGAATGCCTAAATTGTATGCATCCGATCTCGACGGCTGTGAGGCGATGGCCAGCCCAGGGCGCGCCTGGGTAAATAAGTTGCTGTCGGCAAATGCCTTGACCGCTGTAGTTGCAGGGCGCAGGCTAAACGGATGATTGAGCGCACTACGAAAGGCATGGTGAAAAAGACAAACCTGGCCGCCACGGCGCGACGGGACTGGCTGCGATTGATCCGGAGCGAGAATGTGGGCCCGATTATCTTTCACCAATTGCTTGCACGCTATGGCACTGCCGCGGCTGCTCTGGAGGCGTTACCGGAATTGGCCCGGCGCGGCGGTGGCCGGGCTATAAAACTATGTCCGGTCGCAGCGGCAGAGGCTGAATTGGCGGCGGCGGCGGCGGTTGGCGCGCAGCCATTGGCCAGTTGCGAGGCGGCCTATCCGCCGCACCTGGCGGCCTTGCCCGATCCGCCGCCATTGATTTATGTCTTGGGTGATGCCGCGCGTCTGGCCAGTCCGGCCGTGGCCATTGTGGGCGCGCGCAATGCCTCTGCCTCGGCAATCCGCTATACCCGGCGGTTGGCCGGGGATCTGGGCCGGAAAGGCCTGCTCGTGGCGTCAGGTCTGGCCCGGGGTATCGACACGGCTGCCCACACCGGCGCGCTGGACGCTGGCGCGGGCACCGTAGCCGTATTGGCGGGCGGGGTAGATGTGGTCTATCCGGCGGAAAATAGCGCGCTGTATGATGCCATTTGCGCCCAGGGTGCGGTTATTTCCGAGATGCCGCCGGGAATCAAGCCCCAGGCCCGCCATTTCCCCCGCCGCAACCGCCTGATTTCCGGCCTCGCCCTGGGCGTGGTCGTGATCGAAGCGGCGGAGCGTTCGGGCTCGTTGATCACCGCCCGATTTGCCTTGGAACAGGGCCGCGAAGTTTTTGCCGTGCCCGGTTCGCCCATGGATCCCCGTTGCCGCGGTTCTAACCGGCTGATCCGTCAAGGCGCCATGCTTATCCAGAATGCGGACGAAGTGGTTGAAATTATTGAGCCCATGGTCCGGCAACCCGCCATGGGTGAAGCTGCGGTCAGTGCGCTGCAGGGCGATGCCGGGACGATGTCTCAGGCATTGGATTCCGACCAAGATCGGCGCCGGTTGACCAGCTTGCTGGGACCGACTGCGGTGGGCGTGGACGAGTTAATCCGTCTGTCCGAGTTGACACCGGCCGTTGTCATCACCATTTTGCTTGAACTTGAGCTAGCTGGTCGTTTAGACCGTCATCCCGGTAATCGAGTATCAATATCTTAACGATCATCGGTCTGTTATTGGGCGAACATCGTTTCGTTTCAAATTTGTGCAACATTAAAGGCGAGTCTCCAAACTATGGATGTTGTGGTGGTCGAATCCCCGGCCAAGGCGAAAACTATCAATAAGTACCTGGGCGACAATTATGTTGTGCTGGCCAGCTATGGCCATGTGCGCGACCTGCCGTCCAAGGATGGCTCGGTCATTCCCAATGACGATTTCGCCATGACCTACATCACGGATGACAAATCCACCAAGCATGTAAAGGCCATCGCCGATGCCATGAAGGGCGGCGACAGGCTGTATCTGGCCACTGACCCTGATCGCGAAGGCGAGGCTATCTCGTGGCACGTCATGAAGGCATTGGAGGACGACTACGGTTTTCGCGATATAGCTGCCAAGCGCGTGGTTTTCAATGAGATCACAAAACGGGCGGTGTTGGAGGGAATCAATAATCCACGCGACCTGGACATGGATTTGATCAACGCGCAGCAGGCCCGCCGGGCGCTGGATTATCTGGTCGGCTTTACCCTGTCGCCAGTGCTGTGGCGGAAACTACCGGGGGCCAAGTCAGCTGGGCGCGTGCAATCCGTCGCGTTACGTTTGATTTGTCAACGCGAGATCGAGATCGAGGCCTTCAGGCCAAAAGAATATTGGACCGTCGAAGTTGACTTCAAGACCGCCGGCAATGCCGCGCTGGTCGGCCGTCTGACACATTTGAACGGCGTTAAGCTGGACCGCTTTTCCCTTGCTGACCAGGCGTCCGCGGAAGCCGCGAAACGCACATTGGAGGGTGGCGATTTCATTGTCGCTGCGGTTGAAACCAAGCCGACCCGGCGTAACCCCGCACCGCCTTTCACGACCTCTACCCTGCAACAGGAAGCTTCGCGCAAACTGGGATTTGGCGCCAAACGTACAATGCAGATCGCCCAGCGGCTGTATGAGGGTTTTGATATTGACGGTGAAACCGTTGGCCTGATCACCTATATGCGGACCGACGGTGTGCAGATGGCGAACGAAGCGATCGCCGCCAGCCGGGATATAATTGGGCGGGAGTTCGGTGCAGATTATGTGCCGGGAGAAGCCCGGGTCTACCGCAGTAAAGCGAAAAATGCCCAGGAAGCCCATGAAGCCATCCGGCCGACGGATTTTGCCCGTCTGCCGGCCTCCATGGCATCTTATCTGAACGATGAACAACGGCGTCTGTACGACCTGATCTGGAAACGGGCCACGGCCTCGCAGATGGAATCGGCCCGTTTATCTCGTACTACCATCGAAACCGCCGCCAAGGATGGCACTGCAAAATTACGTACCACGGGTACGGTGGTGGATTTTCCGGGCTTTTTGAAACTTTACGAGGAAGGCCGGGACGAAAAGCAGGACGGCGACGAGGATCGCCGCCTGCCCAAGGTCAGTGAAGGCGAAGGCTTGAGGAACGAAAAGGTCCGCCCCGAGCAGCATTTCACGGAACCGCCGCCACGCTATTCCGAAGCCACCCTGGTAAAGAAGCTGGAGGAACTGGGCATTGGCCGCCCCTCCACCTATGCATCTATCCTGACAGTCCTGCAGGATCGCAACTATGTGGTTCTGGACCGCAAACGCTTCATGCCCGAGGACAAGGGTCGTCTGGTGACGGCCTTTCTGGAAAGTTATTTCCACCGCTATGTAGAATACGGCTTCACCGCCGATCTGGAAGATCAGTTGGACGCGGTTTCCGCCGGTGAGGTGGATTGGAAAATAGTGCTGCGCGATTTTTGGCGGGATTTTTCCAACGCCGTCGAAGGAACCTCGGAATTGCGGGTCCGGGAAGTTTTTGACAAGGTCAATGATCTCTTGGCGCCACACTTATACCCTGACGGCGGCCAGGATCGCGCCTGTCCGGTCTGCAAAAAGGGCGTCCTGAACCTGCGCGGCGGCCGCAATGGCTTTTTCATCGGCTGCAACGCCTATCCCGAATGCCACTACACCCGCGCCATGAAACAGGCCGAGGAAGGCGACGCCGACGAAAAATTTGCCGCCGGACCAATTGCCCTGGGTGACGATATTGAAAGCGGTATGCCCTTGACCCTGCGCAAGGGCCCATACGGGCTTTATATCCAACTGGGCGAGGCCGTTGAAGGAGACAAGAAAAAGAAAAAGCCAAAGCGGGCCGGCTTGCCGGCGGACGTCTCCGTCGAACAGCTGGACCTGGATTTAGCCCAGAAGATTATTAATCTGCCCCGTCTGGTCGGCGAACACCCGGAAACTGGTAAAACAATTTTTGCCGGCATTGGCCGCTTTGGCCCCTACGTGCAAAGTGAAAGCCGCTATTTCAAGCTGGAGACTACGGCGGACGCCCTGACCATCGGACTGAACCATGCGGTGGCGGTCATTGCTGACGGCATGAGCAAGGGCGGCGGCCGTCGCGGGGCCAATACTATCCGCACCCTGGGCGATCACCCTGATGGCGGCGACGTCAAGGTTCTGGACGGCCGCTTTGGCCCCTACGTCAAATATAAGAAGTTGAACGCGACCTTGCCCAAGACCGCCGACCCCATGCAAATGTCGTTGGAAGATGGCTTGGCGCTGTTACGCGCCAAGGCGGAGAAGGACGGGCAGAAACCGACCAAAGCCAGGGCGAAAACAAAGGCCAAGGCAAAACCTAAGGCCAAGGCGAAACCCAAAGCCAAGGGGAAACCAAAGGCCAAGGCGAAAGCGGGAACCGGGAAGGCGGCAGCCGCGGCATCGGAAGCTGTGTCCGGATCCTCCGATTGAGCGCCCCGCGCGGTCTGCCTGACAAGGCGGCTATCAAGAAATTCATAACTGAGGCGACCGGATCCGTGGGCCGGCGGGAAATCGCCCGCGCTTTTGGCATCAAAGGCGCGGCCCGGGTAGAGCTGCGGGCAATCCTAAAAGAATTGGCGGACGAAGGTGTCATCGGCCGCGGCCGGGGCAAGCGTTATGACAGGGCAGGCGCATTGCCCCCGGTGGCAGTGCTGCGCATTGCGAGGGTTGATGACGACGCAGTGCTTTATGCCATGCCCATGCGCGGCGGTGATGCAAAAAACGATGTTGGCGACGATGCTGCCCCGCCGCCGCGCATCATCGTGCGGACCGAGACGCGCGGCGCCGCCGATCTGGGCGTTGGCGACCGAATTCTGGCCCGATTGCAGGCAAAGGGCACGGATTATGAAGCCAGTGTAATCAGGGTTCTGCCCAAGGGGCCTGAAAGGGTGATCGGGGTTTACACGGAAATACCCGGCCAGGGCGCGCGAATTCGGCCTACCGATCGGCGCCAGAAATCGGATTATTTTGTCGAGCCAGGCCAGAATGGCGGTGCCAGCAAGGGCGATCTGGTGGTGGCTGATATTCTGATTGGGCGTCGTCGGGGCCTGACGGAAGCCAAGGTGGTGGAAGTGCTGGGCGATATGGCGGATCGCCGGGCGATCTCCCTGATCGCCATTCACAGCAATGATATTCCGGATGTCTTCCCCGCCGAGGCCCTGGCCGAAGCTGAGGCTGCGCGCCCTGTCGTAATGAGCCCTGACGCCGTCCGGGAGGATTTGCGCCATTTGCCGTTGATCACCGTCGATGGCGCCGATGCCCGTGACTTCGACGATGCTATCTGGGCCGCCCCTGATGACGATTCCGGCAACAAGGGCGGTTGGCAGATTATTGTCGCGATCGCCGATGTCGCCCATTACGTAACTTTTGGCGGTGCTTTGGACCTGGAGGCACGGCGGCGCGGTAATTCAGTCTATTTCCCGGATCGGGTGGTCCCCATGCTGCCTGAAGCGTTGTCGAACAACCTCTGTTCCCTGCGTCCGGACGAGGACCGCCCGGTGTTGGCGGTGACCATGCGCCTGGATGCCAATGGCCAGCGCCTGGAGCACAAATTCCATCGCGCCATGATCCGCTCCGCCGCGCGGGTTGTCTATGAAGATCTGCAAGCGGCCCACGACGGTGCGCCCAATGCCCAGACCGGACCACTTCTGGACGGCGTGATAGAGCCTTTGTATGGCGCTTGGGCTGCGTTGATGCGGGCCAGGAAAGGCCGCCAGCCCCTGGACCTGGATTTGCCCGAGATGAAAGTTACTCTGGGCGAAGACGGCCACATCGCCGATATTCGCCCGCGTGCGCGCCTGGATGCCCATCAGGTCATCGAGGAATTCATGATCGAGGCCAATGTCGCCGCGGCGGAAACCCTGGAGATGCAAAAGATGCCGTGCGTCTATCGGGTACACGACCAGCCCGACCGCGAAAAACTGCTGGGATTACGAGAGTTTTTAGGCAGCCTGGGGCTTTCCTATAGTCTTGGCGAACGGCCGAGGCCTGAATTATTCAACCGCATTCTGGCCAAGGCCAAAGGCACCGATCATTGGGAAGCGGTCAATCAGTCGATCCTGCGGTCGCAATCCCAGGCCCGTTACGACCCCGATAATATCGGGCATTTTGGCCTGTCCCGCCCCCGCTATGCACACTTCACGTCGCCGATCCGGCGCTATGCCGATTTGCTGGTGCACCGCGCCCTGATCCGGGGGGGTGGTTTTGGCGCTGACGGTCTGAACGATAGGGAAACAGAAAACCTGACCGCGACAGCGGAGCATATTTCCATCACCGAGCGGCGTGCCATGACGGCCGAACGAGATGCCAACGACCGCTATATGGCTGCTTTCATGGCCGAACAGACGGGTGCGGAATTCAGCGCGCAAATCAATGGCGTGCACCGTGCCGGGCTATTTCTCACCCTCACTGATACGGGCGCAGACGGCCTGCTACCCATGCGCTATCTGCATGATGACTACTATCAGGTTGACGAAGCGCAAAATGCCCTGATTGGCGAGCGTTACGGGAGCCGCTATCGCCTTGGTGACAGCATTGCCGTACGGCTGGTGGAGACCAATACCCTGACGGGTGGCTTGATTTTCGAACTTGCTGTGGCCAGCGCCGAGACATCGGAGGGCGCCCGGGGCGGTCCGCGCCTTGGAAAACCGCGCAAAGAGGGTGTGCGGCGCGGCAAATCCGGCAAGCACAGCAAACGGCGGGGCCGCCGGCGCGCATAGGGTAATGCCAATTGGGCCGTGGTCATCCGGCCACGCTCTTCCTTGGCCCTGCGTTGAGATATGCCCAACCCCAGGCAAACCGCAGGCGTTCGCTTGTACGGCCTATTCGACCGCTTCGGCGCCCGCGGGCTTGGATCTGTTTGGCAGAGACCCAATAATATCCGCTTCGCTGATGCCGTCGAACCGGCCTTCCAAGGCCCAGCGCATGTGATCTACGAAGCACTGTGCGTCCGTCAAAAATTCATCATCGGGGTCCGGTCTTGCGGCGAAAATCGACTCCATGCGGTGGGCCAGCAGGGTAATCAGGGGAAAGCCAAACGAGTCCCCCGTGCCCTTGAGGTCATGGACGCTGCGGCGCACGGTTTTGATAATATTTTCGTGCGCGCCATCCTGGCCTTGACCGGCCTTGATCAGGTTTTCCAGCTCAACGATGGTGTCCTTGGCGTATTCCACAAATTCGCCCTTCAGGCGCTCGAGGATCACCTCGAAATCGGGACTCGATGCCTTGTCCGGCGCCGATGTTCTATGACGAATGCTGGCCTTTCCCATACCAGTGACGGTATAAAGTAATGGTGAATTTTCTGTTTACGCCGCATTTCCGGCGCCGGTCGAAACCGACCATAATGGAGATTGCCATGAGTATGACGGCATCAGCGGAGGGTCGGCCAATAGCATTGACCATTGAAATAAGGCCCTGGCGCCGGGCCTTGCGGCGCGGCATTCGGATGCGCTGCCCCGCGTGCGGGCAAGGCGCTTTATATGGCCGGTTTTTGAAAGTGCGGGAAGACTGCGCAGGCTGCGGTCTGGAATTGCATCACCACCGGGCCGACGACGCGCCACCCTATTTCACCATGTTGATCCTGGGCCATATTCTGGTGCCCCTGGCCTTGATGCTGGAGCGCGCAGCGATGCCGCCGCTTTGGCTGCATCTTTCCCTGTGGCTTCCCTTGACCGTGATCTTAAGCTTGCTCCTGCTGCCGCGGATCAAGGGCGCCCTGATCGGCATTCAATGGGCCCACCGCATGCATGGCTTCGGCTGAGAAGCTGATTGACCGGTCGGCCCGTCCTACATTGGGAACTTCGAAACTGCAGCCATGTTGACGCCAACGCAACGACAGTTTTTGGATCGCCGCAGGGTGGCTCACCTGGCCACCGCCGATGGCGCCGGCATTCCACATGTGGTTCCCGTTTGCTTCATCGCGGACGACGACAGAATATTCATCGCGATTGACGAGAAACCGAAGCAGGCGCCGGGTAAGCTTTTGAAGCGGCTGGCGAACATCGCGGAAAACCCCAACGTCGCGCTGGTGGCGGATTATTATCACGATACGGATTGGTCGCACCTGGGCTGGGTCATGATCCGGGGCCTCGCGGCGGTTCTGAATGGCGAGTCCCATGCCAGGGAATATGCCCTGGCGCAGCGCCTGTTACAGGCGCGATATCCACAATTGGCGGCCATGACGCTGGCTGGCTTGCCGGTCATTGCTATTCAGATAACCCGGGTTACAAGCTGGGGTAAACTGTCTGCCGACATGCTCTAATCAGCATCGATCTGGAATTCCAGTTTGCCATGAGCCGTCCGCAGGGCTGCCTCCACCATCTTCGGCGTCGCGCCGCCCGCGAAGATGAAGCCCAGGTAGCGGTTGCCCTCGGGCACCGGCACCAGGACATCACCAAGGGGAATGCTGATGGTCACATCCTTTATGCCAGGTACGGCGCGGGCGGCATCCAGGCCATTGATCAGACGTAGAACACCGGCCGCCGGGATCGGGATCATCATCACACCGGAAGCGGCTTGCCCCGTGCTATCGGTGCCTGGCGGCAAGCCCAGAGCATGGCGTATGATCAGATCTTCCAGGCGGCCGCCAGCGCTGAATTCCAGGGCGCGGGAACACAGGCCTCCGATCGAGCGGGCCGCGACCTCGATCAGCCAGACGCCGTCGTCGTTGATCCGCAATTCGGCATGGATGGGCCCTTCGAGTAGGCCGAGCGTTGCCACGGCCTGGCTCACCGTTGTAGCGATTTTCGCCTGCAACGGCGGCGCCAGGCGCGAGGGCGTAACATAAATGCTTTCTTCAAAATAGGGGCCTTCCAACGGGTCAGGTTTGTCAAAAAGGGCGAGAACCCGTAACTGGCCGTCATTGAGCAATCCTTCAAGCGCCACTTCCCGTCCCGGAATGTAGTCTTCAACAAGAATATGGCTGGCCGCGTCCCCCTGGCTGTCCGTCTGCGCCAAAATGGCCCGAATGCGCGTGACGGCGGCGGCGAATTGCGCCGGATCGTCCGCGCGAATGACACCCCGGCTGGCTGACAGTGCCAAGGGTTTCATCACCACAGGATATGTCATGACACCGGCGTGGGCAGTTGGATCGTCGGCGAGGGATAGCAAGGTGAACCAGGGTGCCGGCAGACCCGAATTGGCCATGCGGAGGCGAAAGCGGTGTTTGTTCCCGGCCGCTTCCACCGCGACAGGGGCATTGTGGCGAAGTCCCAGCGCGGCGGACGCCTCGGCCGCCAGCAGGGTGGTTTCCTGGTCAACGCCGATAATCGCCGCCAAGGGATAGCGACCATTGTAGCTGGTGATTTGCGCGACGCCACGGTCCAGGCTCTTGAAATCCACGGTGACCGTGCGCCCACGGGAAAACTGCTCTAACACGCCTGGCTGATCAGAGCCGACCGCGACCTCGACGTTAAGCCGTTCCGCCGCCTTGAGGAAATCACCGATGCGGTAAGAGGTGGTGGGGACCAACAGCAACAGACGGCCACTGGCGGCGGCGTTCGTCAATAAATACTTCCCTTTAGCCTCATTTCCCTTGCTGGTAGTAGGGATTGGTGCCGCCCGCATGATCGGTAACGTCCAAGACATGTGCGATGCTGGGAACCAAGTCCCGGATTTCATTGGCGACGCCCTGCTTTAGGGTGACATCCGCCATGCCACAGCCCTGGCAGCCGCCTTCCAGACGCACATAAACCGTATCGCCGGCGACGTCGACCAGCGCGATGTGGCCGCCATGACCTGCCACCTGGGGATTGATGTGCTCGTCCAGAAGCCGGCGGATCGCCCGACCTTCCTCGGTTTCCAGGCCGGGCTTGGGGGTCATGTCGGCAAAATCCACGACGCCTTCGATTTCGGGCAGGTAATGGCGCAGCATCTGTTCGATATTCAGCCGCAAATTGCCGGCGGAACCCAGCAGTTCCAATATTGCCATGCCATTCTTAAAGCCGCGGTAAATCGCCTCACCATCACTGTCGGCCAGGGCTGGCGCCACATGGCTGTCCAGCAAATCCTTGATATTGGCGATGGTTTCCGGATCGGCGTCCGGATCGGTCAAATCCTCTTCCGACAGCGCGGCGTCTGGCTCATCAAGGATGACGGCTTCGCCAGCGGTAAAATGGTTCATGATGGCGGCCAAGGTGAAGGTCTTCAAAATATACCAATCCGAGTCGTCGGATTTTGACACAATGATCGAATCCTGATCCAGGAAAACGCCGGTGACCCCTTCAACCGCGAATAGCCGTTGCGCCAACGGTGAACGCTCGGAGGCGATGGCATCCGGGAAATGCGCCGTACCCGAGGGTAGTACAGTCTGGCCCGGCAAAAACTTCATCTGCGCCGGGTTCGGCGTCGGTTCAGTTTGTATAAACATCTAAATGGTCCTTTGTCTTTGTGCCTATTATACAGAATTTCATGCGGTCGGGACACTGCCCGAGGCCGGCGAGTCGGCCTGTTTGAAGTTTATGCAGAGCTGTTCCAGGTCCTCGTCAAACAGAATATTCTGCGTGAAGCCGCAGGCGTAGGTATTTTGGGCCCCGGGGTCGCAGTCGTTGCATTCCAGGTGGGCGCACGAAGTGCAGGTGCCAAAGGTTCTTGTGCCTTTTTCCCGCGCCACGCAGATCAGCATTTGCGCCAAGGATTGGCCGATCTGGCGCCGGACGGCCAGCGGTAAATCGGCCGCCGCCCGGACCACTGCCTCGAATGGATCACACAGGCGCATGGCCTTTGCTTTCTTGGTCAGATCAAGTTGCCTGCCGCGGCCATCGCCAGCGGCGCGGGATTGGGTCAGAAATCCCTGCCTGATCAGGCCGCGTATGGTTTGCGACGCCGTACCACGGGTGGTGCCGTGGAATTCAGCAAAAGCGGACGGGGTCCGGGAAAACCGGTTGGCGTTGCCCAGATAACGCAACGCTGTCCATTGTGCCGTCGAAAGCAATGTCGACGATTCTGCGGCCTTGCCGTCGCCATGCGCCAGCCGACCGAGATGAAGCAACATTTCAACCAGCATTTCGGGGCTATTTTGCGCTTGGGAAACCATGGTACATATAATAGCGTTCCGCTACTAATTATACAAGCTTAGGGGATTGGGGGGTGCGATGAAAAGCGACACGCGGGATTGGGGACCGGATATTGACGTTCAGGCCTTGGCCGGCCTTCGCGCCGATGGGGTGGTGCACACTTTACTTGATGTGCGGGAACCAAACGAGGTAGCGGTTTGCGCCATTGCCGATAGTCTGTTCATTCCCATGCAGCAGATCCCACGGCATGTTACGGATCTGCCGCGGGAGCATCCGTTGGTTGTTTTATGTCATCATGGCACCCGCAGCGGCATGGTCGCCGATTTCCTCCGTGGTAACGGCTTTGCAAATGTCTTCAATCTGGCTGGCGGTATCGATGCCTGGGCCCAAGTGGTCGAACCCGAGATGGCCCGCTATTAGCCGCAGGCTGAGATTCATTTCAGGCACCATTGGGACAATTCGGCGGGCGCGCGCGGCCAATTGCGCTCCGGGCTGGACAGTAGGGGCGTCGCCATGCAATTTTGCCCGTTCCAATTATCTGCTTTGTCGTCCTGCCTTTTGAGTGATATGTCCAAAAACGAAACAACCACCGAACGCGCTGTTCGGCCGCGCGATGCCGCTACGCTGGTGCTGTTGCGCCAAGTCCGGGGCAAAACCACCGTCCTTATGGGGCTGCGTCACGGAAAACATAAATTCATGCCAGATCAATGGGTTTTTCCCGGCGGCCGGGTCGACCGCGCCGATGGCTACGCCATGGCGGCGTCCGAACTGCGCCCCCACGTCAACCGGCGCCTGGCCAATACCGCATCGGCGCATCGCGCCCGGGCTCTGGCCATGGCGGCGGTGCGCGAGACTTTTGAGGAGACGGGCTTGATATTGGGCCGGCCCCTGGAAAATCCACCGGAGAGGGCGGCGCCGGCATGGGCGCCCTTTTATCAGGCCGGTTTTGCCCCGGTCCTGGATACCCTGGAATATGTCTATCGCGCGGTGACGCCGCCGTTCCGGCCGATCCGCTTCAACGCGCGTTTTTTCCTGGCCGATGGGACGAATTTGCATGGCAAACTTCAAGGTGACGGCGAACTGTTGAACCTGGCCTGGATCCCGATCCCCAAGGCGATCGAGCTGCCAACCGCACCGATCCAGCAAATCGTGCTTGAGGCGTTGCCCAGTTTGCTGGATGAGGAGGGCCGGGTCCGGCGGCTGCGCAGGGTGCCCGTACGTATCATGCGCCATGGCCAGCGCCGATTGGAATACGAATGAGCGGCCGCCAACGGGCCAGGGAGCGTCAACCCTATGTCCGTCCGGAAAGTCCGGTGCGGCCCCGGGACGCAGCCAGCCTGGTGATCCTGCGGCGGCGCAAGGACGTAACGGAGGTTCTTTTGGGCCGGCGCGCGTCGCGCCATCGCTTCATGCCGAACGTGTTTGTTTTTCCTGGCGGCCGGGTCGATGCGGCGGATCGCGGGGTATCAGTGGCGGCAGAACTGTCAAAGCCGGTGGCGCGTAAATTGCACAACAAATGGTCGCCCGAGATGTCGCGGGCCCTGGCCGTGGCGGCGGTGCGGGAAACTTTTGAAGAAACCGGCCTGGTGATTGGCGAGCGATGGCGCAACGGGGTAACGCCAAATCTTGCCGGCCTGGATTATGTGGCGCGCGCGATTACGCCACCCGACAATCCCATGCGATTTCACGCCCGGTTTTTTGCCATTGATGCCGAACACACCAGCGGCCGGGTCCGCGACAGCGACGAATTGCAGGCGTTGCAATGGTTTTCCCTGGCCGATGCCCTGGCCATGCCCCTGGTCGATGTGACCGAGTTCGTGTTGCAGGAAGTTCAGCGCCGTCGGAGTGGCTGGCGACCGCCCGGGGTGCCATTGTTCAGCTATCGCAACGGTCGGGCCGTGGTCCGCTACGAAGCCTGATCGAAACGCGCTCTGGACTTGACAGAACCGCCGGGAACATTATGTTCCGCTATCAGGAACTGGCGCCGCCGCGCCTTGGAAATTGGAGTTCTGGTGATGGCTAAACCGTCAACCATTAAGATCAAGTTGGTGAGCAGCGCCGACACTGGTTACTATTATGTAACCAAGAAAAATCCGCGTACGCAGACGGAAAAGATGGTGGTCAAGAAATACGATCCCGTGGTCCGCAAGCATGTGGAATTCAAGGAAGGTAAAATCAAATAGATATTTGATTTTATACCCTCCCGGGAAGCCGCCGGGGGCTAGAGAAAATTCAATCTTGTCTGTTTTGAGACCAACGCTCGCGCTGGCCGCACGTATGTGCGCCAACTCTTGAGCAGGCTTCGAATTAGGCGCCTTGCGCCGTTGCTTGCGGTCCATCCTGTTCGTCGCAAATGACCATATCGCGGCCGGAGTTCTTGGCGACATAAAGCGCTTCATCGGCGCGCTGCAGGGCGGCGGCCTGGCTGTCCGAGGCGCCCTGGGATAAGCTCACGCCGATGCTGACCGTGATTGGAATTTCCAGATCAAGGCCAGGCACCGGAAAGGCGGTCGCTGCGACGGCACCGCGAAGGCGTTCCGCCACCATCATCGAGGTCTCGCGCGTGGTATCGGTCATGATCACGACGAACTCTTCGCCGCCTATGCGGGCCGCCAGATCGATGACCCGGATGCTGCGTTTTATCCGCACCACAAATTCCTTCAAAACCTCGTCACCGGCAGCATGACCGTGTGTATCGTTAACCGACTTGAAATGATCGATATCCAGGGCCAGTACGCCAACTGGTTTGTTGTTCTTTGCCGCCAGCAGAAATTGGCTCTCGAGATGGGATTCCAGATAGCGGCGATTATACAGGCCGGTCAGCGGATCGGTGACGGCCAGGGTCATGCTGGTGTGATAATTGTCCCGCAAATGATCTTCATATTTTTTGCGCCGCAACTGAGTCTGACAACGGGCCATCAATTCGTTCTGATCAACTGGGCGGATCAAGTAGTCATTGACTCCCAGGTCCAGGCCCTTGACCAACCGCTCCATCTGATCGGGAGTGTCGTCGACCAGAATAAGAATAGGAGTCTGTCGGCTTTCCTCCATGGAACGAAGATGCGAACACAGCCGCAGGCCATCGGAATCCTGCAGGGACAATGAGACAATGATCAGGTCCACGTTACCGGTTTGCGCCGCCGCGATGCCGTCATCGGACCCTGTGGCCATGGTTACTGTATGCTCGCCGTCCAAGGCCTGATTAATGTTGCGCGCGTAGATTTCCCGATCCTCGATCACCAACACCTGGCTGCCACTAATATCAATTTCCACGGGTTCGGTGTCCGCCACGCCAAAATTGTTCGACGTGGCCTCCCGCAGGCGCAATTCATCCATCATTATCTTCAGGCGGATCAATGAACGGACCCGCGCGAACAAGGCAATGTCATTCACCGGTTTGGTCAGGAAGTCGTCGGCGCCGGCTTCCAAGCCCCGCACCCGATCGGAGGTGTCGGAAAGCGCCGTTACCATGACCACGGGGATGTGCATGAGATTGGGGTTGGCCTTGATCTGTGCGCATACCTCGAAACCGTCCATGCCAGGCATCATCACGTCCAGCAGGACGATATCGGGTACTTCACGCTCGATAACTTCCAGGGCGTCAGGGCCGTTCATGGCGGTCAGAACGTCGTAATATTCCCTGGAAAGCTTTGCTTCCAGTAGCTTGACGTTTGGCAGGACATCATCAACGACTAGGATACGTGCTGTCATTTCTCAACCTTACTCGAGGAATTTTTTAACGGTGTCTAGAAACAACTGCACCGATATCGGCTTGGCGATATAGGCCTCGCAGCCGCCGACGCGGATCTTTTCCTCATCGCCCTTCATGGCAAAGGCGGTGACGGCAATTACGGGAATTGATTTCAAATCATCGTCTTCCTTGATCCATTTGGTCACCTCGAGGCCGGAAACCTCCGGCAACTGGATGTCCATAAGGATCAGATCCGGGCGCTCTTCGCGCGCGATGGCTAACGCTTCCATGCCATCTTTCGTCTGCAGGGTGTCGTAACCATGGGCATCCAAAAGGTCATGAAAGAGCTTCATGTTAAGCTCGTTATCTTCGACAATCAGTACTGTTTTCGACATTGTAACCAAATCCCTAGGGCGCCATAAGGGCGCGTTGTGCGGAATTATCCAGGGCTATTGTTAATATCTGGTATAGCGATCTTAAATCATCTTTAACAGAACCTTAATGCCCGTGTCCGGTCGATGACCATAGCGAAAGCGTATCATGAATGAAGAGCAGGCAAAAATTGTCGCTTTGCAAGCCCTAACCTATCTGGCGGGGAATCCATCTGCTTTGCAACGGTTCTTTGATCTCAGCGGGGTTGACGGCACAGATCTGCGCCTGCGCGCCGATGACCCGGCCATGCTGGCCGGCGTTTTGGATTTCTTCCTTGGCAACGAGGCGCAACTCCTGGAAATGTGCCAAGCCATGGACATGGCAGGTGATGCGCCTGGGCGGGCGCGGCGCGGTCTGCCCGGCGGTAACGGCGACGAATGGAGTTGAAATTGGAAGACGATAGTCTACACGACGATGTTCTGGCCCAGTTGGAGGCGTTGCCTCTGGCGCCCGAGCGTCCCCTGATTGTCAGCGATGCCGATGAGGTGATCTTTGCTTTTGTGCGCAGTCTGGAGGGATTCCTGCTCGATAACGGGCATTTTCTTGATCTGCAGTCATTCGCCTTGAGTGGCAACATCCGCGATAGCACATCCGGCGAACCAGTTTCCGCGGAACTGGTGAAGGCGTTGATCGGCGCGTTTTTTGACCAACGTACGGAACAGATCGAGCCCGTTGACGGCGCGGCCGATGCTCTGGCTGTTTTGTCCAAACGGGCTCAAATTCTTGTATTGTCCAATGTGCCTCTGGATCGGCGGACGGCCCGGCGCCGGGCCCTGGTGAAACACGGCATGGATTATCCCTTGGTGGCAAATATCGGCAGGAAAGGTGGCGCCATGGCCTATTTGATGGCCCGACAAAAGGCACCGGTCTTTTTTCTTGACGATATCCCTCACAATATTGCCTCGGTCGCGCGGGTGGCAGCGGCGGTTACGCGGTTGCATTTCATCGCTGATCACCGGCTGCGCGATTTACTGGGCGCGGCCGAGGATGCGGATGCGCGGATAGATGATTGGCCTGGCGTCCGCCGTTTCATCGAAACGCGGTTGAGCGAACAGGGCTATTAGCACCCCTGATAATGATGGGAGTCACCAGCCGATGCGGATCGGCGTTGATTTGGGCGGAACCAAGATCGAGGCATTGGCCCTGGCCGATGATGGCGCTGAAATGCGCCGGCTTCGCGTGCCCACGCCAAAAGATGACTATGGGGCCATCGTCGTGGCAATCCGGGATTTGGTGGCGACGGTCGGTCAGGGATTGGCGACCGCCGGGACGCCGGTAGGGATCGCTATCCCGGGAGCGGTATCTCCGGCGACTGGCCTGATCAAGAATGCCAATTCCACTTGCCTGATCGGCAAGCCATTCCATGTGGATCTGGCCGCCGCCCTGGGATGTCCGGTACGCCTGGCAAACGATGCCAATTGTTTTGCCCTCTCGGAAGCCACTGACGGCGCCGGCCAGGGGGCTGACAGCGTGTTTGGCGTCATTGTTGGCACCGGGACCGGTGCCGGGATCGTTCTGAACGGGCATTTGCAAGAGGGCGCCAATCTGATCGCCGGAGAATGGGGCCATGTGCCGCTGCCCTGGCCTGAAGACGATGAACTGCCGGGTCCGCCCTGCTATTGCGGCAGGCGCGGTTGTATCGAAACCTTTCTGTCGGGCCCGGGGCTGAGCCTGAGCTACGAGATGACGGCGGGCGGGTCGCTGAAGCCCCAGGAAATTGCCGGCCTGGCGGCGCAAGGCAATGCCGCGGCGGAGGCATGTATGGCGCGGTACGAACGGCGTATGGCAAAATCCCTGGGCATGGTGATCTCGATCCTGGACCCGGCAGCGATCGTACTGGGCGGAGGTCTGTCGAACATCGCACGGTTGTATGACCGCGTGCCGGCATTGTGGGAGGAATTCGCCTTCTCGGACCGGCTATCAACCAGGTTGCTGCCGGCCAGGCATGGCGATTCCTCCGGTGTGCGCGGTGCGGCATGGCTTTGGCCTTCAAGCGGTGACAGATCGCCATGACGGCGATGTGCCGCGACTGTCTTGTTGCCGCCCCGGACGCAGAGATGCCCGGGCGTTGCCGCGAGTGTGGTTCGCCGCGTTTGGTCCGGCACCCAGAACTTTTGCTGCTGGGTATTGCCCATCTGGATTGCGACGCCTTCTATGCCAGTGTCGAAAAGCGTGACGATGCATCTCTCGCGGACAAGCCGGTCATTGTCGGTGGTGGCCATCGGGGCGTTGTCAGCGCGGCCTGTTATCGCGCGCGTACCTTCGGTGTCCGCTCCGCCATGCCGATGTTCAAGGCCCGCAAAGCTTGTCCTCAGGCTGTTGTGATCCCCCCCGATATGAAGAAGTATTCAGCGGTGGGGCGCCAAATCAGGGCAATCATGAAGGATTACACGCCGTTGGTGGAGCCGTTGTCCCTGGACGAGGCATTTTTGGACCTGACTGGAACCGAACGGTTGCACGGCCAGTCCGCAGCTGCGACCACCGCCGCGATCGTCAAGAGAATTGAAGCCGAAGTAGGCGTTACCGCCTCTATTGGCCTGTCCTATAACAAATCCCTGGCCAAGGTCGCGTCCGATCTGGACAAGCCCCGGGGGTTCGCCGTGATCGGCCGGGCCGAGGCGGTGGAATTTCTGGCCGGGCAATCTGTAGCGGTCATTTGGGGTGCCGGGAAGGCATTGCAAAAACGTCTGGCCAAGGATGGCATCACCACGGTAGCGCAACTGCAGGCCATCGAGGAGAGCCGGCTGATTGCCAGTTATGGCGCCATGGGTTTGCGCATGGCGCAGTTCGTGCGAGGCGAAGATCCGCGCCGGATCAGTCCCAACCGGCCGACCAAGAGCATTTCCTCGGAGACTACATTCCACCACGATATTGCCGATGGCGAGGAGTTGAAGAAGATCCTCTGGCGTCAGGCGGACCGGGTCGCCCGCCGGATCAAAGACGCTGAACTGGCCGGCACCACCGTGACCTT
>JAJFGG010000129.1 GCA_021776235.1 Alphaproteobacteria bacterium | reverse complement strand
CCGTTATGCACCAGGGCGGCGTTGGTGGTGGCGTGGGGGTGCGCGTTGATCTCGTTGGGGACGCCATGGGTGGCCCAGCGGGTATGCCCGATACCCACATCGCCCGCCAGGGGCGCCTCGTCCAGGCGCTGGAACAGATTGACCAGCTTGCCTTCGGCTCGGCGGCGGTCGATATGGCCGTTGACCAGGGTGGCGATGCCGGCTGAATCGTAACCCCGGTATTCCAGGCGTTTCAGCCCGTCTGCGACCCTGGCCGCGACGTTGCCTTCGTCTCTATTGCCGATGATGCCGATAATGCCGCACATGTTTACGTTCCCTGGTTTCCGTGGTCTTGAAGAGTTTCAGCTATTTCCTTTGCGCGGCTTTTTCCGCGGCCTTGCGTTTCCGGTAGGACGCCGCCCAACCGGTTTTCTGTTCTTGCGCCGAACGTTCCACGGCCAGGGCATCCGCCGCGACCTCGTGGGTTATGGTGCTGCCCGCCCCGACGATGGCGCCATCACCCACCGTGACCGGCGCCACCAGCGCTGTGTTGGAGCCGATGAAGGCGCCCTTGCCGATGTCGGTGAATGATTTCAGAAAGCCGTCATAATTGCAGGTGATGGTGCCGGCGCCGATATTGGCGCCCGCCCCCACCCGCGCATCGCCGATATAACTCAGGTGGTTGACCTTGGCGCCGTCTTCGATGCGGGCTTTCTTGACCTCGACAAAATTGCCGATGCGCGCGCCCTGACCAATTTCCGCCTCCGGTCGCAGGCGGGCAAAGGGGCCGATATTGGCGCCCGCGGCAACCTGGCAACCCTCCAGATGACTGAAGGCATGCACTGTCACGTCGTCGGCGATAGATACGCCCGGTCCAAAAAAAACGTTTGGGCCGATGGTGACATCCTGGCCCAGTATGGTGTCGTGGCAGAAAAAGACGCTGTCAGGGTCCAGCAGGGTGGCTCCGGCCGCCATGGCGGCATGGCGCAGGCGGTTTTGCACCACCGCCTCGGCCTGGGCCAGCTGATCCCGGGAATTGATGCCCCAGGCCTCGACCTCGCCGGCTTCGACCACCGTACAGCAGCGGCCCATGCGGTTGGCGATTTCGACAATCCCGGTCAGATAATATTCGCCCTGGGCGTTGTCATTGTCGAGCTGCTTCAGTAATTCGGGCAAAATGGCGCCGTCGATGGCCATGAAGCCGGAATTGCAGAGTTCGATCTCCCGCTCGGCCGGGCCGGCATCGCGGTGTTCCACGATGGCCTGCAAATTGTCCCCGTCATCCAGAATCAGGCGGGCGTATTCGGCGCTCTCGGCCGGGCGAAAGCCCATGACCACCACCGCCGGGTCCGACGGCCCGTGGCGGGCCGCCAGCATGGCGCGCAGGGTTTCCTTTGAGACCAGGGGCGAATCCGCGAACAAAACCAGGACGTCGCCGGTAAATTCGGCCAGTTTCTCGCCCGCCGCCATGGCCGCATGGCCGGTGCCCAGGGGCGGATCCTGCAGCGCCAGTTCGATGCCCGGCACCTCATCCCGGATGGCATCGCCATGTTCCGGCGAGACAACCACGATGCGCCGCGCCACGCCTGGATCCCCTGCCAGGGCATCGATGGTGGCCATTAACTGCGCCAGCATGGGCCGCCCGGCAATGGGGTGCAGGACCTTCGGCATTTTCGATTTCATCCGGGTGCCCTGGCCGGCGGCCAATATCACGGCTGCGATCGGGTCTTGGCTCATCTCTGCAAGTCTTTGTTTTGGTACATCATTTTTCGATTCGGCTGATAACGCGGGCAGATTGCCACAGGGTAACCGGCAGGCCAATACAATTTCCTTTACAGTATCTTTCAATGCCGTGTCGTGCTGTGGTGTTATGCATCACTTTGTTGGTCAATGTTGACGCAAAAAAGGCCCGTGGGATGAGTTACGCGCAAATCGCCATTACCGCCATTCTGCTTGGCACGGTCGCCTTATTTATCTGGGGCAGGCCGCGCTATGATCTGGTGGCGCTGTTGGCGTTGCTGGCCACGGCGGTCGCCGGACTGGTGCCGGCCGAGAGGATCTTTGCCGGTTTTGGCCACCCCGCCGTCATCACCGTGGTGGCGGTGCTGATCGCCAGCCGCGGCCTGCGCAATGCCGGGGTGGTGGATGTGATCGCGGGATGGTTGTCGCCCCTGGTCGAGCGGCCGCAACTGCATCTGGCCGCCTTGACCGCGACCTGTGGATTTTGCTCGGCCTTCATGAACAACGTCGGTGCCTTGGCGATCCTGATGCCCGTGGCCCTGGAAACGGCGGCCAAGCAACAGCGTTCCCCCGCCGCCATGTTGATGCCGTTGAGCTTCGGCGCCATTCTGGGCGGCCTCAGCACGATGATCGGTACGCCGCCGAACGTGATCATCGCGCAGTACCGCGCCGACGCCTTCGCCCAGCCTTTCGCCATGTTTGATTTTTCCCCCGTGGGCGGGATCATCGCTGTGCTGGGTGTGCTCTATCTGGTGTTGTTCGGCTGGCGTCTGATCCCGGGGCAGCGCCAGGGCCGGCCCAGCGCCGAGGAAATTTTTCAGATCCGCGACTACATGACCGAGGCGCGCCTGGGCGAAACGGCGGCCCTGCTGGGCCAGTCCATCGCCAATCTGCCCGAGCTGGAAGAGCTGGACGTGCTGGTGACGGCCCTGATCCGGGGCGAGGAGCGCCGCCCCGCGCCCAGCCGGCGAACCAAATTGCAGATGGGCGATATCCTGGTCCTGCGCGCCGATCCTACGGATTTGAAAAGCTTCATGGAAATCGCCGGTCTGGAACTGGTGGGGGACGAGGAATTGTCCCCGGAACATCTGGCCTCGGACGACGTGGCCTTGATCGAGGCGGTGATTACCTCGCAATCGAGCCTGGCCGGGCGCAGCGCCCGCACCGCCAACCTGCGCAACCGCCACGGCCTCAATCTTCTGGCCATCGCCCGCCAGGGCCAGCGGGTCCGCGCCCGCCTGGACCGGGTCGTGATGCGGGCCGGCGATGTCCTGTTGCTGCAGGGCGCCAGCGGCGCCATGCCCGACACGCTCTCGCGCCTGGGCTGTCTGCCATTGATGCGCCGTGACCTGCGTCTGGGCCAGAACCCCCGGGTTTTGGCCGGCCTGGCTATCTTTGCGGTTGCCCTGGCGGTCAGCGGTCTTGGCCTGCTGCCGGCCGCCGTTGCCCTGACCGCCGCCGCCGTGGCCATGGTGTTGTTTGAGTTTTTGACCCTGCGCGAGATGTACGACGCCATCGATTGGCCGGTGATCGTCCTGTTGGGCGCCATGATACCCGTGGGCGGCGCCCTGGAAAGCACCGGCACGGCGGTCTTGCTGGCCAACGGCCTGGTCGGTTTGGCGGCCGGCTTGCCGGTCTGGGCCATTCTGGCCTTTGTCCTGATCCTCACCATGACCCTGTCCGATGTCATGAACAATGCCGCGACGGCGGTGGTCATGGCGCCCATTTCGGTGGGCATCGCCCAGGGCCTGGGCAGCAGTCCCGATGCCTTCCTGATGGCCGTGGCGGTCGGGGCGTCCTGCGCCTTCCTCACGCCCATTGGCCATCAGTGCAATACCCTGGTATTGGGTCCGGGTGGCTATCGCTTCTCCGATTACTGGCGGGTTGGCCTGCCGCTGGAAGCGATGATCGTCGCCGTTGCCGTGCCCTTGATTATGTGGATTTGGATGTAGACTGAATATGCCCTACCGCAAGCGTTTCGACGCCGTTTTGTTTGACCTGGACGGCACCCTGATAGAGACCGCGCCGGATCTCTGCGCCGCCCTCAACCACACCCTGGCCCGGGCCGGCCGCGACGGCGTGCAGCTTGACCAGGTCCGCCACATGATCGGCGACGGCGCCCGGGTCATGCTGCGCCTCGGGCTGGAGGCCACCGGCCAAAGCCCGACCGAGGCCGAGGTCGAACAATGGTTCGATGTCCTGCTGGCGCATTATTGGGACCACGTGGCGGACGGCAGCTATGTTTTCCCCGGCGCCCTGGGGGCGCTGGATGGCCTGCGCGCGGCGGGCCTGAAACTGGCGGTCTGCACCAACAAGCCCCATGCCCTGTCCAACCGCCTGTTCGAGCAGCTGGAAATAGCGCATTTGTTCGATGCGGTGCTGGGCGGCGACAGCCTGGCGGTGCGCAAACCCCATGCCGGCCACATCCTGGGCACCCTGGAGGCCATTGGCGTCCCGGCCGGGCGGGCCGTGATGATCGGCGACAGCGCCAACGACCTGAACGCCGCCCGCAACGCCGGTCTGCCGGTGGTGCTGGTCACCTTCGGCTATACCACCACGCCGGTGCAGGAACTGGGCGCGGACGCCCTGATCGACCATTTTGACCAATTGCTGCCCGCCCTTTCGGGCCTCGCTTGACAGCGGCGGCGCAGCGGACTAAATCCAAGCCGCCCGGTAGCCCAGATACGCCGGCCGGGGCGCATAGCTCAGTTGGTTAGAGCGCTGTGTTCACATCGCAGAGGTCCGTGGTTCGAATCCACGTGCGCCCACCATTTTTCAACAATTTAGTTCCCACCCGCGTGGTTCCCCCTGGTTCAGTTGCGCTGCTATCCGTACATCAAGCTCGCCATGTATGGCTGAACCGCGAACCCTTGCTTGCGGCATCCGTTATCGGGCATTTTGCTGGTGCGGCACATTCCCTTGCGGCGACAGCCATCAACTCTGAAAGGATATGGCCATGATCAATAGTCGAATTATCACGGCGGCGGTCCTTGCCGTCGGCATTATTTGGATGACCGGTACGGCGTCGGCGAGGGGTATGGCCGCTGTCGGTACACTGAGTTGCGGCGACACGACGATCATTGTTGGTCCGTTCATGGATTTGGCGGCGGCCCAGAGGACGACGGAAGCGGTGCGCAACAGCATTCTCGTTGAATTTGGTTCTACCTACACAGGCGGCGTGCCGCAGGCCGTTGAGATCTATATCACCGGTGCGCTCGGCTTTGAAATTCATCCGCCCGCCATCGCCCTAAGAAGATGCCTGGATATCTGGCGGGGCAAGACACAGTCGCCGGGGCGGACGTCCTGACGCAGTTAAAGGGACGTCACCGCGCCAGGTGACAGTGGCTTTCCCGTCTATCGAAGCCAAGGGTGTCGAGATTGTTGTCCTTATGCAGGAAGCCTTCGATGGGCGCCCGCGCGATGACCCGGTTGTGGGTGCCCACAAGTATGGGCTGGCGCAACTGGCGGTCCCAGGGCCGGAAATTGAGGCGATTGCCCTTAAAACCGTCGAGCACCAGTTCCGGGCTCAACAGATGCGAACGCAGCACGGCGAAGTCCGTGCTTTTCCGGCGCTGTACCGCTTCGGCAATAGCCTTCACCGACAGCCAGGCGGCCCAGTCGCCATCGCGCATGGGCCGTTTCGCCGTGCGCTCAAAGCGCTTTTCCAGCTGCGGCGCGCCGTGGCGGTCCCAGGCCCAATGCCAGGCGGTGGCCGCCAGGCCCTCGGCCCCGACCACAGGGCGGGGCCTGGCGGTGGCGTAGGGCACCTCGCGGGCAAATTCACCGTCGCCATCGGCCACGAAGACAACGTCATAATCCTCCTTGCCTGTCAGCAGGGCCAGATTGTTCTGGCGCCGCTGCCGCGGATCGTTGCTCAGAACAAACGGCCTGGAGGCGACGATCTTCAGGCCGAAGCGTTTGGCGGCCCGTTCGAACGCCCCGTTCAGGGCCTGGTCGCGGGGGAAGGGACCCACCAGGGCCAGGATTTTCCGCCACCGCCGCATGGCGAGGAATTGCGCCATGGCGTCCATGGCCATGGCGTCGTTGGGTATGACGTGCAGCAGGTTGCCAGCGCAGTTCTGCTGGCGCAGGCCATCATCCCGGGCCGAGATATTGAAGAGAAGCAGGTCGCGGTCCTTGTTGGCGGCGGCCAGGCGGCCCAACAGACGGCTGGGCAGGTCGGCGATGAAAAAGCCGATGCCCGCGTCATTGCCGGCCACGACCCTGGCCAGCAAATCGTCCTCGTCACGGGCGGTGATCCGCTGCAATTTGAACCCTGCGCCAATTTTTACGCCATGAAAGCCGACCTCCTTCAGTGCGGTCTTGGCGCCGAAGAACGGGCGCCCCAGGGCTTGCGTCAGATATCGCGCGAAGGTCCGCCGCTTGGTGTAACGGGCATCGTCCTTCATTTCCACATAACCGATGACCAGATCGGCCGCCGCCACTGGATTGGCGGCAACGCCAAATAGACTCATAACCAGCAGCATTGACACCGCCCTGGCCACCCGCTGTCCGCTCGCCATGATCACATTCCCTAGTCGTCGATCAGAACCGTGTGCGGCACACGGCCCACAGGCACCGAACGGATAACTTTCAAGGCCTGCACATCGATGATCGAAATGTCGTCGCTCAAACCATTGACCACGAAAAGACGGCTATTGTCCCGGTTCAGCGTGCCGTTCCAGGCCCGTTTGCCGACCAGAATATACTTCTCGACCTTGCGCGTGCCGACATCGACCACGGCGACATGGTTGGCGCGGCCCAGCCCGACAAATGCGGTCTTGCCGTCGTCGGTCATGGTGATGCCGACGGGGGTGATCTGCTCCGGGCGAAAGCCCCTGGGGGCAAATTCTATGGTCGCGATGATCTTGCGCGTGCCCGGATCGACCACGCTGACCGTGCCATTGAGTTCGTTCGAGACCCAGAGCTGTGATCCATCCGGCGTCAGGACCATACGGCGGGGCCGGTTGCCAACGACGATATTGGCCGCAATCTTGCGTTCGCCAATATCAATTTCATGGATCAGGTTGGCCACTTCCGAGGTTACATAGGCGGTCTTGCCATCCGGCGTGACCAAAACGCCTTCGGGCTCGCCGCCAACCGCGATCTCGGCGACCATTTCGCCGCTGGTCAGATCCAGAATACCCAGGGCGCTGTCATCTTCGAGCGAGATGTACAGGAACCGCCCGGCCGGACCGAAATCAAACATTTCAGGGTCGTCGATATCTTCGTAGCGTCGCACCATTTCAAGTTTGCCGACATCTATGACATCAATCGACCCGCCGTCGCCGCAGGCTGCATAGATCAGGCTGCGATCGGCGTTGAAGCGCAGATGACGGGGACGGTCGCCAGTGGGAATGTTCTTTATGACCTTGAAACTCCTGGGGTCAAGAACCGCGACGGCGTTGTCGCGCTCGCTGCTGACAAACAGATAACCGCTGCCTTTGGCGCTCGCTTCGGTACCGAATACCAGCGTCAGAACAACCGCGAATACGGCATGACGAAAAGCCAACTTCATTACGTCTCCCCTGGTTTCACACCCGCCTTGCGGCAATCCGTCCAAGCCGGGCCGCCAGGGGACGTTAAACAAGCTGCGCCAACCCGTCCAGTTGCGGCAACTCATGCCTTGACCACAAAGAGCGGCGGCGACACTCTGAGTTAGGATTGGGGCGTCGGGATAGGGAGAGGCGCAGGGTGAGTGAACCGGCAACAAACGGCAGGGACTTCGACCGTGGGGGCGACGACGGTGCGGTGCTTGAGGTATCGGCGCTGTCATATGAATATCCGGGGGGCTTTGCGCTCAAGGATGTCAGCCTGCGCGTCGCGGCGGGCGAGATTCTGGTGCTGTTGGGACCCAATGGCGCCGGCAAGACGACGCTGTTTTCCCTGATCACCCGGCTTTACGACACGCGCCAGGGCAGCGTCGCCGTTCTGGGCCATGAATTGCGGCACGAACCGGGACAGGCCCTGGCCGCCATGGGTGTGGTGTTTCAGCAACCGACCCTGGATCTGGACCTGAGCGTGATGCAGAATTTGCTTTATCACGCCGCCCTGCACGGGATGGCGCCCTCTGTCGCCCGGCAACGGGCCGGCGACGAACTGGCCCGCCTCGACATGGCCGAACGCAGTGGTGAGAAGGTACGCCGGTTGAACGGCGGGCATCGCCGCCGGGTGGAGATCGCGCGGGCCCTGCTGCATCGGCCAAGGATGCTGCTGCTTGATGAACCGACCGTCGGCCTGGACGTGCCGACCCGCCAGGCCATTGTGGCCCATGTGCACGCCCTGGCCCGCGAAGACGGCATCGCGGTGCTATGGGCCACCCATTTGATCGACGAGGTTGCCGAGGACGACAGCGTGGTGGTCCTGCATCAGGGCACGATACGCGCCGCGGGCAGCAGCGAAAGCGTCATCGCTGCGGCCGGCGGCGGCGATCTTCTGGACGCATTCTCACGGCTGACCAACGGCAATGGCTCATGAGCCCGTTGCATTACTACAGATGTCTGGCTGGTATCGTGGCCCGCGAGGCCCTGCGGTTTCTCCATCAAAGGGAACGTTTCATCGCTGCCCTGGTGCGGCCCCTGGTCTGGCTGCTGATCTTCGGCGCCGGCTTTCGCAGTGTCCTGGGCGTTTCGATCATCCCGCCCTACGAGACCTATATTGTCTATGAGATCTATATCGTTCCCGGCCTGATCGGCATGATCCAGTTGTTCAACGGCATGCAGAGTTCCCTTTCCATGGTCTACGACCGGGAGATGGGCAGCATGCGGACCCTGCTGATCAGCCCCCTGCCCAGGTGGTATCTGCTGGTCTGCAAACTGTTGGCCGGTGTGGCCGTATCGATCCTGCAGGTTTACGCCTTTCTGATGATCTGTCTGTTGTTTGGCGTCGAACTGCCCCTTATGGGACTGGCCTACATATTGCCGTTGTTGATTTGCAGCGGTCTGATGCTGGGCGCCCTGGGCATGCTGTTGTCATCCTGGATCAAACAGTTGGAGAACTTCGCCGGGATCATGAATTTCGTGATTTTCCCGATGTTTTTCCTCTCCTCTGCGCTCTATCCGTTGTGGCGCATGGAGGAATCGAGTGAGCTTTTGTACTGGATCTGCGCCGTCAACCCGTTCACCCATGCCGTGGAGATGCTGCGTTTCGCGCTCTATCAACAGTTCAATTGGCAGATGGCCGGTCTGACCCTGCTGGCGCTGGTCGTCTTTTTTGGCGGTGCGGTCTGGGCCTATGACCCGACCCGGGGCATGTTGAGCCGGCGGCCCGGCGGCCCGGCCGGCTGAAATCCAGCGGTCATCGCGTTGCTATCACGGACGCAGATAGCCGCAGCCGGGGTCGTCCATGTCCCGGCGCGCCTGGGCCAGATAGCGGCCCTTGGCAATAGCGCGGATCGACGGAATGTCCTGAGGCAATAGAAAACCATCGGCCGCCAAATCCCGCGCCGCCCGGTCCACGGCGTCCAGGTAGCCGGGCAAATCGCCATAGCGCCGATCCAGGCTTTGCCGGCTGTCGCCGTGCTGAACAGCTTCAGGGTTTCCGGCGAACGGGATATAGCTGCCCGACCAGCGCCCGATGGCCTGCAGGGCACCGTCCCGGCGGTGGTTCCAACCCAGATATGTGCCCAGCGGCGCGGTGATTTGCGGTAGGCGAATGCCGCCCTGGTCAATGCCGTCGCGATCGGGCAGGGGCAGCAGGGTGTTGTAGGGCGGGCCGAACTTCGGCGGTTGGATATCGATAATGCCGGTCCGGGCAAAGCGGGTGCCCAGATCAAGGCGCGGTGGCTGCAGGTGCTGCCGCGGTATCCGCAGCCGGCCGTTCGCACCCGGTAGCTCAGGAAAGCGGCCGCGGTAGGCCGCGAGATTTCCCAAACTGCCGCCGGCGATGGTCGGCCGCATGCTGGGCGGCGGCGGTTGGCCGCTGCTGGTCCAGGCATCGAGCCGCGGCAACAAGGCCCGCAGCGCAAATCGGTAGTCGGATGGGTTGTGGCACAATGTAAAGCGGCCGCGCCGGGAGGGCACCCAGATGAAGTGCTGGGCCCCGGTGAAGACGTAAAGCCGGGCCTGCGGGTCAAGCGGCAGATCCCTCTCGCCCATGACATCCGTATGCAGCAGGGATGCCGAGCGGGCCCAGTAGTCGGTCGAGGTCTGGGTATAAAAAAGTTTCGGAAAACTGCCGCCGGCGCGCACCCGGGCCAGCAGATCGCCGCTCCGGCCGGTTGCCGGATCCCTTTGCGGCACCGTGGCAAAGGGAAAAAAATCAGCCGGGTACTGGTGATCCTCATGCTGACTGGGATGACGGGTGGTCTGGGCAAAGCGGTGATTGAAAGAGCCCTTGCCGCCGCCCGGCGCGTTCATGAAGATGGCGTCGAATACGCCGCGGCCCGCCTCGTCCATGTGAAAGCCCTGCCACATCATGTGCTGCAGCACCCGCGCCGATTGGGAATGCCCGAAGGCCAGGACCCGGTCGATACTGCCCGACGACGGGTTCGCGGACGACGTATCGTAGCGAAAGTAGGACGCGGCATCGCGCAGGGCGGCCAGGCCCAGGCCAACGACCCTTGCCCCGGTCGCTATATAGCTGAACTCGTAGAGCTGTCCCGGCTTGAAGCCTTTGGCAAGGACAACACGGCGTTCTGCTCCCTGGTTGCCATGGTCGAGGTCAACCAGTTGCCAATCGCCGCGGGGAATGAGCCGCCGTTCACCGTCCTGCCTTGCCCGCACGGTCAGACGGGCGGTGGCCAGATCGGCGAGAGAGGCCGGATAACCGCGTGACTGGCCCCAGGCCAGTGGCAGGCTGTTGGTGGGATGTCCCGTGACCATTTCGGCCACGACCCGCCCCTTTATGGGCTGGCCATCCTGCAGGGCGATTGGCAGCTCGATCTGCAGCCGGCCGCCACCCGCCCTCACGTCCCAGTTCCAGGCGGTCCACAGCAGGCTGTAACCCTGATTGAGGAGAAACCCGTCGCCGGCATCCGCCGCCGTGCCCGGGTTGTTGTTAAAGGGTGCGAGGTTGAAGTAAGGCAACAGGATCAGGTTGCCGCGGTTGGTGACCTCCAGCAACAGCCGG
This sequence comes from Alphaproteobacteria bacterium, assembly GCA_021776235.1. Classification (GTDB taxonomy): domain Bacteria; phylum Pseudomonadota; class Alphaproteobacteria. The sequence goes on along the minus strand of JAJFGG010000129.1, from coordinate 40,347 downwards.
CGGTTGCCACGGCTGGCCAGAACCGGTTTCAACAGGACGAAATCGCCCAGAAAGGATACCGCGCCGTCGCGGTTTCGCGCGGCCAAAGGCAGATCGACAATCTGCTGGTTCGCCGCCTTTCGCGGATCGACGGCGTAGGACAGTTTTCCGGTGATGACTTCATAGGCGCCCGCCGTGCCGAACACCTTGCCGCCAGCAAATGGTGTCCGTGATTTGATCTGAAGCTCGGCCACACGGGCGCTGGCCGTATTGGCCAGCAGTGCCAGGATCATAACAGACAAAACCGTTAGCAGAGGTCTGTACAGTGACAGGGGCGGCATCAGCCTAAGGCCTGACCGCCGGCGCTTCGACGGCAAGTCCGCGCGCCCGGTGCGCCACGTAGACCTCCAACGCGACATATTCCGGCGATCCGATCTGAAAAGGTTCCGCCCGGGCCTGGCGGTCGCACAGCTGGAAACGGCGATGCGCGGAACCGACCGTCCCCCAGCGGATCAAATAGGCCGGAAAATTGTTGATCTGTCCTTGGCTCAAACGTTCGCCGCGAACGAATTCGCCAGGGCGCTGGTCGTGGCATTGATAACAGGCCATGTTGAATTGCCCGCGGCGCTGAAAATAGAGCGCCTTGCCCCGTTCGTAAAAGGGCCGCATGGGGCCGTCAACGGACACCTGCATCGGCCTGCCGGCGGCCCGCTGGCGCAGCAGCAGTTCGATTGACATGAGGGCCTCGCTGTCTGGTGCAAGCGCCGCCGCCCCCATGTGTCTGACCCGGCATTGGTTGATTTGTTGCGACAAGGTTATGGGCCGGCCCAGCCGCTTATTGAATTTTGGATAAGCGGCCGAAGCCTCGATCAATTCCGTGCCATTGTCGCCATGGCAACTGGCGCACGACTTGCCCGCGGCGCCTTCGATCCGCTGCCACCTGGCCCGGCCTTCCTCGAGCCATAGGGAACCCGGATTGGCAAACGGGTCATCCTGCAGGGCCTGGGTTTCGGGCGAGGCGTAAAAATAGCCAGATCTGGCCTCCTGCGCCGAAGCCGGGAAGATCAAGGCCGCTCCCGGCAACAGCAACAATGCGACCGCTAATACCAACCCGCGTTGATAGGGACCCATAGAGACGCCTTGCGGGGGCTTTCGGGTAGGAGCGTGCGACGCAGCGATACGGGGTATCGTCAGTCGTGCGCGACGCCATCCGAAAGCCCCCGCAAAGCGCCATTCTGGTCGTCTCCGCGCAGCCTCGGATGGCGTCGTGAAGGCTGGACGATGACCCACATCGCCTGCCCCTTCTCTCCTACCCGAGGCAGCGCGGAGACGATCTCTATGGGTTCCTATCAGCGCGGGTTGGTATAACGCCCAGGTTCGCAAGCTCATGATTTAGGTTTGTCGATGACGTCGATGGGGGCCGCCGCGGTGGTAATAACGTTATAATCGTCCACCCAGGTGACAACGATTTCGCCCGACTCCTCGGCCCTGAGCTTGAAGGTCAAATAAGGATTGGATGACACGGCGGAAAACCATTCGGCATAGAACACGAGGCGGCCGTTGTAGTGGCATTTGACTTCCTGCAGTAGAAGCCGGGGCGTCACCACGAAGCGGTTGGCGTCGAAATGGACCCCGGGTTCCATTTTGTGCCGGGCCAGAGTGCGGACGGTGAAGATCTCGCCCTTCTCGACCTGTTTTGGTACGCTGATACGCCGGATTTCAGCCATGACCGCCGCCCTTAACCGCAGGCGCCCAGGGTGACGTCCACATGCCGCTGGTCCAGGCCGGCGGTGCCATCGGTCATTTCCGCGACCACCACCAATTCGGAACTGCTGGCCATGCGGCAGCGCATCTCGAGCCGGGCCTCGCCGCCGGCCGGCAGCAGATGATACCGGGCGACTTCTGGAAACGGATTGTCCAGGGCAAAAACATGGATCAGTTGCGGATGGTCCTCGTCCGTCATGGCGCAGTCGACGAAGATCTTCAGGGGCACGCTTTCGCCATTTTCCACCAGACCCGGCGCCTCGATCTGCACCAGCCCGGGGCGCGGTGTGCGGCCGTCCAGTATGGCCGTAATCATCAGCTCTGCTTCCGCCCGGTCGGGCTGCACCGGAAAGGCGCGCCGGAAAAGAGATACCTTGTTGCGCCATTGAAAGGCCTGGGCCGGCGCCGCCAGAAGCGCCGCCGCTGCGCTCATGCCGCCAACCAGCAAGGCACGCCGCTGCCTCAGCCGATTGGAAAGCTTGACCATCTGTTGTCGTTCCGCATGCTGTGCCTGATCACTCGTCCTTCAAGGTCAGCAGATAAGCTATCACGTCCTCGATTTCCTGAGCGCTCAAAATTGCTTTACCGCGATACGCCGGCGCTACGCGATGCAGGCCCCCTACCTTGTGGAATGGCGGCATCAGGGTGTCTTCATTGATTAATGTGGGATCGACCAGGCGCAGGCGCAACTGGCCCGCCGTATAGCGGCTGCCGACGCCGTCCAGGCGGGGTCCCGCGGTGCCGTGAAACGGTTGCTCCGGGATTGGCATACGATGACAGCCAAGGCAATTCGCCCGTCGGCCGGCGGCCAGCCCACGGCCACGGATGGCGTCGCCGGGGTTCCTGGTCAGCGGCTTTGGAATAGCATCGGCCACGATACCATAAGGCGCAACGGTCTCGCTCTGGGCGCTTGAGGCAAAGCCCAGCAGCAACACCATGATTATCAGCCAATTCAGCACTGATGTTCGCCTCTCTCCGATGCTGAACCGTAGCCGCGTAACTGGCCGCTATCGAAATCGTGACCATGGCAAGCTTGCCTGATCGAACGAATGTAACGCACAATTGTGAAAATGGTACTGCCAAAGCAGACCGAAATGGGGGAATATGACGCGTTTTCGTCTTTTGGGCCTATGGCTGTTGCTTGCCTTGCCGGCGAACATGGCTGTCGCCGGATCAGTCGATATTGCCGGCCTGGCCAGGACCTGCGCCGGTTGCCATGGGCCGGAGGGCGCCGGTCCCGGCCGTACCATTCCCAGCATAGCCGGGCTTCGCGCCAAGCACTTCGGCGACGCCATGCGCGGCTACCGCCAGGGTAGCCGCAGCTTTTATGTCATGCGGTTCATCGCCAAGGGCCTGGATGACGACGAGATCGACAAATTGTCAATTCACTTTGCGCGCCTGCCGTTCTCGCCCAGCCGGGCACCCACCGATCCCGCCTTTGCCGGCAAGGGCGCGTTATTGGCCAAAAGTTGCAATGCCTGTCACGGCGCCGACGGGCGTGGGGCCGATAAGGGACCGCGCCTAGCCGGGCAGCCGGTGGAATATCTCAACGGCGCCCTGGCCGCCTATCTGTCGGGAGAAAGACGCGGGACGGGCGACATGATGGCGCAGCTCAAACCGCTATCGGCGGCCGACCGGCTGCATTTGAGTCATTTCTACGCATCCAGGCAATAGGAGCCGAGGGACATGCTGAGCAGACGGAAACTGCTGCAGGCTGCGGGCGCCGGGGTCGGGGCGTCATATATCCCGCTGGTCTCGGCAGAGGAACTTTTGCCCAAGTCGGGCCGGCGCATCGTCGTATTGGGCGGCGGCTGGGGCGGGGCGACGGCGGCGCAATATGCCAAACGCCTGGCCCCGGATATCGATATCGTGCTGATCGAGGCCGAAGAGGCTTTCCGTTCATGTCCCACTTCCAACTGGGTGATCGGGGGGCTTTGGAACATGGCCGACATCACCACCAGCTACGAAGGTCTGCGGCGCCGCGGCATAAAGGTCGTGCGTGATCGGGCGACCGCCATCGATGCGGCGGCCAAGGAAGTGCGCCTGACAACCGGCAAGGTGCGCTATGACCGCCTGATCCTGTCGCCCGGCATCGATTACATCTATGACAATATTGAAGGCATGGACGCGGCGGGCCGGGCGCGCTTTCCCGCGGCCTGGAAAGCCGGACCCGAGACCGCCCTGTTGCGGCAGCGGTTGGCCGCGATGCCGGCTGGCGGCACCGTGGTGATGACGGTGCCGTTGGGACCATTTCGGTGCCCGCCCGGACCATACGAACGTGCCTCGCTGATCGCGGCCTATCTGAAACGCCAAAAGCCAGGCTCGAAGCTGGTGGTGCTGGATGCCAACAAGAAGATCATCTCCAAGGGCAAGCTTTTCAAGGCGGCCTGGGATGATCTTTACCGGGACATCATCGACTACCGGACGGAACAGGAACTGATCGGCGTTGACGGCAGCGACGGTACGATCAGGACGGCGTTCGACGAGTTTGTCGCTGATGTTGGCAATGTCATCCCGCCGCAACGGGCCAAAGCCATCGTCCATGAAGCTGGTCTGATTGCGGATGGACGGCGTTGGGCGGCGGTCAAAGCAAAGACATTTCAATCGGCGGCGGCTGACGATATCCACATAATTGGCGATGCCACCGACCAATCCAGCATCGGTAGCGTACCCAAATCCGGCTTCATCGCCAATTCCATGGGCAAGGTTGCCGCCGCCGCCGCGGTTGCCCTGCTGCAGGACCAGGCGCCGCCAACGCCAAGCCTGGCCAATACCTGTTACAGCCTGGTCAGCGAGGACGAGGGTATCTCGGTGACCGCGCTTTACAAATGGGACCAAGAAACGCGCAAATTCCTGGTTCCGGCTGGCGCCAAGGGGTTGTCGCCTGGGCGTTCCAAAATCGTCGCGCGGAATGCCCGCGACTGGGCGCATGCAATCTGGGCCGATATGTTGAGTTGATGGGTGAGTAAAAGAAAAGTTGAAGCGCGACGCGGCGTCAGAATATGGGATGAAGTTGCCAGCGTACGAAATCATTCGTATAGTTTTTTCAGCGTTGGAAATTTCTTAATTTTCAACTCAAGGGGGGGATACCAAAAATACACGTCGAAAGCATCGCGGCGTAACTGTTTCATCGCGGAGGCGAAACAGTCACCCGGCGGTCCAGGGTCGGTACATACGCCCTTTTCCAGATTCGGTTTAAATGAAATCCAAATTTATCGTCAAGAGGTTGGGACCATGCACACACTAAAAATCAACGGCAAGGATCTTGAAGTTAAAGTTGACCACGACACCCCATTGCTTTGGGTCATTCGGGAAGTCGCTGGATTGACGGGGACGAAATTCGGCTGCGGCAAGGGATTGTGCGGCGCCTGTACGGTGCACATCGATGGCAAGGCAACGCGGACCTGCATCACACCCGTGGGCCAGGCTATTGATGCTGAAATCACCACGATCGAGGGGCTGGACCCCGACGGTCAGCATCCCGTGCAAAAAGCCTGGGTCGAGGAACAGGTACCGCAATGCGGTTATTGCCAATCAGGCCAGATCATGCAGGCCTCGTCATTCCTGGCGGAAAACAAGAACCCTTCGGATAGCCAGATCGTCGATGCCATGACGGGCAATCTTTGCCGTTGCATGGCTTACAACCGAATCAAAAAAGCCGTCCGTCGCGCGTCTGACGAGATGAAGGGCTAGGGGAGGCGAACATGAACAAGCATATCAAAGTGACGGGCGAAAAAACCGACGTATCACGCCGCGGTTTCATGATTGGCAGCGCCACCGGCGCCGGGTTGATCATGGGCTATGCCGTGTTGCCGAATATCATGGGCGCTTCCGTTGCCCAGGCCCAGGACGCGGGCATGTTTTCACCCAATATCTGGGTCACCGTTGATGGCGAGGGTATTGCCACGGTCCATATTGTGAAGGCCGAGATGGGCCAGCACGTGGGCACCGCCATGGCCCAGGCCCTGGCCGAGGAATTGGAAGTGCCGTGGGAGAATGTGCAGATCGATTATCCCGACACGGCACCGCAATGGGGCCTGTTCGTGACCGGTGGCAGTTGGAGTATCAATTGGACTTTCGATCAGATGTCGCGTGCTGGTGCCGCTGGGCGCATCGCGCTGATGGAAGGCGCCGTCAAGCTGTGGGGCGTCGCATTGGCCGATCTGCGGGCGGAGGCCGGCGTCGTCTACCACGATAAATCCAAGCGCAAGGCGAGTTATGGTGAACTGGTCGCCGGGGGAATTACGCCCCGCAACTTCACCGAGGCGGAGCTTAAGTCGATCACGTTGAAGCCGGCCGCGGATCGCAAGATCGTCGGCAAGCCTTTGCAAGCCCTGGATATTCCCGAGAAGACCCGGGGCGCCGCCGGTTATGGCATTGACGTCGTGATCGACGGCATGCTGGTCGGCACCACCGTGGTGCCGCCGGTACGTTATGGCGCCACAGTCAAATCAGTTGATGACTCGGCCGCCAAGAAGGTCCCCGGATACGTGAAATCGGTCATCATCAAAGAACCGGTCAACGTGACCACAGGCTGGGTTGTTGCTGTTGCTGATACCTATGCCAATGCCCTGAAAGCGGCCAAGGCTCTTAAGATCGATTATGACCTGGGGCCCAATGCCACGGCCAGTTCCGATTCCATTATGAAAAGAGCGATGGAATTGGCGGCCGACCCGAAGTCAGGGCAATTGTTCGTCGCTGACGGAGACGCGGCAAATGCGATTGCAGGCGCCAAGACGACGGTTGAAGCATCCTATACCACGGGGCTCAATATTCATGCGCCTCTGGAGCCGATGAATGCCACGGCGGAGTTGAAGGACGATGTCTGGCATCTCTATTGCGGCAATCAATTCCAGACCCTTGCTTTGGGATTGTTGCCCGTGGTCCTTGGTGTCGAGAAGGACCAGGTGGTGATCCATCAGCAATATCTGGGCGGCGGTTTCGGCCGGCGTCTGGAGGCCGATTACCTGATCGTGGCCGCTTTGACGGCGAAGGATGTGGGCAAACCGGTCAAGGTAATCTACAGCCGTGAGTCCGATACCCAAATGGATTTCACACGCTCCATCACCTACCAAACCGTCAAGGCCGGCGTGGATGCAGGCGGCAAAATTGTTGGCCTGGAACATGACGTGGTGAGTGCCTGGGCAACGGCCCGACAGGCGCCGGCGTTCATGGCCGATTCCGTGGACAAGAAGGGCAAGGTCGACAGCTTCTCGGTAAATGGCTCGGATTTCTGGTATACGGTGCCGAACCATCGGGTCCGCGCCATCATGAATGACCATGCGCAAGCAGCCTCCCCGTCTGGGGCCTTGCGCTCGGTCGCACCTGGCTGGACGTCTTGGGCTGTCGAAAGTTTGCTCGATGAAGTGGCGCACAAGACCGGCCAGGATCCCGTGCAGATGCGTCTTGGCATGCTGGACGGTGCCGGCAAGAACGCGGGCTCTGGTGTTACCGCCGGCGGCGCAAAACGTCTGGCCAACGTTCTTGAGATGGCGGCAAAGAAGGCCGGCTATGGCAAGACGATGCCAAAAGGCAAGGGGATGGGCGTTTCATCCGTGCCCTCTCAGGAGCGTCCCACGGCAACCTGGACAGCCTGTGTCGCTGAAGTGACCGTCGATGCTTCAAGTGGCGAATTCACCGTGGACAAGTTGACCGTCGCGATGGATGTCGGCACGGCGGTAAATCCTGATGGTGTCCGTTCACAAATCGAAGGTTCGGTCCTTTGGGGCCTAAGCCTGGCGACCAAGGAGCAAGCCACCATGAAGGATGGCGGTATCGAACAGGATAATTTTGATACCTATACACCCTTGCGGATGGCGGATATGCCCGAGTTGGATATCACGATCCATTCGCCGGGATCGTACCCGACCGGCTGCGGCGAACCTGGTGTCACGGCTGTGGCACCGGCGATCGCCAATGCCATATTCAACGCTGTTGGCGCGCGGGTGCGCGCGTTACCGATCACCGCCGACGCGGTCAAGGCGGCGATGAAAGCGTGACAGGCGCGGCCGGCGTGGCGGTAGCCGCGCCGGCCGGTACTTGTAACGTCTGGCCAGTGCGGCTAGAATTGTGCTGTTCTGGAAATATTCTGGGGCGGGGAGTGGAGAGAATTTCGTACCGACTATTCGGAATTTTCTAATATTCGGGTTTTCTAAATAAAAACAACGGAGAGCGATATGAAGTGGACGACACCGAAGATAGTTGAAATTTCTGTTGGTATGGAAATCAATCTTTACGTTTGTGCTGAATACTAAACTTGGTTGACCTTGATGCCGGAGACGGCATCGAAGTTGTCAGTTCGGGCGTAAGCCATGGAAATTCTGGTGCTTGGCGCTGCCGCTGGCGGCGGCTTTCCGCAATGGAATAGCAACTCAAGCAATTGCCGCCGGGCCCGGGCTGGAGATCCCCTGGTGCCGGCGCGTAGCCAATCGTCGATCGCGGTCAGCCGGGATGGAACCGATTGGTTTCTTTTGAATGCATCGCCGGATCTTCGTCAGCAAATTTTTGATAACCCGCGAATGCACCCGCGGGAGGGTCTGCGCGATTCTCCAATAGCCGGCGCCGTACTGACCAACGGCGATGTGGACCATGTCACCGGCTTGCTCACTTTGCGGGAACGCTATCCCTTGGCGGTGTATGCGACGCCGCGGATACTCTCGGTTCTCGAGGCCAATCCCATTTTTGGCGTACTCAATCCCGATTTCGTTGACCGCCGCGAGCTGCCCCTGGGGCAGGCTGTTGAGCTATGCAATCCGGCCGGCGCGCCGTCGGGGCTGGAGGTGGAGGCGTTCGCTGTGCCCGGCAAAGTCGCTCTTTATCTCGAAGATACTTCGGCCGGCGAGAACTTCGGGACGGTGGAGGAAGATACCGTCGGTCTGCGTGTCACCGAGCGCGAGAGCGGAGCTTATTTTTTGTACGTGCCCGGTTGCGCTTCATTGTCGGCCGACCTGGCGGGCCGTATCGAGGGCGCGCCGTTGCTGTTTTTTGACGGGACCCTGTGGCGCGACGATGAGATGGTCCAAACGGGGGCCGGCAGCAAGACCGGTCAACGCATGGGACATATCAGTATGTCCGGGCCCGATGGCGCCATGGCGCAGCTTGAGGATTTTGACATCGGGCGGCGGGTGTTCATTCATATCAACAATACGAACCCGGTTCTTGCCGCCGACTCTCCCGAGCGGACTGCTGTCGAGGCCGAAGGATGGGAAGTCGCGTGGGACGGTATGGAGTTGCGTTTATGAAGGATTTGCAGAGTTCGGAGCAACTGGAACAGGCCTTGCTACAAATCGGCGACGAGATGTATCACGACAAGCATCCGTTTCACCTGCTGATGAACAGCGGTGATCTGACCAAGGCCCAGCTCCAAGCCTGGGCCCTGAACCGTTACTATTATCAGATCAACATACCGATCAAGGACGCGACCATGATGTCGCGGCTGTGGGATCCGGAAATGCGGCGTGAATGGCGCCATCGAATTCTTGACCATGACGGCATGGGCGACGACGAAGGGGGGATCGAGCGGTGGCACCGCCTAACCGACGATCTGGGTCTTGACCGTGCTTACGTGGCCTCCACCGAGGGTCTGCTGCCGGCGACCCGTTTCGCGGTCGATGCATATACCCATTACGTCCGCGACCGCAGTATATTGCAGGCGATTGCCTCGTCCCTGACAGAACTGTTTTCCCCCGGCGCCATCAGTATTCGCGTGCCGGCGATGCTGCGGGGCTATGAATATGTGACAGAGAAAACCCTGAGCTATTTTGAAAAACGGCTTAGCCAGGCGCCGCATGATGCCGACTTTGCCTTGGCCTATGTCAAACAGCACGCCACGACACCGGCGGAACGGGAGCTCGTCTGCGATGCCTTGCGTTATAAATGCAGCATTCTGTGGGCCATGCTTGATGCGCTTTATCTGGCCTATGTCGAACCCGGCATGATCCCGCCCGGCGCCTTTGACCCGGCGGATTTGCCGTCTGCCCGGCCATGACCGATGCCGTCGTGATCGATGAAACATCGACGCCCAGATTGGCCGATCATGTCACCATGCGTTTTGACGAACATCGCGAACGTTGGGTCATACTGGCACCGGAAAGGGTTTTGATCCTGGATGAGATTTCCGTCGAAATTCTCAAACGTTGCGACGGCAAAACCGTGGCCCAGGTGATCGATGATCTGGCGGCGGCCTTCGAGGCGCCCCGGGCGGATATTGCCCGCGATGTCATGGCCATGTTGCAGGGCCTGGCCGATAAAGGCACAATCGCGGCATGAGCGATCACGAACCTCCCCTGGCTATTCTGGCGGAATTGAGCCACCGCTGCCCGTTGCGTTGCCCCTATTGCTCCAACCCGGTCGCTCTGGAACGCTCGGACGGCGAAATGGACCTAGATACCTGGACCGGTATATTGGATCAGGCCGCCAAATTGGGTGTGTTGCAAGTGCATTTCTCGGGCGGTGAGCCGACGGTGCGGCGGGATCTGGAGGCGCTGGTTCAACACGCCACCGACCTTGGGCTTTACAGCAATTTGATCACCTCAGCGGTCCTGCTGGACCGGGCGCGGCTGGAACGGCTGAAGGCGGCCGGATTGAAGCATGTGCAAATCAGCTTCCAGGCGGTGGAAAGCGCGTTGGCGGATCGCATTGGCGGCTATCCTGGCGGTCATGAACGCAAGCTGGCGGTGGCGCGGTATGTCCGCGACTTGCGCATGGCCTTGACGGTCAATGCGGTGATTAACCGCCACAATGTGGCCCGGGTCGACGCCATGATCGAGCTTGCGGTGGAACTGGGCGCCCAGCGGATCGAGATTGCCCATGTCCAGTATTACGGCTGGGCCCTGAAGAACCGGGCCGCATTGATGCCGACCCGTGCCGAGACGGATATCGCCATTGGCAAGGTAGAGGCGGCGGCGGCGCGATTGCGGGGCCGTCTGGCGATCGACCATGTGGTACCGGATTATTATGCCCTGCGCCCCAAGGCCTGCATGAATGGCTGGGGCCGGCGCTTCCTCAACATCACGCCAAGCGGGCGGGTGCTGCCCTGCCATGCCGCTGAAACCATCCCGGGCCTGCAGTTCCAGTCCGTCAAAGAGTTGCCCCTGGCCGAGATCTGGCATCAGGGCCCTGCCTTCCAACAGTTTCGGGGCACCGCCTGGATGAAGGCGCCATGCCGCGATTGCGAGCGCAAGGAAATCGACTGGGGCGGTTGCCGCTGCCAGGCACTTGCCATCACGGGGGATGCGGCGGAAGCGGATCCGGCTTGTGAGCTGTCGCCGTATCACGGCCGGTTGGTGGAAATGGCGACCACCGAGGCGGCGGCGAAAGCGCCTGAATTTGTCTATCGCCAGTTTGCCAATGCCCAGGTGCCGGCGGAATGAAGGCGCGGTCTTGTCTCAACGGTCTAATCCGATGGGCGCTGTTCGCCATCCTCCTGTCCCTATCGGGCCACCAGGCCGCCACGGCGGCGCCATTGGAAATCCGGGTTGGCGTGTTGAAATTCGGCACCGTGAATTGGGAACTGGAAACACTCAAGCACCACGGATTGGACAGCGCCAACGGCTTCCGACTGGTCAGCAAACCGTTTGCCTCGCCGCGGGCGACACAGGTGGCGTTGCTTGGTTCTGCCGTCGACATAATTGTCGGTGATTGGATATGGGTTTCGCGGCAACGGGCGGACGGGGCCGACTTCACCTTCATCCCCTATTCCTCGGCGGTCGGCGCCTTGATGGTGCCAAAGGATTCACCGATCCAGGAACTAGCCGACATTGGCGGTGCCAAGATAGGCATTGCGGGCGGCCCCCTGGACAAAAGCTGGCTGCTGGCGCAGGCCTTCCTGAAGCAACGGGGCCAGGCGAAAGCGTACCAGGATGCCGTGCTGACATTTGGCTCGCCCCCGTTGCTCAACCAGCTGCTGTTGCGTGGCGAGATGGATGGCGTCATCACCTACTGGCATTATGCCGCCAGACTGCAGGCGGCGGGCCTGCGCCGTGTTGTCGGTGTCGGCGATCTCGCCAAGGCGCTGGGCGTGCATGCACAGGTGCCGTTGCTGGGCTATATCTTTCGAGAAGACTGGGCCAACGCACACCGCCGCGAATTACTGGGCTTTGCGGCGGCGATCCGCGCGACAAAGCGATTGCTGGCGGGTTCCGCAAAAGATTGGCAACGTCTGCGCCCCTTGATGCGGGCGCCGGACGAGGCCACCGCGGCGTTGCTGAAATCCGGTTATCTGGCGGGAATGCCTGGCCGTTGGGGCGATGAGGAACGCCGTCAGGCGGACAGTTTATACAAGATATTGGCCGAAGTCGGCGGCCCGGCATTTTCCGGTGGCCGGGCCAGCCTCGAACCCGGTACCTTTTGGTCGGCGGTGTCGTATTAGGGAGTGCCGGCCATGGGCTCCCGAATAGCGGCATCCATTCTGTCGTTACTGGCTCTAATCGTCATATGGGCTTTCGCCGCCGAGCTGGCAGCGAGCCGCCTGTTGCCACCGCCCACGGTGGTTTTCACCGCCATTGTTTCGGAAATTGAAAACGGGGCGTTGCTCAGACATTTGGGTATCACCTTGTTGCGGGTGGCAGCCAGTTTTATTCTGGCGATGGCGATCGGTGCCGTTGTTGGACTGGCGATGGGGCGAGTGGAAGTGGTGGACAAGGCATTTGACGGCTGGCTCATCCTGCTGCTCAATCTGCCTGCGCTGGTGACCATCATCCTGTTTTATGTTTGGTTCGGGCTGACCGAGATTGCCGCGATTTGCGCCGTGGCGGTGAACAAAATTCCGACCGTCGTGGTTACGGTCCGCGAAGGCACACGGGCACTCAATCCGGACTATCTGGCGGTTGCCCGGGTTTACAATTTTGGCCGTTGGCGCACACTGCGCCATGTCATTGCACCGCAGTTGACACCCTACCTGGTTGCCGCGGCGCGTTCCGGTCTTTCGCTGATCTGGAAGATTGTCCTGGTGGTGGAACTGCTCGGCCGCAGTGATGGCGTAGGCTTTCAGTTGGCGCTGTTCTTCCAATTGTTCGACGTCAAGATGATCCTTGCCTATACCTTGGCTTTCGTCCTGGTTATTCAGGTGCTGGAATTGGCTATCATGCAGCCCATGGAACGACGAGCCAGCCGGTGGCGCGGATGAGCATGCTGGATATTCACATCGACCATAAAGTTTACCCGGGCGCCAACGGTACCGGGGAAACCGTTGTGTTTCGTGATTTCAAGCTTCGCGCGGCGGCCAATGAGTTCGTTTGCCTGTTCGGTCCATCGGGATGCGGCAAGACGACGCTGCTGAATATTGTTGCCGGCCTGGATACTGATTTTCAGGGCCGGGGCGGCATTTCGGATGTAAATGACCGCCGCCAACCCCGTATCGGCTATGTCTTTCAGGAGCCCAGATTATTGCCCTGGCGCAGCGTTCGGGACAATATCCGCTTGGCGGTGCAAAATGATCCGGTGCGATTGGCAAGGATCGACGAGCTGATGGCCATCGTCGGGCTCACGGGCCTGGAAGAGGCCTATCCGCGGCAATTGTCCGCTGGCCAGGCCCGCCGGGCCGCATTGGCGCGGGCCTTTGCCACCGCGCCGGATTTGCTTTTGATGGATGAGCCCTTTGTTTCGCTGGACGATCCCGCGGCGGAACGTTTGCAGGGCGTGCTGCTTGACGTCTGGTCGGCGCGGCCCGCCACTGTCCTGTTCGTAACGCACAATTTGCGCGAAGCCATGTTGTTGGCTGACCGGGTCGTTCTGTTAAGGGGCAACCCTGCGACAATTGTTGCCGACCGGTCCATAACGGTGCCCCGTAATTTACGGCCGGGTTCGGCAGAGTTGCGGGAGCTGCAGGATGAAATGGACGCCCTTCGCCGGGATCCGCAAGATACTCGCCGGGCCGGTTCGGGCGACGGTCGGGCGTGATGCGCGGGTTCTGGTGCCGCAGCGCTCTGGCCGTTGCAACGGTTGTTGGCATGGCTTTTCCAACGGGACAGCAGGCGGAGGCGGATTGGCAGTACACCCGATGGGGGATGAGCAAAGCGCAGGTTGTCGAGGCCTCGCAGGGCCTGGCGGTCGGCTATCTCGTGGACAAACGGGAAGCATGGGGCATCTATCCGGATCTGGTCGCGCCTTCCCGCTTTGGCAAATACCGATTTCGTGCCTACTTCTATTTCGATGACGACAGCGGCGGACTCAAGGCTGTCCGGCTTGATCCCCTGGTTGGGTTCTGGTGCCAGGATGTGGCTAAAACGCTGATGTTGCGCTACGGCTCGGATCAACGTTTAACCAATGATTATTACGTCTGGCTCGATAAATCCGCCAACAACAGGATTTCGCTTTCAGGCTTCTCAACCTGCCGCGTTAAGTACGAGCCATTGCATAACTAAGCTTCAAATCCGATGCTTGTCATCAACGTTCCCGGCAATCTCGGTTATCAGTTTCTGCAGCATGGCGCGGGCATAATCGGCTTTGGTCAATGCCGGCACCAGGAATGATCCAAATCCGCCGATGACCTGTTCTTGGTAATAATCAATCAATTCCTTGCGCTCTTCGTGTTCGTGGCGGCCGCTCAAGATGGGCAAACCATTGATGACCACGCCATGGGAGATAATTTTCTGGCGTATGGCTTTCAGGTCAATGCCCTGGTTGTGGGGATCGTCGCTGGAGACATCGATGACCAGCCGCTCGCCATCGAAACTGTTTGTCGTTAATTCTCCGAAGGCGTGGGCTAGTGCATTGCCGATAGCCGTAAAAAGATTTCCCGACCAGGGTGAGCCGCCGTAGGCCGCGAGGGCATCGGCCAGAGCATAGGCGCTGGTCCGGTCGTGAACCCGGCGCCAGGACAGCATGGTACGCTGCTCTCCCTTGCCGGCCCAAAACATCACCGCCACAGCCAGGCCGCCGCTGGGCAAACGCTCGATACTTTGGAGCAGCCGCTCATCCCTGAAAGCCCTGACGATGCCATCGATCTGAAACGCCAATTCCGGTTCATTGATGCTGTCGGAAACATCGATGGCGATCATCAGTTCGACCGCAACCCGTTGGCCCGCCGCCGCCGGCCGGCCGGACGCCAGCGGCAACAAAACAAGCGATGCCAACAAGATCGAGATAAACCGGCTTATCATCCACACTCCATTATCAGCAAACGACGAAGAACCTGAGGGATTGATGCGCTTTTTACTCTGCGGCCAAATCGGTCAGTTGGCCGACTGTTGCAATAGCACAATTGTTGGGCGACAATAAATTATCCAGGTTCGGCTCTAAGAGCCGAATTGAAAACGAATAGCGACCACAATGGATAGGCCGCTTCAGGGGAGGATGGGTTGGAATGATACGCATAGCAAGTTTTGTCGCCGCAGTTGGCGCGGCGTCGTTGCTTTCGATTGGCGCCATGGCGCAATCGGCAGCGGACCTGAAAATGGACGCTTCAACGCCGGAGAACGTTCTGACGTTGGGCATGGGGCACGGGCAACAGCGCTACAGTGCCCTTGATCAAATCAACAAAGAGACCGTGAAGAAGCTGGTTCCGGTTTGGAACTACAGTTTAAATGACGCCCGCGGCCAGGAATCGCAGCCGCTTATCTACAAGGGTGTCATGTATGTCACCACGCATCAGGCGACGCATGCTATCGACTCCAAAACAGGAAGGCAGATCTGGCAGCATAAAATCGAGTATCCGCCTGAAACGACGCGCACCGTTTGCTGCGGCATTCTCAACCGCGGCGCGGCGATTTATGAGGGCATGTTGTTTCGCGCCACTCTTGACGCCAACGTCATCGCGCTTGATGCCAAGACCGGCAAAGAACTGTGGCGGTCCAATGCTGCAAGCGTAAAAGACTCCTTCTCGATGACCATGGCACCGTTGATCGCAGACGGTGTCGTGCTTACCGGAATATCCGGCGGTGAATATGGCACGCGCGGTTTCATCGACGGCTGGGATCCCGCGACCGGAAGGCATTTGTGGCGCCGTTTCACGACGGCCGCGCCGGGCGAAAAGGGTGGCGACACCTGGCCGGGTGACACCCATAAGCATGGTGGCGCGCCGACGTGGATTACAGGCACATATGATCCGGATCTCGGCTTGGTCTATTGGGGTACCGGTAACGGCGGTCCATGGAATGCCGAGTTCCGCAAGGGCGACAATCTCTATGTTGCGTCCGTCCTCGCGCTGCGGCCAAAGACTGGCGAAATTGCCTGGCATTACCAGTTTTCGCCTAACAGTCGCTACGATCATGATGCTGTCAGCGAGAACATCCTGGCCGATGTTACAATTGACGGAAAATCGCACAAGGCAATTTTGCACGTAGACCGCAACGGCTTTACCTACGTCATAGACCGCGCCAACGGCAAATTGCTTTCGGCGGAACAATACGTGGACAAGCTGAATTGGGCCGATGGCGTTGATATGAAAACCGGCCGTCCAATATTGTCCGCTGCGACCAAGAAGGTTCAGGCGGGCGAGGCCGTTGAGATCTGGCCCGGCGTGTTTGGCGGTAAGAATTGGTTCCCGGCATCCTATAATCCGAAAACCGGTTTGGTATATTCCAACACGCTTGAAATGGGCAATGTATACGCGCCAGTGGAACCAAAATTCGTCAAGAATGCGATGTATCTTGGCTATGACCTTAGCAAGTTCGCGTTTGCATTTCCGAAAGGCGGCAGTAGTTCCTATCTGCGGGCCATTGATCCGGTTACCGGTAAATCGAAATGGAAGGTCGGCTACGATGTCGCTAACTGGAGCGGCACCATGTCGACAGGCGGCGACCTGGTATTCACTGGCGCATTGACTGGTGAATTTCTGGCCTATGACGCCGATACGGGCAAGAAGCTTTGGCAATTCCAAACCGGCTCCGGTATTATTGGACAGCCCGTGACCTGGCAACAGGATGGCCGTCAGTACGTTTCCGTGGCCAGCGGCATCGGTGGCGCCTACGCGATTTACATCCCGTTGCTTGCCGGAAACAACAAGGAACTGGTGGCCTCGCTTGGCAAGATACAGCCCGGCGGCTCGATTTGGACCTTCGCGCTTATTGAGGAATAGGTCTGAATGTAGCGATCTGAGGAGGGTGTCTCGGTTTTGCCGGGGCACCCTTTTCCTATCCGCCTCGAATGCCTGGAGTCTGGTGTGGGATGATGGAAATCCAGATTAAGCGCCTGTCGATCCTCGCCGGCTTTGTAATCATGTTCGCTCCCCTGCAGTCCCCGCCGGTTCTTGCTGCAAGTCGCGCGTCCGAGGGACGGCAGGTTTACAATACATACTGCGTGCTTTGTCATGGCACCAATATGGTAAATTCGGGCAGCAATGCGCCGGATCTGAGAAAGTTCCCGAAAAGCCAGAAGGCCCGTTTTGTCAAGACCGTAAAAAATGGCAAGGGCCAGGGTAAGATGCCGGCCTGGGGTGATATTCTGAATTCGGCCCAAATCAACAGGATCTGGGCTTACGTCAAAACCCGAGGGAAAATATGATGGGCGTTTTTCAATTCCTGCGATCCTCTCTGAGTGTCGTTGGCGGCCTCGCTCTAGCCACGGTTTCGGCCCCAGCTGTCGGGTTGGACCTGAAAGTTTGTCTGGAGGAAGAAAGCCCGCCCTATTCATACAAATTCGGCAAGAAAATTGGCGGTTTCGATTATCACGTAGCCAAAACAGTGGCGGCTAAACTGGATCGCAGCCTGACGGTTCAATGGTTCGAAACTGAAAACGACGAAGAAAATATTCCGAAACTCGAGGCCAACGCCCTGCTATCGGCGCGGCTATGCCATTTGATTGGCGGCTATCCATTGCTCGAGTCGGCCCTTGGCGGCGCGCCACAGGGTACCTTCAGGCTTCCGGATCATGAAGGTCAAAAACGAAGCGAACGAACCAAGCTCATCAAACTGCGCACTGTCACGGCAAGCAGGCCGTACAACCGTATGGTTTTCGCCGCTATTGTCGGGCCCAAGATCAAAGGCCAGGTTACCTCCCTCGATGATCTTGCCGGTGTTCGCATCATAGCGGAGGTTGCGACATTGCCCAGTATCCTGTTAATGCGGTATGACAACGGCGCCCTTGTTGACAACACCAGCCACATCTCTCCGTGGAAGAAGCTCTTTGCATTGATGGATTCGGGGAAGGCGGATGCGACCTTGATCGGCTTGCATCGTTTCGAACGCTACCGGTTTCGAAACCCAAAAACCAATTTGCGATTTGCCGGCTATATTTCACCACTAGGCTTTAACCTTGGATACGCAGCACTCAGTTCGTCCAAGGATTTATTGGCGCGCGTCAATCTGGCGCTGACCGAAATGGCGAATGATGGAACACTGGATGCCCTGGCCGCCAAAAACAGCATGACATTGATTGCGCCGCAACAACCCTATGTCATGGGTAAATTGAAACTGCCGTAGAGGTACACAGTAACCCTGTCGGCCTGTAAATTGCCGCTGGGCTGGAAAAACCAAACATCTCGATGCCCAACGACGGAAATGGCGAAGCGAATTCCACCACCACGGTCGCGATCGTCGGCGGCGGCTATACCGGTGCGATTTCCGCTATCCTGCTGTCACGAATGTCTTCCACGCCACTAGACATTCGGATCATCGAACCCAGGCAAGAGGTCGGACGGGGGCTGGCCTATGACACCGAGGACCCGGCCCACCGCCTTAACGTTCCGCCCGCGTTGATGGTGTTGTACCTCGACGACATCGAGCATTTTTCCCGCTTTGTCTCGTCCCGGGACATCGCCGGCGCTGATCCGGGCGCGGTTGCCGCGGACGGATCGCTTTATGTGCGGCGAAGCATCTTCGGCGATTATATGGCCGGCGAAGTGCGTCGGCATAGGGCCGACAATCCCTCTGGCTCGCGGCTAAGGCATTACCGTGACCGGGCCGTGAGCATGGAAGCAACGGGTCAAGGTTATCGTCTGGCCCTGGCAGGGGGTGGCCAGGTCGATGCCGATGCCGTCATGCTCTGCACCAGTCATGGTACGCCGTCCCTGCCGCCCGGCATACCCGATGCTTTGCGGGACCACATCGGTATGATCGCGGACCCTTGGTCGAAATCAGAGCTATCGAGAATTGGCGCCGATGACCGGTTACTTGTCGTCGGTGCCGGTCTTACGGGTGCCGACGTGGTCGTGTCATTGCGGCACCGCGGGCACAAGGGAAAAATCCTGATGCTCTCCCGCCACGGCCTGCCCCCGAACCGGCAACACGATTTCGGTGATGTCGGCGCATTGCTGGACCGTGTCCGCAGACCCGTGCCGATTTTGATTGAACGCCACGGGCACTTCACCTCCGTGCGTCAGGTCCTACATGCCGTGCGCCGGGATGTAGCGAAAGCCCGGCGCGAAGTTCATGGGGCGGACTGGCGCGATTCATTCGATCACGTACGCGATGCGGCCGGTGTCATTTGGCGAAACCTGCCGATGGCCGAGAAGCGCCGCTATTCCCGCCATCTTGCTTCGTACTACGGCAGCCACCGAAATCGTGTCGCGCCGCAGGTGATTGACCAGCTTGAAGAGCTGCAGCGGACCGGTCAATTGAGCATGCAGGCCGGCCGTATCGAGTCGGCATACGCGGATAGCCGGGGCCTATCGGTTGAATACCGGAAACGCCGCGACCCTGGCACTTATACCGGGCGCTTTGATTTCATCGTAAATTGCACCGGCCCCGTGCACCGGCCTGATGCGGCCGGAAATTCATTCCTGGGCGATACGGTGGCCAAGGGCTTTACCCGCCCGGATGTTTTCGGTCTGGGCATGGACGTGGACGAATTTGGGCGGGCAAAGTCCGCCGACGGTGGGCTAAGCAATGGCTTGTACGTCGCAGGTCCTTTGTCTCGCGGTTATTTTGGCGACATCATTGGCGTACCGCAGATCACGGCGCAATTGCACACCATCCTGCCAACCCTGCTGCCGGACCTGACATCTCCGGCAAACGCCCGGCAGCCAGATTAATCATGACTGGTCTCCGTCAGCCAGTCAGTCCTGAACGACATTCTCTCTGAAGCAATCGGTGGGTACGGGCGCCGCCGCGGTCAGCCCATTTTGCTCGTCGAGCAACCGGCAAATCTTAATAGTCCTTTACCATCCCCCGTTACCAATTATTAGAAAACTTGTAGAAAACTCGGCCATTGCTAGGGGAGCGCTGGGATAAATCCATGTCCGACGAGATTAAGAACTGGATGCACCTATTCCGCTGGATTGTGAAACACATCCGCGATGAATACGGCATTGATGAAGGCAAATTGGACCGAACAGCGGTGCTCGAGGAAGATCTTGGCATCGATGAGGAAACCATCGAGGAGATTATCGCGACGGTGGCCCACACATTCGACATCGTCTTTCCGTCAGGCACTCTGAACGAGGTAATCAAGTTGGAGGAATTTTGCCTGCTCGCCGCCTGGATGCACGGCCTCTACAAGCAGCCGGATTTCTTGGGCGATAGCTTCATCGCGTCCTGCCGCTCTGCGAATCCTCGTACGCAATGACAATACGCGACAATAGGGCAATCTGAATGGGAGCGGCTGCGCTGGCCCTGTCCCTAAGCCAGCCCAAGCCACCACCGGAGTGCCGCCGCGACGCCATGGCGAGGCCGGGAAAGGTGTGGTGGATTTATTACCTATTATGAGAATTAACATAGATCTATAGCCCGCGTTGATAGAAATTTGTCACACCTTCGAATTGCGACTCTGCATCGAGGTGCCGCATTTTTTGACTTAAATCTGCCAAAAACGAGAATAACAAGATTCGTGGCATAAAATCATTTTCATTATGACAAATTGCGGTTACTGTTGCAGTTGAAACAAAAGGCTGTCTCGAAATTATCAAAAAATGACAGTCACAATCATAACCGGGGGGTTACCAATGTTACGATATGCACTTTGTGGCGCAGTTGCGCTTATGGGTTTTTTTGCCGCGCCAGTCGGTATGCCGACCGCGGAAGCCAAGGTTTACAATCTTCGCTATGCAGATATCGGCCCGCCACGCGGTCCACGCGCCGCTGCCTTGAAATGGTGGGCCGCCGAACTGGAGACCCGTTCGGGTGGCGATATCAAGATCAAATTTTTCTGGAGCCAGTCCCTGGTCAAGGGCAAAGCGACCATGAAGGCCGTGGGTTCGGGCCTCTCTGACACGGGCACGATCCTTGGCGTATACACCCCGGCGGAATTCCCGGTTTGGAACTATGCCAACACGCCGTTCCTGCACGCGGATGCCTGGATCGGCATGCGCACCTGGCATGAATTGCGCCAGACGACGCAAGAGTTGAATGCGGAAACCAAGAGACAGAAGATCACCATTCTGGCCAACAATACCACGGGTCCCGTGCAATTGCTGATGGCCAAGGTGCCGGTGACATCCGTGGCCGAACTGAAGGGCAAAAAAATCCGCGCGACGGGGGGCTGGACGCATCTGTTCAAGGCCCTGGGCGCGGTGCCCGTGAAGATTGGTTTCGGCGAACTTTACGCCGCCCTGGACCGGGGCACCATTGACGGCACCGTCAACTACACGCCCTTCGTCAAATCCTACAAACATTACGAGGTGGCGAGCCATTTGACGGAAGCCAACATGGGCCAGTTGCTGGGCTATGGCATCGGCATGAATACCAAGATGTTGAAAAGCATGCCGCAGAAGCTACAGGACATCATCATTAACACCTCTGATGAATACATGGATGTCTATGCCAAGAACTACATGGCGGATTCGAAAGCCGCCAAGAAGGCTATGATGGCCGGTATTGATGGCAAAAAAGTGGCCTTCCACCAGTTGAGCGCCGAGGAGAGTGCAAAATGGGCGGCGGCGGCGGAAAGCTTCAAAAAGGACTGGATCGCCAAGATGACCAAAAAGGGTGTCGATGCCGAGGGCTTCATTGCCAAATTCAATGCGGTCCACGCCAAATATAAGAAAATTGTGGCGGACAAGGGCTATCCCTGGGGCGCGACGAACTGACATCGAAAATAATGCGTAGAGGGACGGGGTTCCGATCCATGGCAGGACGGAACCCCGTGGTCTTGTTGTGAAAATACTGGCCTGGCTGGACCGTATTTCGGTCGTAATCGCAACTTCCGCACTTGTCGTCATGGTGCTGTTGGTTTGTATTTCGGTAACGGGGCGCTATTTGTTTGCCGCGCCTATTCCCGATGACCTGGTGTTCAGCGAATATCTGATGGTGTTCATTGTCTTTTTGCCCTTGAGCTCGGTGCAGGCGGCGCGGGAGCATGTCTTTGTCACGATCTTTACCGAATGGATGCCGAATCGCAAAAAGGTCATCCTCGAGACATTCGGTGTTTTCGTCGGCCTGATCGCCTTCTTCATCGTCAGCGTCGCCGTGTTCGACGACCTTGCCGATGCCTGGGAATACCAATCCTATGTGGACGGGCCTCTGGAATTATTGGAATGGCCGCCGAAGTTCGTCCTGTTCTTCGGTGTCGCTCTATTCACCGTGCGGTTGCTGGTCGATTTGATTCAATCAATAAATGGCATAATCAATGACTCGGCAACGGCAACGCGGTCTGAGGAAGACCGCGTCCTCGACGCCGAATTCTAATGCTGGGCACATTATGGACCCTTTTGTACTAGGCATATTAGGCCTCGGCGCAATGCTCGCCCTGGTCGCCGTTCGGGTGCCCATTGCCTTTGGCATGGCCATTGTCGGTTTCGTCGGCATGATCTTCGCGGTGGGCTGGCCCAAGGGCGAAGAGTTTGATTTCGAGCGCGGTTTTGATGCGTCATTCGCTTATGCCTCGGTTGAACCTTTTTCCTTTATTGCCTCCTTTCCCATCGTTGCGGTACCGCTGTTCCTGCTGATGGGTTATGTGGCGTTTCACGCCGGTTTCACCCGCGATATCTATGACACCGCGCGGGTTTGGATGTCTCGGCTGCATGGCGGTCTGGCGTTGGCGTCCGTTGCCGGTTGCGCCATGTTTGCGGCTGTTAGCGGTTCGTCCCTGGCGACGGCGGCAGCTATGGGCAAGCTGGCCGTGCCGGAAATGTTGCGGCACAAATACGACCCGGGCCTGGCGACGGGCGTCGTCGCGGCCTCGGGCACCCTGGGGTCCCTGATCCCGCCTTCTATTCTGATGATCCTCTATGGCATCTTTACCGAGGAGTCCGTCGGCCAACTGTTAATGGCGGGCCTCATTCCGGGCATCCTGTCCGCCCTGATCTATATGGGCATGGTCTGGCTTCGGGCCAGAGCCAATCCGGAATTCGCACCACGGGGGGAGCGATCGAACTGGAACGAGAAGATCGTTGCCTTGAAGGGAACCTGGTCGATCCTGGCGTTGTTCATGATCGTCATGGGCGGCATATATTCAGGCATCGTCACCCCGACCGAAGCCGCCGCCGCGGGTGCGGCGGGCGCGTTTGTTCTTGGTTTTCTGGCCAAGCGGCTGGATTGGGATAAGGCCCGCGACGCGCTGGTGGAAACCGCACGGCAATCGGCCAACATTTTTGCCCTGGTTCTGGGTGCCAAGCTTTTTGTCGGCTTCATCGCCTTGACCGGCGTTGCCGCCGAGTTGACCCTTTGGGCCGGCCATCTTGATGTGCCGCCGATCGTCATCCTGCTCTCCCTATCGTTGATCTATATCGTTCTCGGGACCTTCATGGACCCTTTGGGCATGATGCTGTTGACCCTGCCCGTGGTCACCCCGGTGATCCAGAATTTAGGTTACGATCTGGTCTGGTTCGGCGTCATCATGGTGAAGTTTCTCGAGATCGGCCTGATTACCCCGCCGGTGGGCCTGAACGTCTATATTCTGAAAGGCGTGGTTGGCGATGCGGTGCCGCTGGAGACGATTTTCAAGGGCATCATGTGGTTCCTGGCCATGGATGTATTGACCCTGGCGGTCCTGATCATTTTCCCTGAAATCAGCCTTTGGCTGCCGTCGACCTTGTTGCGCTGATTAGCTCCGCTGACAGATTGCAGGGCGGCGGCCGGGTCAGGACGGCAATTTCACCAGTGATGTGGATAGGGGTGCGTCATTTACGGCGGACGCCAGTTTAGCCACGCGGCCGCTCCCAGGTACCGGCGCGACATGCTTTGGCGAACTGGAATTTGGCAGATCGCCTCTTATTGGCTTCTCTTCTCCATCAGTTATTTTTCCAGCAGCATTCGCGCTGGGCCTTGATGCGGATCAACATCAATTCGGGGGGACGGAATATAGTGGGCTGAGTGGTCATACGGGAGGACGTTTCATGATCCCTGTCCACATCGCTGTCGCCTGGGTTTCGCAGGCGGTCATTGGCATCCGTGGCGTAGCAGGGGGTGTGGGGCTGGTCGCCCTTCTGTTGTCGCCGGCGGCGCTGGCTGCGGACGACCCACACGCAGGTCCCCGCGCCGATATGGTCGAAACCATCAGGACTTATGCGCGGCATTCCCCATCGGCGCGCGGCCGCGGCCATCTGGACCCACGGGTTCTCGATGTCATGGGACGCGTGCCGCGTCACGAATTCCTGCCGAAACGGCCATCGCGCGGACTTGGCTGGTTCTACGACCGGCTTTCCGGCGGCAAGCTTCAATATCTCGCCTACGCGGATCGGCCGCTACCGATCGGTTACGGGCAAACCATCTCACAACCCTTTATCGTGGCCCTGATGACTGACCTGGCAGCGCCGGAAGCCGATCACGTGGTTTTGGAGGTGGGTACCGGTTCCGGTTACCAGGCGGCGGTGCTGGCGCAACTGGTGCGCCGGCTCTGCACTATCGAGATCATCCCCGAACTCGGCGCTTCAGCCGCCGCCACCCTAAAGCGGCTGAACTATGGGAACGTCAGAACCCGCATCGGCGACGGTTATCATGGCTGGGCGGAGTGCGGCCCTTTCGACAGTATCGTGGTTACCGCCGCATCCGACCATGTGCCGCCGCCATTGCTGCGTCAACTCAAACCCCATGGCCGCCTGGTCATTCCAGTCGGTGGCGTGTTCTCCACGCAGCAGCTGGTACTGGTGCAAAAACGGGCCGACGGACGGGTAACGACGCAGCAATTACTGCCCGTGCGTTTTGTGCCGCTGGTGAGCAAGAAATGACGACGCGGCCCGGCGGCATATTGATCCTGTCCGCCATTGCCGTTGTCTCGGCCGCTGTGCTTGCCTACGAAGTACTATTGATACGGCTGTTCGCCATCGTGCAGTGGCATCATTTCGCCTACATGGCGATTAGCATCGCACTGCTGGGATTCGGCGCCAGCGGCACGTTCCTTTTTCTTGCCCAGGGTTGGCTCCGCAGGCGCTTTACCGTTGCCTTTGTGGTCAATGCGGCAGCCTTCGGATTTAGCGGAATAGCAGCTTTCGCACTGGCGCAGCGGCTGCCATTCAATGCCCTTGAGGTGATGTGGGAGCCGCGTCAGCTTCTCTTTCTGCTTGTCCTGTATCTCCTGTTCACGGTGCCATTTTTTGCCGGCGGCAATTGTATCGGGCTGGCGTTTGCCCATTTCGGTACGCATATCGGCCGCATTTACGCCTTCAACCTTGGCGGTTCGGGCCTTGGGGCGCTGGGTCTGATCGGGCTGCTTCACCTGGCCACGCCCGAGGAGAGCTTGCGGCTGATCGCCGGGCTGGGGTTGGCCGCAGCCGGGTTGGCCGCCTTGTCGGCGGACCGCCATCGGCATGTCGCGGCGGCAGTCCTGGCCGCGGCGGCGGTTCTGGTGCCGCTCGCCACGCCTTCGTCATGGACGGCATTGCGCCTCTCGCCGTACAAGGGCCTGAGCATGGCCCTCGCCGTACCCGGCGCCAAGGTGCTAAGCCAGAGTTCCGGGCCGCTGGGCCTGCTCACGCTGGTCGACAATGCCAAGATTCCCATCCGTCATACGCCCGGTCTCAGTCTCAACGCCAGCGTCGGGCCACCGCCGCAACTTGGCGTCTACACCGATGGCGACGGGATGATGGCGATCACCGCCTTCTCGGGTGATTTTGCGCCTTTGGCCTATCTTGACTTCACCACTTCGGCGCTGCCCTATCATTTGCTCCAGGCCCCTGATGTGCTGGTCCTTGGCGCCGGCGCCGGCGGCGATGTGTTGCAGGCCCTCTATCATCGCGCCGCCACCGTCGATGCCGTGGAATTGAATCCGAATATTGTTCGCCTCGTCGCCGAGACCCACGGCGCATTCAGCGGCAGCCTCTACGCCCTGCCGGGCGTGCGTGTGCATGTGGCCGAGGCACGGGCGTTCGTTGCCGCCAGCGCCGCGACCTGGAACCTGATCCAGATACCCCTGCTGGACTCTCTTGCGGTTGCCGCGGCCGGGGTCCATGGCGTCAGTGAAAGCTACATCTATACGGTTGAGGCGTTCGAGGAGTATCTCCGCCACCTCAGGCCCGGCGGCTATCTCGCCATCACCCGCTGGTTGAAGCTGCCGCCGCGGGACAGCCTGAAACTTTTCGCCACCGCGATCGAGGCGCTGGCACGGGCCGGTGTGGCCGCACCGGAACGACGGATCGCCCTGATACGCGGCTGGAATACGGCTACGCTGCTGGTGCGCAATGGCGATCTGGGCCCTATAGAGCGTGCTGCAATCCGCGCCTTCTCCGAGGCACGCTCGTTCGACCTCGCCCATCTGCCCGGCATGGCGCCATCCGAGGCCAATCGAGCCAACCTGCTGCGGCAAGCCTTCTTCCACCAGGCCGCCACGGCCCTGGCCGGGCCCGAGCGGGGCGATTTCCTGGCCCGCTACAAGTTCGATATCCGGCCCAGCACGGATGACAGGCCTTATTTCTTTGACTTTTTCCGCTGGCACAGTTTGCCTGAGTTTTTGGCCTTGCGTCTGCAAAGCGGTACGGCCTTGATCGAATGGGGCTATCCGATCCTGTTCGCGACGCTGGTTCAGGCCGGGTTGTTGAGCCTGCTTTTGATACTGTTGCCCCTCTTGTTGCGCCGGGAGAAGGCGGCCGGTGATAAACAGCAGTGGCGGGTCATGACCTATTTTCTGTGCCTGGGCCTTGCCTTCATGTTCGTCGAGATCGCCTTCATTCAACGGTTTGTCCTATTCCTCGGTCATCCACTTTATGCGGTAGCGGTCGCGCTCGCCGGCTTCCTCGCCTTTGCCGGTCTTGGCAGCGGCTTCGCGTCCCGTTTCAGGCGCCATATCGGTAACGGACCGCTGTCGGATCTTGGCCCCATCTGGGCAGCGGTCATTGCAATTGCCACCATCGCAATATGTTACACCACGCTTCTGCCAATGCTGTTGGCGGGATGGATAGCGCTGCCTGAAAGTATCCGTATCCTCCTTTCCCTCTGCCTCATCGCGCCTCTGGGATTTTTTATGGGCATGCCCTTTCCACTGGGACTGGAACGAGTGTCAGCACGGCTGCCGGGACTGGTTCCCTGGGCTTGGGGTGTCAGCGGTTGCTTTTCTGTGATTGGCGTCCTCGTCGCGACGCTGCTTGCCATTCATTTGGGTTTCACCGCCGTGGTCGCAATCGCCGCGGTTCTTTATCTTTTTGCCGGCGCCTTGTTTCATACGCCATTGACTGGTGAACAATAGGGCTAGGCTGACTGTTTCTTCATGTTCAAATTCTTGCTGTCGCTCTCGCCGCCTGGTTGAGAGGTGTCTGGCGTCGTGTTTTCGCCGGCCAGGGAAGGGCGGCAGGCGGGTCAGGACAGCAATTCCACCAGTGATGCAGATAGCGGCGCGTCGTTAACGGCGGCCGCTAGTTTAGCGGCGCGGCTGGGGCCGAGTATCGGTGCGACGTAGCGGATGAACTTGTCCCCCACGGCCTTAGGCGATAGAGGCAAATCGGCGTCACCGGGAACGGCCTCGACGGTAAATGTTTCCGAACCTTCGACAGTGCCGACGGTCAATCGTGCCGCGCGTTTGTTTTCATTTGTGAAGCGGGCCTCTTCCGTGATCGTCACCAGAGCTTCCAGGCGGTGCACCTCCGCATCGTTCAGGCTGGCGGCATTGTAGGCGTCGGGGGCCAGGTCACCCCTAGCTAGGGTCCAGGCCAGACCATAGCTAAGACTGAACTGAGCCTGGATCGGGGTGCGCGGCGCCCGGTTGCCGCAATAGGTCATTGCCTCGCCATAGATGTATAAATCCAGCGCGTTAACTCCGGCCGTGTTCACCTGGGCATGGCGGCGGCGCCAGTCGATTGCCGCCTGGGCCCCGTAGTGAACGTGGCGGACCGCCGCGAAGGGCTTCAAATAGCCTTCCTCGACCAGCCACTCGCCCGCCGGTGCCAACGCTTTCGAACCCGGATCGCCGCCGAGTGCCAGGCGATCGAAGGTTTCGATTGCGCCGGGCGGGGCGGTAACGCCGGCCTGCGCCGCCAGGGCCTGGAAAATTCCGCGTCGCGCCGCCTCACCGACATAGGCGTTGCGCACCGTGGCGCCGCGGGCGATAGGCAGGTAAAGGCTCCATGGCAGCTGGCAGGCGGCGCCTTGCAGCGCGTCGGTGGTAAGGGCCGGGGAAAGGTGCAGCAGGCGGGCGGCGGCGGTGACGGCCCCGAAGGTGCCCCAGGTGCCGTCCACGTGCATGCCCGGCGGAATGCGCAGCACCTCGCCCAAGCGGCCCGCCACCTCGAAGCCCGCGACGAGGGCGCTAAGCGTTTCTCCCAAACTATGGTCCCGCGCCAAGGCCAGGCCAAGGGACGCTGCGAAAGCGTGCAGTCCCGGCCTGCCGTGGGCCCGTGGCAACCCCTCGCAAGCCTCGTCCCAGCATGCCGCCAGACCTGCGACGTAGGCCGCCGAGCCTGCCGTAAGCGGCAATGCGGCGCCCGGCAGCTTGACATTGCCCGGTTCCAGCGCCGCCAGCGCCGCGATCAGTGCTTTCGGCTCTGGCTTCGCCAGTCCAGCGATCATGCAGCCGAGCGTATCGAGAAATAGCAACCGTGCGCGCCCATTGACCGCTGGCGTCTCCAGCGGGTTTTCAGCGAACAGCCAGACGATGATTTCAGACAGCGGCTTGCTCATGCTCATGCTCGCGTTCCCTCCTGCGGCAGACGGCTGGTGCCGCCGGCGATGCCGGCATCATGGTACAGGAGTATTAGGGCGCTGTGGATTAACGCTTGGACGCATAATGACGCCGGCCCTGGTTCGGCAAGGGACCATGTGATGTTTGGTGACATCAATATGGATGATTGCCATGAACCGGACATGGTATTGCCAATAGGTTGCACGTCCTTTCACCACGATTGCCAAGTGACGAATACCTTTGATGGCGCCTGCGAACCATTTATCGTATCATTAATTGCGGGACGCATGCGGCGGGCGGGACCAAAATGGCGGCTGGCATGACGGTTATCCATTTGATCAAACACAGACGCGGCGGGTGGTCGAGAAGCAGCGTCCCGGATCCCGGCAAGCCTTGCCACTGGGGCACGTTCCGCACCAGGTATTTAGGCCGCACCCCGTGCGGTTTTCATTCGGAAGCGTCGCCCAGGGCGGATTTTGAGAGGGCAAATCAACGTGGAAATCGATGGCAATTCGGAAATGGACACGGACCCGGCCAGCGACGACGAGCAGGTCGCCGAGCCGGTATCCGGTCAGGCGCTTGAGCTGCAAGCGAGCATAGTGGAAGATTGTGTGGCAATGCTGGACCATGCGCGTTTCCAAGGTGTCGCAGTGCCGCCGGCCGTTCTGCAGTCTGTCGTTATGTCGCTGGATGCCATTACGGTGAAAAAACCTGTGGATGCTGTTCGTTTGATGGAGGACCACAACTCCCTCTCGGAACTGGTCAAGCCGGCGACCCCACGCAGTATCATTTATATTAAGTCGCAGAAGGCGCGGCAGCGATTTTTCAAGTTGCTGGGCCCGATACCCACGATCCGCTACATGGTCATCGTCGCGATCATTTCATTGTCCTGTTTTGTCATCCTGGCGGCTTCGGGAGAAATCAATTCAGAAACGATGGCCAAAAGCTTTTTCGATCGTACGGGCTATAGCGAGATCGTGCTTTCAGTCTTTCTGCTGGCCTCGGCCGCGATCGGCGTATCATTTGCCAACCTCTACAAATCCTTTCAGTACGCGATCAACGGATCCTACGATCCAAAATACGATGCGACTTACTGGATCCGTTTCGTGCTTGGGCTGCTAGCCGGGCTTGTTCTTTCCGAGCTTCTGACCCTGGATGTCGGTGATAAAATGTTTCAAAAGCCATTGCTCGCACTTCTCGGGGGCTTTTCCGCGAGTGCGGTTTTCCGCATTCTCAATAAGATGGTCGAGGCCGTTGAGTCCGTGTTCCAGGGTGACAAGGATGCACTGGTTGCGGGAAGAGAAGCGGAGATAAAGTCACGACTGGAACGTCAGGCTGCCCTGCAAAGGGTGGAACTGTCCAAGGAACTCATGGAAGTCCGCGATCGGCTCAAGAGTAGCGGCGACGCCGACGCTTTTGGACCGGAGTTTGACAAGATGATCAAGAAGATTATCGGTTAGAAATATCGCCAGAACACCAAGTGCACACACGATACTTGACACGACCGGACAAACGCTGACGGTCTGAAACCAGACCCCTGGGCAAAATCACTCTGAAGGGTCATGACCACGGGACCGAGATACTTGCCCAGAAACCGGCATAGCCGTGACGGCAAAACTTTGACGGGCCTTGGTCATGGTTCTATTGTCAAATCTGGACAACAACCGAAACCCTTGGGGAGACACCTGACATGGCCAACAAGTACCATCTGATCAGCTCGGTTACTTGACCGTGGGTGCAGCGCGCCGTGATTCTTTTGCGTGCGAAAAAGGTCGAGTTCGAGACCACCTACATTGATTTGACGGACAAACCTGACTGGTTCCTGAAAATTTCACCCCACGGCAAGGTGCCTGTGTTAGCGGTGGACGAGGATCCGCTGTTTGAATCCAATGCCATCGCGGAATATCTGGACGATGTTGTGCCGCCCAGAAGCCACCCGGAGGATCCGTTCAAGCGGGCCCGCAACCGGGCCTGGACGGATTTCGTGCCCGACTTTTCCAAAGGTATCAATATTTACTACACCAAGACCCGGGAAGAGTTTGAGGAGAAATTGGCCGGGGCGCCAAAGTTTCTACAGAAACTGGAAGACGCTATCGCCAAGGAACGGGGTAACGACGGGCCCTACTTTAACGGCCCCGAATTATGCCTTGTCGATGCGGCCTACGCGCCTTTCCTGCAACGCTTTGCCCTGATTGAACAATTCGTGCAGACCGGTATTTTGCAGGGCTATCCGCTGATAAAGGCCTGGTCGGATGCCTTGCTGCAAAACGATGCCGTCATAGGTTCCGTGGCGCCCAGCTTTGAGGATGTGTTTTTCGCTAATTTGAAGAACCGCGGTTTCTATGTGGGAACCTTGCTGGGCGAGGGCGTCGCCGCGGCCGAATAGCGATGTCAGCTGAATTGCGGGGCAAATGCCACTGTGGCCGGGTCCGGTATGAGATTACCGGGCCCGTGCGGCAGGTGGTGGAATGCCATTGTGAAAGCTGCCGGCGCATAACGGGCAGCGTCTGGCATGCCATCGGTGCCCGCCGGGCGGATGTGGCCATAACGGATCAGGCCGGGGCGCTGACCTGGTACCGCAGTTCGGAAAAGGTGGAGCGCGGCTTCTGCGTTAATTGCAGCTCTACCCTTTTCTTTCGCCGGGATAATACAGATACCATCACCATCACCGCCGGCAGCCTGGATCAACCGACCGGTCTGCACCTGATGATGCGAATCTTCACGGACGACATGGCCGATTATGCCGCCGATACCAGCGCTGACGGCATCCCGCGGTTCCCGCAACTGCCGGGCATGGAGCATTTTGCAATTCCCGAGGAATGATACCGTCACGCCGGCGGCGCCGCGTCGTTGAGCCAGGCGTGAATAAACCGGCCGTAACTGCGGGCTGTATAGATATCCATGTGCGCCCCATCGCCTAAATGGTGCAGCAATATTCCGACGTTTGCCAGAACGCTCTGGGCGCAATGTCCCGGCGGGAAACTGGCCGGGCGTAAATCAAGTGGGCAGCCTTTGGCCAGAATATCCCGCGCCGGCTCCGCCGCCAGGCGCAGGACCATGCGGGCATGGCTGAGGTCGCTTAAAGCACCGCCGCTGGCGGCAACCCGGGCGGCCAGTCCGTCCCGGTTGGCTGTGGCCTCACTCACCAACAGCCATTCCCATGGTGCGACCCACAGGGCATGGAGATCCTTGTCCTGGCTGACGTGGTTCGCCTGCCCGGGCAAATCGAGGCCGATCTTATCACCGAAATCCGCTTCCC
The DNA here is from genome assembly GCA_021776235.1 of Alphaproteobacteria bacterium. Classification (GTDB taxonomy): domain Bacteria; phylum Pseudomonadota; class Alphaproteobacteria. The sequence continues at coordinate 8,489 of JAJFGG010000129.1, read as the reverse complement.
GGTCCGGGGCATACAGGCGCTGGATCCACAGACCCGTGCGCTCCTGGATCAAGTCGTCGGATCCCGACCGTGCGGCCAGGGCGGATTGACGGGTCAGCGGATCAGGCACGAAGGCGCTCCCCCATAGGGTCGACGAAGACCGGGTCGGTGATCACCACCTCGACGATCCGATTGTCCAGGGGCGAATGGGCCCAAAGCTGGGCGCCCAGACGTTGGCGGCCATTCCGCGCCATGGCCAGGGCGATTGGTTTGTCCAGGCTGGGGGAAAACACCGATGTGGTGACGTGGCCCGCCTTGTCGGGTGCCCGCCCTGCCATTTCCTTGTCCAACAATATCGCCCCCGGCGGAATTTGGCTCCTTCCGTCAACTGGCATCAGGCCAACCAGGTGCAAGCGGTCCCCGCCCGCCAGGCCGGGCAGGCGTAAAGACCGCCGCCCGACAAATTCCTTGCGGGACGACAACATCGCACCCAGACCCATATCGTCGGCGGTGGCACGACCGTCCGCTTCCGGGCCCATGACAAAATGGCCTTTTTCGGTGCGCAACGTGGTCAGCGCCTCGGTTCCATAGGGGTTGACGTCAAACTCCTGGCCCGCGGCCAGCAACATCTCCCACATGGCGGGGCCGTAGTCTGCCGGAACGGCGATTTCGTAGGCCAGTTCACCGGAAAAACTGATGCGGAAGACCTGTGCCGGGATGCCGCCGATGGCGCCGCCACGCCAGGCCATGAAGGGCATGGCCTGATTGGCGAATGCAATATCACTGTCCAGACTGTCCAGTAGGTCCCGCGACCTAGGACCCGCTACCGCCGCCACGGCCCATTGGTCCGTAATCGAAGTCATGTGGACCCGTAACTCCGGCCAGACCACCTGTAGATAAAATTCCAGATGCGCCATGACCGGGCCGGCGTTGGCGGTCGTGGTGGTCATGATAAAATGCGTCTCGGCCATGCGGGCGACAGTGCCGTCATCAAATATCATACCGTCGTCGCGCAGCATTACACCATAGCGGCACATGCCCACCGCCAGGGCCTTGAAACCGTTGATATAGACGCGGTTCAAGAACTCGGCCACGTCCGGCCCATGCAGATCGATGCGGCCCAGGGTCGAGACATCGACGATGCCGACATTCCGCCGCACTGCCAGCACCTCGCGGTTGACCGCTTCGGTCATGGTTTCACCGGGCCGGGGATAATAATGCGGGCGCTGCCAAAGGCCCGCGGGCACGAAGGCCGCGCCGGCTTTTTCATGGCATTCCTGCATGGGCGTGCGCCGGTCCGGGGCCAAGAAGGGACCCACATCGCGTCCCGCCAGGGCGCCGATGGTGACCGGCGTATAGGGCGGGCGATAAGTGGTAACACCCACTTCGGCCGGCGGCCTGTCCAGGGCGTCGGACAGAACCGCAATGCCGTTCAGGTTGGAGGTCTTGCCCTGATCTGTGCCCATGCCCAGGGTGGTGTAGCGCTTCACGTGCTCGACCGAACGGTATCCCTCCCGCGCCGCCAGCTCTACATCCGCAGCCGTCACGTCATTTTGCAGGTCAATGAATTGCTTGCGCCGGAATTTGCGCAACGAGACGGGACGGTCCATCGCCGCCCCGCCGGCGATGAATTCAGACTCGCCAAAGTCGCCGTTGGCAGCGCCAACGACCGTCATGCCGGGTACTTCGGATTTGGGCACCAGGCTTTGAATATCCTCGCGGAAGGCCAACTTTCCGCCAGCCTGGGAATAAAGGTGTACGCTGGGAGTGAAGCCGCCGGAAAGGCACAGCAGGTCACAGGCGAGTTGCCGCTCTGAACCGGGAACCGCATCGCCATTTATATCCAGCTGGGCGACAGTGACACCGGTCAATCCTTTCTTGCCGCGGGTATCAATGATGGCGTGGTTGTGGAGAATTTCGGCGCCTGGTATTTCCCGGCGCTCCTTCATGTGCCGATGATCGACAATCGCCGCAACCTCAATGCCGCCCGCCGCCAGGATGGCAGCCGCCCCATAGGCGCTGTCATTATTGGTGTTGATGACGGCGCGACTACCCGGCCGTACGGCGTAGGTCCGCAGATAACCCAAGGCCGCCGAGGTCAACATGACACCGGGCCGGTCGTTGTTGGCAAAAACCAAGGGCCGTTCTATGGCCCCGCTGGCCAGCACGGCCCGCCCTGCCCGCAAATGCCAAAGGCGTTGCCGCGGCATGCCCAGGTCGGGACTGGCAAGATGATCACCGGTGCGTTCCACCAGGCCATAAAGATGATCGTCATACTTGCCAAAGACGCTGGTGCGCCGCAGCAAGGTGACGTTGTCCAGGCTTTCCAGGGCGGCAATGGTATCGCGGGCTGCCGATGCATCACCATCATTTAGGCAACCGCCGCCAAGCTGCGCGCCTTCATCAGCCAGCCAGACTTGGGCGCCACCTTCCGCGGCGGTAAGCGCCGCCGCCAAGCCGGCCGGGCCGCCGCCAATGACCAGCACATCGCAGTGGCCATGGCATTTTTCGTAATGGTCCGGGTCCGGTGCCTCCGGGCTGCGCCCCATACCCGCCATGCGGCGGATAAAATTCTCGTAATGGGGCCATAGTCGCCTCGGCCACATGAAGGTCTTGTAATAAAATCCCGCCGGCAAAAATCGCGAAACCAGGCCCAGGGCACTGGCAGCGTCCCAACGCAACGACGGCCAGTTGTTTTGGCTGCGGGCGACCAGACCCTCGTATAGTTCGATCTGCGTCGCACGAATGTTTGGTTCGGCGCGGGCACCCTGGCGTAGCCGCACCAGGGCGTTGGGTTCTTCGCCGCCAAGCCCGTATATGCCCCTGGGGCGATGGTACTTGAAACTGCGCCCCACCAGGCGGACCCCATTCGCCAACAGGGCCGAGGCAAGGGTATCGCCATGATAACCCTGATAGCTACGGCCATCGAAAGTGAATGAAATCTTTCTGTCCCGATCAATCAGGCCGCCGCTGTGCAGGCGAAAGTCAGCCATGCCTACGGCCCGTCCTCTGCCAGCGGCCGTCGCAGTTCGGAACAACTGATGATTTCGTGGCTGATCACATCCCGGCGTAGCTGCAGCCAGCGGCGGCAGCCAAAGATATGCTGCCACAGTTCGTCATGCTGACCCTTGGCGTTATCGCGCAGATAGAGGTATTCGATCCAGGCGGCGTCGTCCGTTTCTTCCGGCGCCGGTGGCCGGGCAACATTGGCGGCGCCGCCATAGCTGAACTCCGTCTGGGCGCGCGGGCCACAATGGGGGCAATCGATCAACAACATGTCAGGTTTTCCTAATGGGCCCAGGGTTTGGGGCCGGCACCCTTTTCATCCAGTGCCCGGCCCCGGTGAAACCGATCCAGGCACAGATCCGCATTCAAGGCATGCGGTTGACCGGTCGCCATGGTATGGGCGAACACCCAGCCGGATGCCGGTGTCGCCTTGAAGCCGCCGTAACACCAGCCCCCGTTCAGGAACAGGCCGGGCACCGGCGTGGTGCCGATGATCGGGCTGCCGTCCATGGTCATATCCATTATGCCGCCCCAGGTGCGCAGAATGCGCAGACGGCTGAATTGCGGAAACAGCGCCAATAGGCATGCCGCCACATGCTCGATCACCGGAAGATTGCCGCGCTGGGCAAAGGAGTTATAGCCATCAATATCTCCGCCCATGACCAATTCGCCTTTGTCCGACTGGCTGACGTACAAATGTCCCGCGCCAAAGGTAACAACGGTATCCAGCACTGGTTTGACGGGCTCGCTGACCATGGCCTGTAAGACATGGGATTCGATGGGCAGGCGCACCCCGGCCATGGCCGCCAGTTGTGTGGAATGGCCCGCCACGGCAAGGCCGATCCGTTTGCTGGCAATAAAGCCGCGGCTGGTTTCCACACCGGAAACGCCGGCGTGGTCCCGGCGAATGCCGGTGACTTCACAGTTTTGAATGATGTCGACACCCCGCCGGTCCGCCGCGCGGGCATAGCCCCAGGCCACCGCATCGTGGCGCGCGGTCCCACCGCGCGGTTGCAGCAAACCGCCCTCGACCGGAAAGCGGACATCGCCGGATACATCCATCCCGGGCACCAGGGCGGCGACATCATCGCGGTTCAACAGTTCCGCATCAATGCCGTTCAGCCGCATGGCGTTGCCGCGCCTGCGAAAGGCTTCCAATTGTCCTTTCGAATGCGCCAGATTTATGACCCCGCGCTGGGAAAACATCACATTAAAGTTCAGATCCCGGCTCAACCCTTCCCACAGTTTCATGCCATGTTCGTAAAACCTTGCATTGCTGTCCAACAGGTAGTTGGAGCGGACGATTGTCGTATTGCGGCCTGTGTTGCCGCCTCCCAGCCAGCCCTTCTCCAGCACCGCGACATTGTTCAGACCATGGTTCTTGGCCAGGTAATAGGCGCTGGCCAAACCGTGACCGCCGCCGCCGACAATAACGGCGTCATAGTTGGTTTTCGGTTCCGGGTCGCGCCATGCAGGTTTCCAGCCCCGGTGACCCATTATCCCGTGGCGGACGAGGCTGGCGAACGAATACCGGTTCACTGGGCGGCTCTTGAAGACACGGCCCTAGAAAATTTTGCCGGGGTTGAGAATGTTGTTGGGATCCATCATCGTCTTCAACTGACGCATCAGGCCAATTTCGGCGGCGCTGCGCGAAACCTCCAGATAATCCCGCTTGGACAGGCCGATGCCATGTTCTGCCGAGACCGAGCCGCCGCGGCTGGCCAACGGCAGATAGACGGCGTCGTCGATGATCTTTTTTGTATCGGCTCCGTTTTCGCCCACCGCATAGGCGATATGCAGGTTGCCATCGCCCAGATGGCCGAATACGGCGCGCCGGCGTTCGGGCCATCGGGCCAGGATGGGTTGATCGATCTCTTCCAGGTAATCAGGCATGGCGGCGATGGGCAGACCCACGTCAAAGCCGACGGTCGGACCCCAGCGGCGCAGGCTTTCGACGTCATCACGCAAGGCCCACATGGCCTGCCGTTCGCCTTCGGATTTGGCGATCACGGCGTCGACCAGCAGGCCTTTTTCCAGGGCATCCGCCAGCATGTCTTGGAATCTATCGGCATCGGCTTCCGGGTCTCCACCCATGACTTCCATCAAGACGTAGAACGGATAGTCCGCCGGTAAGGGCTGGGCCGCCCCCGGCGTGGAGAGCACCAGCTCAAAATAGTCCCGCCACATCACCTCGAAAGCCGAGAGGCAGCCACCGGAGCGGCTGTTACAAAAATTCAGCAATTGCGGCAATTTGTCGAATTCATCCAGCGCCAGATAGGCGGTCTGCTGGCTCGCGGGCTTGGGCCGCAGCCGCAGAACCAGCCGGGTGACAACACCCAGCGTGCCTTCGCTGCCAATAAACATGTGCTTCAGATTATAGCCGGCATTGTCCTTGATGATCTTGTTCAAAGAGCTCAACACGGTGCCGTCCGCCTGAACTGCTTCCAATCCCAAAACCATGTCGCGGGCCATGCCATAGCGCAGCACCCGATTGCCACCTGCATTGGTGGAAATATTGCCGCCCAAGGTGGCGGAGCCACGGCCGCCAAGATCCAGCGGGAAGAAGAAACCGGCATCGTCGGCGGCCTCCTGTACGCTTTGCAAGGTAGCGCCTGCCTGTATGGTCATGGTGGCGGAGGCGTGGTCGATCTCCTCAAACTCGCGCATCCGCTCCAGGCTGAGAATAACTTCGTCCGGCGCGGCAATATTGCCATCAACCAGTCCGGTCAAGCCGCCCTGGCTGACCACCGGCTGGCCGGCGCCGTTACACAATTTCAGGATTTGCGAGACTTCTTCCGTGCTGCCGGGACGAACCAGCACCTTGGCCACGAGCGTTTTATCCGGATGACGATAACCGGCGCCCCGGCCGGCCAGATCCTCGTTTAAGACGAGACCTTTGTCGCCGACGATGCCGCGCAATTGTTCGATAAGATCGGCCATGGTGTATCTGCTATCCCCTGTGCCACGTGATGTCGTGGGGACAGTTTACGATGGCTGATCCAAATGACCAATATGGGTTGCATACTTCTGACTCAGGATGCTAAACGCTGCCAATTCGCGGCTTGCCGCTGCGGCTGGGGCCGAAAGCCTTGCCCAGAACCGCGGTATTTTCTTCGGCCAGGGCAATGCATTCGGTCAGCATGGACATGATCTGGACGTTGTTGGCCAGCACTTTTCGGGCCTCCGGGCGATCGTCATCGACGATAAGAACGGCCCGTTTTATGAGATCACCGCGCACCATCACGAGGATTTCTTCCAGGCGGTGGCCGTCCGGCTTGTCATCGGTCACTAAAAAATGGGTCATTGGTAGCAATCTCCCGCTTATGGCATTCCAAGGACCTTGGTATTAGCGCATGGGCGTTAATACGCGCTTACCGCGATAGCTGCCGGGCTCGAGACGGCAGCGCGGCGGCGGGATCTTGAATCCAGGCCGCAATGTCGCCCCAGACGACCTCGGCCTGCAAATCCCGCAACAGCATGTGCCAGCCCTCCGGATAAAGGACGAATTCCGGTGGTTTTGGCAGTCTGGCTATGCTTTGGTGAATGGGTGCGGCCGGCACGATTTCATCCCGTTCGCCATACAATATCAGGGCCGGTTGCTGCAAACCTGGCGCAGCGTCAAAGGCCCGTCCCATCAATTGTGTCACCCCATAAATTGCGTCGACGCGGGTACGGCGGATGATCAGTTTGTCGCGCCCCAGGGCCCGCAGCATGTCAACGTTGTCGGAGGCTCGGCGCTTCAGGCCGCTACCGGTAGCGGTATTCCAGGGCATGGTATGGGCCGATAACCAAAGGCCAAAACGCAGTATCGGGTGCATGGACTGTCCACCCCACAGGCCGGGGGCAACCAGTATGACGCCTGCGGCTTCCGCCCGCGGCGCTCCCGCCGGCGACCCGGTCATGGCCAGTATGGCGACCGCAGCGCCCATGCTTTCGCCCAGTAGATAGATGGGAAGGCCGGGGTGGCGCTTTGCCAGCAGGGCCAGCAGCGCCCTGACATCTGAGGCCATGGCGCTGGCGCCGCCCCATATCCGGGCGTCCGGCGCGGCGCCAAAGCCGCGCTGATCATAAGCATAGGTAATGATGCCGTGCCCGGCCCACCACGTCGCCGGTTCGGCAAAATAGGCGCTGTACATGTTGAAACCGTGCAAGGCGACCAGCACCGCCCTGGGACCGTCCCGGGCCGGCCAAACGCGCAGGGGCAATACTTTGCCGTCCTCGCTGACAAAATTATCGTCCTGGATTTTCGCCGCCATCAGGCCGGGCTGGAAATCCTGTACCCTGGGGGCGCAAGCGGCAAGGGCGACAAGGCAACACAAGACAGCGGCAAATGGCTTAAGATGTATCGGCATGGACAACATTATGGAGTAGGGATTATGGGCAAATTGGCGGATCTTGCGGCAAAACGATTTGGCATGGAATTTGACGTGGCGGAAGTCGACGCGGGGCCGGGAAATGAAGTTCTGGCAGCGTTGCTGTCGCACCGTACCCATCGTCGATTTCTGGATGATCCGGTCGCCGAGGAAACCTTGAATCTGCTGTATGCCTGTGCGCTCTCTGCGCCGGCCAAGTCGGATTTGCAGCAGAGCGCCATCATCCGGGTACAGGATCCGGGCAAGCGGCGCGCCATTGCTGAATTGATGCCGGAAATGGGCTGGATCGGTACCTGCCCGGTATTCCTGCTGTTTTGTGGCGATTCCCGGCGCATTCGCAAATTGTGCCAACTTCGCGAACACCAATTTGCCAACGATCATCTGGATGCCTTTTTGAACGCCGCCGTCGATACGGCCCTGGCTATGCAGAATTTCATTACCGCCGCCGAAGCCGCCGGGCTGGGTTGCTGCCCAATCAGTGTGGTCCGTAACCATATTGACCGTATTGCCGAAATCACCAACCTGCCCGAGTATGTTTTCCCCGTTGCCGGCATGTGCCTGGGCCATCCCGCGCATCCTGGTTTTACCTCGACCCGTCTGCCGCCGGAAATGGTCGTTCATACGGATCAGTATGACGACAGCCAACTGCCGGAACAAATCGATGCTTACGATCAACGGCGCAATGGTATCTATACAATCCCGCCGGAAAAACAACGGATGACGGTGGAATATGGCAAACCGGACTTCTATGGCTGGTCGGAGGACAAAACCCGTCAGGTTTCCGTGCGGGAACGGGACGATCTGGCGGCCTATTTGCGCCGCCATGGCTTTTGCCTTGATTAGAGCAATTTTCAATTAATTGGAGTCGCAATTGCGACCCAAGTGATTGGTTCAATTGCTCTTTTCTTAAGAGTTTGAGCATGTTTTAAGAGAACATGCTCTAGCAGTCTGTCGGATTTGAGCGTGTTTTAAGCTGTAATTCTGGTCTGCTCTGCTATGATTCTGGATGCCTAATTTTCGCTCTTATGACCGCTCGCAATGGATGCTTCTGCCGCCTGATCTTAAGGATTGGGTGGCCGATGATGATCTTGCACATTTTATTGCCGAGGCTGCCGAGCGTGTAGATATGCG
>JAJFGG010000128.1 GCA_021776235.1 Alphaproteobacteria bacterium | reverse complement strand
GACTGGAGTTGCCCGAGATCGGCACGCCCATCATCCCGGCGCGCTGGGGCGATATCAGCACTATGACTGCCGCCTATGGTCATGGCCTGGCCGTTAGTCCGGTGCAATTCGCAACGGCTTTCGCGGCGACGGTGAATGGCGGTGTGCTTCTGCCCGCCACCTTGATCAAGCGCAAGTCGGGCACACGTACGCTTGGCGTCCAGGTCATTCGGACCCGCACATCGAACCAGCTGCGCCGCCTGCTGCGCGCCGTGGTCGATAAGGGCACAGGACGCAAGGCCGAGGCAGCGGGATATCTGGTTGGCGGCAAGACCGGCACCGCGGAAAAAGCCCGCGCGGGCGGCTATCGCCGTGATGCCCTGATCTCTTCCTTTGTCGCGGCCTTTCCCATGACGGCACCGAAGTATGTCCTGTATCTGCTGCTGGACGAACCACGTGGTGACGGAGAAACCCACGGCTACGCCACTGCGGGCTGGACAGCGGCACCACTGGCTGGACGAATTGTTAGCCGGATTGCACCGGTTCTGGGGGTCCAGCCTGTCGATGATGGGGCCGCGCCAATCCAGCGGGCGATGGCATTGCCACAGTCGTCCCTGCACGGCCGGAGCCGGAACGTTGCGGTTAATTGAACTCATGGGAAACGGAATGAGCCAATTGGCGGACAGGGAAATCGTTGGGCTGACGGCTGACAGCCGTTTGGTTGAGCCCGGCTATTTGTTTGCCGCCTTGCCCAGCAGTGTTGCCGGGCGTTCGATCGATGGCGCGGATTTCGTGCCCGAGGCGATCCGCCGTGGCGCGGTCGCGCTATTGGGGCCGCCCGGCTTGGCCGCCAGCTTGAATACCTCGGGCGATATGCCCGTAATCGAGGATGAAGAACCGCGCCGCCGCCTTTCGCAACTGGCGGCGCGCTTCTTTGGCGACCAGCCTGAAACCATCGTGGCCGTGACCGGCACCTCCGGAAAAAGTTCCATTGTTGAATTTGTCCGGCAAATCTGGGCTGCCCTGGACCGCCCCGGTGCCAGCCTTGGGACTCTGGGCGTCAATTCATCGTCCTTGCAACGCAAACTGGCCCATACCACACCGGATCCGGTAATTCTGCATGCAGCGTTGCGGGACCTGGCCGCCGCGGGCGTAGATCGTCTGGCCATTGAAGCCTCCAGTCATGGTCTGGAACAACGGCGCTTGGACTGTGTGAATGTGAGCGTGGCCGCGTTTACAAATCTAACCCGCGATCATCTGGATTATCATCCTGACGAAGAGGCCTATTTTCAGGCGAAATTGCAACTGTTCAAGGTTGTCATGGCGCCGGGCGGCACCGCCGTTTTGCCCGTTGCCTCGGATCTGACGGACCGCCTGCGCGCGGTATGTCAGGCCAAAGGCCATCGTATCCTCACATTTGGCGCGGGCGGCGATGTCGACCTGTTGCAGCGACGGATCGTCGGCGATGGACAGCATCTATCCATCGCAGCCCTGGGCCATCAGTCTGACCTGGAACTGCCGTTGATTGGCGCCTTTCAGGCCGAGAATGTCTTGTGCGCAATTGCCCTTGTTCTGGCCTGCGGGGAAGACCCAGGCGCGGTTTTGGCCGCCGCTGCCCACCTGATCGGCGTGCCGGGCCGGCTGCAGTTGGTCGGCGCCCGCGCAAATGGCGGCCGCGTCTATGTGGATTATTCTCATAAACCGGAGGCTTTGCGCGCCGCCATTTCTGCCCTGCGTCCCCATACGAAACGCCGGTTGATCGTGGTTTTCGGCTGCGGCGGCGACCGGGACCGGGGCAAACGCCCGCAAATGGGCCGCATCGCCGCCGAACTGGCTGACAAAACAGTGGTCACCGACGACAATCCGCGCTGTGAAGAGGCCGCCGTGATCCGGGCCGAGGTTCTGAACGGTTGTCCCGACGCGACGGAGATCGGCGACCGTGGCCAGGCCATAGCCACGGCGATCGCCTGCTTGGACGCTGACGATGTCTTGTTGATCGCCGGTAAGGGCCATGAGACCGGACAGGAAATCAACGGTGTAACTTATCCCTTTGACGATAGTGATGTGGTGCGCCGGGTCTTGGCGGGGCAAAGTCCATGATGGCCCCCGTCCTTTGGCAGGCCGCGGAAGCCGCCGCTGCGACCCAGGGTCAGAGCCAGGGTGATTGGCGGGCCAGCGGGGTCTCCATAGATAGCCGAACCGTCGAAGCCGGTGATCTGTTCGTGGCGATACAGGGGCCGAATTTTGATGGCCACAACTTCGTCGCGGATGCCCTGGCACGCGGCGCCGCCGCCGTCATGATCAGCGACCGTCCCAATAATCTGGATCCGGACGCGCCAGTGTTGCTGGTCGGCGATACTTTGGCGGGTTTGCACGCCTTGGGCCGCGCCGCCCGCGACCGCAGTGTCGCCCGGATCGCTGCGGTGACGGGGAGTGTTGGAAAAACAGGCACGAAAGAGGCGCTCTATCTGGCCCTGGCGCGAAGTGCATCCGCCCATGCCTCGCAAGGTAATTTGAACAATCATTGGGGGGCGCCCCTAAGTCTGGCGCGAATGCCCCGTAGCTGCAGCTATGGGGTTTACGAGTTGGGCATGAATCATGCCGGCGAGATCGCGCCGCTTAGCCGTCTGGTCCGCCCCCAGGTGGCCATCATCACCAATGTAGAATCAGTGCATCTGGAATTCTTCGCATCGATTAGCGGTATCGCCGATGCGAAGGCGGAAATTTTCACCGGCCTGGAGCCAGGCGGGGCTGCGATCCTGAATCGCGACAACGCACATTTCGGCCACCTGGAAGCAGCCGCCAGGGCGGCGGGCGTGGGCCGGGTCATTTCCTTTGGCACCCACGAGGACGCCCAGGCGCGCTTGATCGGCTTGGCCGAGCATCCCGCCTGCACCTGCATTTCCGCTGAAATTGATGGCCAGGCCGTAACCTACAAGGTGGGCGCGCCGGGCCGCCATTGGGCCATCAACAGTCTGGCTGTTCTGGCCGCCGTCCGTGCCCTGGGCGCGGATCTGGGCCTGGCCGCCTTGGCTATGGCCGAAGTGGCCGCGCCCAAGGGGCGCGGGCAACGCCATCGCGTGCTCTTTGGTGATGACGCGTTGTTGATTATTGATGAAAGCTACAACGCATCGCCCGTTGCCATGAGAGCGGCGATCGAAACCTTGGGCCGGGTAGAGGTGGCCCCGTCGGGCCGGCGGATCGCCGTCCTGGGCGATATGCTGGAATTGGGCGCTACGGCGCCGGATTTGCATGCCGCACTTGCCCCGGCGCTGGTCGCAGCCGGGGTAGACCAGGTTTTTGCCTGTGGACCCCATATGGCCCTGCTTTTCGACGCCCTGCCAAGGTTCATGCGGGGCGATTACGCCGCGACGTCGGCGCAATTGCTGGCAAAGGTCGTGGCCGCGGTGCGGCCCGGCGATGCTGTGCTGGTCAAGGGCTCTCTGGGATTGGCGATGTCGCCCATCGTTCAGGCCTTGCAGGACCAGGGTACGCCGGACGCCTCGATAAATTCTTCCGCGGCCAAAGGATAGGGGGCAGGGATGCTTTTCAACCTACTCTATCCCCTGGCGGACGATTTCAGCCTGTTCAATTTGTTCCGTTATCTAACATTCCGCACCGGCGCCGCGGTGATGACCGCCTTGCTCATCAGCTTTGCGCTTGGTCCGCCCTTAATACGCTGGCTGCGTAGCAAGCAGGGCCAGGGCCAACCAATCCGTGAAGACGGACCGGCGCAGCATATCGTGGCCAAGCAAGGCACTCCCACCATGGGCGGCTTTTTGATTTTGTTGGCGCTTTCAGTGTCGACCTTGCTGTGGGCTGATCTGAGTAACCGGTTCGTGTGGGCTGTATTGTTGGTAACCGCCGGCTTTGGCCTGATCGGCTTCGCCGATGACTATTTGAAAGTGACCCAGGCAAACGTGCGTGGTCTGCCGGGCAAGTTGAAGCTGGTGTTGGAACTGATCGTTGCAGTGATCGCGGCGCTCTGGATCATGTCGTTTCAACCTGGCGCTATCGCCACCCATTTGGCGCTGCCGTTCGCCAAGGACCTGTTGTTCAATCTCGGCGCATTTTTCATTCCGTTCGCGGCATTGGTCGTGGTTGGATCGTCCAACGCGGTGAACCTGACCGACGGCCTGGATGGCCTGGCCATCGGTCCACTGATCATTGCCGCTTCCGCTTTTGCCCTGATCGCCTATCTGACCGGCAATGTGGTGTTCGCCTCGTATTTGAACCTGCACATTGTACCGGGCGCCGGTGAATTGGCTGTCTATTGTGGCGCGCTGGTCGGCGCCGGATTGGGATTTCTGTGGTTTAATGCGCCGCCTGCCATGGTGTTCATGGGCGACACAGGCAGCTTATCCCTTGGCGGCGGATTGGGCGCGGTCGCCGTGGTCACCAAGCATGAGTTGGTGCTGGCTATTATTGGCGGCCTGTTCGTGTTGGAAACCGTATCGGTCATCGTGCAGGTCGCTTCGTTCAAGATGACCGGCCGCCGGGTTTTCCGCATGGCGCCCCTGCATCATCACTACGAACAAAAGGGCTGGGCCGAGCCGACCATCGTTATCCGGTTTTGGATCATTGCCGTCATCCTGGCCTTGATTGGCCTGGCCACCTTGAAGTTGCGTTGAGCCATGATCCCGATCGCCGCATATCGAGATAAAACCGTGGCCGTCTTTGGCCTGGGACGGACTGGTCTGTCCGCGGCCCGGGCTTTGGTGGCGGGCGGTGCGCGGGTTCTGGTTTGGGATGATGAACCGAACCGCCGCCTGGACGCGGTCAACCTTGGCGCAGAAGCCGTGGCGCCATCGACCGAGGGCTGGAGGGGTATTGCCGCCCTGGTCTTGAGCCCTGGTGTGCCCTTGACGCACCCAACACCCCATATGGTGGTCGGCCTGGCCGATCGCCTGGGGGCCGAAATTTTGGGTGATGTGGAACTGTTTGCCCGGACCCGGCCGGCGGCGGCGGTAGCGGCGGTGACCGGTACCAACGGCAAATCCACGACGACTTCGCTGCTGGGGCACATTTTGTCCAGTGCGGGGCGGCCGGCAGAGGTTGGCGCCAATCTGGGCCGCCCGGTTCTTGACTTTGATGTTCTGGGAGCGGCGGGTGCCTACGTTCTGGAGCTGTCGTCGTATCAGATTGATTTGACCAAGGGGTTGCGGCCCCTGGTGGTCGCATTGTTGAACATCAGCCCCGATCATCTGGACCGCCACGGCGGCATGGACGGCTATATTGCCGCCAAACGCCGCTTGTTGGAGATGGCCTGCTCCGATGCCACCCTGGTAATCGGCAGCGACGATGTATGGTCGGCCCGGTTGTGCCAGGATATGCAGGCGGCCGGGCGCAAGGTTGTGGAAGTATCGGTTACCCGTCAAGTCGTGGATGGCATCTTTGCCCGCGATGGCCGGCTGTATCGCGCCAAACCTGAAATGGCGACAAAGCCGGTTGCCGACCTGAACGGCATCGAGACCCTGCGCGGCGCCCATAATTGGCAGAATGCGGCTGTAGCATTTGCCGTGGCCGAGGCTTTAGGATTGACCGCGGGGCAAATTGTCTCGGCATTGGATCATTATCCCGGCCTGCCACATCGTATGGAAGTGGTGGCGCGGCAAGGCGATATTGTTTTCGTCAATGACAGCAAAGCCACCAATGCCGAGGCGGCGGCCCACGCTCTTGCCGCCTACAGGCGGATTTACTGGATTGCGGGCGGCATTGCCAAGCAAGGCGGCATCGCCTCGCTGACGCCCCATTTTCCCAACGTCGACAAAGCCTTTCTGATTGGTGAGACGGCCGCTGATTTTGCCCGCAGCCTGGGCACCGAACTGGCCCACGAAATTTCCGGTGATTTGGCAACCGCCGTACGTGCGGCCCACGGGGCGGCGCTTGCGGCTGCGGGTGGCATTGTTCTGCTCTCGCCGGCCTGCGCCAGCTTTGATCAATTCGCCAGCTTCGAAGACCGTGGCGACCAGTTCAGGGCCCTGGCCCGGGAAATTACCGGCCAGGGCGATAGCAATGGCAATGGCAATGGCAATGGTGATGGCGCAGGCGACGACACCTATGGGCGGCGTATGGCGGGAGGGGCTCCGTGATTTCATTCGCGCGCACCGATACTTCCATTGTCGGCCGCTGGTGGTGGACGGTTGACCGCTGGACGTTGCTGGCCATCGCCTTGTTGATCGCCGTCGGTACCTTGCTGACCCTGGCCGCAAGCCCGGCCGTGGCCGAACGCCTGCAACTGCAAAGCCAGCATTTCGTTCTCCGCCAGGCGGTTTTTCTACCCATGGCCGTGGCTATGATTTTCGTTGTCTCGTTGATGAGCCCGCGGGGTGTGCGGCGGATTTCCGTCGTCGGGTTTGCCATCAGCCTGTTGCTGGTGGTGGCGACCCTGTTCCTCGGACCGGAGATCAAGGGGGCGACCCGCTGGCTGCAATTCGCCGGCCTCTCCATTCAGCCGTCGGAATTCGTCAAACCCTGCTTCGCGGTAGTGGCCGCCTGGATGCTGTCCGAACAACGGCGCCGCGAGGGGATGCCCGGCGGTTTGATCTGTTGCGCCCTGTTCGTCCTGGTCGTAGCGCCATTGATGATGCAGCCTGATTTCGGCATGACGGCGGTGGTCGCTTTGGTATGGTTCGGCCAATGTTTCATTGCCGGGTTGTCCGCGATCTGGATTGCGGCCTTGGTCGGCCTGGGCCTGATCGGCGCAATTGCGGCCTACGCCACGATCCCCCATGTGGCCAGCCGTATTGACCGCTTCCTGGATCCAGCCAGCGGCGACTCCTATCAGATTGACCGCGCCATGGACGCCTTTGGCCAAGGCGGTTTGCTGGGCCGGGGGCCAGGCGAAGGCATGGTCAAGAGGGTGCTGCCCGATGCCCACACGGATTTTGTCTTCTCGGTCGCCGGCGAGGAATTTGGCCTGATCGCCTGTCTGATCATCATAGCCTTGTTCGGTTTCATAACTCTGCGCGGCTTTGCCAGGTTGTTGCGCGAAGACGATCTATTCGTTCTATTGGCCGCCGCCGGGCTGTTGACCCAATTTGGATTGCAGGCAGTGATCAACATCGGCGTCAACGTAAACCTGTTGCCGACCAAGGGCATGACATTGCCCTTCATATCCTACGGCGGTTCATCCCTGCTGGCCCTGGCCCTGGCTATGGGTATGGTGTTGTCCCTGACCCGGCGGCGCCCCAACCTCGGGGGGCTGCCATGAGCGGTGCAGGCATGGGATCCATCATGTTGGCGGCGGGTGGGACTGGCGGCCATGTTTTTCCGGCCCAGGCTCTGGCGGCAGAACTTGACCGGCGTGGCCGGGCCGTGGATATCGTGACCGACTGGCGGGGCGATGATTTCAACAACCGCTTTCCGGGCCAAACCGTCCACCGTATCGCCTCCGCCACGCCCTCCGGACGCGCCGGGTTGGGCAAGGTGATGGCCTTGGCGCGCATTGTTCTTGGCATCATTCAGGCCCGGCGTTTAATCCGGCGGGTCGATCCGGCAGCGGTCGTTGGCTTTGGCGGTTATCCTTCCCTGCCTACTATGTTGGCGGCGATATCCCTGTCGGTGCCCCGCGCGGTGCACGAACAGAACGCAGTTTTGGGCCGGGTCAACCGGTTGATCGCCCGATGGGTGGATGCCGTCGCAACGTCCTTCCCGGTCACAAAGGGCTTGCCCCGATCCCGTCAGCAGCCAAATCTGGTCACCGGCAATCCAATTCGTGACGACGTGCTGGCCTTGGCTGAACAGCCCTATCAGCCGCCGGCACAGGATGGGCCGTTCCAGTTGCTGGTATTTGGCGGCAGCCAGGGCGCCCGCCGGTTCAGCGAAATCATCCCCCAGGCTCTGCTGGCTTTGGCGCCGGATCAGCGCCGGCGGTTGCGCGTGGCGCAGCAATGCCGGGCGGAAGATCTGGAGGCAGTGCGTCAAATCTACGCCGAGGCGGGGATCGAAGCCGAAACCGCGGCATTTTTCACCGATCTGCCGGCCCGTCTGACGGCGGCGCATCTTGTTATCGCCCGCAGCGGCGCCGGCACCGTCAGCGAATTGGCCGCCGCGGGGCGGCCCAGCGTGCTGGTGCCCTATGTCTATGCCACCGATGACCATCAGACCAGCAACGCCGAGTTTTTAAGCTCCGCCGGCGGTGCCTGGCTATTGCCCGAGGCCGACCTGACCCCATCCGTACTGGCGACGCATCTGGTGGAACTAATGATGGCGCCCGAACTATTGCAGGAAGCGGCCCGGGCCGCGCGCGCCTGCGCCCGGCCGAAGGCCGCTGTTCTGCTGGCCGATCTGGTCTTGGCCATAGCCACGGATGGCGTGCGCAGGAGGGCCGCCGCATGAGGGTATTGCCGCTGGATATCGGGGTCATCCATTTCGTCGGTATCGGCGGCATCGGCATGAGCGGTATTGCGGAGGTCATGCATAATCTTGGCTATCGGGTACAGGGTAGCGACCAGGCGGAAGGCGCAAATGTGACCCGGCTGCGTGCCTTGGGCGTGGAGGCAAGAATTGGCCATGCCGCCGAAAATCTGGGCGAGGCGCGGGTGGTGGTAATTTCCTCCGCCGTGCAGCCCAGCAATCCGGAAGTTCTCGCGGCGCGGGAAGCCATGATCCCCGTTGTGCGCCGGGCCGAGATGCTGGCCGAACTGATGCGTCTGAAATGGGCCATTGCCGTTGGTGGCACCCATGGCAAGACGACCACTACGTCGATGATCGCGGCCATCCTGGATCAAGCCGACTACGACCCGACAGTGATCAACGGTGGCATTATCAATGCCTATGGTACGAATGCCCGATTGGGTGACGGCGACTGGATGGTGGTGGAAGCGGACGAGAGCGACGGTAGTTTCACCAAGCTGCCGGCGACGATCGCCGTGGTCACAAATATGGATCCCGAACATCTGGATTTTTATGGTGACTTCGAAACCGAGCGGGCCGCTTTTCAAAGCTTCATAGAAAACATTCCCTTCTATGGTTTCGCAGTGATGTGTCTGGATCACACAGAAGTGCAGGCCTTGATAGGCCGAATTTCAGATCGGCGCGTCGTCACCTATGGTTTCAGTCCCCAGGCCGCGGTGCGCGCCGTTGATGTCAGTGCCGGCCCGGACGGCATGCGGTTTGATGTCGTCCTGACCGATCGGGCCAGCAACGAAACCCGCCTGGTGCAAGGTTTCAAACTGCCCATGCATGGGGAACACAACGTCTTGAACGCGTTGGCGGCCATTTCCGTCGGTCAGGAAATGAAGATCGCCGACGATGCCCTGCTTTCGGCCTTGGCTGGTTTTGCCGGGGTGAAACGACGTTTCAGCAAAACCGGCGAAGTGGGCGGGGTCTCTGTGATCGACGACTATGGCCATCATCCGGTCGAAATCGCCGCCGTCCTGCAGGCCGCCCGGGCTGCCTGTGACGGTCATGTCATCGCCGTGGTTCAGCCGCATCGTTTCACCCGTTTGCGCGATTTGTTTGAAGAATTCTGCACCTGTTTCAATGACGCCGACGCGGTGGTTGTAGCGCATGTGCATGCCGCCGGCGAAGTGCCGATCGAAGGTGTGGACCGTGATGCCCTGGTCCAGGGACTGACGGCGCGGGGACATCGCCGGGTGCTGGCCTTGGATAAGCCGGAAGATTTACCGGCCTTGATTGCTCCCTACGTACGCACTGGCGATATGGTGGTCTGCCTGGGCGCTGGTACCATTACTGCCTGGGCCAACGCTTTGCCGGCGCAACTGGCGCCGTTGCTGGACGAACACCGGGCGACGGGAGGTGCCGCATGATGGCCGCCCGGCAAGCCAACGCCACCCTGCTGTCCCGCTTGCCGGCGGTGCGCGGCCGCTATATCGAAAATGTTGACCTGTCCGGCAGCACATGGTTCCGCGTGGGTGGGCCGGCGGATGTGGTATTCCGGCCCGCGGATGCGGACGATCTGGCGGCCTTCCTGGCGGCCTGTCCCAGCGATATTCCCCATATGGTGTTGGGCCTGGGCTCCAATCTATTGATCCGGGATGGCGGCTTTCGTGGCGTGGTCATTCGGCTGGACCGATCTTTCGGCGAGATCGAGGTCGATGGATCCTCAGTCACGGCCGGGGCGGGGGCCTTGGATGTAAATCTGGCCCGGATCTGCCGTGACGCTGGACTGGTCGGGTTTGAGTTTATGCGTGGCATTCCGGGTACCATAG
This sequence comes from Alphaproteobacteria bacterium, assembly GCA_021776235.1. Classification (GTDB taxonomy): domain Bacteria; phylum Pseudomonadota; class Alphaproteobacteria. Next base: position 711 of record JAJFGG010000128.1, on the reverse strand, counting down.
GTGGCGGCTTGCGGATGAATGCGGGCGCTTATGGCCGTGCCATTCGTGACGTGCTGGTTTGGGCAGAAGCAGTGGACGGCGCCGGAACGCTGCACCGGGTGACCGTTGATCAGTTGGACCTGGGCTATCGCCATTGCGGCGCCCCTGAGGACTGGATATTCACTGCTGCCCAGTTCCACGGCACCCATGGTGACCCGGCAGACATCAGCGCCCGTATGCAGGAAGTGCGCCAGGCCCGTAAGGACAGCCAGCCGGTCAATACACGCACTGGCGGCAGCACATTCAAGAATCCGGACAGCGGCAATGCCGACGGCGGCAAGGCCTGGGAACTGATTGATCAGGCCGGCTGCCGGGGCCTGGTGCGCGGAGGCGCAATGGTCTCGGAGCTGCATTGCAATTTCCTCATCAATACCGGCAATGCCACCGCCGCCAATCTGGAAGCCCTGGGCGAGGAGGTTCGCCGCAGGGTGCAGGCCCATAGTGGCGTTATGCTGCAATGGGAAATTCGCCGCATTGGTGAGCATGACCCAGACAACACCCCCGATCTGATCTTGACGGAGGTGGCGCCATGAATAGTCACGTCGCGGTGCTGATGGGCGGCTGGTCGGCCGAGCGCGAGGTTTCGTTGAGCACAGGCGCCGCCTGCGCCAGGGCCCTGCGGGACGGCGGCTATCGCGTGAGTGAAATCGATGCCGGCCCCGATCTGGCTAG
>JAJFGG010000127.1 GCA_021776235.1 Alphaproteobacteria bacterium | reverse complement strand
AGAACCGCGTCGGCCGCCTGACCGAGGGCCTGGAAATCATCAAGCGGCTGTGGACCGAGGAAACCGTGAGCCACGACGGACGCTATTTCCAACTGAGTGAAGCCAGGGCCGGGGTGCGCCCGAAACAGCAGCCGCGCCCGCCGATTTGGCTGGGCGGAGATGTGGAGGCCGCCGTCCGCCGTGCCGCCCGCCTCGCCGATGCCTGGCTGGCGGCGCCGACCACGACCTTCGACCGGGTGGCCGAATTCATCGCTGCGTTCCATGCAGAGCGCCAACAGCTGGGCCTGGCAGGCGATGTCAAATGCCCCATCGTGCGGGAATGCTTCATCGGACGAAATGCGGCCCATGCCCGGGAAATCTCCCGCGGCCCTCTATTGGCGAAATATGCGGCCTATGCCGCCTGGGGGCAGGAAGGCGCGGCCGCAGGCGATTTCGAAACCGCGTTCGACGAGTTTTCCGCCGCGCATTTTCTGATCGGCGATGCCATCGAAGTGCGCGACCGACTGCAACAATTCGCGGCGGCAACGGGCAGCGACCATTTCCTGATGCGGGTACATTGGCCGGGATTGGCGCAGGACGAGGCGCTGGCGAATATCGAACGCATCGGCAAACTGCTCTGAGGACAGGTTATTCGGCGGCCTCCTTGACGTCTCCCCGCCAGCGCAGGACCGGGTGGCGGGCCGCCCGCGTTTCATCCAGGCGCCGGTAGGGTGCCAGATGTGGGGCACCGGCGAAATAGTCCACATCGCCGCGCCGGGCCCGTTCGGCCAGATGCCGCATGCTGGCGATAAATTGGTCCAGGCTGTCCTTGGATTCGGATTCCGTGGGTTCGATCAACATGGCGCCGGAGACGACCAGGGGGAAGTACATGGTCATGGGGTGGAAACCTTCGTCGATCATGGCCTTGGCGAAATCCAGCGTCGAGACGCCGGTGTCCTTCAAGAATCCGTCGTCGAACAGGGCCTCGTGCATACAGGGGCCAGGGAACGACAGCGACAGAAGGTCCTGCAACCGGGCCAGAACATAATTGGCGTTTAACACCGCATCTTCCGAGGCCTGGCGCAGGCCGTCGGCGCCGTGGCTCAGCATGAAGGCCAGGGCGCGGACGAACATGCCCATCTGCCCGTGGAAACCCTTCAGGCGGCCAAAGCTGGCCGCGGTGCCCTCGGCCTCTGATTTTTGCTCGACCAGTGCCAGGCCGTCACCGTCGCGCCGGACCATTGGCAGCGGCGCGAATGGGGCCAATGCCTCGGCCAGGACCACCGGGCCACTGCCTGGACCGCCACCTCCGTGGGGGGTGGAAAAGGTCTTGTGCAGGTTCAGATGCATGCAATCGATGCCCAGATCGCCGGGCCGTACCTTGCCGACAATGGCGTTGAAATTGGCCCCATCGCAATAAAAATAGGCGCCCGCGTCGTGCACGGCCTGGGCAATCTCGACGATCTGGTTTTCGAACAGACCGCAGGTGCTGGGATTGGTCAGCATGATCGCGGCGACATGGGGTCCCAGCTTTTCCTTGAGAGCGGAGAGATCGACCCGGCCCCTGTCATCGGCCGGGATCTCTTCAATGCGATAGCCGCAAATGGCGGCCGTCGCCGGATTGGTGCCATGCGCCGACGTCGGCACCAGCACCACTTCGCGCGCATCGCCCCTGGCTTCCAATGCGGCCCGAATACACATCAGGCCGCACAATTCGCCATGGGCGCCGGCGGCCGGCGACATGGCGACCGCCGGCATGCCGGTCAGGGTCAGCAACCAATCGGCCAGGGTATCGATCAATTCCAAGGCCCCCTGCACGGTTTCCACGGGTTGCATGGGATGCAGGTCGGCAAAGCCGGGCAAGCGCGCCAGTTTTTCGTTCAGGCGCGGATTATGCTTCATGGTGCAGGAACCCAAGGGGTATAGCCCCGCGTCGATGGCAAAGTTGTTGCGCGACAGGCGTACGAAATGGCGCACGACCTGTGGCTCGGACAAACCGGGCAGGCCAATGGGCGCCTGCCGCTCCAGCCCGCCCAGACGGCTTGACACCTGGCTGGGTTCCGGCAGGTCAACGCCGCAGCGCCCCGGCGCATCCAGTTCAAAGATCAACGGCTCGGCCAGATCCAGGCCCCGGTGTCCGCTGCTGGTCTCGATTGTTTGGCCATTATTCATGCCGGGCTTGGCCATTACAGCACCTCGCGCAGGGCATCGATGAACACCGCCACGTCCTCGTCGCTATTGGTTTCAGTGGCGGCAACCAGCAATAAATTGTCCAGGCCTGGGTCGTCCGGATGCAGGCGGCTGACCGGCACCCCGGCCAGAACGCCATGGCCGACAAGGTCCGACACGACCTCGGCCGCCGGTCTCGGCAGCCGCAGGGTAAACTCGTTGAAGAAGCTATCGTTCAGCACATCGACACCGTCCAGAGCCGTCAGTTGTTCGGCCAATTCCACGGCCCGGCCATGGTTCAACTGCGCCAACCGGCGCAGGCCGACCTCGCCCAACAGCGCCAAATGGGCACAGAAGGCCAGGCAGCACAGGCCCGAATTTGTGCAGATGTTCGAGGTCGCCTTTTCTCGCCGAATATGCTGCTCCCGCGTCGATAGGGTCAGCACATAGCCGCGCCGGCCTTCCACATCCACGGTCTCGCCGCAGACGCGGCCCGGCATTTGACGCACGAACTTTTGCCGCGTGGCGAACAGGCCCAGATAGGGACCACCGAAATTCAGCGCATTGCCTATGGACTGCCCTTCGCCCACGACGATATCGGCGCCCATTTCACCGGGCGAGGTGACGGCGCCCAGAGAGACGAATTCGGTCACCACGGCGACCAGCAGGGCGCCCTTGGCATGGGCCGCCTCCGCCAGGGGCCGCAAATCATGCAGGCGGCCGAACAGATCCGGTGTTTGCACCACGACACAGGCGGTATCGTCATCAATCAAGGCGGCAAGATCGTCCGCCACGGACGGGTCGGCCGGGCGACGATCGACGTCAAAATTGATGAACTGGGTTACCGTCGCCGTCGCGTCGGCATAGTGGGGATGCAGGCCGCCGCACAGCACCGCCTTGTTCCGCTTGGTCACCCGGTGGGCCATCAGAACCGCCTCGGCACAGGCCGACGCGCCGTCATACATGGACGCATTGGCCACTTCCATGCCGGTCAACAGCGCCACCTGGGTCTGAAACTCGAACAAATACTGCAAGGTGCCCTGACTGACCTCTGGCTGATAGGGGGTATAGGCCGTCAGAAATTCGGACCGTTGGATCAAATGATCAACCGCCGCGGGCACGTAATGACGATAGGCGCCGGCGCCCAGAAAACAAGCCGCCGCGCCGGCCGGCACGTTGCGCGCGGCCAGCGCCGCCAGGTTTTGCTCCACCGCCATTTCGCCGGCATGATTGGGCAGGTCCAATGCCTTCGGCAGCAATGCCTGGGCGGGCACATCGACAAACAGCTCGTCGATCCGATCGACGCCAATGGCCGCCAGCATGGCCTGGCGGTCGGCGGGGGTATGGGGCAGATAGCGCATCAAGATTGCCCGGCGGTCAGCGCGTCGTAGGCGGCCTTGTCCAGCAGACCTTCCAGTTCCTTTGCATTGCTTATGCGGATCTTGAAGAACCAGCCGTCGCCCATGGCATCCGCATTCACTTTGGCCGGGTCTTCGACCAGATCCTCATTGCTTGCGATAATTTCACCGCTGACGGGGGCATAGATTTCAGAGGCTGCCTTGACCGATTCGACCACGGCCAATTCGTCATTCTGGGCCACCGTGGTGCCCGGTTCGGGCAGTTCCACATAGACGATGTCGCCCAGTTGCTCCTGGGCGAACTCGCTAATGCCACAGATGCCAGTATCGCCTTCGACCAGGATCCATTCGTGGTCCTCGGTGTAGTAAATCTTGCTCATGTTGCTTTACTCCTCCTGAAATTTGACGGACGTTCCCTAGCCGCGATGATAGCGGGCCGGGACAAAAGGCATCTTGGCCACCTGGGCCGGAAGGGTCTTGCCGCGCACCACCAGGCCCAGGGCGCTGCCTTGCGGGGCGTACGGTGCGGCGACATAGCCCATGGCGACGGGCCCGCCGAAACTGGGGCCAAAGCCGCCCGAGGTGATGGCGCCGATGGCCGCGCCGTTGCTGTCAAGAACGGCTGTACCCTCCCGGGCCGGGGCCCGGCCTTCGGGCAGTACACCGACCCGTTTCCGGGCCGGGCCATCCCGCAATTGCGCCTGAATGACAGTGTCGCCGGGAAAGCCGCCGTCCTCGCGCCGGCGCTTCTGGATCGACCAGTTCAGGCCGGCCTCGACCGGCGTAGTCGTGCTGTCGATGTCGTGGCCATGCAGGCACAGGCCGGCCTCCAGGCGCAGGCTGTCGCGGGCCCCCAGGCCGATGGGTTCGACCGTTTCCTCGGCCAGCAACAGACGCGCCAGCGCCTCGGCCCGGGCGCCGGGTACGGCAACCTCGAACCCATCCTCACCGGTATATCCCGCGCGCGAGACATGGCAATCCAGGCCGCCGATCTTGGCCGCCATGGCCGTCATGAAAAGCAGGTTTTCCGTACCCGGCGCCAAACGGGCCATGACCGCTGCCGCGCCGGGGCCCTGCAGCGCCAGCAGGGCGTCCCCGCTGCGATATTCCACCGTGATGCCCGCCGGCACGGCGGCCTCAATATGAGCTAAATCGCCGTCCTTGTTGGCGCCATTGACCACCAGCAACAGGCAATCGCCGGCGTTGGTCACGATCAGGTCGTCAATGATGCCGCCCTGTTCATTGGTCAGTTGGCTATAGCGCATGGCGCCGGGCGCCAGGCCGGCGATATCCGCCGGCAGCAGGCTTTCAAGGGCCTGCGCCCGGCCGGCGCCGTGTAGGCGTATCTGACCCATGTGGGAGACATCGAACAGGCCGGCGGCGGCGCGGGTGTGCTTGTGTTCACCCAGCACGCCAAGGGGAAAATTCACCGCCATTTCATAGCCGGCGAAGGGCACCATCTTGCCCCCCAACTCCACCTGCAGACTATGCAGTGGGGTTCTCTTCGGGGCGCCTTGCGGGCCCTCGCCGTCAGGCGCATTCTGGTCAGGCGGCTTGCCCATCCGATCCTCCAACAATATCCGGCGCGGCCTCCATCATGGATTCCACCGCCCCCAATCTGTCGTCGGACCTGAGAGAGTTCGTTCCGCCCTGACCGGCCGATTGTCACGGTCGATCAAACGGCGAAACCTTGCCCCTTCGGTGAAGCGCGTTTTCCATGCCGGGACGTATCCGCCCAGGGCACTTGCGTGGTCGCGCCTGCTTTCCAGAGTGACATCGCCCCGCGGTCCATGGGCCTGAGAGTTTGCGGGGTGCTTGCTCCTTCGGCGTCAAACCAAGGCCCATGCAGGTTGCATCGGCATTTCGTTTGAACTCTCCCGCGGGGTTCAACTGTCTGGCCACCTGATGCGGCACCACAAGCCAGCATCAGGCGGTAATGGAATGATAGGCGGACGGGGCGGGGAGTCAACGGCGCATTGGCGGGACCTAACAATTGCTGCCCGGAAATGCCCTAAAAACGCCCGCTGCGATTCTGCTGCAGTTGCTGCTTGTCCAGTTGCAGGCCGACGATGATTTCATAATCGGTTCCGGTTTCATTTTCTTTCAGGAAAACGGTCTGCTCAATCTCCTCCCGCACGCCGGCCCGGCGGCGGGCGTCGGCAAACTCAATGGCGCTTTGGAATTCCTCCTTGGCCACGATATTCTGATCCTTGTCGATTATGGCGACAAAGAACGGGACATTCGCGTCGCCGCCCTTGGAGGCCGGGCCCCGTTGCGCAACGAGATCGATCGCGGCCACCACGCGCAGGCGATTGCCGGCAAAATTGCAGTTCCACTTGATATCAAGCACCCGCGCTTCGAACAGCACATCTATCAGGTCCCGGCCTGGCCCCTCCTTGTACTGGGTCATCTTGGCGGCCTCGTTCAATAGGGAAACCCGGGGACATTCCTTGGGACTGGCCGTCTGAAACATGGAGCAGCCCCATAGGGTCAGGAAACCAAGGCCAGTCACCAGAATAACTTGGCCGGCAGCGCGGAAACGTTTCATATTCATCATGCTGGATTGTAGATCATTCTGAAATACCAAGCTGCAATTTGTACCAGAGCCCATTCGGAGTATACAGGGCCATTCGACGTCAACCTGGCCAACGTGAACGAAATGACCAAACGAGCGATGACAATTCTGCTGGCGGCGCCGCGCGGCTTTTGCGCCGGTGTGGACCGGGCCATACAGATCGTTGAATTGGCCCTGGAACGCTATGGCACGCCGGTCTATGTGCGCCATGAAATCGTTCATAACCGCTATGTCGTCGAAGGTTTGGAGCGTCGCGGCGCGATCTTCATCGACGAACTGGACCAGGTGCCTGACGGCGGCAGAGTTATTTTTTCCGCCCATGGCGTGGCAAAATCGGTCCCCGAGGACGCCCGCCGCCGGGGCCTCTCGTTTCTGGACGCCACCTGCCCATTGGTCACCAAGGTGCACCGCGAGGCGGAGAACCATCATGACAAAGGCCGCCATGTGGTCATGCTGGGGCATGCCGGCCACCCGGAGGCGGTAGGCACCATGGGGCAATTGCCGCCCGGTGACATAACCCTGCTGCAATCGGCGGCCGAGGCGGAGACCTTTGAGCCGCCCGACGGCAAGCAGATCGCCTATATTACCCAGACCACCTTGTCCGTGGATGATACCGCCAACGCGGTCGATGTGCTGAGCCGGCGGTTTCCCGGTCTGGCGGGCCCGCGTAAGGGCGATATCTGTTATGCCACCACCAATCGCCAGGCAGCGGTCAAGGCTATTGCCGGCCGCTGTGACGGCTTGTTTGTCATCGGCGCGCCCAACTCGTCGAATTCCCGGCGTCTGGTGGAAGTGGCGGCCGGCGTCGGCTGCGGCTACAACCGTCTGATCCAGCGGGCCGACGATATTGTCTGGCCGGATTTGGCGGACCGGCACAGCATTGGCATTTCCGCCGGTGCCTCGGCCCCGGAAGTGCTGGTGGACGAGGTCATAGCGGCGTTTCGCCAGCGGTTTGCCGTCAGCATCGAAGAGATCACCACGGCGAGCGAGGATATGGAGTTCAAGTTACCGGTGGAATTGCGTTCCTGATTGGGCGCGAATTTGGGCACGGCGGGCATGGCGGTCTATACGGATATCGATGATGAAGAGCTGCGAGACTTCGTGGCGGAATATGACATCGGCACGGTTACGGGGTGCAAAGGCATCGCCGAAGGCGTGGAGAATACCAACTACCTGTTACAGACCGATCAGGGCAGCTTTATCCTGACAATCTACGAAAAAAGGGTTGATGCCCGGGACCTGCCGTTCTTCCTCAGCCTGCTGGATCATCTGGCAAATCGCGGCGTACCCTGTCCACCGACCATTCATGGCCGGGACGGCCGTGCCCTGCGCCAGGTGGCGGGCAAGCCGGCCGCCGTGGTGACCTTTCTGCAGGGCATCTGGCCAAAGCGTCCGACGGCTGTACATTGCGCCGAGGTCGGCGCCGCTCTGGCCCGCCTGCATCTGGCCGGTCAGGATTTCAGCCAGACCCGGCGCAACGCCCTGTCGTTGGAGGGCTGGGCGCAACTGGTGGAGGCCACGGCGCCCCGGGCGGACGAGGTCGCCGAGGGCTTGAGCGCGGAAATCGCGCGGGAATTCGATGACCTGTCCCGGCAATGGCCCAGCGATCTTTCCGTGGGGGTTATCCACGCCGATCTGTTTCCCGATAATGTCTTCTTCATGGGTGACAAGCTGACCGGCCTGATCGATTTCTACTTCGCCTGCACCGATGCCCTGGCTTACGATTTGGCGATCTGTCTAAATGCCTGGTGTTTTGAACGCGGTGCCGAGTTCAATATCACCAAGGCCCGGCGCCTGTTGTCGGCCTATCGCGAGGTCCGCCCCGTCAGCAATGCCGAAATGGCCGCCTTGCCGCTGTTGGCCCGCGGTGCCGCCCTGCGCTTTCTGCTGACCCGCCTGTATGACTGGCTGAACCAGGTCGACGGCGCCATGGTGAAGCCCAAGGACCCATTGGAGTATTTGCATAAGATGCGCTTCCACCGCCGCGTCACCGGCCCCGGCGCCTACGGCCTGGACTGATGGATTCTTCCGACCTGACTGGAAATACACAGGCGCCCGCTCCCCCGGCCCGGCCACCCATTAATGGTACCCTGTGGGTGCCCGGGCAGGGGGAGCGCGTGGCTGGGAGAGGCCTTGAGAGGTCCTAATGATGGACGAGGTGGTGATCTATACCGACGGCGCCTGCTCGGGCAATCCGGGTCCGGGCGGCTGGGGCGCGCTGTTGCAGTTTGGTGCGCATGAACGGGAAATGAAGGGCGGCGAACCCGGCACCACCAACAATCGCATGGAAATGCTGGCCGCCATCGAAGCCCTGGAGGCCCTGAAGCGGCCCTGCCGGGTCGATTTGTTTACGGACAGCGTCTATTTGCGCGACGGCATCACGAAATGGATCGTCAATTGGAAGCGCAACGGCTGGAAGACCGCCGCCAAAAAGCCGGTGAAGAATGTCGACCTGTGGCAGCGCCTGGAGACCGCCATCGAGCGGCACCAGATTACCTGGCACTGGGTCAAGGGCCATGCGGGCCACCCTGGGAACGAAGCCGCAGATGCCCTGGCCCGGCAGGGCCTGGATGCCTACGGACGGTTGTAGTTCCAGTGCCTCTGATCGCGTTCACGCCGTTTTCACTTTCCCTGTGCGGCGCGCCAGGCGGCATAACCCCCTGCCAACGAGGCGACGTTGCTGAAGCCCATTTCCAGCAGAGTCTTGGCTGCCAGGGTCGAACGGCCACCGGTACCGCAATATAGAATAAGGCGATACTCCGGATTAAGCGCGGAATTATAACCCGGACTCTCTGGATCAGCCTGAAATTCCAGCAGCCCGCGGGGTGCGTGTAATGATCCTGGGATCAAGCCATCGTTCTCTCTTTCGACGGTCTCGCGCACGTCGATCAGCACCGTCTCCTCGTCCTCAAGTACATAGTCGAGATCCTGAACCGAAACCGTCTCGATTTGCGCGCTGGCTTCCGCCAAGAGCTGCTTGAATCCTCGCTTCAACATTTTGTCCTATCCTTCCGGTCTTCCCAGGCAATTCAGGACGGTTACTCTATCGCCATGCCGGGCCGGGCAAAATGACTTCGGTCAAGCTCCGCGGCCGCGGCGGGCGTGCTCGGGCAGGGCGCCAGGCGATGCAAGTCTGTCGCCCCGGTCTGCCGTGCCCATGGCCTAAGAATCTTCTTCAATGGGCGCTGGCGTTTAGATACCATTGCCATGGCTGCAAAGGTTACCTGGGTCATTTCCGGCAAGACAATAAACCGGCAAAAAGCAGGCCAAGGGGGGAAAGAATCTGGTGAATATCCTTGAAAAACTTCGGACCGAAACGGCACGCCACTGGGACAAGCGGTTCTTGAAAGCGGCAATGGCGGTCTCCGCGCTGACAATACTCGCTGACGGCGAGGTCAGTTTGAGCGAGCGGTACCGCATTGATGCCATTCTCCAGGCAATGGATCGCTTGCGGGTGCACAATCCCCACAAAGCGGTCGACATCATGAACGACTACATTGAAGCCTTGCGAACCGAACCCGGGAAAGCGGAAGACGTACTGCAAAAAAAGATCCTGCCCTATGCCGGAGACTTCAAGTCGGCGCGCACCTTGCTCAGAATTGCCTATCTTGTCATTTCCGCGGACGATGACGTCACTAAATCCGAGCGCGCTGCGTTCGATCAAATCTGCCTGACGCTTGGTGTCGACCCCGCGGAGATCTGGGCGAAAATGAGTGAAAGCGGCTAATCGGCATTATTGACGGTTGATTGCACTGTCAGTGGTGATCAGTGTCAGGACGCGGCGGTGTCAGCGACTGCTTCCAAAAGCCGATGGGACCAAATCGTTGGTTTATCTCCTGGTGGCTGCTCCCTATACTGACCGGCTTGTCGAATAGCGAAACATGGGGAGGAACGGACGATGATCGGATACTGCACGATTGGCGTGAAGGACATGGACAAGGCCAAGGCATTCTGGGGCGAATTGCTCTCGGAGCTTGGCGCCAGCGTACAGATCGACATTGGTCGGCTGGCGATGATCGGAACGGCTATGGACAAGCCGATGCTGGCTGTTTGCGTTCCGTTTGACGAAATGGATGCCACTCCTGGAAACGGCAACATGGTTGCGTTCGCTCCGGGATCGAAGGAGATGGTGGACAAGCTGCACGCGAAAGCGCTCGAACTCGGCGGCAGCAGCGAAGGTGACCCGGGGCAGCGCATCCCGGACATGTTCTACGGTGGTTACTTCCGTGACCCGGATGGTAACAAGGCGGCGTTCTTCCAGTTCGGCTAGGCGTCCCATACGCGGCCGCCCGCTTCGGCCCGGGCGCATGCCCGGCGCCGCGCCCGTCCCGCGTATAGAATCGGGGTCTACCTTCGGATTTTGAGAGACGAGGCTGTTGTTGTGCGGTGGGAATGTGAGCCTGCCCTGGACAGTCCCTAGGCCGGCCCGGTCAGCTGTTCGCTCAAGGTTTTCAACTCAGCCCGCGCCCCTGCGTCGTAGGCCTGCGGATTGGCGCGCGCTTCGTTCAAGCCGTTGAAAAAGCGCCCGCCCGTCTCGGCCGCTGGCGCCAACGCCGCCTTGAGAATGGCCGCGGCGCCGTCCTCGACAGTGCTCAACGGCTGGCGGCCGGATTGCCGCACCATGGTGGTGTCCATGTAGGTCGCCGGATGCAGGCTGTTCACGGAGACGCCGGCGGCCTTGAGCTCGGCATCCAGGTCAATGGCGAACATGATCTGCGCCAGCTTGCTCTGGCAATAGGCCCGGGTGCCGCTGTAGCCGCGCTCGATCATGGGATCGGCGAAATCGATCGCCTGCTGGCCCAGTGAAGAGACCATGACGATGCGTGACGGCGCCGCAGCCTCGAGCCGCGGTAGCAGCAGCCGGGTCAGCAGAAAACCGGCCAGATAGTTTACCGCGAAGCGCAATTCGTGCCCGTCGCTGCTGAGCTGGCGTTCGCCGTCATCGCCGCCCGAACCCACCCCGGCATTGTTGATCAGGATATCGAGCCCGTTGGTCGTCGCTTTGACCGCGTCGGCCAGGCGGCGCACCTGGGCCAGGGATGCCAGATCGGCCAGCAGTAGCTCCGCCGTATGACCCGCCGCCCGGATCTGCTTCACCACGTCCTCGCCGCGGGCCCGGTCCCGGCCGTGCACCAGCACGCGGGCGCCGGCCGCGCCCAGCTCCGTGGCCAACAGCCGGCCGACGCCGTCGGTCGCCCCGGTCACCAGCACCGTCTTGCCGTTCAATTTCGTCATTGCCGCCTCCTGGGTTACGACGCGCCGGTCGCGCGATATTGCGAGACCAGCGAACACAATTCAAGATCAGACCCCAATCATTCACGAAAGCAACGTCAATACGATAAATGAGAAAACGCGCGCGCTGGGTTAATCTAGGTCGTACCCTGCTGCGTTGGCCGCCCACGATGCCGACGCGGTCACGACCTTTATCGCACCATCGGCCGAGGAGATTTCACCATGCCTGTCTTTGAACGCGACAACATTCGAATTTACTACGAGGTTCATGGCGAAGGGTTTCCTGTTCTATTACTGGCGCCGGGTGGCATGCGGTCGTCTGTCTCCGTATGGGAGAATGTACCCTATAACCCCATCGAGCGCCTGGCGCCGCATTTTCAGGTCATCGCCATGGACCAGCGCAATGCCGGTCAGTCAACCGCCCCGGTCGCCGCCACTGACGGCTGGCGGGATTACACGGACGATCAGATTGCCCTGCTCGATCACCTCGGCGTCGACCGGTTCCATGCCGCCGGCATGTGCATCGGCGGTTCATTCATCATGGGCTTGGTCGAGGCTGTCCCCGAACGAATTGTCTCGGCCGTCATGCTTCAGCCAATCGGGTTTGATGACAACCGCCAGACCTTTGCCGATTTGTTCGACGGTTGGTCGGAAGAGTTGAAACCGACGCATCCTGCCGTCAGCCAGGACGATTGGGCGGCCTTCAGGGCCACGATGTTTGGCGGCGATTTTCTTTTCAACGTTGCGGAGGATGCGGTCGCCAAATGCCACATACCCCTGCTGGTCCTGATGGGCACGGATATCTATCATCCCGAGGTGACATCCCGGCGAGTCGCTGAATTGGCCCCTCGTGCAACCCTCGTCGAACATTGGAAAGAGCCTGAGCACCAGGCGTCCGCCAACGCTGCGATCAATGCATTTCTGACGGCGCACACCTAAGGGATCCGCCCGGCCTAGCCGGGACCTCGTGACGGTGCGATGGTACGGTGCCGGTCTATTCGACTATCGGTCGGCCCAGCTTTGGATGCTTGATGGAAGCGTCCACTATTTTCTCCAGCGATCATAGCAAGGGCGCCACCTCGTCGAGGAAGCGTGCAAGCTGCGCTTTCTGGTCGTAGGACGTAAAGCGGATAATCATCGTCTGGGCGCCGGCCGGTTCGAACGCGCGTATCCGCGCAGCGCATTCCGCCGGGGCGCCGCAAGCGGTCCATACATTCACTTTCCATTCCGGCCAATCGGAACTGTAGTACTCATCAAGGAAGCGCTTGCTTTCAGTATAAGCCGCCGCCCGATCGTCGTTTAAGTTGAGATTGAAGTAGATCGCGTTTTCCAGCTGGGTGGAATCCCGGCCATGGCTTTCTGCGGCGTCGCAAATTTCCCGCCATGCGTTGTCGAACTGCTCTGGCGTGGCGCCGACGGTCATCCAACCGTCCGCAAGGCGCGCGACCCGGTCCACCTGCCGGTTGATCGTGCCCGACTTCCTGTTGCCGAATACCCACGGGTTATTCGCCAACCAAATCGGCGGGCAGGGGTTCTGCACCGGTTGCGGGCGCACTGCGATGTCCTCGAAATTGAAGAAGCGTCCTTTGAAGGTCGCCGGATCTTCCGTCCACAACACCCGCAGCACCTCGATGCCCTCCTCCATCCGGGCGACCCGTTCAGATGGGTCAATTTGCATCGCGCCGTATTCTGCTTCGAATGCACCTGCGATATTGCCCTTCGCGGGGCCGCCGCCAATACAGGCCGTAAGCACCGTTCGGCCGCCAGCGAGGCAATCGAGCGCGCCCCATTGTGCGGCGAGTACTACCGGATGGCGCAGGGGGAAGCTCGCCATGCAGGCAGTGCCAAGTCGGCAAGTCTTTGTGCGCACGGCGAGCGCGGACAGGAGCGTGACGGACTCAAGCCGGGGCTTGGCAAGTAGATTGTCGCCGACCCAAAGACTTTCAAAAATGTCGGAACTTTCAGCCTGTTCGGCGAGTTCAAGCAGTTCCGGCACGGTCGTCGCGCCGAAAACGACGCCTTGATTGGGCAACAGTAATCCGAGCTTCATGCACCTGTCCCTTTTTCCCGACATTACTCATTTGGAACGACACTGTAGAGGTTATTGGCAAATAATTTATCGCTCAGCCGGTTCTGGCACCCCTCGTGCCAGATGCGGAAATCAGAAACACATTCCGGTCGGCTCGGTTCTCAGAGCCAATCGGAATTCGGAGTGTGTCGACGGGGCTTCGCTTGAGACTGGTCAACAGGTAATTCCTCCATCCGCTGTCGTGCTAAACGCATGTAGGAAATGAGCCAATCGTCACCGGTGCGGATATATTCCTCCTCATAATATCCCCAACCTATCCAGCCATGATCTGCCGGCAGCCCTGACGACTGCTGGTCTGCCGAAAATTCAACATGGTCCATCATTGACCAGATGCCACGCGCCGTATCGGGCCCGATAAGAGCAATTTCGGGGGCCTGTACATGGTGGATCGTCGTCGCCTGACCTAAGCGTTTTGAGACACCATCGACAAAACGGGCGGGATTGGAACCGTCGGGCACTGAACCAAAGCCTTCGAGGCGTGCGTCCGGAGTAAATAATTCTTCGAGCCGCTTCCATTGCTTCGTGTCCACGAAGCGGCAATAGCGCGCTTTGAGCTGCCGGATGGCCTCAAAGGCCAGGAGATCATCTAATGTTCGCGGATTCACCGCTCGCTCCTTGTGTCAGCGATTGCCAAGTTTGCATTCGACGAAGTGATGGTACGAGGTCAAATCACACTACGGCAACGGTCATTCAATGGGGACACAGGGACGTTCATCGCGACACCCGCCAATGTCGCGCCTGTGAGCTGCCGGAGGGCGATGCGAACCGCCCGCAAACTTACCCGGCGATCATTGGAATTAGACGAGCAGGATCATTACGCCCACTGGATCATGTGCAATGTCGCTATGTCATTGCTGCCGGATAGTATTGGCAGCTGGCGATTACGCGGCATCGGCAGCCATCTTGTCCAGCAACGTCAAGCGCCACATTTCGCGGGCATATCGGTCGTATTCGAAACCGGTGGCGGCATGCATCGTGCAACGATTGTCCCAGGCGACGATGTCGCCGCGCTGCCAGCTCCATTTCACCGTGAAATCGGGTCCGGTGATGTAGGGTAACAGGTCGCGTAGGATGAGGACGCTGTCATCTTCGACACCTTCCAGGTCCCACTTGTCCAATGCCGCGTCGGCAACCGGCTCGCCGACCGGCACCACGGCACAGGTCGAACTGTTCAACCCGTACAGGGCTGGGATGCCGCTTACCGGGTGTTCAAGGACGATCGGCACCCGGTTGGGGGGATTGGCCGCGCGCTGTTCCGGCGTCAGGATTGGGTAGCCGGGGGAATACAGGCTGATCTTTTTGTCGTGATGCGCCAGGGAACACACCGCTTCCAGCGGCTTCAGCTTCGTCTTTGTTGCCTCGTCAAGCCCGGCGAAAGCGGCGCGCGTGTCCGCGAACAGGGTTTCGGCACCTTCGGGCGGCGCCTGCCGGCAATGGAAAACGGATCCAATCGGCGGCTGCCTCCGGAAGGTCGAGTCTGTATGCCAGACGGGACGACGGCTCTCCGGATTGTATTGCATGTCGGCGTCCGAGATGAGCTGCGGCACCTTCGCGAGCGACGCTTTGGGCTTGCCGGCTTCGTCTTTGGTGTTGCCGATGCGGAGGATCGGGAAGCCGGGCACCATCACGTCCGCGCGCGCCGTATGCATCACCTCCTCGACCGCGCCGAAGACGTCCGACCAGGCCATCAGCTGCTCCGGCGACGTTTCCGCAAGGTCGGGCCCGCGCACGGCGATCAGGCCGCCATGAAGGGTCCACAGATCGTAGGCCTCGCGCTGGAAACCACTGTCTTCGAGGTCTTGCCGGCTCACATTTTCGATCATGACACCGAAATCGCCGTTCAAGCGGGAGATTTTGTGCTGCATTTGCTTCGTTCGCTTCGTTTGTTGCCAAATTACGCGGTTCAAATCTGCTTCAATCATAACCTGCGAGACGCGCCCTAACAGCCCCAATGTCAAACCCGGTTGTGCCGTGGGCTGGCCCTGGCCCCATGCGGCGCAACTGGCGGGCTACGCCGGTCACGAACTGACGGCCGCTTCAGTCTTTCGCAGCCAGGAACTGCTGGTTGACGCAGTTTCGCAGCACGCCGTCCGCCAGATAGCTTAGCACTGTCTTCGCCCCCTTTTCGCGGGCGTCATGGGCGCCGTCAGGGCTGTACCAGGCAACGTGCGAAGTGACGATGACGCGTCCCACCGTCCAATCTTCTCCGGTCTTCAGTGCAGTGAACAGCGGATGCTCCGGGTTCGGCGGTTCATCAGGGAACACGTCCAGTCCGGCGCCGGCGATGCGGTTATTCTTCAACGCCTCGGTGACCGCATCCAGATCGTAGACCTTGCCGCGCGCCGTGGTGATCAGGATCGCCGAGTCCTTCATGCATGAGATCGCCTGGCCGTTGATCATGCCGTTGGTCTCCGCCGTCAGCGGCGTATGGACGCTGATCACGTCCGCTTCACGCAACACCTCCTCCAGGCTCTCGCGCCGCTCGAAGCCCACCGACTGGTCCTTGCCGTCAGGCACGTAGGGGTCATAGAAGACAACGTTCATGCCCAGCGCCTTGGCGCGCAGGCCCGCCGCCGTGCCGATGCGGCCGCAGCCGATGATGCCGAAGGTGGTGCCGCGTACCCGGCGCATCATTGGGATGTCGACGGTCTTCCAGTTGCCAACCGGGTCGGCGACGATCCTGTTGTGCACCTGGACGATGCCGCGGGTCAGGCCCAGCATTAAGGCAATGGCATGGTCGGCGACGTCGGTGGTGCCGTAGTCCGGCACGTTGCAGGCGGGAATATCCCGCCGGCCGGCTTCCTCGATGTCGAGGGCGTCGAATCCCACCCCCATGCGGATGATCATGCGGACGTTCGGGGCCCGGTCAAGCATCGCCTTATCGCAGCGTAGCCGGCCCCAGATCATCAGCGCCTCGGCCGCCTCCCAGGTCGCGGCCGGGATATCGTCCAGGGCAGTCGCCTGATAGAGGCGGAGCTCCGCCCGGTCGCCGAAAACGGCCTGCTCAATATCCGCCCCGCCGGAATAGCGCGCGTCTGGCATGACAACGATCATGAAGCCTGGTCCTCCTCAGTTCGGGGCGCCGAGCATCGGGGGAAAACGCCCCGGGATCAAGGGGCCGGATGCGATTTTATCCGACCTCCCCCCGACAATACTTAAACTCGACGTACTTCTGACCCAGGACACTAGCCCTGCAACCGCTCAGCCGTTTCCGCATCCGCTTTCACGGTTGCCGCGCAAGACGGCAGCGCCGTAACGCTGTCGAAATACGCCTGAACATTGGCGGGCAGCGACTCGCTCACCATACGGCGGTAGCCGCGCATGACGTAACAGATGCTCAAATCCACCGCGCTCAGGGTGTCGCCCAGCAGGTAGGGCCGGTCCGACAGTGCCGCATCGAGCGCCGCGACGCAGGCCGTCGCCCGGCCCTTCATCTCCGCCACGACGTTGTCGAGTTCCGGTTTGAACGCACGCCGATGGTTGACGATCTCACCGAGTGGCCGCGCGAAAGTCGCCTCGGCAAACCAGCACCATTGCAGATAGTGCGCGTAGCTCGGATCATCCTTGCTCGGCTGCAGCCGCCCTTCGCCATAGCGATCCAATACGTACTGCATCATGGCGCACGACTCGAACATGGTCATATCGCTGTCAACCATTACCGGCACCTTGCCCACCGGGTTCATAGCCCGCCATTCCGGCGTGGCGCGGTATTCGGCGGCGAAATCCACCGGCACGATCTCATAGGGGATTGACAGTTCCTCGCACACCCAGATGACACGAAATCCGCGGGTTCCTGTGGAGTGGTAAATCTTCAGCATGATATGGGTTTTCCCGTCTTATCTGTTTGGCTGGCTCCATAAGTGTCACCCATGATATTGGCAAATCCAGCGAATATCACCTTGCGATGACAGGAGCCCGCAATAGTCCGGATGCGCTCGAACTTTGTTGACGCTTGATTTTTTCTTCAACTCTATCGATCATCGGCTCTCTCATGCCAAAGCTGAAACGCCTTCCATCTCTGGAGTAATGCCAATGGTCATTGAAATAGGATGACACACAACGGTTCCGATCGTCCGCCCGTGCCCGACACCAAATTGGACACCGGCGGCCAAAGCCCCGCGATGGGTGCTTCCGAGGCGCTGCTGGCGCGGGCCAGACAGCTTGACCTTGGCGGTAAGTTCGAGCTGCCGCCCGGCGACCCGGTCACCCATTTCGGCGCCGGCTATGCCAAGGTCATAGTGTCGAATGTCTTCTTGAGCGGCCTGGATCCGGATTTCGCTGCCGAACACACCGGCTATTTCACCGCACCTTATGAAAACCGCAAACATGTAGTCGGCATCGAAGTAGACAGGAACGCCCGGGCCGTCCACGTGAGGCTCGATAACGGTGTCACCCGGACCGCGAAAATTTTCGCCAGCCAGGGCGCGGTAACGCTCCCGCTCGGCGCTGACGATGTCTTCTTCTCACCAAGCGTGGTCACGCCCGATCTACCCCCACCGGAAACGCTGCCGTGGCCGATGGGCGATGTCACCGTGGCGGATGATTTCGGCCTGGACCGCGGGAAACTGGACCGGGCCGTGGATCTGGCGTTCGCCGGCGACAGCATGACGGCGGCCTTCCTTGTCACCTATCGAGGTGAGATCGTCGCCGAACGTTACAGGGACGGTATCGGGATCCATACGCCGTTGGAAAGCTGGTCCATGGGCAAGAGTATGACGGCCACGTTACTCGGCCGCCTCGTACACCAGGGCGTTTACGAGCTCTGGCAACCGGCGCCAATTCCAGAATGGCAGAACGGTGGCGATCCAAGGGCGGAGATCCGCATCGCCGATATCATGCGAATGTCGAGTGGGCTCAGATTTCGGGCGATGCAGGATCCCGACTATCTGCCGGCGCTGGGCTACCCCGACCATCTCTACGTCTATACCGGCTCCATCAATGCCTTCGAGTTTGCCGCGACACGGAGCCAGCAATGGCCGCCGAACCAGGTTGGCCGCTACCGCAACGTCGACCCCGTCCTCGCCAACTATTTGATACGCCTTGGCGTTGAGGGCCGGGCCGAGAATTATCACGCATTTCCGCAACGGGCGCTGTTCGACAAGCTGGGCATGCGCAATACGGTTCTGGAGACCGACCCTTACGGCAATTTTCTCCTTCAGGGCTACGAATTCGCCAGCGCCCGGGACTGGGCCCGGCTCGGCAATCTCTATCTTGGTGACGGCGTTTGGCGAGGCGAGCGGCTTTTGCCGGAGGGCTGGGTGGAATTCGTCAGCACGCTGGCGCCCGGCTGGGCGGCTGACAACCGGCCCATATATGGCGGCTTCTTCTGGCTGAACGGAGACGGTCAATGGCCGGTCCCACGCGAGGCCTACTTCATGTCGGGCGCGGGCGGCCAAAAGACCATGATAATTCCCTCACACGATCTTGTGGTCGTTCGCCTTGGCCACTACAGCGGCGTCGAGGCAAGCCAGGAGTCATTAAGCCGCGCCCTGGCGGCGTTGATACAGGCGGTGCCTGAACGCTAGACCGCAATCCGGCACCTTGCCCTATCTTTCTCTTTCGTTATTGGGTTCAATACCGGATCTCAACACGGATATGCGGAGGGTCTGAGAAATGCGGATACCGTTGGTCTTCCAAACACTTGATTTTATTGAACATCTGGACAAGAAACCGCGCCGAACCGTTAAGCCGAAGCGGCTGGAATTTATCGCGACGGGCCTGGCTGGCATCGTAGCGGTGCTTTTGTTGGTGCGATTATTCGGCGGATAACAGAGTTCGCAGTTGAAGCTTAAGCGGACGAGCGCAGGAACGGCGATTTAGTCTAGTCGCTGCCATGGTTAAGGAAGCGTCTCATTTTACTTCTCTGAAGACACCTTAAACAGGCCGCCATCTGTCCAACACTGTGGGACCACCTGAACAATGGAAGTTCCAATACAGAAAATTGTTGCTTTTCCCTTGACCGCCTTCTTGATAGGGACCGGTATCGTCGTGGCCATTGCAATTATTTGGATCAAGCTTCATGACTATTTCACCAACAAACGAATTGTTGAGAGGCTCATAAATTCATTTGAAGATGTCCGCCGACAATTGAAACAACTTTCCACATCGGATGATAACCGTACACGGCATGAGTATTACATCAAACTGGATGATAGGCCGTTTGATGCATGGCAACGCGTGGGTCGTCAGGATCGAGAAGGTGACCCTTTAACCGACCAGATAAATATTTTTCGCCGAAAGCTAAATTTCTTGCCAGGAACGACTAGAATTCGCGGTATCGCGATCAGTGAAGCACAAAAAGCAGAGATCAGACGATATGCCAATTCTACGCTGGTGCCATTGCTTGACAACATAATTGCCAACATCAGAGCGGATTACCGTGGTCGGCAATTATGGCGACCAGTCAAACGGAATTAGGTGATGGAGAATGCTATCACGCCGTTTTTTATGAAATTGTGAGGCATTGAACGATGGAAACCGCCGGCGCGCCCGTAACCTCGATCAGACAATGGAGGAAATGGACCGGTTCAACGAAGAGGTTCGGCCATTGCTTGAATTTTGAGGCTCGTCGGAAATGCTCTAACAGGCGACATTGCTCCATTTGCCATCCAGTAGATCGCTGTCATGGGCGGGAGCCGGGTTGTCACGGCAATACCTTGGCAGAAAGTGTTATCTTGCTTCGAGGAACATTTCTAAAAAGCAACCCGAACGAGGCGCCGCATGGGCTCATCACATAGTGAAAATCTCCGAATTGCCGCGCTCGGCCTCAATCATGACCATGTCTGGACGGTCACAGCCGAAGTGCTCGCGCGCGATGATGCAGACCTTGTCGCAGCCGCCGATCCGGATCCCGATCTCAGAGCGCGAGCCGAGGCGGAGCTCGGAGTGCCTACCTATGCCGACCATACTGAGCTGCTCGAGCGGGAACAGCTTGACGGCGTTTATATCTATACCGACAACCGGACGAGTGCTGAGCTGGTGATCGACGCTGCATCACGCGGCCTGCATGCCTTGGTTGAGAAGCCGATGGCGGCGAACAGTTCAGACGCAGAGCGGATGATTGCCGCCGCCCGGCAGCACGGTACGCGTCTTATGATCAACTGGCCATTTGCCTGGTGGCCCAATCTGCAGCGAGCCATCGAGATGGTATTGGAAGAAGACACGATCGGACGACTTTGGCAGTTAAAGTATCGCGCCGCCCATGAAGGTATTGTGGCGATGGGTCATAGCCGGCAATTTGCCGATTGGGTGGAAGATGCGGACCAGGCCGGAGGTGGTGCACTTGTCGACTATTGTTGCTACGGAGCCGTCCTGGCGCGCGTCCTGCTGGGGCAACCGGACGCTGTCAGCGCTCTCGCCGGCAATTTCTGTCGCGACGACATAGCGGTCGAAGACAACGCCGTCCTTCTTATGCGCTACCCTCGGGCAATGGCCATTGCCGAAGCCTCCTGGACCCAGCATGGCAAGATCGGTGCCTATGCGCCAGTGCTCTACGGCGAAAAAGGCAGCCTCCTTGTTGGGCCCCGCGCGCAAGGCGGGCTATTGCGTGCCGATCTCGAAGACCAAGCTGGCGTAGCGATACCGGTGCCGCCGGCGCCCGAGCATCTTACCAACGCGACGGCTCATTTTCTATGGGGGATACGCACGAGTGAGCCATTTACGGCGCTTTGTGATCCCGAAATTTGCCGCGACTCAACGGCGATACTAGACGCCGGTCTCGAGTCCGCCGGTTCCTCAAGTACATTGAAGCAGCCCGGGGCCAGCCGCGAAGTTCCCTGACCTGGCATTGAATGCTCGATTTTGAGGGAAAAGCAGAATTCGGCATGGCACCGGTTGAAGTACGAGAAGTGCTAATTGTTGCAGTCAGCATGCCGCACCCAAGTTGCCGTGCGGTCGTCAGTGACATGGCCTTCCAGTCGCTTTGGGAGAAGTAAAGGGCAGGAATAAAGTGGACGCTACCTTTATGCGTGCTTTTCTCCCTATAAGGAAAGCGTCCCTTTATCTCCCCTTTTGTTCGCGTTCGATTCCCCGAATTGAATGTTCGCCTAAAACGGTGCAGCCATGGGCCCATTTGCAGGGCCGGAGCGACGGCGTTGCGGCCTAGGAAGAAAATCTTGGCCGCCGCCCCGCCGAGTGACACCGATCTTTCCGCCAACCGCGCCCGTGCGCGCCTCCGCCCACCGCCGACGCCGCCATGTACCCGGCCATGCCACCGCCGGGGATCCCGACATCGTACGTGGCATCACAAGCCTGCGCGCATATTTCCCGCCATCGGCAAAGCACCATTTCTTGGCTGTTGCGCCCTTCCCCGCCACCCGGTTTTTGCACACTCGTGTTACGGTTGAGAGGTAAATCCACCGAAAATGCGAATAATTGCGATAACAGTTATTCTCGGCAGACAACATGGGAGGAGGCATTGAAATGACATTTTCACTTATAGGCCGCTGTGAAAGAACCGGCATGATCGGGTTTGCGGGCGCGACGAGCGAACTGGCGGCGGGAGGACGTTTCCCGCATGCAAAGGCGCAGATTGGTGCGGTGATCACCCAGGCGCTGACCAATCCTTATCTGGGCCACCTTGGCATCAAGCTGTTGGAAACAGGTTACGCGCCGCACAAGGTGCTGGACGAGATCGTCGCCAGCGATACCCATGTTGAGTTTCGCCAGCTCGGCGTGATGGACCGCTTTGGCAGAACAGCGGCGCGGACCGGTAAGAACAATCTCGATGTTGCCGAACATGTCGCCGAGGGCAATCTCATCGCCCTGGGCAATCGGGTCAAAGCAGGTGTCGTCGGGGCGATCGCGGAAGGTTTCCGGGCTGCCAGCGATGAGGACCTGGAGGAACGCCTGATGCGGGCGCTGGAGGCCGGCCGGGACGCTGGTGGGCAGATGGGCGTGGGCCAGCATATTTCCGTGCTCAAGGTCTTTGACCGTGATGATCTGGCGCGTGTCGATCTGCGTGTCGATTGGCACAGGGTCGACGCCATTGCCAAGCTGCGCAGCCATCTGAACAGATATATTCCCTTAATACCTTATTATGCGGAACGGCCCCTGAACCCGACCGTGGGTTATCGGGAGTGGTTGGAGGCCCGGGGCGTTGACCATGACGAGTGGCTGCGGGGGTAGTTTCGGCAATTTCGCTAAATTCTGAGGACGGAACTTGAGCGCCTATCTGGCAAAACGCTTTTTTCTGATGCTTCTGACCCTGGTCGGAATATCGCTGGTCATCTTTGTGCTGCTGTGGCTGATGCCGGGCAACATCGCCGTCATCATGTTCGATTCCGCCGGCTTCATCGATCCGGTGGAAATGGCCGAAATCGAAAAGGAGCTCGGCCTCGATCTGGCCATACCGTTGCAGTATTTTAATTGGATCGGCGGCCTGCTGACCTGGGATCTGGGGATTTCCTTCGTTTCGGAAATGCCGGTCGTCGACGAATTGGCCCCGCGCATCCCGATCACCGCAAAACTGGCGGCCCTGGCGCTTGCTTTCTCGGTTCTGTTCGGCCTGCCGCTGGGCGTTATCAGCGCCGTCAAACAGGACACCGCGCTCGATTATACCCTGCGGGTGATTTCCCTGAGCGGCCTGTCGCTGCCCTCGTTCTGGCTGGCACTGCTGATCTTGATGTTTTTCGTCTCGGCCTTCGGCACCATCCCGGTCTATCTGGCGCCGCCGGAAAACCTGTGGGACGAACTGCTGCTCTATTCCGTTCCTGCCGCCGTTGTCGGGTTTCGCGCCTCCTCCTTGATAATGCGCCTGACCCGCTCCGCGATGCTGGAGGTGATGGGCCAGGACTATATCCGCACGGCGCGGGCCAAGGGCGTCTCGAACAACACCGTCAGCTACCGCCATGCCCTGAAGAACGCGATGCTGCCGGTAGCCACCGTCATCGGCATCGAGGCGGCCTTTATGATGGGCGGCCTGGTCGTCATCGAAACCGTTTTCAATATACCCGGCATGGCCTACTTTCTGGTCGAAGCGATCCAGGTGCGCGACTATCCCATCGTGCAGAGCCTGACGATGCTGATGGCGGTAATCACCGTCACGGTCAATTTCATCGTCGACATGCTCTATGCCCTGCTGGATCCCAGAATCCGCTACGCCGAATAGGGCACTAAGCGTGGATAATGGGAGCGCTACCCTTGCTGGTTCTAATCTGACCGGAATCCTGACCCTGGGCGCTGGCCTGGACGAACCACTTGATGAATGCCGTCTTGAGATGCGGGTCGGACCGTCGTAGACGTGGTTGTGGGGCAGGGTTTGAAGGTAATGAGCCTGACGGTCGTACGACAAATGCAGCGACTGCTTCTTCAGGGGCCCACGGGACCCCGAAGCAAAGAACCCCGCCCGGGGGCAGGGTTCTTGTACGCGTCCTGGGTGACGCGGTCAGTTCAGATGCCGGCCCAGGTCGGCGGTGGCGCTATCGATCAGGGCATCGGCGCGGTCGCCTTTGACCTGGCCGGCGACGATGGCCGTGGCGGCGCCGATGGCGATTTCGATGGCCGCGTCGCGAACCTCCGCCTCGGCCTGGGATTCGGCCAGGGCAATTTTCTCCAAAGCCGCCTGTTGCCGCCGGGTGATGGCCTCGTCCAGCTTCTTCGCGGCCAGATCGGCTTCACGCAAGGCTTCCTCGCGGGCATGGGCGATGATGGCCTCGGCCTCGCTCAAGGCATCGCGCTGTTTACGTTCATAGGTGGCCAACAAGGCCTGGGCTTCCTCGCGCAATTGCCGGGCCTGTTCCAGATCATCGCCGATCTTTTTCGCCCTATCGTCCAACGCCTTGGTCAGCATGCCCGGCACCTTGAAATAGAACAGCACGGCGGCAAAGACCAAAAAGGCAGCGCCGACCCAGAATGTCGCGTCCATCAGCTGCCCCCAATCCTATTGTTGCGCATGGCGTCATCGACCGCCGCGTCCACATCCGCCTGGGAGACCTGGGCATCGATCAGACGTTCGGCCGCTGCCTGGGCCAACTCCGCGGCGACCCCGCGCAGTTCCGCCAGGGCTTCGGTTTTGGCATCGGCGATCCGGCCAGCGGCGGCGGCGGCTTCCGCCGCCAGTACCCCGGCCACTTCGGCGTTGCGCCTCTCGGCCGCGGCCGCGGCTTCCACCCCGGCCTGGGCTATGGTGGCCTGGGCCTGGGAACGGGCCTCGGCCAACGCGGCCTCGTATTCGCCGATCACGGATTCCGCTTGCGCCTTCAGTTGTGCGGCCTGGTCCAGGTCATCGGCAATCCTGCCGTGCCTGGTTTCCAGAACGTCGGCCACCCGCGGCAAAGCCACCCGGGCCATCAACAGATAAAGCGCGATAAAGGAAATCACCAGCCACACCATTTGTGGCGCGAAATCCTCCATCCAAAATTGTGGCATGGTCTCGCTCCGTTCTTGCTTCCAGCCGTCCCGGACGCAGCGCGCCGGGACAGGTATCACCCCCGGGGCATTGCCCGGGAGTCCTCTAGAAGACGAACAGGATGATCAGCGCCACGACCAGCGCAAACAGGGCGATGGCCTCGGTCAGGGCAAAACCCAAAATGACCCGGCCAAACACGGCCTGGGCCGCGCCCGGGTTGCGCATGGCGCCGGCAACGTAATTGCCGAAAATCAAGCCAATACCAATACCGGCACCGCCCATGGCGATAGCGGCAAGACCTGCGCCAATCAGCTTCGCAGCAGCTGGTTCCATGATTTAAATTCCTTCGTTTTCTAGCAAGTGGATGGGAATGGGTAACATATCGAACCGGAGCTTCGATCAATGCTCCAGATGAATGGCGTCATTGAGATAAAGACAGGTTAGAATTGTGAAGACATAGGCCTGCAACACGGCGATGGCGACTTCCAGTCCGGTCAGGGCGACGATCAGGGCAAAGGGCAGAACGCCGAACACGCCCATCTGCACAACAAAACCGCCAAACACCTTCAGCATGGTGTGGCCCGCGGTCATATTGGCGAACAGGCGGACCGAATGGCTGATCGGCCGCATGAAATAGGACAGAACCTCGATCGGTACGACCAGGAACAGCATCACCAGGGGCACGCCCTTGGGCACGAAGAACGACAGAAAATGCGTACCGTGCCGGGTAATGCCGATAAAGGTGGTCAGGACAAACACCGACAGCGCCAAGGTGATGGTCACGGCGATGTGCGAGGTCACGGTATAGCTGTAGGGCAGCATGCCCAACAGGTTGCAAATGACGATAAAGCTGAACAGCGAAAAGACGAAGGGGAAGTATTTGCGACCCTCGCTGCCGATGGTTTCCTTGATCATATCGGCGATGAATTCGTACCAGAGTTCGGCCACCGATTGCCAGCGCCCCGGCACCATGGCCCGGCGCGCGGTGGTCAGGACCAGGAACAGGGTCGCGACCACGACTGCGGCGAACATAAAGGCGGCCGCCTTCGAAAACGAGATATCGAAGCCAGCCAATTGCCAGTCGTTCAGCCGTCCGATGACGAACTGGTGCATCGGGCTACTATGATCAATGTGGCGTTCAGCCGTCACGCCCGTCTCCCTTTTCTACCCCCGCCCGCGCACCGGGCGAAGCCTCTGTCCCAGCCTTGGACCCAGCCTTTGCCCCAACCTTTGATAGGGCCTGCGACTTGCGCCGCAAGTCTTCTGCCGCCTGGGCATCCATACGTAGTGCGGTTCGCACCGCATTGTTTATTCCCGCCGCGCCGCCCAGAAACAGGAACAGCAGCATAAACCACGGTTTGGTCCCGAACCAATAGTCCAGGGCCCAGCCGATGGCGGTACAAACCACCAATGCGACGACGATTTCAATAGAAATCCGCCACGCCGCACCCAGGCCCGCACCCGCCGATGCATCCATCTCAGCCGCCGATTGATCAAGCCCCGCCGCCTGGCGGGCCTTGGAAATCCGGCCCCCTAATTGTTCCAGGGAAGGCTTTTCCACGGACGGTGGGGGTTGCGGATCGGACATCTCGCTCGATAGCTGCGCCGCGCTCAGGTACTTGATCAGCCAGTTACCGGTTGCCTTGCCGGCGGCAAATTGGCCGGCCCGGCGGCATGAATCCCAACCTGACAAGACAATCCAAGCACCCAGCCGCGACTGGCCGGAAGCGGGCGCACGATACGAATTGACCCGCGGCCTGTCAAGGGCCAATGCCAGCGCCCTAACTATCTGATTTTCCTAAATAATATACCGTTGTAACAATTTTAGCCGGTGGCTCGAATGCGTTCTGCCCGGGCCAGATCAACCGAGACCAGTTGCGATACCCCGCGTTCGGACATGGTGACGCCAAATAGCCGATCCATCCGTGCCATGGTGTAGGGATGGTGAGTGATAATCAGAAACCGGGTGCCGGTAATCCGGGCGATTTCACTGACCAGATTGGTAAACCGCTCCACATTGGCGTCATCCAGGGGGGCATCGACCTCGTCCAGCACACAGACCGGCGCCGGATTGGTCAGGAACACCGCAAACAGCAGGGCCAATGCGGTCATGGCCTGTTCGCCGCCTGATAGCAGGGACAGGGTTTGCAGCCGCTTGCCCGGCGGCGAAGCCATGATCTCCAGGCCGGCTTCCAACGGATCGTCCGATTCCGTCAGGCTAAGATGCGCCTTGCCGCCGCCAAACAGCCGCACAAACAGATCCTGAAAATGACCGTCGACGGTCTTGTAGGCGGCCAGCAGGCGGTCCCGGCCTTCCTTGTTGAGGCCATAGATGCCCTGGCGCAGGCGGGCGATGGCACCTTCCAGATCAACCCGTTCGGTTGTCATGCCGGTCAGCTGTTCGTCCAGTTCTTCCGCTTCCTGTTCCGCCCGCAGGTTTACGGCGCCCATGTTGTCCCGTTCGCGCTTCAAACGCTCCAGCTTGCGTTCGGCTTCCTCCAGGGGGGGCAGCGCCGCATCGGCTTCCAGACCGGCGGCGGCCAGGACCGCCTCGGGCCCGCATTCCAACGCTTCCATGATCCGGCGGGCCACCTCGGCGCGGCGTTCCTCGCATTGTTCGACCCCGGCTTCGCCGCGCACCCTTTCTTCCCGCGCGCTAGCCAGCGCGTTTTCGGCCCGGCGCTGCCCGGCGGCGCATTCGTTGGCCCTGTCCTCGGCCCGTGCCAAATCCTCGGCCGCCTTGTCACGGCCCGCTTCCGCCCCCTCGATCTGATTCAACAGGGCCTGCCGCTGGGCCGCGATTTCCGCCGGTTTCCGTTGCAACTGGGTCAGTTCGTCCCGTCCCGCTGTGGCCCGGGCGGCCAATTCCGACAATTGCTCCTCCGCGCCCCGGGACCGCCGCCGCCAGCCTTCCTGCTCGCCGGCGATGGCGTTGAGCCGTTCGGCCCGCAGCGCCGCCTCCCGCGTCACCCGGTCGTGCAGGCCCCGCGCTTCGACCAGTTCGGTACGTTGCACCGCAACCTGGCCCCGGAGTGTTTCCAGTTGCCGGCGCAGATCATCCAATGGCGGCAGGGCGGCTATTTGCGCCCGGGCTTCCGCGATCGCCCCATTGGCCTCTTCCAGGTCGCTTTCGATTTGCACCAGGCTTTCCGTGACCGTGGCCAGGCGGGCGGACCGCGCCGCGGCATCCCGCTCTGCCTTGGCTTGGGCATTGCGGCCCCGCTCCAATTCCTCGCGCCCCAGGCGGGCCGCTTCCCGGGCCGTGGCCCGGCCGCGCGCCGCCG
>JAJFGG010000126.1 GCA_021776235.1 Alphaproteobacteria bacterium | reverse complement strand
GGGATGGCGGCGAGGCCACCGCTATAAACCACGATCAATCCTTCCGCCTCCGCCGCCAGGACCGCGAAAAGCAATACCAGGAAACGGGTTCGATTTATGTCATGCGGGTTGACGGTTTCCGGCGCAGCGGCAACCGATTTTTCGGCAAGACGGTGTTGCACGTCGTACCGGAAGAGCGTCTGTTGGAGATTGACGAGGCGGTTGACCTGACGGTTGCCGAAGCACTGATGCAGGCGCGCCGTTCACACAGCTTTCGTGCCATTTGCCCGCCTCTGCAGGCGATGGTCATGGATTTTGACGGGGTGCTTACCGACAACCTAGTGTACGTCGATCAGAATGGCGGGGAGTCCGTGAGCTGCAGTCGCGGCGATGGCTTGGGGCTGGAGATGCTGCGCAGCTGCACTGATCTGCGCCTGCTCATCCTGTCCAAAGAGCGCAATCCGGTGGTTGCGGCACGTGCCGATAAGCTGCGTATCTTATGCCTACAGGGCGTTGATGACAAGGTTACGGCCCTGCGCCGCTGGTCCGCGTCCGAAGGGGTGGACCTGGCGCGGGTGATTTACGTTGGCAACGATGCCAACGACCAGGAATGCATGCGCCTGGTCGGCATCGCCGTGGCCCCCGCGGACGCGCATCCGACGGCCTTGCGCCAGGCAAACTGGGTTCTGCAAAACCGTGGCGGCAGGGGAGCAATACGGGAGCTGGCGGACCATCTGCTTGAGATGGACGATGCTCGTATTGCACCCTGACGCACCACCGCGAATGATGGAGGCGCCTGCGCTCCGGGTAGTTGTTCTAAACCAGGTGCTCCCAGATCACTCCCGACAGAGGGTTGCTCGCTTATCGGGAGTTTGCTGATGCCATTGCCTTGACCGAAGTTGCCGAGGATACATTCCAGGACAGCCGTACCGACAAGAATGGATGGCAGGACTTGACGGGGGAGTTCCGCCATTCGGTATTTGGGCGCCATAACGGCTATGAAGACGTAAACGACGCCGACCGTCCGGCGCGCGATCCCGCCATGGGTTGGATTGTTGGCGGCGAGGCGGTTAAAAAACGGGCTGTGTCCACCAGCCAAATGGGGCGCACCGATACGAATGTTATCTGGGAAGTTCCGGTTTACGTTGTATTTGGTAAAGCTTAAAATATTTTCCGAGAGATCGGATTTATCATATGGGATCTAGCGATGAATATCGACCCCAAGAGAAATAAGGCACCGTTGTCCAATCGGGCGTCATCGCCGACCCTAATGCAGCGAGGCGCGAATTTCCTAAGAGAAAAAGTGATAGTTAAAAAAAAATACAAGATCATCCTTTGGAAAATTATTCTTACGGTTTCAGGAATGCTGTCTAAAGTCTTCTTTAGGAGAGATATTGTTGCAAAAACAGTTACAAATGACACTCTTTTTATTGATATATCCAAGAAAATTCACTGGCAGCTGTTTTTTTATAATGACTACGAGCCTCACATCGCTAAATTTGTGATGCGTGAACTAAAAGAAGGGGATCTCGCCATTGATGTTGGCACTCATATTGGATACTGGACACTAACTTTTTCATCCCTTGTTGGAGATTCCGGAAAGGTATTTGGTTTTGAGGCCGAACCGACAAATTTTGAGAAACTAGAAAGGAATATTCAATTCAATAAAAAGAGCAATATCCTGGCACATCATTGTGCAATATCCAACTATCATGGCCGGGTGCAGTTCCGGCTTTCTCCATACAATGACGGTGGTGGTGGTGTCGCAAATGAGAATGCAAATAACACAGACGGATTGGATTGTATCGATGTACCATGCGCGGAACTCGATTTCTTCTTAGGTGATATTGATAGCCAGATTAAGCTGGTAAAAATAGACGTAGAGGGAAACGAGCTCAATGTTCTCAAAGGAATGAAGAAAATTTTTGCATCCTCCAATCGACCCCAATACTTGATAGTAGAAATTGGGCATGGTTCAAAAGATAGAGAGGAAATTAGAAAAATCATGAGCCGACATTACGATGCGTATAATATGAATGAAAATGGACTTCATAAGGTAATAGGCAATGATTACAAAACCTTAGAAATACTTTTTACTCTAAAGGGGGCCAAATTGGCCGATATTTAATTGATAGTACGTCATAGACAGGATTTTTCTTCATTACTTCCTAAGAACTGAGTGGCCGGTGGATTCAGGCCCCAAGTGCAACATTTGATCCGAACGAGCGTTTGGCGTCTAGGTGGAGTTTTTTCAAGACGGCTTGAACTAGCTTTCGTGGGACCGACGCAACTGGTTTCTATTATTGAACTAGATTACTTGCTCAGACTCACGAGGAAATTGCTCGAATTCACGTACCCGGACGTTTTGGCACCGTCAAATACGGATTACAGGGTCAAACTACTACTTATAGGGATCAGCGGTGTCCCCGAGGACGTCACCGAAAAAATTGTACGTCAGGACGATCAGGACCACCGGCAACAGGGGGAAGATGAGCTAGGGTTAGGTGGCCACCGCGTTGATGTTCTGCGCCTGGTTTAAAAGAACGCCTCAGGATGTGATCGGCGGGCGCAGGACCAGGCCCAGGAACGACAGGGCGGTTTCCTCCAGGATCATGGAGGGGATGGACAGGGTTAGGGAGGCGATCAGATGGCTCATGAAATTGGGCAAACTGTTGCTGCGCGATGACCCGGGCCGGGCTGGCCCCTATCAAGGTGGCGGAAGTGGCGAAGTCTTCCTTCCGCTGGGCCAGTAGGTTCGAACGGACGGCACGGGCTAGGCCGGGCCAATCCAACAGGGCTAGGAAAAATGGTGATGCCAAAGAACACGTCGATCGGGCCAGGTCACGGGGAGGGTGGCGGACAGCGCCATCCAAAGGGGTAACTCAAGCCAAAATATGGCATTCCGCGCTGGGATTCAAATCGCCGGTAACGTTCGAGAACACAATGACCTAGAATGAGCAAAACGCCCTCTACTTTTCCGTTCAAGTTCACCCGAGGCTTACTCCTATTCCCACGGGACCAACAACAATAAGAAAATATCAAATTGAATAGAGTTTTGGAGGCATGATCAGACACTGGGATACGCCATAAACAGACCGCCGGTCTGTCCAACAATGCGGGACCGCCTAAGGTAGATTATCGCTACAAAAATTGCCTCTTGGATCCCATTTCCAATGTCGAGGAGCATAAAAATGATATTTTCAATGGCCTTGTATGTACTTTTTCTTATTTACTGCTTAAAACTCTATTTCAAGAAGTTGCCAATGATGGGTGTGCTTAATTTTTATTTTGTTACAACCGTGGTGTGGCAGTCCATTTCTTCCATATATTTGGATATATCCGGCAATACATTTAGCGGCGAGCTAGGTAAGTTCATTGATGTGAATTTTTCTGGGCTATTCCTTGTTCTTGCACTCTGGGTTATCACCCTTGGCATCGATCTTGGCCTCAATCGTAAACGTTTGGCGCAGCTCCAATTTAACGTAAATAATCTAGTGCCTAATAATTGGAGAATTACTGGTATTGATTATCAATCTTTAGGGATTTTTATTGTCATTTCGTTTTTAGCATTAGCATATGTGGAAATGATCTATATTGGAAATATTCCCATCTTTTCCGAAATTGATAAGAAAGATTATTTTCAATTTTACATGGGACCAATAGGAAAAGAGTTCTTTCGTTACAGTATGCTTATATGTTTCTTCCTGGGATTCGGGGTTTATTCAGAAGTGATACGAACTAGTGGGAAATATAAATTACCGATAGCAATATTTATTGCATTTTTGTTTTACTTGTTCATGCAGGGAAATAGATTTTCGGCAATTTTTCTACATTTGAGTTACTTTCTATTTCCTGTATTTATCCTATTTTTTAGAAATAATAATTTTGTTGCGTCGATTTCTGTGATCCATAGGCTAAAACGACTAACGGTTTTGTGGGGCGTAGTTGGCGCCATTGTATTTGGTGCCGTATTGGTCAACTATTTTGGTACGCTTGACGCTCTCAACGTAAGTTCTACACAGCAAAGTGAGATATTTTTCGAAAGAATCCTGGTTCAACAAGGTCAAATGTGGTCCGCTACGTTCTCTTTGTTGGCAGAGAATATTAGCATACTGCCTAA
This sequence comes from Alphaproteobacteria bacterium, assembly GCA_021776235.1. Taxonomy (GTDB): domain Bacteria; phylum Pseudomonadota; class Alphaproteobacteria. The sequence goes on along the minus strand of JAJFGG010000126.1, from coordinate 29,508 downwards.
CTTCGAAGCGATAAACCGGATCTTGTTTTCGGAGGAATTGGGCGATGGCAATAAGGCTATCTTCTATCTCATGCGGCTCCATGGTGGGATCAATTATTTCCACATGCTGCTTTCCGGGCATCGTTACACCGGCGCGTCCCCCATAATTTTTGTCGTGATGTTTAACCTGCTGCTGTGTTGGCCGATCATGTTTGCCTTCGGCTATTGCGTCGGGTGGGTGATTGCTCTCATAGCCCGTTGGACGACAGAGGGAAGGATCTTCCTGGCACTGGCCTTAGTCTGGGTCTTTATGCCCATTAACATGCTGCTCATTGACGGTGATACGAAATTCCTGATCAATCCCATTTATTACCTTAAGATATCTATGGTGTTTTTCATATTGTTGGTAGGCGATTCGGTCGGGATTTCTTCCGCTTATGCGAGATGGCCTGGGAAAGTTGGACAGAATGCTAATACTAGCTTGCGTTGGTAGCGATTCAGACGGACACTTCGACTGCTCGATATGCATGATAATTCGACGTATACTGCGGTGATTTTGCGAACCGGATCGATCGATCTGGTGGCAAGGTTAATCGTTGGTCATGCTCGCAGGCTAACGCCAAGCGTGCGCCCAAACTTGAGAAGTTGCTTGCGTTCTTCCGGCATTAAGCCGAGCAAAAACAGCACGACGAGTTGGACCCCGTAAAGAACGAATCCTTCGAAGATGATCAGCCAAAGGTTATTGGGCGGCATGGCCCAAGCCAGAAGGTATGAAAACGCCACGGCGATCGTGCCAAACAGCAATACCGGCTTTAATAATACAACGTTGATGTAATCTCTGAAAGCAATGCCATTCGTCGTGAGAATGATACAAAGCTGCCAAGGGAACAGTATGGCGCCGCTGACCGCAAGCCCGATAATCACCGGCCGTATGTCGCTCTCGAGGCCGAGACCCAGGGTCACGGAAAAAAACACCAACGGCACGATCAAGCTGGGGACCAGCAGCAGCCGGAACTGCCTGGTGACGACACAGGCCGAGGCCCCGAACGACACCAGAAGCTCCATGGCCTGGAGCGCCAGAAAGGCCCTCAGGAAAGGCCCGTAACCAGCAAACTCCTGGCCCAGCCAAACGCTCAGGACCGCCTCGGCATGAATGAAAAGATAGATCAGGCCGGGCAAAAAGAGCACAAAGCTGTAGCGGGTGCCGCGCAGGATGGCGTAGCGGATACTGGCCTGCTTGTTTTCCGTTAACAGGCGGATCGCCGTGGGAAGGAGCGCGGAGTTGAGCGCACCTTGCACCTGCTTTACCGCGTTGGGCAAACGCTGGGAGACCGCAAATGCCGCCACATGGGCTGGCGACAAGAATATGCCGATCAAAATTTGCGGGCTTCTACGGTAGACCACACCGAGCAGCCTATTGGCGAACACCAAGAGCGACATGGTGCGTATGCCGCGCAGACTGGCGGTGCTAAAAATACGGGGGTCGAGGGTGAACCAGTCAGGGTACCAGCGGTAGCAGAACAAAGCGAAGAGAACCGGCAGGACAAGCATGACAGTCACGTCGGCCGCGACAACCATGATCAGAGTAGCCTTCAAGGCGATCAGCATCGCGGCGAGGCAGGCGAACGACAGGCTTCGCAGCACCTCCCATAACTCAAGATGCCGGAAGTCCTCCTGGCTGCGGAAAAACGCCTTAAGGATAAGGGCCGGGAACCCGGCGGCGACAGAAATGGCGTAGAGAGCGAAAGCCTCGTGGGCCGTCGCTTGCAGCGCGATTGGTATTTCGAAGACGCTGCCGGTGAGCCAAGAAACGGCGGCGTAGAGAGCGGCGGCTGTTGCCAGCCCCAGTCCCGTGAAGACCAGGAAAGCCGAGACCAAAAGCCTTCGGTAGCTGTCCCGGTTTCCGGACGAACGGAATGAAGTCAGGTAGCGGACGACGGCGTCTTGCAGTCCGAAGTCGGTCAATGACACGAGACCGCCCACGACGCTGAATGTCTGCAACAATACCCATAACCCGAACAGTTCGACGCCGATGGTTCGCAGAAAATAGGCAATAAGGGCCAACTGCACCAGCGCCGTCACCGGCAGGCGGATCAGGCCCCAAAGCGTGTTGCCAATGAACCGCCGGGTGTTGCTCACTGTGCGGCGTTGGCTGATTGTGCAGGCTCTTCGGCTGAATGCTCCCTTTCGGGATCGGGGTCTCCGGCAAGAGCCGCATCGTATAAATTCCGTGCGAGAGTGTTAAGCCGGTGTTCGGACAGATTGCGGCCCAACCCCATGTAGCTCTTGTAGAACAGCATGGATTCGGGCTTTGCGGTGCTCACCACGGCATGGATAAATCGCACCCATTCATCCTCGTTGTCCTGGTACCGGCGCTTGCCGTCGAGCAGGGCCGCATTAATCTGGCGGGGAAGGTCGTTCAGATTGTCTACCCGGTAGGCTAGCCGAAAATCAGCGTAGTAGGGGGAACCGAGGACCACCAAAGGTGTCTTCATGAGAATGGCCTCCCATCCCGCGGTAGAATTGATCGAGACGACGGCTGCGGCATGTTCGAGCAGCTCCATGCTGGAGACCGCAGGATGGATAACCTCCACGTTTTCCAAACGGCGGCACTTGGCATGAATGTCGTAGTTCACGCCGCCGTTGTAATAGGGGTGCTCCTTCACGTAAACCTTGTAGCCCGGAGGCGTGGCCAGGGAAAGCATCTCGACGAGGGCCGCTTGTGGCCGGAACATCGGGTTGCGCGTGGCGACCTGGGCGTCGAACCACATGTGCAGAGGAAAGAAGATAAATTTTTCCTCCGGATCCGGCTGGTTGTAACGGATCAAGGGACGCAACAGCCGGCCCATCTCGAACTGAAGGCCGCGGCAATGGTCTCGCCACATGGAGGGCTGCGGCTTGCCGGTCCGCAGGACCTGCAGGGAGGTGCGGGCAACCCGATAGGCGAAGCGAAAGACGTTTCCCTTCACGGCCTTCATGGACCTTTGTTTTTCAAGCGTGATCTTCTCAATCGCCTGAGCGACGATTTCCCGCATTTCGTCTGTAACGGGAAGTGATTTCGCATAGGTTTCGACGAACTCCGACCAGGTCCAGCCCTCGTCCACGTCGTTGTAAATGCTGGTCTCGGTGACGATGGGACCGGGGCTGATCACCAATGTGCGCATGCCCCTGGCGCGCGCAACGGCATAGGCCAGGCGGAAAGTGATGCCCGTGGTCGGAAATATGACCACGCATCGAATGTCATGACGGCTAAAGTAGTCGTCAAAAAACTCGACGTTGGCGGCGAAAAGGCGCAACCGTTTCTCCATCGGCCAACGGCCGAACACCTGTTCCGAGGAAATGATTTCAGCCACCGTTGGGTTGCGGAAACGGTCCATGAGAGCCAGCAGGTCCGGTTGCCCTCGTTCCGCCGCCTTCTTGGAATCCAGCAACACAATATCCCGCCAGCCGAGTTTTTCCACGTGCGCCGCGACACTGGGCCATGGGGTCAACAGATGCAACCGCACGCCAAGCGTCTCCAGGCGGTGTCCCAGATCGACGTACTGCGCCGCCTCGGGGATGCTTCCGGTGCCGGCGAGTATGTTGATCATTTGCTGGTCCTTTCTCTAATCGGCTTGAGCGCCGCGCGCGGGTCCGAACGACGAAATGTACAGAGCATCGGGCTGCCGGCTCGAATTTCGCAGCAGATTTCCAAGCGCTAGCCAAAGCTCTCCGAACGAAAGGCTGTCATGGACTTGGCGAAGGTGGCCACGGTTGCCTTGTCGTTCTTGTAAAGTTCCCCCGGATAGCTGGAGGCGACGGCGCGACGAACGAGCCGGCGCAGCAGGGCGTTGTGCTCGTCCGCGTCGAGAGGGTCGCCTTCTTCGGCCTGCCGTCGCATCACTTCTTCCGCCTGGTCGAGACTATTCACGTCAAATGTCAGGCCTTGTCCCCGGTAAACCGCTTTGCCCAGGCAGATGACAGGAACGGATAGAAACATCGCCTCTATTCCCACCTTGGAGTTAATGGTTATGACGCCGCGGCTATTGGCGGCCACCTCATTGGACCTGGCCCCCGAAGGAATTAAAATAATGCGCGTGTCAGACAAGAGTGCCTGCAGTTGACGACGGCCATAGGCTCCGACGGCGGCCGGATGCTCCTTGATCACCAATCGGAAGCCCTTCGGCAGCCGGTTTGCAAGATCACGCACCAGTGCGAGCTGGTCAAGGTACTGCGGTGCACGAACCGTGATGGCGAAATCAACCGGCACATGGAATGGATAATAGAAATATGGCGCCAGGTCCGCCAGAGTCTCCGGCTGCCGGTAAAGGCCGCCTATTTGCCGCCGGTTCCAGTACATGGCGCCGGCACGCTTACAGTAGTTGTAAATGTGGCTGTATTCTTCTTCATGCCGCAGAGCATATTTGTGCCAAACTTTGGATATCAGCCGGCTCACATTGTTGTAGTTGATGAATTTGCCGAGCCGGGCATCCTGGAACCGGTGCCTGTCCTTGAAGGGGATATTCGTTGGCGGGTTTCTATAGGTCTGAATGATCGCATCGACTTCTTTCTGGTCGTTTTTCGTGGGATGGCAATCGCCAAGCCTGCTGTCGATAACATTCAATATGTAGAATAGCCGCTCGACCAGTATCGAGGGCTCGAAGAACAGGTGGTCAATCCCTTGCCGGCGGGTGGCATGAAAAAGGCTCAAAGGGGCTATGCAGCCACCTATCTCCTGCGCCACCAGGGACGGACGCATCCGGGCGATGAAATCTTCGATCATGGCCAGGTAGAGGCCCGTCTTGCGCACGAGCGCATCCCGATCCTTGATGTTGAAGGTGAGCTTTTCATGAACGATGAATGAATCCAGATCGATCGCATAGCGCTCTACTATTTGTTCGGGGCAGAGAATTGCCCCCTGCCAGCGGCGCTTCTCCCGATGCAAGCTGAGGTACGGAAAGCCGGATTTTTCAAATTGAGCATCCCCAGCTTCGCAAAAGTTAAGGAAGCCTACCTTCGCACCATTTTGCCGCAAGATCTCGGCGACGGCAGTGAAGAACCTGACTTCCTGAACCGCCATGGTGGCAAAAAGAATATCAATTCCTTCCTGGACCTCTATCTCTGAATCCTTTTGTTTCACACTGTTGGTACTCGCAGGGTTGTTCATCATGTTGCGGACACGCTGCATGTACAGCATGATTCTGATTATGTTGAGCAATAAATAGGACTGTATAGATTACGATATCGTATACATCAATGAGTGATTCTCGTTGCAGTATATTAACTTTCTTGCAAGATCCGTACTTACCATAATTAATACTGATAACGCTTTTGTAATCATTAGTATCGATACAATCCATAGAAGATGACCACAAAGGCCAGCACGAAACCGCCTACTTGCTGATTTTCCGTAATTGCAATTATTTTTCCAAAAGTAATATTTGGCAATAATTGTAATTGTTTAATAATATGTGGTAATTACTATTGGTAAGCTAATTTGGCGGCGAAACGCAACACTTTGAAGGCGATTGACGCTTCGCTATGGATTCGATGATGAATAGTACTCTAAGTAGCATCGAGGCGGAAAATGCCGCATACCGTGTGTGCATCATCGTCGACCATCCCGACCGTGACCTGCATGGCACGATACTGGTGGCACGCAACCTTCTGGATCATGGCGTCGATGTTTACCTGACGCCGATGTATTTGAAGTGGGAGATACTGCTTCTGACACCCCACGTGGTGGTCTTGAATTACATTCGCAACGCAAATATCGACTTCGTCAAAGCCTGTCTCAAGTCGGGCATCCGGGTGGTACTTAGCGATACCGAGGGCACTGGGATCAAGCAATTGATGGTAAATGCCAAGGATGTCCTGAAATACGCCGATCGCTGGTGTCTTTGGGGCTATTCCCAGTATCGCCTGTTCCTTGAGAATTTTCCGGAAGCCGGAAACATGCTGGTCGTGACCGGCGCGCCTCGGCTCGATTTTCTTGCAAAGAAGTGGCGGGGCGCCATAACCCCCATACCGCGACGATCGCAGCCGATGGTTCTCATCAATACCAATTTTCCCATTTACCAACCCAGATTCCAAAGCAGGGACGTGGAACGCGCCGCACTGATCAAAACAGGTGAAATATCGGGCGACGAAGCGGACCGGCTTATAGCCGAGGTGGCCACCGCGCATGCGGCCATGATCGATGCGGTCGGACGCGCGGCGGCAAAATTTCCCAACCTCGATTTTGTGATCCGCCCCCATCCCTTCGAAAACATTGAACCCTACCAGCGGGCCCTCGCGTCCCGGCCCAACGTTCAAATCCTGAATTCCGGCAACGTTCACGAATATCTCAAGGCCTGTGACGTCCTTCTGCACTTCCATTGCACAACGTCACTTGAGGCGGCGATGATGGACAAGCCGACCATCCTCCTTGGGACGGTTCCATCAAAGCTGTTCCCGATGGGTACTGTGCCCATGATTGAGGATGACAGTCTGGTCGTCAAGAATCTGGATCAGTTGTTTGGCCTTTTGGAAATGCTCTCGACGGAGGGGCGTATCCAGGTTGGTCGGGATGGAATACGGCGGCGATCGGAAATATTTCATGAGCTTTTTCGTTCGAATGACGGCGATAACAGCCGTTTGGTGGCCGATGCCGTTGCGGATGTGGTCAAGACCATGTCCGCCAAATTGACCGTGCGCCAAGGGCCGGTCGAGGACGTCAAGCGCCTCGCACTTGCCACCTGGGGAATTACCAGCCGCTGGCGTTGGATTTCGATCTCGAAACTGGCCATTTTTGCAATGCTGGGAGGCGCGCGCGTATACGCCCTCAAGCGGCTGTTAAAGCCGGGATCCCAATCCAGCCAGAAATTGTTCACTGCCGACCAGATTGCCGCAATTTGGCTGCGGATCGACGAGATTGACGGCGGGCGTTATAAGGGAGTGGTGGAAATCGAACCCGCGACCCATGCAACCACCTTGCCCGTGCGGCTCGAATCCATCCGCATTAGGACAATGACAACAAAATCGGGATAGCTTCCCGCGCACGTCTTTTTCCGAAAAGACGCATCAACTTACGGAGCATATCCTCATTCAACGTGGTGAAAAAACAGACTTGGCAAACGCAGCAAAAGTTTCCGTCATCATTCCGACCTACAACGGCGCCGGCAAGATTGAACGCTGTCTGAAAGCCTTACAGGGCCAAGACGTTGTCTTCGATTTTGAAGTCATCGTGGTCGACGACGGTTCGACCGACGCCAGTGCCGATATCGTTGCGGGCTTTGACGGGGTGCGCCTCATTCGTCAGGCCAACGCCGGGCCGGCGGCGGCCAGGAATAAGGGTGCGGTGGAAGCCCGAGGGGAGATCATCGTTTTCACGGATGATGACTGCAGGCCGCTGCCGAACTGGCTGGCAACGCTGGTGAAACCGCTAATGGACGATAGCGCGATCGTCGGCGTCAAAGGCGCGTATAGGACCGAGCAACGCTCGCTTGCCGCACGGTTCGTTCAGGTGGAATACGAAAGCCGCTATGATTACATGCGCCGGCATACTTACATCGACTTTATTGACACCTATTCCGCCGCCTTCCGGCGCCGGGTCTTCCTGGAGGCCAAGGGCTACAACACCTCGTTTCCCGTGGCCTGCGCCGAAGACGTCGAGCTGTCATTCAGGTTGGTCCGCATGGGCCACAAAATGGTGTTTGAGCCTGGCGCCATTGTCTACCATTTGCACCCCGATACGTTTAGGCAATATTTTCAAAAGAAATACAAATTCGCCTATTGGCGTATGATGGCAGTGCGCCTCAATCCGGAAAGAGCGATTTCCGATAGCCACACGCCGCAGATCATGAAGCTGCAGGTGCTCATGCTGCCGGCATTGCTGGCCGCGGGCACCATCGACATTGTTGCCGGACCGCCCTTTGGCCTATCCATGATCGTCATCGCACTGTTTTTACTCTCAACATTGCCCTTTGCGGTTAAAGCCTTGGCTAAAGATTTCCCGGTTGGCTTGATATCGCCGCTGGCCCTGAGCGGGCGCTCTATAGCCCAATTTTTTGGTGTTGTTTTTGGCCTGGTAAACGCCTTACGCCTGAAAGCGGCCCCCGATTTTCAGACAGACGGCTAATACCAAGGCGCCCTGCTTCCGAGCCGGCCGACCACGGACGCGACGGTCCGCGTCTCGTTGAAAGCAGGTATGACAACGGCAATCTTCACCGAACGTCTTCGATGCGGACGCAATCGCCCTCATCAATGTCGCGATCAGCATTCTTGCCGATCAATTCAGCCATCCGACCGGGCGGCAGAGCGTCTGCGGGACAAGGGCGGAGAACTGTCAGGTCGCTTGCGGAAATGGTCTCGCCAGCTCGGATCGGACGGATAGTTCTGATCGCCCGGCGTTGCAGCACCACGGTTTCGGCTTCATTGTCCATGACCTGTTTGGCGCCAGAGCCCAGTGCGTTCTCCAGTTCGCGGGTCCGGTCCACCATGTCGCGCCAAGTGCCCGGGTCCAAAGAGAACTTGTGGTCAGGTCCAATGCGGGTCAGATCATCAGTGAAATGTTTTTCGATCACCCGAGCGCCCAGTGCCACTGCACCGAGAACCGTTGCATGGCCCGGCGTGTGGTCGGACAAGCCAAGAACAACATCCGGATACGCGGCGGCGTAGGTCTTGAGCACGTTCAGTTCAATATATTTGAAATTTTCCAGCGATGCCGTGTAGTTGGTGTTGCACTGCATGAGAACAATATCGCCGGTATGCTTGGTTGCCGCACCCATGGCCTGGCGCACTTCATTCATACTGGCGGCGCCCGTGGCTATGAGGAGCGGTTTTCCATCGGCGGCAAGGCGCTCAATCTGCTCCAACCAGGTAATATCTCCCGAACCCAGTTTCCATGCGCAAACATACGGCGACAACGCAGCCAACAGCGCCTTGTCATAGGGAGCCGTGAAATAATCGATACCGGCATCATCGCAGGCATCCTTCAGGGCCTCTGTCCAATCCATCGATAGCGCGGCGGCGTCATAGACCTCGAAAACACTCTTGTCCCAACTCGCCTGGTGTGACTGCTGGCCGCCCAGAGTGCGAAAGCCGTAATTAGAAACAATCGTTTCTGCCTTGAAGTTTTGGAACTTCGCGGCGTTGCTGCCAGCCTCTGCGCAGAGATGGATCAAATCCTTGGCACGTTCCAGGTCGCCATCGTGATTGGCCGCGATATCCGCGACGAAATAGGTCGGGTGCGAATCTCCAACAATGTGCCGGCCGATCCTAATTTCCTTGCTCATGGCTTCGTTATCTCCTCTATCATGGTTGGCTTCGCCCGCTCCAGCGTCGCCTCGACCTTCGCAACATTCAAGCGCAAGTCCAGTGTTCGGGGGGGGGGGGCGCGACCGGCCTCGACCGGGTCGTTCTCACAACCATCTACATCGGTCATCGCGGCGGCATGAATAACCAGATCCCAAGGCCTTTCCGCCAGTACGGGTTTCACTTCGGACGCATCGCGAAGATCCACCTGCAAACCAGGTCCACTTCGCGACAGACCGTATGTCTCGGCCTTCGAACCTATCGAAGACAGCAGATAAGGCCCCAACAGGCTGTTGGCACCGGTCACCAGAGCATTGCCGATATTCGTGCTGAAAACACCCGATCTCGAAGACGAGGCGAACTCATCCAAGGGCGCGAACTGCGTTCCAATTCAACGGTACACTCCAGCATAGGGCTTGTAAAAGTTGCCAACTTGAGCACCTGTTCGGGCCCTAACTACGAGGGCATCGCATATCGCTTGCATGACCTTCTGGTTTTCCCGCAACGTATCGGTAGTCTCTAGGATGGGCAGGTTGTTGTCGCGGCCCGTTCCGCCAGTGCCGTCGCCGAGGCGCCGGCAATCGCTGGGTCTCGGAATGCGATACCGCGACCCGTCGGAATAAATCAACCAAGCCGGCGCCAAACCACCATTCTGCCAAACAGTCCAAGCCGATTGCGTTTGGTGCCCGATCATGTCCTTGTAATTGACCGATCATAGCGCTTCTGCGGATCCTGCTATTCTCCTGGCGAAGTCAACTGCGATACAGCCTGCCCATGTTGCGCGGTGCATTGCGAAGTTCGGCGTGTCGCTCAATTAATGCTTTGACCGTGCAAGCGCAGTGGCTCCCTTAACTCGCGATATTTCCTCATTATTCTGTCGGACTTCGTTTGCTGATGCCGCCAATGATCGGCACCGATTTATCAGCGGCAAACCCGTCCTCCGCATCCTCACTTAGCGACTTTTTCAGGCCTTCATAGCGGTCTTGATCGGCATTGATGGCGACAAGGCCGGGTTCGCGTTCTACGACCCCCAAAACGGTTTGATAGTTCCATGCTTGCGTGGTGCCGGGAAGCCGGGCGAAGACTTCCGCAAGAAAACGAAAATCATCCTCATTGTCCAGGGTCCAGCGGTGATGGCTGATACCCGGCAACGGGCATGGCAGGTTCTGTTTTCGCGCCTTGGGATGGCGACGGATGAACTGGGTGACATGCTCGCGATCGGACGGTCTTTCGGCCTCCCGCGCCGCCCGGTCGAGCCAAGCGAAACTGAAAACTTCGCAATCCAGGCCGTGCGGCCAACTGGCCGGCAAATTGTTGGCGCAATAGTCGGTGCCGCCTTCTTGCAACAACGTCAATACCTCGGCGCAGACAACGGGATCGACCAGCGGACAATCGCTGGTGATCCGCATAACGGTGTCGGCCTGGCAGGCGACCGCCGCCTGGTGATAACGCTCGAGGACATCATCCTGCGAGCCGCGAAAAACGATGGCACCCACGCGCTCGGCCTCTAGGGCGACGGGATCGCTTGCGCGGTCGTCCGAGACGGCGCAGCAAACCGCGTCAATACCATCGATCGCCTGGCAGCGGCGCAAGACATGCTCGAGAACGCTCTGACCGGCCAAATCCTTGAACAATTTTCCGGGCAGCCGGGTTGACTGCATCCGGGCTTGGACAATGCAAACGTTACGTGTCATTTGGGTTCACTCGACCCGTTGATCAGGTCCAGAAGGTCGTCACCCTCAAGCCATTCGGTATTGCCGTCGCTGGTATAGAAAAAGTCGTCCATAACCGGCTTCGCGCCGTTTTTTACATGCGCAGAGTTGTTCCAAAACTCGAGGATCGGTTCGATGATATAGTAACCGCCCAGATCCAGGCTCATGCGGCCGTCATCAATGCCGATCATGGTCTCGTGCAATTTTTCACCGGGCCGGATGCCGACAACGTGCCACGGCAGCTTGGGCGCCAGACAGGCGGCCAGATCGGTGATCCGCGTGCTCGGGATCTTGGGGACAAAAATCTCGCCGCCCTGCATAACGTCAAGGCCATTCAGGACGAAATTGACGCCCTGGCGCAGGGTGATCCAGAACCGTGTCATGCGATCGTCGGTGATCGGCAGGCTGGTGGCGCCTTCCTCCAGCAACTTCTGAAAAAATGGCACGACGCTGCCGCGCGAGCCGACCACATTGCCATATCGAACCACGGCGAAGCGGGTGCCGTCCTCGCCGCTTAAATTGTTGGCGGCGACGAATATCTTGTCCGATGCCAATTTGCTGGCGCCATATAGGTTGATCGGGTTGGCGGCCTTGTCGGTCGAAAGGGCGATGACTTTGCCAACACCTGTGTTGATCGCGGCCTGGACCACATTTTCGGCGCCGTGCACGTTCGTACGGATGCATTCGAAGGGATTGTATTCGGCCGCCGGAACTTGTTTCAGCGCGGCGGCGTGAATGACATGGTCGATCCCCCTGAGAGCCATGCTCAACCGGTCAACATCCCGTACATCACCAATAAAATAACGCAATTCGGGGTGATGTCGGGGATCGAAATCGGGATCCTGCTGCATTTCGAACTGTTTCAACTCGTCCCTGGAATAGACCACCAAGCGTTTGGGCTTGTAGACACGCATGACCGTGCGCAAGAAGGCTTTGCCGAAGGATCCGGTGCCGCCGGTGACGAGGATGGATTTGCCATCCAACAAGCCAGGCACCGGCTCGGTAAAACGCTGATTGGATTGGTTCACAATGACGCTTTCTTGAATATTCCACTGGCCCAAATTTCTCTGCGCGGGTGTAGTAGCACTATAGCACCGAACACCCAACTGGTTTCATTCATGATTTTGGAGCTTGCGGTAATTCTGAAAACAAATATGCATCGAAATAATCCATCGCCTTCCTCAGACCTTCCTTCAATGGTCTGACCCCTTTTTGAGAGGTCCCGTTTAATTGTTAGCGCATGACCGGCCTGGGAGCTATTGGAACGACGGCTTCCGGAGCTGGTGGACGGTAGCTCACCCTAGCTCTGGTGCATGCCGAGATCGGGGACAGGCGCATTTCAGACACCGCGTCCATTAACTGCATTACATCCATCGCTGGCGGCACAGAGGATAAACGCTCCAGGTTCACATAGCCTTTTGGATTTTCCGTGATACGTCGAAGATCCGTGTACCCCACTGTTAAGAGTATTATTGATCAATTACTGCCCGAAAAAGTAGCAACAATGTATGAATGTGGGATCATAAATACAAGGTCTGAGTTGGGCATTAAACTAACTGGGCAAACAGCATTTAGAGGCGCCCCAAAAGGAGCGTCTTTTTGTTTTCTTAAAGGCGATCCATGGCCAATTTATATGCGGTACCCACGGCGCCAGGCGATAAGCCTCAGAATGTAGGCGGGCAATTGGCCAGTGAAATTGACCCGCGGCCAGTCCTCCGCACGCTATGGCGATGAAAAGCGGTAGTTGTTACAACCATGCTTCTAATTTCCACTTTGGCGACCCTAATCGCTTTTCAACTCACGCCCAAATATACCGCTTCCACGAAGGTAATGATCGATACCGGACCAATCAGACGGTCGATATGGAAGCCGTCTTATCCGGTCTTTCCGCCGACGCGGCAACTATTCTGAGTGAGATTGAAATACTCACATCCCGGACATTGGTTGCGCGGGTAGTTGCTGATTTAGGATTGCGAGACGTAGCGGAATTCAATGCCAGCCTTAGGCCGAAAGATTTTTTCGCCACAACTCTGAATCCGAAGAATTGGTGGCCGGAGGACTGGATGGACTGGAAGGTGTTGTACCGGGCGGTATTCGAAACACATCCCGCCCGCGTTATGAATGCGGCCGAGATCGAAGAGCAAATCAGCGCCAAGGTTGTCGATAGCGTCATCAGCGGGTTTGCCGTAACCCCCGTCAGCCGCTCGTATGTCATCAAAATCTCCTTTCGATCCGAGGAGCCGCGACGATCGCCAATGGTATGGCCGATCACTACATTTTCGATCAATTGGAAGCCAAATTCGAGGCCACGCGCCGCGCCCTCCCGGTTGCCACCGTACTTAATTCGAATGGCCGGTATTTTTTTTACCGAGCGCGGCGGTGGGTTGGCCATGACTGCGCCCACGCGATACTGATCAGCAGCATGTAGCACACCGTAAACCCCGGAATTTGCAGGCTGAAATCGACAGTGGCGTGGGCCCCGACCAACGCTGTTGCTGATAGACCAATGGCCGCGAAAACCCGCAGCCGGCGGCGGTGCAACAGGCCATGAATGAAGACGCCCGCGAGCCACAGGAACAAGCTGACCATGGCTATTGTCGCGGGTATTCCCAGCTCAAATGCCAATTCAAGGTATGAATTATGGGCCTTGGTCCAGTTGCCCAATGACAGGGGATAGGACTTGTAAGCCATGAACGCCTGTTCAAAGGTGCCATACCCCGTTCCCAGGTACGGATTTGACGGGATCGCCGCAAGGATGGTCGCGAAAAGCTCGCCTCTTTTGCCTGAGTCGGATGATGCTAGCGCCAGCCGTACATCCATGGTGTCGCCGGCCACGACGTATGTGACCACGATGAACAAAACTATGCAGGCAAGAAAGATAAGCCCGGTTTTCCGGGACTCGGGCTTGGTATAAGAGAAAGTCACGAACAGCACCAGCAGGCCAAATCCAGTACTCAATAGCCCGCCTCGGGAATGGCTGAGCATGAGGGCGAACGCTGTCAGGAATATTCCCGATATGGGCAACCAAGCCTGGCCAGATACGCGGTTGCCCAATTCGAGCAACATGGCCCGTCGGGTGTTATGGCCGCGCAGTCCTCTCCCCAATATTTGGCTCGTTAGTGCGATACTGGCGATCAAACCAAGGCCCGCAAAGGTGGCGTAGGTGTTCGTATTGACAAATGTGCTGGTCAAACGGCCACGGTAGGCCCACTTGTCATACCAAAGAATTGAGTCGAGGCCGGCGAAATGAACGAACAGGCCATAGGCCGCGTAAAGACAGGATGCCAGAACAAAAGATTTCAACATGAATAGCGCGTTGTCCGGGTTCCGGCCCAACCGGGCGCCAATCCAGAATACGCCGCAGTAAGATAACAGCCGTGTCAGCGCACTCATGGTCGCTTCGCTATCCAGACTGATGGTCGGCCTCACGTCCATGGACATTGACCGGGTTACTTCGCGCCATAATGGGTGGGCCATGTCCGGCGGGATGCTGGCGGATGTCTGAAATACGATCCAACTGATTATCAGCCCCACCAGGACGACGCCTGGCAGCATCCGAACCATGAAGCGATCGCTGTTGCCACCATTACGCCCGCGAAAGAGCACCTCCATAACCACCAGAAGGCCCACCAGAAGGCTCAAGAGAGCCCATGACCAGGGACGGTTTGAGGCGAAGGGCAACGGGGCCAACAAGATAATTGTCAAAAACGGGAATAAAATTAATTTTCGTGTCATTTGGGCAAATTTATACGAAAACATGTAGCCCTGCGAGGGGCATTCTATACGGCGTTGTCAATTTAGCGGCTTGAAGACGGGCCATTCAGATTAGCCGCGACACGCTCTAAAGGGCCACCGCCATAGAGCACCAAGCCAACAACGCTTCGCCGCGAAAACGCCATGCGAACCTCCCGCTACTATCGCCGATGGCTGGCGAAAATTGGCCGTCGAGACAGTACCTATCCAAAATGGTCATGTAATCGGCCGGCGTCGGCCCGCCCTTGCTGGGGTGAATGACGGTCTTTAGCTCTTTTCTCGGCCTGGTGATCGTGGTAATAGCCGTTCCGCTCACTTCCGCCGGATTGGGAAGTTGACCGTGCGCGACGCGCATGGGCCGGATCCTGCGGAATTGCGCTGAACATTTGATGCCCCTGTGGCGGAATTGGCAGACGCGACAGACTCAAAATCTGTTGTCCTTACGGACGTCCCCGTTCGAGTCGGGGCAGGGGCACCATTCTTTTCAAGGCGTTGGCGGTGGGAAACGGCTGACGCCTTTGCTCTGTCCGGGGCGTTGGATCTGGGGCCGCAAATAACACGGTCGGCGCTGTCCGCGGCTTGTCAGACCCCGCCCCTGGAATATAGGCTGGCCGGGCAATGCAAGGATTGAAACATGAGACAATCTCGATTGCCTGCAGGCGGGGCCAACATCTTTCAGAAGATCCGTGGCAAACGCGCTGAGGCGGAGGCCCGGGGCCAAAAGCTGTTCGACCTATCCATTGGTGAGCCGAAGGGGCCGGCACTGCTCAGCGCGCGGCAAGCGGCGGGGACCGCGGTTTTGAGCGATGCCGAAAGCATGCATGCCTATCAATATAACGACAGCCCGGCGGTGCCGGATTTCTCGCGCCGTTTCATTCGCGCCCATCTTGCGGCGGAGCTGGCCGTTGATGGCCTGGACTACCTGCCGATCCCGGGCATCAAGCCGATCCTGGGGCTGCTGCCTCTGGCCTGCGGCTGCGCCGCGGCGGCGGTATCGGTTGCGACCATGACCAAGCCAGGCTATCCCACCCCGGCCGATTGGTGCGACTACCATGTCAACGTCAGCCACTATGCGCTGGCCTTGAACGCCGCTAATGCCTTTCGCTTTGCCATGGCTGACGTCGCGCCGGGCACCAACCTGATCATGCTCAACTATCCGCACAATCCCTCGGGTCAAATCGCCGAGGCGCCCTGGTTGCGGGAACTTTGCCAGTTCTGTGCCGATCACAATATCCGCCTGTTCAATGACGCGGCCTATATCGCGCTCAGTCACGGAGCAGAAAGTATCACTCTCAGTGAGATCGCCGTGGATTTCCCGGATCTGTCCTGGGCCGAGGCCTTTACGGCGGCGAAATTAATCGGCAACGGCACCGGTTGGCATGTGGGCGCCATGGTCGGGTCGGCGGATTTCATCGCCGACCTGAAGGAGGTGAAAGGCAAGACGGATACCGGCTTCGTCGCCCCCATGGCGGCCGGCGCTCTCGCCGCCCTGGAGATGGATCAATCAGGGATCAGGCATTTTCGCAGCCTTTACCAACAACGCCTGGAACTGCTCATTACGCTCATGACCGGTTGCAGTATGCGCCTCGCCATCCAGCCGCGGGCCGGATTTTATACCCTTTGGGAAAGCCCCCGCGAGGCCTTCGGCGAGGTCATGGCAAGCGCCGAACAGTTCAATTTCGCGATGATCGAAAATACCGGCGTCGTCGGCGTGCACTTCGGGAAATTTCTGCGCTACGCCGTCTGTGCCGATGTGAGCGTCATGCAGGCGGATCTGAAGGCGGCATTCGCCGCCGCCAAGGTATCCTATGGTTAATAACTTGGGCGGTGCGGCGCGGGATTTGCGGCTCTATCCCGCCTGGGCCTGACCGTCGGGCGCGGCTGTCCCGTCGGATTCGGGAAAAGGTGCGAAAGGATAAGGGCGTTGTTCCGTGTTGAAGGTCTCGAACGCCACGATCTGTTGCAGGTATTGACCCAGACGCGGGCCAAGGGCCTGCAATTCCGTATTTACCGCCCCCGTCGTCAGGCGTATCAAGAATTGCACCACGGCAACCGCAAAAACGATGAATTCAACAATATTGAAGATCACCGCGAATAGCAGCATGAAAAACAGGCGCTGCCAAATCGAGTGCTCGCTGAGGTTGGCTTTGAGATTCTCGTCCATACTGCTGCGTCCCCGTGGCTATGGCTTGGTTAAGGGAAGTATGGACAACAGATAGGCAGGGCTGGCCATCACGCAAGACGCAGCACGTTGATTAAAGCGCCATAGGGGACGGAATTATCCGATCTATTTCCGGCCGGCTAGTCCGGCAGGCGGTTGCCGTGGCGGGCCTTGTAGCGGGTGTTGAAATACCACGACAGCAAGACGAAAACGCCGATAGCTATGGCGCCAACGGCCAAAACCAGAAAAAAAGTAAACTCCGACCAGGTGATCCACAGCGCCAAGGGTGTCAGCATGCCAACAAAGCCAAAGAATATCAGCGCCAATTCCAATGCCCTGTCGGGTACGGTGGCGAACAAATCGAGTTGCATGATCCATCCTAGAAAGTAAAGTGCCCGGAGCACATATAATCAATATCTGCTCAATTTCCCAAACAATAACGGCATAGACGCAATCATCAGGCTGCAGTCGCAAGGTTGGCCGACTGAAATCTGCTCCACCGGTCGGATTGGTTGGGGCGGCAGGGATCGAACCTGCGATCACGGGATCAAAACCCGATGCCTTACCACTTGGCTACGCCCCAATTCGACGACGGGCAATATAGGCATCGAAGCCCTAGGAAACAACGTTCTTGGCAGGGAAAAATGCGCCTGTTTTAAAGCGTGAATTTGCCGCTATTTCGCCGCATCGCGTGCGGTCTGGCTGCGCCGGCCCGGCCAGGCAATAATCACGCCGTAACAACATACCGCCGCGATGCCCCAGGCCGGGGCGGTGCTGGGCGCAAACGAGGCCAGCAAGCCGGGCAGTCCGGCGAGGCCCAGATAGACCAGCAGGCCCCAGCGCCAGGGCATCCGATGATAAAGGAAATGATGCAAATGACTACGGTCCGAGGCGAAGGGTGAGTTGCCTCGGGCCACGCGCACGGCCATTACCCGCAAACAATCGATGACCGGTATCAAAAACCACAACACCACCAGATCCGCCGGCAAAGTTGTGAAGGCGATGTCGTAAACGTAAATCGCCAGCAGGGCCAAGGTGAAGCTGAGAAAATAACTGCCCGAATCGCCCAGAAACAAACGGCCCCGTAGATTGAATGCCAGGGCCACGACCAATGCCGCGCCCAGGGACAACAGCACCAGCCGCAGATGATCCGGCGCAAACAGCAACAGATCCAGACACCAGAAAAGGCACAGACCGATTACCAGGCCATTTTTGCCGTCGGCCATATTGATGGCATTTTGTAGGCCCACGATGCAGATAGCCGTAAAAACCAGGGCGAACTGATCCAGAAAGGCGACCTGGCCCAGGAAGCTAAAATGCAGAAAGGTTACCCGCAGCGCCGGCACTACCTCCAAAACGGCCAGGGCCAGCAATAGGGACAACAATAACCGGTAGATCGGGCGGATGTGGGCCCGGTCATCCAACAGACCCAACAACAGACAGGCCAATCCAGCAACCGCCACGGTCAGGTAGAGAGGCAGGAATGGCGTCGTCAGCGCGGCGTGGAGCAGCGCCAGCAGCGCGGGCAGACCAATCGCCAGGCCGCCGGCCAGGGGCGTTATAGTGGGATGTATTTTGCGCTTGCCGTCCGGGGCATCCAATAGCCCCAGCCATTCGCAAATCGGCCGCGCGAAGACGCAAACCAACGCACTGATCCCGGCCGCCGCCGCGACCGTGACAAGTCCGTATACCGCACTGTTCCAAACCCCGTTGATGGCCTCCTCCTTCACGTTGACGCGCCCCGTGGGACGGCGTAATGAGTGCTTAAGCTATACTCTGCCGGTCAGGCGAAATGGCGGTTAAATCGAATCTATGCTCGAATGCTACCATAAGCCAGCGCTTCATTTGCCGTCGCCTGTACGCTGGTCCCGGCAACGCCGTCAGATAGACGAATAAGGGCGGCGAGGTCAAACCCAGCAGGCAGGATAAAGCGGTGCAGGGCCCCTGATTGTGCCTTTCCATGGGGTCTGATGACAGCGGATTTGGAGCGATTGAGCGTATGACGAACCTGCTTACCGGTGCCGCCGGGTTTATCGGCTTTCACGTGGCCCGGCGACTGCTGGACCAGGGGGAAAGAGTAATCGGTGTCGACAATCTTAATCCGTACTATTCCGCAACCCTGAAGGAAGACCGTTTACGGCAATTGCTGGAACATCCCAACTTCAACTTTCATCAAGTCAATATCGCTGATCGCGCCGCCATGCAGGATGTCGTCGGTGATCTGAAAATCAACTATATCATCCACCTCGCCGCCCAGGCCGGTGTCCGCCATTCCATTGAAAACCCTTTTGCCTATGTGGAGGCAAACCTGGTCGGCCACATGGTTGTTCTGGAACTGGCCCGCCAGCAGGCAGCCCTGAAGCATATGGTTTATG
Organism: Alphaproteobacteria bacterium; assembly: GCA_021776235.1. Taxonomy (GTDB): domain Bacteria; phylum Pseudomonadota; class Alphaproteobacteria. The sequence continues at coordinate 10,255 of JAJFGG010000126.1, read as the reverse complement.
CCTCGTCCTCCTCGGTCTATGGCGGCAATACCAAGCTGCCCTTTTCAGAGGCAGACCGGGTTGACGAACCGATTTCCCTTTATGCCGCGACCAAGAAGTCGGACGAGTTGTTGTCCCGGTCCTATGCCCATCTGTACAGAATTCCGCAGACCGGGCTGCGCTTTTTTACCGTCTATGGCCCCTGGGGCCGGCCCGACATGGCGTTGTGGCTGTTTACTGAAGCGATCCTGGCCGGGCGGCCTATCAAGATTTTCAATCACGGTGATATGCACCGGGACTTCACATACGTGGACGATATTGTCTCGGGCATACTGATGGCGCGCGACAATCCGCCTGGCTCTGGCGTCGGCACCGGCGGGAACGGCGGCACAAATGGCGGCGCAGTGGATGCGTCAACGGCGCCGCATCGGATTTACAACATCGGCAACAACCATCCCGAACCCCTGTTGCGCCTGATCGAGATATTGGAAGACGCGTTGGGCCGTAAGGCGGAGCGCATATTGGAGCCTATGCAGCCGGGCGATGTAAAATATACTTTTGCCGACCTGACGGCGATCGAAAGGGATCTCGGCTTCCGGCCCACCACTACCATTGCGGAAGGTGTCCCCCGGTTCGCCGACTGGTATCGGGAATATCATAAACTTTAACGGCGGCCCCGGAACATGACGGCGACATAGCGTGAGCTTAGTGGATAAAGCGCGCCCGCCAGGACGCGTCGAGGCGCCGGGCCGGGGCATCGCCTACATGATTGTGGGTAGTCTGCTGCTGACCATGAATGATGCCATGGTGAAGTGGGCCTCAAGTGAATTTCAACTGGGGCAGATACTGGCTTCGCGCGGCTTGGCAGCCCTCATCATTATTGCGCTGGTGCTATGCTGGCGGAAAGAGTTCCATATCTTTCGCGTTAAATATCCCGGGGTGCAACTGATCCGCGCCGCCTTGATGATCGCCAGCACGTTTTTGTTCGTCTCGGGCTTGCGCCTGATGCCGTTGGCGGAAAATGTCGCCGTTGCTTTTGTCGGGCCGGTTTTCGTCACGGCCCTGGCGCCCCTGATGCTGGCCGAACAGGTGGGCTGGCGCCGCTGGACCGCTGTTTTGGTGGGTTTTGCCGGTGTTTTGGTGATGCTGCGGCCCGGTGCCGGTGGCCTGAATTGGGCCGCCCTGTTGCCCGCCGGCGCGGCGCTGTGCGGGGCCTTTCGCGATCTTCTGACCCGCCGCATTTCGCACACGGAGGCTTCCGGAACCACCCTGTTCTACTCCACATTGGGTGTTACTCTGGCTGGTGCCGTCATGGCGCCGTTCGCCTGGCAGCCTCCGGGTATGGGTGATCTTGGCTTGCTGGCCATGGCCGGCGTACTGCTGTGCATTGCGCATTTTTTGCATATAGAGACCTTCCGCTTCGCCGAAGCGGCCCTGGTGACACCATTCAGATATTCGTCACTGCTGTGGGCCGGGGCCATCGGGTTCCTGATTTGGGGCGACACGCCCGACCTCTGGACCGTGCTGGGCGCTGCATTGCTGATCGCCAGCGGCCTCTACATATTTCACAGGGAAGACCGGAAATCTGCTAATATGGTGGCATGATGAATTCACCCCAAACCCCCGTACTGATTACCGGAGGTGCTGGCTATATTGGCAGCCATGTCGTGCTGGCCCTATTGGACAGCGGCCGAGAGGTTGTCGTGGTGGACGATCTGTCCACCGGGCGCCGCGAGGCGGTGCCCGGACAGGTGCCGTTTTATCAAGGCAATGTCGGCAATGGCTCCCTGATTGGCCGTATTCTCACTGAACATGGTTGCCGCGCGGTGATGCATTTTGCCGGTTCCATCATCGTGCCGGAATCGGTGGAACGGCCCCTGGACTATTATCAAAACAATGTGGTCGGCAGCGCAAGACTGCTGCGCGCCTGCCTGGACAACGATATCGAAAAGTTTGTCTTTTCCTCGACCGCCGCCGTATATGACGGTACCGCCGGGGGGGAGGCGCCCATGGCCGAAGACGCCGAACTGGCCCCGGCCAACCCCTATGGCCGCAGCAAGCTGATGACGGAGTGGATGCTCCGCGATATCGCCGCCGCCAGCAATCTGCGCTATGCCATACTGCGCTATTTCAACGTGGCCGGCGCGGATCAGGCCGGGCGGTCGGGGCAATATACCAAGGCCGCGACCCATCTGATCAAACGCGCCTGCCAGGCCGCTCTGGGCGTCTTGCCCCATATGGATGTTTTCGGGGACGATTATCCGACACCCGATGGCACCTGTGTACGGGACTATATTCACGTCAGCGATCTGGCCCAGGCTCATCTGGCGGTCCTGAATTACAATGGCAATGGCGATAGAAACAACAATGGAAACCTCACCCTGAATTGCGGCTACGGCCACGGATTCTCAGTGACCCAGGTGCTTGATATGGTGGATCGGGTCGCCAGGGATATGCTAGGCACGGGCCCCATGCAGCGCCGCATGGGACCACGCCGGGCCGGAGATGCAGCCAGCTTGATCGCTGCTACAAGCCGCATCCGCGCGACCCTGAATTGGCAACCGCAATATGATGACCTGCTGGTCGTGGTGACGACCGCCATGGCCTGGGAAAAGAATTTGATGGACGTGATGAAGGCATGAACGAGCAACAGCTGGCGGATCAGGTCGAGGTTGCGATCCGGGATTCGATCGACGTCAAGGAGCGGTTGTTGGCGGATGGTATTGGCGGCCAGCTTTCGCTTATGGTTGGCATGGTGGCCCGGGCCATCGGTGGCGGCGGCAAGGTCTTGCTTTGCGGCAATGGTGGATCGGCCGCCGATGCCCAGCACCTGGCCGGGGAATTCCTGGTCCGCCTGCGTTCGTCCCTGAACCGGGACGCCTTGCCGGCCCTATCCCTGATCACCGACAGCTCGACCCTGACCGCCTGCGCCAACGACTATGGATTTGAGCAGATCTTTGCCCGTCCCCTGCGGGCCCTGGGGCAAAAGGGAGATGCGCTGCTGGCGATTACGACCTCCGGCAATTCGGCCAATGTATTGGCTGCCCTGGAGGTGGCCAAGGCACAGGGCCTGGTCCGGCTTGGTTTTTTGGGCGGCGACGGCGGTGCGGCCCTGGGACAGTGCGACCAAGCCATCGTAGTGCCCAGCCGTGACACCAACCGTATCCAGGAAAGCCATATCATGCTGGGCCATGTTCTGGTGCAAGGGGTGGAGGAAATGTTGCTGGCACAGGGTCTAATCAGCGAAAGGAACTAAAAGCAATAGTCATGGATATGACAACGGCAGGCCCTGGTGGCGGCTCGTCGACCGCGCTGATCGTTGGTTGCCAGAGTGGCGGGCAGGCATTATTGAGGCGACTTGAAACAGAGCCCCGAAACACTGGCCGGGACACGCCGCCATGACAGAGACAAAATCCACCGCCGTCGAGCCCATGCGGTTCCGGCCCCGGCAAAGTGTTGAACAGGTCGAGGAAGGCTTTGACCTGGCGCCCAAATTTGACGCCGACGGTCTAATTCCGGTCGTGACGTCTGATGCCGGCAGCGGCGAGATGCTCATGCATGGCTATATGAATGACGAGGCCCTGCGCCGCACCATCGAAACCCGCGAGGCCCATTATTACAGCCGCAGCCGGCAAACGCTGTGGCACAAGGGGGCAACCTCGGGCCTCGTGCAGCGGGTTGTGGAAATGCGCATTGACGACGATCAGGATTCCGTTTGGTTGCGGGTTGATGTCGCCGGTGGCGCCTCTTGCCACGTCGGCTATCGCTCCTGCTTCTATCGCTCGGTCCCGCTCGGCCCGATCGGCACCGGCGCGCCGCCGCGCTTGCAATTCGAGGAAACCGAAAAAGTCTTCGACCCGGAGGTGGTTTATGGCGATGCCCCCAATCCGACAAAATTGTAGCCGCGACACGCTCTAAGCTACCCCAAATTCTGCAGCAGAAAGCGGAAATTGACCGAAGTTGAGGGTTGCGCGTCGCGGTCTCGGGTGAAGTTCCTTTCAACCGTCAAGGCAAAGCCGATGCATTCGTCAAGATATTGCAGGCCGCCGCCGGCCCGTATCTGATTGCCACCGTTTTTCAGGTCGCGGCGGCTTTCCATGGTGGCAATCCAGCGTTTGTCGATCTGCCAGCGTAGAGAATTATATAACTCCTCCCGCGCCTCCAATGCGTCCGCGGTTCGGTCCCTGTCCAACGAAACATAGGAGGTAATGAAACGCAGGTTTTTGGGACCGATGGAAAGATAGATTTCGTTGCGGTTCAGGGATAACGTGTCGCGGTCTAGGCGGAGCCGGTTGGTCAGGTCGAAAAAATCCGAGGGCGCAATGGTCAACGCCGTGACATAGTCAGAGCGGTGGTCATCCAGTCCGGATTGTCTGGCGAAGGTATCATCATCCTTCAGGCGAAAGACCTGGCCCATTGTCAGGCTGGTATAACCGCCCGATACGCCGTAGGCCGACGCTTTCAGGCCCAGATTGGCGCGCGGCCCACTTTCAACCCGGTCATGCCCAGGGAAGCGGTTCAGGCTGAACAGGTTGGTATCATCAAATTCCAGGCTGCGGCTGTCTTCATTGGGAATTTCTTTCGGGTTGCCGCCATAGGGGGTGACGATTACTTGCGCGATCGGTTCAATCACCTGACGCACGGTGCCTTCACGGCGGACAAAGGGAAAGCGCCATTCCAAGGCAACCGTGGGCCGCAGTCGCGCCTCCAAATTGCTGCTGCTGGACGAGTTTCCGGAATTGCCGGTCGGGGTGAAACCATTCAACCAATAAAGATCAAGGCCCAGATCGGTGGTCAGCGTATAGATATCGCCCGCCGGTCCGACATGGGGTAATTGCCAGCTGCCATCGACACTGAGCCGCCGGCTGTCGAAACCTTTCTGACGATAGAGGGAAACCACGGACGCATCGAAATACAGCCGGCCGGGCAGGCGTTCGGGCTGCAGGGTCACGGCATAGTCAAGCAGCGGCGCCACAAAAGGTGTGGTGCCCGAGTCATCTTCCACTTCCAGGCCCTGGAATGCATAGGCCGACGCCGACATATACTGCCGGCCGCGAAAGCCTTCCACAAAGGCGGTGCTGGTCAGGACATCGGCATCGCTAATGCCATAGCGGCTGAGATAGGTATCATCGGTGGCCCGGTTCAGCTGATAGCCCCAACGCCAGGTTTGATCGATATCGAACTGGCCCAAGGATTTGATATGACCGCGAAACTCCTTGTCGTCCAGACGTTCATTGTTGTCGTTGCGTTTGTCCGGATAGGTCAGGCTGGCTTCGCTGTTGTAGCTGCCCTTGGCGGTCAAGGCGCGATATTCGCCGGTCAGCACAACCCCTTCATCCGTGGTGAAGATTGGTGCGAAGGTGAGATCCCGTTCCGCTTCGATGGCCCAGAAATAGGGCACTTGCACCGACGTGCCCAGGTCTGTTGAAGAGCCGAAGGAGGGCGGCAGGAAGCCGCTTTTTCGCGGCGTCAACGGGTCCGCATGGCGGAAATAGGGCGTATAGGCGATGGGTACGCCATATACTTCCAGCACCGCGTCCCGGTACTCGATCTCGTGGGCACTGCGGTGATGGATCACCCGCACCGCCTTCAACTGCCACAACGGCGCCCGGTCGGGGTGTTCGCGGCATACTTCACAGGGCGAATAGACAGCCTTGGCCAGTTCCAGCCTATCAGCGCCATAGCGCCGGGCCCCGTTGGCGGCGAATCGGGATTTATCAGTCAGCAGGATGCGTATGCTTTCGATGAAACCTTCGGTCAAATCTTCCGATAGCTGCAGATGCTGGGCGAATATTACCTCGCCGCTGGGCTCCATCAGGGTCAAATTGCCCGATGCCGTGACCACCCCGTCGCGCTGATTGTAACTGACGCTGTCAGCCAGCAGGACCCGGCCTTCGCTGCTGATTTCCACATTGCCGTTGGCGGTGACTTGGCCCAGCTGGTTGTCGTGGATTATTTGATCCGCTGAAAGCAGGAACGGCGATCCACCCACCTCTTGCGCCGACGCTGGACCAATCACCAAAAACAGGGCAAAGGGCAGGATCAATATGAATCCCAGGTCACCTCGCAGCCATGTCCGGCCTTTTGCTGGTGCCCCCAAGCCCATCAATCTAGCCGTCCTCCAGGTGCAACAGCAAAGACAGGCCCAATAGGGCGCATACGCCGGCCGGCGTCCAGGCAGCCAGGATTACAGGCAGATTGCCGGCAATACCAAAGGCATGCACGACGTCCGTGACAAAATACAGGAGGAAGCCGGTCAACACACCCGCGCCCAGCAAGATGCCGGTGTGTCCGCGCCGCGTCAGGCGCAGGGAAAAAGTTGCGGCCAGCAGGATCATGGCCGCCAGCAACAACGGCGTGGATAGAATTCTGTGCCAATGCAAGCGGTGCCTGGTGGCGGAAAACCCGGCCATCTCAAGGGTCCGGATAAAACCCGGCAGGGACCAAAAGGACAAGGTCTGGGGCGAGGCGAAGCCTTCCTGTATCGCGGCCAGAGTCAGAGTGGTCTTGATTTCGTACTCTTCCAGCCGGACCGCGGCTTCCTGGGGCCGGGTCAACAGGGCATCGGTGAGGCGCCACCGGCCATCCAGCAACATGGCCTGTTTGGCATCGATGCGGCCAACGAACTCGTCGGTTCCCTTGTAGAGAAAGACGATGACGTCCTGCAACTCGGTGCCGGCCGAAGTGACATGCCGGGCATGGATCACCGATTGGCCGAATTCATCCGCCTGGCGCAGCCACAAGCCGGTCGCCGAAACCGCCAACAGGCTTTGCCGGCCTTCCAAAAAGCGTCCCTCCAGCTGTTCATACCGTGCTGACATGATGGCCGAAAGAGGATTGAATAAAGTCACCATGATGGCCCCCAGCAACAGCGCGATGACCAGGGCTGGGGCCAGGAATTGCCAGACCGAAACCCCGGCGGCCCGGGCCACGATCAGCTCATGACTTCGGGTCAGGCGCGAAAAGGTCATGATGGCGCCGAATAAAGTAGCCACCGGCAGCACCTTCTGGGCCAAATTGGGCAGGTTCAAGGCTGCCATGCCCAGGATCAGGCCAAAGCCCGCGGCGTCGTGACCGGCGGCGCGGCGCAACAGTTCAACCACATCGATCAGGAAGATCAATGCCAGCAGAACGGCCATGACAAAGCCGATGCCAAGCAGAAACTGCCGTCCCAGGTACAGGGAAAATGTGGGCGACAGGCGCATTATCCCGATGGTCCCTGATATTGCCTGCCGCCGGGATGCAGCCAGGGCTGGCGCCGGCGCCGCCAAATCCGGCCCCGCATCAGAACATAAACACAAAGCACCATGACCAGAATGATATTCAGATACAACAGTGGGATCAAAGCCGGGACCTTGGCCGATAATCCAACCAGGCCCAGGCCCGCGGCCCGTGTCAGGCCAATACAGGCCACCGCCAGGACAATACGCCAACGCCGGCCCCGGCGGCTGAAATCGCCCCCCAGCACCGCCGCCAGGGCAATCAGAGTAAAGGCCAGACTGTACAGAGGTGATGCGAGACGGTCATGCCCTTCCACCCGCATGCGGGTTGCGTTGGCCAGGTCGTCGGCATTGGTTCCAGGCCAGAACAATTCGTGCAGATAGCGTTCGCCCGGTTCCAGCCAGCGATCCTCGTCCCGTTGCACGAACTGGCTCAAATCAAGGGCGTAACGGTTGAATTGCAACAGAGATAATTGTCCGGCCGCATGGTCGATCTGCTGCCGATTGCCGTTGACCATAATGAACCGGGGCCCGCCCGCGGTGCGGACCATGGCGCCCTTTTCCGCGATCATGGTTACCGGGCGCTGCCTGTCGCGGCTGTCATGCACCAGTATGCCCAGCATCTCGCCGCCCGACTGCCGGGCCCGGATATATACGGTCAGGCTGTCGCCAATGGTATTGAAGGTGCCTTCCTGCAACAGCACATAGGAAAGATTGGTCCGCAGCGAGGTCTTCATATCCTTAAAGGCCCGCTGGCCCGTGGGCATCAGGTACAAGGAGAGGAAATAGCCAACCAGGGTGACAGCAATGGCCAGGGTCACGGCCGGCCTGGCCAGGGCGAAATTGCCCAGACCGGAGGCCCGCATGACGACAATTTCGCTGTCCCCGTCCATACTGTGATAGACGTACAATACCGTCGCGAACAGGGCGATGGGCAGGATCACCGTCAGCACGCTGGGCAGGATCAGCAGGGTCAATTGGGCAAAGTACGAGGCCGACAGGCCCTTGTTGATGATCAGGTCTACAAATCGTAGCGATTGCGTCAACCAGATTACGCCTGTCAACGACAGCAGAAAAAAAACAAACGGGCCGGCCATTTGCCGAAGGATATATCGTTGCAGTCTGTGCACGGGCGGAATCATACAGCGCCGCGCGGTGAAATAACAGAAACATGGCGCCCCTGCGCCAGATTCCGGTCAATCATCCAGGCCCCGCTTGCGCTGCCGCCGTTCAGCCGTAAGATACGCTTTGGTCAATTTTCATTTCGCCGCGCCGACGCCGCGACAATCAGGGGACGTTCATGAGGATCACCATCAACGCACATAAATTACCGAGCTCCGGCGCGCTGGTCGTTGGCGCCCTGAAGGGCAGCAAATTGCTGGACACCGCCAAGCAATTGGACAAGGCGAGCAAGGGCGCCATCGGCCGGGCCATCAAGGCCTCCCGCTTTGATGGCGGCAAGGGGCAATGGCTGGATATTCTGGCCCCGGCGGGTGTCGGCGCGGACCGGGTATTGCTGGGCGGACTGGGCGAGGCCAAGGCCATCAAGCAGATTGATCTGGAGAATTTCGGCGGCACGGCTCTGCAACGCCTGGCCAACTGCGGCCTGAAAAACATCACCATGGCCTGCGACGCCATTGCCGGCGCCAAGGCGGAGCCGGCTGCCAGCGCCGCCTGCCTGGCCTATGGCGCCCGGTTGGCCAGTTACCGCTTCGATAAATACCGCACGAAATTGAAGCCCAAGGACAAGCCCAGCGTCTCCGCCGTTTCGGTGCTGTCTCAGGCACCTGCCGTTGCCCGCCGGCAATTCAAGGCATTGGACGCGATCGCTGATGGCGTCTTCATGACTCGCGATCTGGTCAGCGAGCCGGCCAACGTACTGTATCCCGACAGCATGGCCCAGCACTGCAAGAGCTTGAGCAAGCTGGGCGTCAAGGTCGAGGTGCTGAACGAGGCCCGTATGGAAAAACTGGGCATGGGCGCCCTGCTGGGCGTCGGCCAGGGCAGTCCGCGGGAAAGCCGCATGGTGGTCATGCGTTGGCAGGGCGCCAGCGCCAAGGCCAAGCCCGTGGCCTTCGTGGGCAAGGGCGTGACCTTCGACACCGGTGGCATTTCCCTGAAACCCGGGCCGGGCATGGAAATGATGAAATGGGACATGGGCGGCGCCGGCACCGTTATCGGTTTGATGAAGGCCCTGGCGGGACGCAAGGCCAAGGTAAACGCCATCGGCGTTGTCGGCCTGGTGGAAAACATGCCCGACGGCAAGGCGCAACGCCCTGGCGACATCGTCACCTCCATGTCCGGGCAGACCATCGAAATCCTGAATACCGACGCCGAAGGCCGCCTGGTCCTGGCCGATGCTCTTTGGTACACGCAGCAACGTTTCAAGCCGCAATTCATGGTTAATCTGGCGACCCTGACGGGGGCCATGATCATCGCCCTGGGGCATGAAAATGCCGGCCTGTTTTCCAATGACGACAAGCTGTCCCGGCAATTGTTCGAGGCCGGGGCAGAGGTCGACGAAGGTGTCTGGCGCCTGCCCCTGTCCGATGCCTACGACAAGAAAATCAACTGCGCCATTGCCGATATGAAGAACATCGGCGGCCGTGATGCCGGTTCCATCACCGCCGCGCAGTTCCTGCAACGCTTTGTCAACAAGGTGCCTTGGGCTCATCTGGACATCGCCGGTGTGGCCTGGGGCGATCAGGGCAAGCCGACAGTGCCCAAGGGCGGCACCGGTTGGGGCGTGCGTCTGTTGGACCGGTTGGTGGCCAGCCACTACGAAGGCGGCAAATAGACCTGCGGCGATGACCGAGGTCGGATTCTATCATTTACTGCACTGGCCCTTGGAAAAGGCCTTGCCGAAGTTGTTGGAAAAGGCTTTGGAACGCGGACATCGGGCTATCGTCCTGGCCGGTTCCCAGGAGCGCGTCGAGGCTTTGAACGGCGCCTTGTGGACCTATGAAGAGAGATCCTGGCTGCCCCATGGCAGCAGCGGCGATGGCCCGCCCGGGGAACAGCCGGTGTTTTTGACGGTGGAGGATGAAAACCCCAAC
>JAJFGG010000125.1 GCA_021776235.1 Alphaproteobacteria bacterium | reverse complement strand
CCACGTACGTCTGGGTACGCCCGGCGCGGCCGCCCTGCAACGGGAGTGCCGCAACGGTAACCTGCGCGGTCATCTTCCGGTGATACAGGGTGCCCTTTTTGCCCACTTGGTCCCCGAAGTTCGGTTGGCCCTGGGGATTGCCGGCTACAGCTTCGTCGCCGGATTGGGCAGCGTGGCAATACGCCTGGGCATGGCGGGCGCCGTTGAAGTTCAGCAGACGATTGCGTCGTTAACACCCCGCCTGGCGGAGCTGGCCGAAGAGACCCTTCCAGAGACAGCGACATCGTTCAGCCCGCTCAGCGACATCGCCATGATGCGCCACGGCACCGCTGGTGCCGGGCTTTTCGCCAACTAGATCAAACGACTCAAAAATGGAATCATTTTTGGGTTGATAATTTGATCTATTCTAAAGAGCTAGAGCAACTTGTCTGCGTTCAGATGAACGCAGGTTGCTCTAGGCTAGCATGAGGATACGATCATGAACCTGACCCCCACCGAGCTTGACCGGCTGACGATCTTCAGCGCCGCCGAGTTGGCGAGACGTTATCGCGCGCAGGGCATTCGCCTCAGTCATCCCGAGGCAGTGGCCTTGCTATGCGATGAGATTATGACGGCGGCCCGGCGTGGGCTGTCACATCCTGATCTGGTGGCATTCGGCGCCAGCGTCCTCAACGAGGACGATCTGCTGCCGGGTGTCCGTAGCATGCTGCGCCTTGTTTCCGTGGAAGTGAGCATGGCGGAGGGCACCAAACTGGTCACCGTGTTCGACCCGATTGCCCCTGGCACCGAGGCGCTTTCGGATGCCGTCACGCCGGGCGAGATCATCACGGCTGAAGGCGAAATAGAAGTGAATGCCGGCAGAGAGACGGCGGAGGTCGAAGTGCTGAATGCCGGCGATCGCACCATCCAGGTGCGCAGTCACGCCCATTTTTTCGAGGTTAATCGCATGTTGCAGTTCGACCGCGAGACCTCATTCGGCATGCATCTGGACGTGCCATCCGGCGTGGGTGCCCGCTTCGACCCCGGCGTGCCCAAGATGGTGCCGCTGGTCCGATACGGGGGTTCAGGCAACGTGCAGGGCTTCGGCGGCCTTACCAATGGTGCGATCGGCGATCAGTCGGTGCGTGAGAGAGCCTTGGATGAGGCGCGCAGGCGCGGCTACATCAGCGCGGGGGATGACTGACATGGCACGTATCTCCCGACAGGCCTACGCCCAGATGTTCGGCCCCACCACGGGCGACATGGTGCGCCTTGGCGACACCACGCTGTTGGCGGAGGTCGAGCATGACCATGCCGTCTTCGGCGATGAATTAACCACCGGCGCCGGCAAGGTGATGCGCGACGGCGAAGGCTTCCAGACCACGGGGACATATGCTTCCGGCGCCCTCGATATGGTCGTACAAAACTGCACCATTATTGATCCCGTGCTTGGTGTTGTGAAAGGTGACATCGGCATCCGCGACGGCTTGATCGTCGGTGTCGGCAAGGCCGGCAATCCCGACATCATGGATGGCGTCGATGCCGCCCTGCGCTGCGGGCCCAACACAACGGTTGTGCACGGCGATTTTTTCATCACGACGCCCGGCGGGATCGAGGCGCATGCCCACTTCCTTTCGCCGCAACAGGCCTGGCACGCGCTGGCCGGCGGCATCACGACCATGATCGGCATGTCGCCGGGACCGCATTTCGACGTCAGCAGCTCGGGCCCGAACATCCTGGGCCGTCTGATCCAGGCCTGCGATGCCTTCCCGCTGAACTTCGGCTTTCTGGGCCGGGGCTGCATGGATGTGGGCGCGGTGGAGGAATCTGTCAGTGGCGGCGCCCTTGGCGTCAAGGTGCACGAGGATTTCGGCGCTTCGCCGGCGGTGATCGATGGCGCCTTGCGGGCGGCCGATGCCAATGATTTCGCCGTTTGCCTGCACACCGACACCATCAACGAGTTCGGCTATTGTGAAGACACCCTTGCCGCCATCGATGGCCGCACCATCCATATGTATCACGTCGAAGGCGCCGGCGGTGGGCACTCGCCGGACATCCTGAAAGTCAATGGGCAGCCAAATGTGCTGCCGTCGTCGACAAATCCAACCAACCCCTTCACCCCGGCCGCGCTCGAGGAGGGCGTGCCGATGACCATGCTTTGCCACATTCTGAATTATGCCCTGCCGGAGGATGTCGCATTCGCCGAATGCCGCATCCGTCCCCAGAGCATGGCGGCGGAGGACCTGCTGCACGACATGGGAGCGATCTCGATCTTCGCCACCGATAGCCAGGGTATGGGCCGGTTGGCGGAGAACATCGCCAATTGTTGGCAACTCGCCAGTGTCATGAAGGAACGGGTCGGCCGGCTTCGGGAGGAGAAGACCGCACGGGCCGATAATGCCCGCATCCTGCGCTATATCGCGAAATACACGATCAATCCTGCCCGCGCGGCCGGCATCGACCGCCATGTGGGTTCAATCGAACCGGGCAAGATGGCGGATCTGGTGCTTTGGCCGCGCGCTTCGTTCGGACTCAAACCGCAAATGGTGATCAAGTCTGGCGAGGTCGTGTGGTCGGCCATGGGCGATGGCAACGGCAGCCACATCGGTGCCGAGCCCGTGGTTCAGCGGCCGATGTGGGGTAGCTTCGGCCGGGCCGTACCGGAGCTTGGTGTCACTTTTGCCAGCAGGTTGGCGATCGAGGCGGGAACGGAGAAAAAACTGGGCGTCGCCAAGCGTTTCGTTCAGATCGACAACGTCCGCTCGATGGGAAAACGGGACATGTTACATAATGATGCACTGCCTGAAATCACCGTGGATGGGCAAACCTTCGAGGTCTACGCCGACGGCAAACTGTTGAGCTGCGAACCCGCCACCGAAGTGCCGCTGGCGCAGAAGTTCCTGTTGCGATGACCGCGAAACAAAAGAATGCAGCGGACGCGCACGGGCCCGCGCGCATTGGCATCGGCGGGCCGGTCGGCTCCGGCAAGACCGCGCTGCTGGAAGCTTTGATCCCGCCACTGTTGCAGGCGGGCATCAAACTTGCCGTCATTACCAATGACCTGGTGACACAAGAGGACGCCGAACGGGTGCGGCGCAGCGGCCTGATTGATCCGGACCTGGTCGTTGCCGTGGAAGCCGGCGCCTGCCCACACACCGTGATCCGCGAGGATCCGACGCTTAATCTGCTGGCGGCCGAGCAGCTCGAAAACCAGCATCCGGGCCTGCAGCTGATTATGCTGGAAAGCGGCGGCGATAATCTCGCGTCGACCTTCTCCCTCGACCTGGTGGACTGGTGGATGTTCGTTATCGATGTGGCCGGGGGTGGTGATATACCGCGCAAGCGCGGGCCGGGCGTGTTGCAGAGCGATTTGCTGGTGGTCAACAAGGCTGATCTGGCGCCGCATGTGGGTGTCGATCTGGAGCGCATGGTTGCGGAGTCAGTTTTGGTCCGCGAAGGCAGGCCGGTAGCGGTCACCGACTGCCGCCGAGGGCTCGGGCTGGAAAAGGTGATCGAGGCCATTCGCCACGACGTCCTGTTTCTGTCTTGAGGGCGCTGAGCACAGGTCAGGCGCCGCAACTATCGCTGCATTTTTGCCGCGGCCGCCATGGGCGTACAGAGTTGACACGGCGGCGTGTTGCCTATCCCTGGAGCCTGACCCAACCGTTCCACCTGGACGATGGACCCCCTGGCATGGCCACGGTCATTCCACAATCTTCCTCTGGCGGGTTGTTCCGGGACGATGTCCTGCGCCAATGCATCCGCGTCGAGGCAGGCGCCGCCGTACATCTGGCGAGCCAAGGGGCTACCCTCGCGCATGCCAGGCGCGGCGGTGACGGCGCGCTGAGTGAGTGGCGTTTGCGGGTCGAAGACGAAGGCTGGCTGGAGGTCCTGAACGAGCCACTTGTGTTAGGCCCCGATGCCGCCGTGTGCCAGCGTTGGCCGATACAGGTCGCGCCGGCCGGCACCTGCC
>JAJFGG010000124.1 GCA_021776235.1 Alphaproteobacteria bacterium | reverse complement strand
CATACAGGTCGCCGACGTCATGGAGGCCTGGTATCGTGACAAGGGCTGTGACGGATTCATGATTGCCGCGCCGGTGGTTCCCACCGGCCTTGAGCGCTTCGCCCGCCTCGTGGTGCCCGAGTTGCAGCGCCGCGGCCTTTTCCGCCGAGAGTACGAAGGCCGCACGCTGCGCGAAAACCTCGGACTGAAACGGCCCGTTCGGCGGATCGTGAGATAATTCAAACATGAAGACACACGGCATCTCTACGCCTGCTATGGGTCATTCTCGACGGTCCACGGTTTTTCAGGCTTAGCTCGAAGTTGGGGGAGAAGCGGAAATCGCGGCTTCATGCCGTGACCCTCGAAGAGTGCCAATAAGCGGTATCCCAGGGCCGTACATGGATTGCGGCGTAAACGAGTTCGTGTTGGCTTATCCTTAGAAAGACGAACAGCTTCTCACCTTTGAGCGGATAGCCAGTGAGAGGATGTCAAAGCTTCGTGGCTGACGGGGTGAAGACTTTTGGCCGGTCTTTCCCAGATGCAAGCCTTGGCGCGCCTACTGGAGTCAATAAAGCTGATTGCGATTAACAACCCGACGCAGGATAATCAGGTCTGTCAGTACTCCGTCTCCTGTACGTTTTTCTGTTGCCCGTCATCGGAGGAAACAAAAGTGAAAATTACCCCTGTTGAAAACAAGTCGTTCGGCGCCATTGTCACCGGCGCCAATATCGGCGCGTTGCGCGATGCCGACTTTGCGGCCATCGAGGCGGCGCTGCTGGACCGTGGCTTTTTGGTCTTCTCCGAACTCTTTCCTTCTGACGATGACACCATTGCCTTCGCCAAAAATTTTGGCGAACTGGAATTTGCCGTCGTGCCCTTTTTGTCGAACCAGGACGCCAATGCGGATGGCACGCCGGGCGTCGTCTATGACATCAACTCCCAGCGCATGCGGATGATCCTCGGCAATGAAACCTGGCACACGGATTCGACCTATAAGCCCTACAGCAGCAAATGCGCCATGCTGTCTGCGGTAGTAGTGCCCGAACAGGGCGGCGGCACCGGGCTGGCCGATATGCGGGCCGGCTACGCCGCATTGGATCAGGCGACAAAGGACCGCATCGCCGATCTTGCCGCCTATCATTCGAACCTTTATTCCCAAGCCAACGACCTGGGCGATTTCCCGGCGGTGCAGGAGGGCACGATTTATCATGGCGAGGCCTATCTGCGCCCGTTGGTGAAGGTGCACCCGCAGACCGGTGTCAAAAACCTCTTTATCGGGCGCCACGCGTTTGGCGTTCCGGGGCTATCGCGGGCGGAAAGCCGGGCGCTGTTGAAATCGCTGTTGGATTTCGTCGTCGCCGATGAGGCGCGGGTGTACGAACATAATTACCGGCCCGGCGATCTGCTGGTGTGGGATAACCGGGCGTTACTGCACCGCGCCTTGCCGTACGATTACACGCAGCCGCGAACGGTGATCGGTACCCGGGTAGCCGGAGAAGACAGCGAATTCACTTACCACCCCACGGACCCTGAAGCCGCCGCCGGTAGGGAGGCGCTGGCCACGGAGCTTGCGCTGTTACGCGGCGAAACCCAGGACCGGAGATATAAGGCGACGATGGCCCCAGACAGCGTTGCCGCGCTCTAAGCCGCGTTATGAGCGATATAATCTGAAAGCCATTCATCCGTGATGCAGGATGTCGCCGTCCAAAACAGTGGCATGCACCTGAATGTCGCGTATCTCGTCCTCGGGACAGGTGAAGTAATCCCGGTCGAGAATGACTACATCGGCAAGTTTGCCCGGCTCGATCGATCCTTTCACGGCTTCTTCACGGCCCGAATACGCGCCCAGGGTGGTGTAGGCATGCAACGCCTCCGCCCGGCACACCGCCTGGCTCTGGTCCAAATCCGCGCCATCATCGGAGCGGCGCGTGATCATTGACCAGAGTGCCAGGAACGGATTGGCCTGACAAACCATTGCGTCTGAATGCCCGGGTGCCGGGACGCCGGCATCGATCAGACTTCGATGCGGCCACATGTGACGCATCGCCGATTGACCACGATTGGCGACATAGGCGCCGCCCAGGTCGTACATGAACCCGGTGGCGGAACTGTCAATCACCTGGAGCCGTTGCAAGCGCTCCAGAATCGGCGGCGTGACATAGCAGCAATGCTCCACCCGCATCCGGTGATCAGGGCGCGGGTCGGCCGCAAGGCACGCTTCTATTGCATCGAGCGCAAAGTCGATGCCCCGGTCGCCGACGCCTTCGATCATCACCTGCAGCCCCGCCTTGTGCGCCGCAACAGCCCGCGCCGAAAGGTCCGTACCATCGTAGAGCAGCGTTCCGGTATTGGGTTGGGGCTCGCCGAGCACAGAAGTGCCGACATAGGGTTGGTAATAGGCTGCCGTACGGCCAGAGGTCGAACAGTCCGGGCACCATTCGACGCCAATCACCCGCAGCCAGTCGTCGCCGAGGCCTGAGTGAATCCCGGCACGGATAAAGCTCTCGACCAGTCCCTCCTCGCGGCCTGAAACGATGACGCCGACACGCATTGCCAACCTGCCCTCGGCGCGCAACATCTGATAGGCCTCGATCGATTTGCGCCCGCACAACGAATTGTAGACGCTGGTGATCCCGTAGCCACGCCATTCGGCGAAGACCCGCTCGAGCCCATCGGCGAGCATCTCGGGCGTGTTGGCGGCCTCTATCTGGCTCAGGAAAACATGCATGGCGGCCTCCCGGCATAGCCCCGTGATCGTGCCGGTCGCGGGATCCCGGTCGAAGCTGCCGAACGGCGGATCCGACGGATCGGTCCCGAGGCCCACTTCCGCAAAGGCCCGGCTGTTGGCCAGCCCAAGATGGCCATCGGTACGCTGGATGAAGAGCGGGCGCCCCTGGGCCGCCTGATCCATCTCGGCCAGGCTCGGATAGCCACCCGATTTCACATCGTCGAACCGATAGCAGACAATCCAGTCATCCGGTCCCCTTGCCTCGGCCAGAGCCGCGATACATGAAAGCAGTCCTGCCCGGGCCTCGATCTTGTCCGGGCTCACCATTTCCCAATTCGCAATCCGCGCCGCGTAGGCATCGGGGTGGGCATGGCTGTCAACGATGCCAGGGATCGCTGTACGCCCCTCTAGATCGACCGCTTTGGTGCCCGCACCGGTGAGCGCGCGGATGTCGTCATCGGTCCCGATGGCGGCAATCTTGCCGTTGTGCACGGCGAGGGCCGAGACGAAACGGTCATCCGTATCCATTACGGCGATCTTGCCGCCATACAAAATCAAGTCGGGTGAGAGCATCCGGTTGCCTCCATATTCGGAAATGCCATGAACCCTAAACCGGCCGTGTGAACAGGTAAATCACCTGCCAGGCAATCAAGCGGGTCGAGGACGAGGCGCGGTGAAAGTGTGACCGACAAGCTCAGCGTCGCCATCAAATGACCCAGAATAGACCGGAATTGCTCTAGATATTGGCTGAGCGGCAGAAACGGCGCCGAAAGTGGCTTAGGGAACAAATGTGCCAACAGCGGACATTCCCTTTTTCGTCTTACAGTCTTTTCTGTATTGGCATTCCCGCGCCGGCGTTTGCGTTGTTGGGACCAAACCCGCAGGAGACACCTACCCGCCCTGTAGCTTAGGCAAAATGACCACCTCTGAAGCATCATCTACGGTCACAAACAAGGCGTCGCGGTAGACCTTGCCGTCGACTGCCACCGAGACATTATGTTCCAGTTCTGCTTCCAGGTCGGGGAAGTCTTTGGCAAGCCGCAAGAATATTTCTCGAATGGTCGAGGCGGCAATTTGTAATTCAGACTGGCCCCCTGCCTTACTCCGCAGCCCGCCCCACAAGACCACCTTGACCACCCGAACGTTGCCTAGTTCTCTTCCAGGGCCTTCAGCACAACCGGCGGCGCCATCGGCACTTGATTGACGCGCACGCCCGTAGCCGAACGGATCGCATTGGCGATGGTTGCGAGTGGCGGCACAATTGATGTTTCGCCAACGCCGCGGACACCATAGGGGTGACCCGTGTTCGGGATTTCGATAATTTTCGTTTCGATCATTGGCAGATCGGAACAGACCGGCATCCTGTAATCAAGGAAACCAGGGTTCTGCATCACCCCGTCGTCACCATAGATATACCCCTCGTTGAGAGCCCACCCAATACCCTGCGCCGCGCCGCCTTGATATTGACCCTCCACGTATGCCGGGTGGATCGCCTTACCAGCATCCTGAACGACAGTGTAGCGATGAACCGTGGTCCGACCTGTATCTTCATCAACTTCCACATCGGCGATGTGGGCGGCAAAACTAACACCGGCGCCTTCGGCATTGACTTCGAAATGACCCGCGATCGGGCCGCCGGTCTGCGCTGCCTTGGCGGCGATTTCGGCAATACTCACAGGCGGGAAATCGCCGGCATTTGGCCCGCATGGCTGTACTGCGCCATCAACCCATTCGACAGCTTCCGCCGGCAGATCCCACATCTTGGCCGCGCGCGCACACATGATCGCCTTCGCCTGGCGTGCGGCCTGGATAATTGCCAGGCCGTTGGAAAATGTCGTGCGACTGCCATCGGTCGTATCATTATACCCAAGCGAACTGGTGTCCGCGATAATTGTGCGGACGTTTTCGTACGGAATTCCCAGCTCCTCCGCCGCCATTAGACACATGGAAGCACGGCTTCCACCAATATCCGGGCGCCCGACCGATACGGTGACAGTACCATCGGAGTTGACGTTCAATGATATTGCGGTCAATCCGCCAAAATTGAACCAAAACCCGACGGCAACGCCTCGTCCGTGCCCCTTTGAAAGCGCCGCCTGGTAGTGGGGATGTTCGCGCACCGTCTCCAACGTTTTTGCCAAGCCGATTTGTTCGTAGCGGGGACCATAGGACGATTTATCACCCTCTCTGGCGGCGTTCTTCAAGCGGAATTCGATTGGATCCATGTCCAACTTGCGGGCCAGCTCATCGATGACGCTTTCGACAGCAAAATTGCTGATCGGTGCGCCAGGCGCGCGGTAGGAGACCTGCATCGGCCGGTTCGTAATCACCTCGTGGCCGACGGAGCGCACATTTTCCAAATTGTAACAGGCGAAAGCCGACATGGCGCCCAGCATGGTAATAAAGCCGGGAAACGCGCCGGATTGGTAGTTGAGAAGCGCGTCCGCAGCGGTGATGCGGCCGTCTTTGTCGACACCAATCTTTACCCGCATCGATGAACTGGAGGTCGGCCCGGCGGCCCGGAAAACTTCCGACCGGCTCATGACCATCTTCACCGGCCGCCCGGACTTACGCGACAATGCAAGCGCCAAAGGTTCGAGATAAACAGCCGTCTTGCCGCCAAAGCCGCCACCAATTTCCGAAGCGCTCACTCTTAACCTGGAAACGGTTATGCCCAATAGAGCGGCGCACGTGTCGCGCACCATGAAGTGGCCTTGGGTCGTACACCACAGTTCTGAACTGCCGTCGTCGGAATAAGTTGCCAGACATGCGGGGGGTTCAATGTAACCCTGATGCGCCGCTTCCGTCGCAAACTCCTTTTCGATGACAAACGACGCTGCGTCAAATCCGGCGTCGACATCGCCATGTCCGAATTCCAGGCGGGCGGCGATATTCGATGGCGTCTCCGGTTTCGGCTCAACACCTTTCGTGAAGTTGTCGTCATGCACCAGCGGCGCATCATCGGCCATCGCTGCAACGACATCAGTGACATGGGGTAGAATCTCGTAATCGACCTGGATCAGTTCCAGCGCTTTGAGGGCCGTTGCATTGTCGACCGCTGCGACCGCGGCAATGGCGTGCCCCTCAAACAGCGCCTTATCTTGAGCCATGACATTGTATAGCGTTGCCTTTTGGCTGGCCGGCACTGGCCCAAAGTCGTCTTTGGTTATGATCGCCTTGACGCCCGCGAGAGCTTCCGCCCTGGCTGTATCAATTGCCCTGATGCGCGCATGGGGATGCGGACTGCGTAGCACCTTGCCAACAAGCATGCCGGGCGCATAGCGATCGGCGCCATAAAGCGCCCGGCCGGTGACTTTATCGATACCGTCCGGCCGGATCGGTCGCGTGCCGATAACCTTGAAATCGTTTTCTGACGCTGTAAGGACTTTGTCTGACATTTCGCGACACCTTTTTTCCTGCGCTTGCACCAATCACTGTCGGCAATATTTTATCGTACGCGGTATAGGCTTTGTCCAGCCACAATGATTTGCACTGATTTCAAAGGCCTGCCCCGGCAGGTAAACAAGCGCTTCCCGCGACGCTGTTAGCTCGCGGCCAACGAAAAGACCGCTTCATTTCCGGCGCAAGTGGTCTTCAGCACGTTTATGCGGCCAGAATACTGGGTGCCGGGGGTGCTGATCCGATAAAAGGGGTCAGGTCATACATTTTGACAAAACATCCCTTATCTTGCCGTCATGGCCCGTCCTCCGCGCATCGAATATCCCGGCGCCATTTATCACGTCACGGCCCGTGGCAACGGGCCGTAAACGGGGACACAGTAAACGCATAAACGGGCATTAACCGGGCATAGACGGGGACAGTGTACTATTAATGGTAAAGGGGGACAGTGTAT
>JAJFGG010000123.1 GCA_021776235.1 Alphaproteobacteria bacterium | reverse complement strand
GGCGCAAAACGCCTACCCGAATGACCTCCACGCGCCATCAAACGGATCTATGTTCTGTGAACGTGGTCTAGCCGCTCTGGATCAGCCGGGCCAGATCGTCCGCTGCGCTCAACATGGGATAATGGCCGGTATCGAGTTCATGCCAGCGCGCCCCCAGGGCCTCGGTGCAGCGGCGCTGATGGGCTTCGCCGGGATTGACCGCGCGCCGGCAATAGATCACCGTGGCGTCCCAGCTTTGGGTCCAAAAGCGTTCCAGTTGCACCGGCAATGTGTGAACACCGATCGGATGCAGGGTGTAACGGGCCACCGCCCAGGCCCGCAAGTCCGGCTCCAGGTCCGCGAACAGCCGCCCCTCGGCGTCCTCGCGCGAGGGACCCAGCGCCAGCCCCGTATTGACCGAGGCCGGCCGGTTGACGATGTCGGTGATGGCCTCGCCATGCTGCAGCGCCAAGGCGTCGGCGAAGACCAGCCGGGCGACGCGTTCGCGGGCAATTTCCGCCACTTTCGCCATGACCATGCCGCCGCTCGAGGTGCCCACAAGCACGCTGTCGTCGAGATCCTCGTAGAACAACAGCTGCGCGATCTCCGCCGCCTGGGTTTCCGTGGTGATACCCGGGCGCAACTGGCCGCCCCGTTCGGCGCAGCCATCCAGGGACGGCGCCCAGACCTGGTGACCCGCGGCGCGCAGTCGGGTTGCCACCGGTTGCCAAATCCAGCCGCCCTGGTAAGAGCCATGTATGAGCACGAATGTCGTCATATTATCTCTCCGCGATGCCTTGGTTACCGATGATCCCGTTCACTGTGTTTCCAATCCTCGTAGGCCCGCAAGGTTTCGGGATTGGGCGGATAGGTGCCGATGGTGGGATGGCCGTCGGCGACCCGTTGCTTCAGAAAATCTTCCAGTTGTTCCTGCTCGACACCATCACGGGCCACCGCCGCCGCCAGGGCCGCGGGGATCACCACCACCCCGTCGCTGTCGCCCAACAGGACGTCACCGGGTATGACCGCAACGCCACCACAGGCAATGGGGCATTGCAAATCGGCCCCAAAATGGACATTCAGGCTGGCTGGCGCCGCGCTACCAGCACAAAACACAGGTAACAAACCTCCGGCCACCTTCGCCGCGTCGCGCACCGGACCATCACTGACCACCGCCGCCACACCGCGTTCCTGAAGCCGGGCGGCCAGAATATCACCGATGACGCCGGCGCCCGGATCCCCGCGGGCGTCAATCACCAGGGCCAGGCCGGGGGTGATGTCTTCGATTGCCTTGCGCGGCGGGTATTCCGGATCAGCCAAAACCTCGACCTGGGAAAGGTCCTCGCGCATGGGGATAAAGCGCAGGGTATACGCCTCGGCCGCGAAGCGGCAGTGTGCTGTATTCAACGGCACGGCGCCCCGAATGAAACAATTGCGCAGGCCTCGCTTCAACAACTGCATGGTGACCGTGGCAGTGGAAACAGCGGCCAGCTGGCGCAAGATATCCGGGTTCATAACAGGCCCCGGGCCGCCAGATTGGCCATCAGCGCGCCGAGGCCAAAGCTCCAGGGCGGAATCTTGTCCGTATGGTTGACCTGGTTGATCAGGCCGCCCAACAGGGGATTGGTAATGCTGACGATGTCACCCAGGTGGTGGGTGAAGCCTTGGCCCGGCGCATCGCGATCCTTGGTTGGCGCAAACATGGTGCCGGTAAACAGCAACAAACCGTCGGGATATTGGTTATGGTCGCCACAGGCGTACGCCGCCAGGTCGGCCAGATCGCGGCTGATTTCGGCGATTGACGAGCGGCCCTGCAACTCGAAGCCGTCCGTGCCGTTGACCGATAGGCTGATTTCCATTGCCCGTACGTGATCCAGGTTGAAGCCGCCATCAAAAAGGCGAATGAATGGACCTACGGCGCAGGAGGCACGATTATCCTTGGCCTTGCCCAGCAACAACGCGCTACGGCCCTCAAAATCGCGCAAATTGACATCGTTGCCCAGGCAGGCGCCAACGATCCGTCCGGATGGGGCAATCGCCAAGACGACCTCGGGCTCCGGATTGCTCCAGATGGATTTGGGATGGATGCCGATCTCCGCGCCGGCGCCAACCGCCGACATGGGCTGGGCCTTGGTAAAGACCTCGGCATCCGGGCCGATGCCCACTTCCAGGTATTGCGACCACAGGCCGCGTTCCGTCAAAACGCCCTTGATCCGGGCGGCATCGTCCGAACCGGGGATGACATCGGCCAGGGACCGGCCAATCTCGGCCCCAATGGCGGCGCGAATTTCCGCCGCCTGTTCCGGATCGCCCTTGGCCTGTTCTTCGATCACCCGCTCCAGCATGGAGCGCACGAACGTAACGCCGCAGGCCTTCAGGGCCTGTAAATCGCTGGGCGCCAGAAAATACGGTTCATCACTATTTCGGCTCTGATGGGCGCTGTTGGCGAGGATTGCCGCGGTATCGCCCAGACGCGCGCCGCCGGTTTCAGGCATACTGCGTGCCGCCGCCGCCGGATCGTCCTTGGCCAAAAGACCGGCCAGGGTGGGCGCTACGGATGAAAGATCGAACACCCCGTCGTCCGTGACCAGGACCGGTGTCGGACCGCCCCCGTCGCCTGGCAGCCAGACGCGGCCAACGAAACAACCGGTCAGCCCGCCTTCGGGCATGGTGTTGGCGGCGTTCAGAGACAAAGCGGCCATGGCGTTGTGATCCCAACAATTTCGATAGGTCAGTATGGCAACAGGGCCCGGTTGATGGAAGACGCAAAGCGGTTGTTGCCTCTGCCGGAAAGCGGCTACATTTCCATGCAACCCCAAAGGGACAACAACAGGACAATATTATGTTTGCCACTGCCCGACCCACAGCGGCTATTGCCATTCTTCTGTATATCCTGAGCAGTCTGGCGCCGGCCCATGCCATCACGGCCCGCGAGAAGGATTTTAAGGACTGGCGTCTGCGCTGCGAGAAGCAAAACGACGAAAGCCCGGAACGCTGCTTCATCATGCAGACCGCCAAAACACAGAAGGACAATCGCGACGTGCTTCGCGTCGGCGTGCGCTATCCTGATCCGGGCAAACCAGCCATGGTGTTTCTGACGCTGCCCCTGGGTGTATATCTGCCCTCCGGTCTGTTGTTGCAGATTGATGACGGCGAGACCTTGCGGATACCGGTGGAAATTTGTTTGCCCAATGGTTGCCACACGCGCATGGCCCTGGAAGGGGAGCTGTTGAAGAACCTGAAATCCGGCCAGCAGGCCAAGTTGGCTTTTCAGGACAGCCAGCAGCAACAAATTACCGTGCCGGTTTCATTGGCTGGGTTTACCGCCGCACTCGCCGCTTTGAAATAACCTGAAAGCCGATCGATGACAAAAGGGACGCAGTCATGACAGAGACGCCAGCCGACGACCCCACCGATTTGTTGTGGAGCTACCTGAAAGGCTTTCACGCGGTGCACCATATGGCGATGGGTTCGGAATTGGGCCTGTTTGAAAAAATTCATGCCGCAGGGGAAAGCGGCTGCAAACCGTCTGATCTGGCGGCGGATTTGGGGCTGCACGCTCCCTATGTCGATGTCTGGTGCCGCAGCGGATATCACTATGGTTTTTTGGAGGCCGGTGATGCGGGCTGCTTTCGCCTCGCCGTCATGATGGACAAGTTATTGGTCGATCCGGGCGATCCGCGCAACCTCGCGCCCTACATCGCCAGTACGGTCAATTTCGGCAGCGATGATCTGCGCAGCTACCCGGAATATTTCCGCAGCGGCGGGAGGCACCGGTTTCAAGACCATGGTGAAGATTTTTCCCGCCATGTGGGTGATACCACCGCCGGCTTCCATACCGTGGTGGCGCGCCGCATGCTGGGCGGCATTCCCGGCCTGAAGGAAAAGTTGACGGCGGGCGCGGCGGTGTTGGACGTGGGCTGTGGTACCGCGGGCCTGATGATCAAGATTGCCCAGGCCTGGCCCAACAGCCAATGTCATGGCGTTGATATCGATCACCATGGGGTCATCCAGGCCCGCGCCAACATCGCGACCAGCGATGTCGCCGGGCGGGTGACGGTCGAGGCTGTCGGCCCGGACGGCATCGACCGCGACGAAGAATTCGATCTGGCGGTCATGTTCGAGGTGCTGCACGAAATCGACGACGAAATCCGGCCCAGCGTACTCAAGGACGTGGGCCGGTCTCTAAAAACCGGCGGCAATCTGTTCATTCTGGATGAAACCTATCCGTCCGATCTGGCCGGGCTGCGCGATCCCGGCTTCAATTTCGCCGTGCAGACCCAATTCAATGAGCTGATCTGGGGCAATGTGGTGCCGACTATCGAAATGCAGCGTGAACTGTTCGCCGTCGCGGGCCTGAAGGAAATTGCCCGCGAACCCATCGGCGGCATTTTTACCATGCTGGTTGCTGTAAAGGAGTAGAGAACCATGGCCTCCAACCCTGACTCCGATCCCATCGAGGGCGCCGCACGGCATCTCTTCGCCGAGGCGCGAGCGGGCCATAAGGGCGCGCCGCTACCCAGCGCTTTGGCGCCACCCGACGTTGCCACCGCCTACCTGGTGCAGGATCGTTTGCAGGCCCTGTGGATCGAGGCCGGCGCCGGCCCTGTGGCCGGGTGGAAGGTCGCCCTGACGTCGAAAGTGATGCAGGAACTGGTGGGCGTGGCGCAACCCTGCGAGGGGGCGATCTTTGCCAACCGGATTCATCCTGGCGCGGTTAGTCTGCCGTATGGCGACTTCGTCAATATCGGCGTCGAATCCGAGATCGCGGTGCGTCTCGCCCATGACCTGCCTCTCTCGGGCGGCCCCTATGACCGGGACAATATCCGCGGCGCCGTGGCGGCCTGCATGGCGGCCATTGAAATCGTCGACGACCGCGCCATCGATTACAAGCTGATCGATGCGCAACTGTTGATCGCCGACAACTCCTTCAATGCCGGCTGCATACTAGGCCCCGAGGTCAGCGATTGGCGGGATCTCGACCTGGCCGCGCTGGCCGGCCGCATGCTGATCAATGGCCAGGTGGTTGGCAAAGGCGTCGGCGGTGACGCCCTGGGCCATCCCCTGGTGCCGCTGGCCTGGCTGGCCAACAATCTCAATCAGCGGGGCACCATGTTGCACGCCGGCGATGTGGTTATGACCGGTTCGATCGTGGCCACAAAATGGCTGCAACCGGGCGATCATATGGTGACCGAGGTTGACGGCCTGGGCCAGGCCAGCCTGACGGTGACTTGAGGACGTCAAAATGTCCGATCTGTATCAGGGTTTAACTTCAGCCGCTCTGATGATGCGAGCCATGGCGCGCTGGGGCGACCGGGTCGCGTTCAGCGGCTATGGCGGCAGTTTCACCTATGCCCAATCACTCGAACTGATTGGCCGCTATCAGGCGGTCATGCAGGCGTCCGGGGTTGTGCGGGGCCAGCGCATCGCGCTGTTGAACGCCAATCGGGCCGAGGCCTGGCTGGCAGGCGTTGCCGCCCAGGCCCTGGGATTATGTATGACTGCCCTGCATCCCCTTGGCGCGTTCGAGGATCAGCAGTTCATTCTGGAAGATGGCGAAATCGACTATCTGCTGGTTGATACGGAAAATTACCTTGCCCGCGGCGGTGAACTGGCCGCCGGGACGGACCGCCTGCGGCAGGTCTTCACGCTTGGCGCGGCGGAATACGGCCTTGATTTGCGGGCCGCCGCGGTCGCGGCCGGGGCTGTATCGCCGGCATTGCTGGCCAGGCCCGACGACGAGGCCTGGTTGAGCTATACGGGGGGCACAACCGGCCGGTCCAAAGGGGCGATGCGCCGGCATCATTCCTATGTCGCCATGGTTGGCGCCGTGCTGGCGGATTTCGAATGGCCCCAGGATATCGTCTATCTCGCCGTTGCCCCTATTTCCCATGTCGGCGGCACCAAGATTCCACCGACCCTGTTGCGCGGCGGCCGGGTGCATTTCCAGCACGGCTTTGACCCCGGCGCGGTGTTGGACGCTATCGGGGCCGAGCGGGTCTCCGCAGTGCTGATGGTGCCGACCATGGTCGGTATCCTGCTGGATCACCCGAAATTGGATAGTGCCGACCTCTCCAGTCTGGGATTACTGATATATGGCGCCGCGCCCATGTCGCCGACCCGCCTTTTGGAGGGGTTGGAGCGGATCGGGCCGGTGTTTTGCCAACTTTACGGCCAGACCGAAGGCTACCCCCTGACGGTACTCCGCCGGGGCGACCACAATAAGGACGATCCCGAACTGTTCGCGGCCTGCGGTCATCCCTGCGCTTCAGTCCGAATTGGCCTGTTGAATGAAGACAACCAGCTGGTGCCGGCGGGAGAGGTGGGCGAGATATGCGCCCAGGGGCCGCAATTGATGGACGGCTATTGGCAGCGCCCTGAACAAACGGCGGAAACCATGGCGCATGGTTGGCTGCATACCGGCGACATGGCCTGG
The DNA here is from genome assembly GCA_021776235.1 of Alphaproteobacteria bacterium. Taxonomy (GTDB): domain Bacteria; phylum Pseudomonadota; class Alphaproteobacteria. Next base: position 6,789 of record JAJFGG010000123.1, on the reverse strand, counting down.
GCTGACGACCGCGGCTACCTCTATATTGTTGACCGCAAGAAGGACATGATCATTACCGGCGGCTTCAATGTTTTCCCCCGTGAGGTGGAGGACATCCTGACAACGGACCGGAACGTCGCCATGGCTGCCGTCATTGGCGTACCTGATGACAAGTGGGGCGAGGCGGTCAAGGCCGTGGTCGTGCCCCGCCAGGGCGCCAAGGTCGACCCCGACGCCCTGATCCAGCGGGTCCGCGCGGCAAAGGGCGCGGTGCATGCGCCAAAGTCCGTCGATGTCAGGGATGACATCCCCCTGACGCCCTTGGGCAAGCCTGACAAGAAAGCACTGCGCGAGCCCTACTGGGCCGGCCGCGGCCGCCGCGTGGGCTAGGGGGCTGTCAACCTTGGCGCGGCCCAGTAGCCCAAATTATCAGCCCATAAATGATTCCATGTTTGGGCTGATAATTTGGTCTATTTCAAAGGGTTAGAGCAACCTGCGTTCAAATGAACGCAGGTTGCTCTAGGAGGTATCGATCATGGCCGGACCGTTTGGACATGGAATGCGGGATCTTTGGTCCCTGGAGGCCGGCGCGATCTATCTGAACCACGGCACCGTGGGGGTCACGCCAAATGAAGTCATGGCGGCACAATGGTCCATCAAGCAGCGGATCGAGGCGCATCCGGCCCGTTTCATGCTGCGGGAATTGAAGCCTGAATTGCGCGCCGCGGCCGCCCGGGTGGCAGAGATTCTGGGTGGGCGTGGGGACGATTACGTTTTCACCGATAACGCCACCACCGGGGTGAATGCGGTTTTGCGCTCCGCTGATCTGGGACCCGGCGACGAGGTTCTGGTGACCGATCACACCTATGGCGCGGTGGCCAATGCGGCCCGCCATGCCTGCGAACGCGCCGGTGCCACCCTGGTGGCGGCACAGATACCGTTTCCCATCAGTGACAATGCGGCCGCCATGGCCGCGGTCGAGAGCGCCCTGAGCGAACGCACCCGCATTGCCATTCTGGATCATGTCACATCGGAAACCGGCATCGTTCTGCCTCTGCGCCGCCTGGTTGCGGCCTGCCATGCCGCGGGCGCCCAGGTTCTGGTGGATGGCGCCCACGCGCCTGGCACCCTTGATCTGGATATTCCCGGCTGTGGGGCGGAATGGTATGCCGCCAATCTGCACAAATGGCTGTTCGCACCCCGGGGTTGCGGCATTCTATGGGCCGCGGAAAGCGTACAACAGTCGCTGCATCCGGCGGTCATATCCTGGCGCCTGGGCGAGGGTTTCACCGCCGAATTCGACTGGACCGGGACCCGCGATCCTTCGCCCTTCCTCAGCCTGCCCGCGGCATTGGATTTTCTGGCCAGTTTCGGGGCCGATGCGGTGCGTGAATATAACCATGATCTGGCTGTTGCTGCCGCCGGGATGCTGGCTGAACGCTTTGCCGGTCCCCAAGGCGCACCGCCGGCCATGACCGCCGCCATGGCTCTGGCGCCGTTGCCCGGGAAACTTGCCGCCGGGTTAGAGGAAGCGAATGCCTTGCGCGATCATTTATTGTACACACATAGCATTGAAGTTCCGATCATCGCGTGGTCAGGCCGTCTCTGGGCCCGGCTTGCGGCCCAGGTCTATTGTCAAATGTCCGATTTCGAAGCGCTGGCGGATGCGGTCGAAGGCTGGGCTGCCAAACACTAACTTTACCAACCTCCATGGGGAGCCGATCGCATGCCAAGTTATAACGCGCCGGTAAGAGAACTACGTTTTGTCTTGAATGAATTGCTGGCCATCACCGAATGTACGGATGTTCCCGGCTATGGCGATGTCAGTGATGATCTGGTGGATGCGGTCCTTGATGGCGCCGCCAAGGTGGCGGAGGAAGTCTGGGCGCCGTTGAACCAAAGCGGCGACGAAGAGGGCTGCCGTTTTGAGAACGGTGTGGTCCGTGTGCCAAGCGGTTTCAAGGACGCTTTTGCGGCCTGGTACGAGGGCGGCTGGAATGGAATTTCCTCGCCGGTTGAATGGGGCGGGCAGGGCCTGCCGGGCGTCCTGGGCCTGGCGATTTCGGAAATGGCCATGTCCTCGAACCTCTCGCTCTCTACCTATGTGGGTCTATCCGGTGGGGCGGCCAGCGTTCTGATGGGCATCGCACCGGATCATTTGAAGCAGCTCTACGTGCCCAAGATGATGTCCGGCGAGTGGACCGGCACAATGAATTTGACAGAGCCCCATTGCGGCACCGACCTGAAACTGATGCGGACCAAGGCGGTAGAGCAGGACGACGGCACCTACGCCATCAACGGCACCAAGATTTTCATCACCGGCGGCGATCACGATATGGCGGAAAATATCGTGCATCTGGTCCTGGCCAAGGTTGAAGGCGAGGGCGAGGGCCTGTCTGCCGTCTCGCTGTTCCTGGTGCCGAAAATCAAGGTCAATGACGACGGTAGCCTGGCTCAGAGCAACAATGTTACCTGCGGCAGCATCGAACACAAAATGGGCATCAAGGGTTCGTCCACCGCCGTTCTGCATTACGACGGCGCCATTGGCCATCGCCTGGGCCCCAAGCCGGAGCCGCGGGCCGAAGGTGAGGATGGCAAGAAGAAAAAGCGCAGTTCCGGCGCCGGTATGGCGGGCATGTTCCAGATGATGAACGGGGCCCGCATCGGCGTCGGTTATCAGGGCATCGCACTGTCGGAAGTGGCCTATCAGAACGCCGCCGAATATACCCGCGAGCGTACCGCCGGGCGGGCCCTGAGCGGCGCGAAATATCCTGATCAGCCTGCCGACCCGATCGTGGTGCACCCGGACGTCAGGCGTATGCTGTTGCAAATGCGGGCCTTCAACGAAGGCGCCCGGGCCCTGTTGATGTGGTTGAGCCACGAGGCCGTGGTGGGCCGCCATGACGGCGATGACGAGCGCAAGGAGCAGGTTTCCGATCTGTTCAACCTGTTGATTCCCGTGGTGAAAGCCCATTTCACCGATGTCGGCTTTGAATGCGTTAACATGGCCATGCAGTGCTTTGGCGGTCACGGTTACGTTCGCGAACATGGCATGGAGCAATTCGTCCGCGACGCCCGTATCTCGCAACTTTATGAAGGTGCCAACGGCGTACAGGCCCTGGATCTGGTGGGCCGGCGCATGGGGGTCGACAACGGCCGTCCGGCCCGCGCCTTGTTCACCCTGATCAGCGGTTTTATCGCCGAGCAAAAGGACGAGGAGATGGCGCCCTTCACCAAACCGCTGCAGGCGGGCCTGGACGATCTGATGGCCACCACCATGTGGCTGGCGCAAAACGCCATTCAAAATCACGAGGAGGCGGGTGCGGCTTCGGTCGATTTTCTGCGCATGATGGGCACCGTGGCGGTGGGCTATATGTGGGCCCGCATGGCCCGGGTGGCCTTGGACCAATTGGCCCAGGGCAGTGATGATGAAGCGTTCTACAAGATGAAAGTGAACACGGCGCGTTATTACATGGGCCGGGTAATGCCCGACACGGCGTCCCTGAAAATGCGCGCCATGGCCGGCGCCGAGGTTCTGATGATGCCTGATGACGAGGCTTTCTAGGATGAAAGATGCTGCGATTGATCAGATTTTGACGGCTGATTTGCAGAAACGCATGCCCCTGGCGGGCACCCTGGGGATTGAATTCTTCTCCGCCGCGCCTGGCGCCATCCGGGCCCGCATGGCCTGGCTGCCCGAACGTTGCACCTCGGACGGCATCCTGCATGGCGGCGCGATCATGGCCTTCGCGGACACTCTGGGCGGTAGCCTTGCCTTCCTGAACCTCCCCGAGGGGGCCGTGGCAACGACCACCATCGAAAGCAAAACCAACTTCTTTCGGGCCGTTCGCGGCGGTAATCTGTACGGCGAGGCCACGGCGCTGCATGCCGGGCGCAGCACCATTGTCGTCGATACCGAGCTAAGCGACGACAATGGCAAGCGGGTGGCGCGGGTGACCCAGACCCAGGCGGTGTTGCGCGGTTAGGGCCCACCAGCGCTTTCACCTGACCTCATAATCTATGGTCCGCCCATCACGGTAATGGATGAGTATGCCCATGATCAAAGCGATCGTCATTCTTCCGGGTACGGCGCTGGTCTACGTGCCTTTGCTGGTTGTTTGGCTTGCCAGCGGCACTGCCTTTGCGGCAAGCTTTGTGCCAAACTTGGTTGTTGCCTGGTTGGCAGGGCTGCCATTCGCGGCCGCCGGGCTGGTCTTGATGGCCTGGACGGTGCGGCTGTATGCCATCAAGGGCGGCGGCGGCACGCCGGCGCCTTGGCAACCGATCAGGAATTTTATCGTTCTCGGTCCCTATCGCCATGTCCGCAATCCCATGCTGATCGGCGTTATCCTGTTTCTCGTCGCCGAGGCGGCCCTGCTGCAATCCATCCCGATCTTCCTGTGGATGGTCGCCTTCGTCATCATCAACAACTTCTATTTCGCGGTCTCCGAAGAACCCCTGCTGGAGAAACGCTTCGGCCAGACTTATCTGGATTACAAGCGCAACGTGCCGCGCTGGATCCCGCGCCTGACGCCATATACGCCGCCGTCGAGTTAGGCCCCGTCGGCCCGCGTTGCAGCGTATACTGGCACGGTGCTAAAATCGGCAGGCAATTATTTTGATCGGATCTAGGCTGATGAAAGTGCTGCTATGGTTTAGGGGAGCCCTTGGCGCCCTGATGGTGGCCTGTCTGTTGACATTGGCATCCGGAGTGACGCAGGCCGGCAGTAATAAGACCACGTCTGCAGCGTGCACAGGCAGCAATGTTGCGCCTGACCGCAAGATCAAGGCTTGCACCAGAGATCTGAAATCTGGTGCATTGAGCAAAGCAAGCTACCCGATCGCCCACTATTCCCGGGGTATTGGGTATGCCAAGAAAAAGCAATACAACAAGGCGATCGCCGATTTTGACACGGCCATTCGCCTGAAGCCGAATTTTGCCAAGGCCCTCTTTGCCCGGGGCATTGCGTACGTCAAAATAGAACAACTCGGCAGTGCGATCGGTGACTATGACGCGGCCATTCGCCTGAAACCGGGGTTTGCCATGGCCCACTATTTCCGGGGCATTGTGTATCGAAATAGAGGGCAATACGACCAGGCACTTCGCGACTTTGACGCAGTTATCGGCCTAAAACCGAACTATTTCGCGGTCTACAACGATCGGGGCAATGTCTATCAAGGACAGGGCGATCACGACCGGGCGATCCGGGACTATGACAACGCCATCCGTTTGAAATCTGATAATGCCGCGATCTACAATAACCGGGGTAACGCGTACAAAGGAAAAGGCCAATATGACCGGGCGATCCGGGACTATGACAAAGCCATTCGCTTAAAACCGAATTTAGCCGTTGCTTACAACAACCGGGGCAACGCCTATAAAGAAAAGGGCCAACATGATAGGGCGATCCGGGACTACGGGGAAGCTCTCCGCCTGAAACCGGAGTTTGCCGCTGCCTACAGCAATCGCGGCCTTGCGTATGCAGGAAAGGGCCAAAACGACCGGGCGATCCAGGACTACGACCAAGCCCTCCGTCTGCAGGCGGATTTTGCCGATGCCTACAACGACCGAGGCGAGGCGTATCGCAATAAAGGCGACTATGACCAGGCGATCCGGGATTACGACGAAGCCATCCGTCTGAATCCGAATATTGCCGCTGCCCATAACAACCGGGGCATCGCGTACGCAGGAAAGGGCCAGTATGACCGGGCAATTCGGGATTATGACAAAGCTCTCGACCTGAAACCGGAGTTTGCCGCTGCCTACAACAATCGTGGGAACTTGTACCGCAAAAAGGGCCAAAACGACCGGGCGATCCAGGACTATGACGAAGCCCTCCGTCTGAAGCCGGAATATGCCGATGCCTACAATACCCGAGGCAACGCCTACACTGAAAAGGGCCAACATGATAGAGCGATCCGGGACTACGAGGAAGCTCTCCGCCTGAAACCGGATTTTGCAGCCGCCTACAGCAATCGGGGCCTTGCTTATGCAGGAAAGGGTCAATACGTCCGGGCGCTCAAGGACTATGACGAAGCCCTCCGTCTGAAGGCGGATTTTGCCGATGCCTACAACAATCGGGGCAACGCCTATAAAGAAAAGGGCCAACATGATAGGGCGATCCGGGACTACCGGGAAGCTCTCCGCCTGAAACCGGAGTTTGCCGCTGCCTACAGCAATCGCGGCCTTGCGTATGCAGGAAAGGGCCAAAACGACCGGGCGATCCAGGACTACGACCAAGCCCTCCGTCTGAAGGCGGATTTTGCCGATGCCTACAACAACCGAGGCGAGGCGTATCGCAATAAAAGCGACTATGACCAGGCGATCCGGGACTACGACGAAGCCATCCGTCTAAATCCGAATTTTGCCGCTGCCCATAACAACCGGGGCATCGCGTACGCTGGGAAGGGCCAGTATGACCGGGCAATTCGGGACTATGACGAAGCCCTTCGCGTGAAGCCGAATTTTGCCATTGCCTACGGCAATCGGGGCGAGGCGTATCGCAAAAAAGGCCAACATGATCGGGCCATTCGGGACTATGACGAAGCCCTTCGCCTGAAGCCAAATTTTGCCACCGCCTACGGCAATCGGGGCCTTGCGTATGCAGGAAAGGGCCAATACGACCGGGCCATTCGCGACTATGACGAAGTGATCCGCCTGAAGCCGAATTCGGCCATCACCTACTTTAATCGGGGCCTTGCGTACGGACGGAAGGGCCAACTTGATCAGGCGATCCGAGACTACGACGAAGTCCTCCTCCTGGATGCAGACTTCGTCGACGCCTACAACAATCGGGGCGAGGCGTATCG
>JAJFGG010000122.1 GCA_021776235.1 Alphaproteobacteria bacterium | reverse complement strand
CCCTGAAGCGCAAGGTTCAGGAGTTCTTGCTGGCGCTTTGGCTGGAAGCAAATTTTTCCAAGGATCAAATTCTGACGCTGTATCTCAATCGGGTGTATCTCGGCGCCGGCGCCTATGGCGTTGATGCCGCCGCCCGGCGTTACTTCTCGAAACCGGCATCGAAAGTCAATCTGGCGGAGGCTGCCATGTTGGCCGGCCTTTTGAAGGCGCCATCGCGCCTGGCACCGACCCGCGACCTCAAGGCGGCCCGGGCCCGGGCCGCGGTGGTGCTGAACAACATGGTCGATGCGGGATATATCGACAGGGCGGCGGCGAACGGCGCCACGGCCCGGCCCGCCGGTCTGCGCCGCAACCGTGGTATCGGACCGGGCGGCGCCAGCGCTCGGCCAGCACGTTACTTTGCCGATTGGACGATTGATCGCCTGACCGATTATTTGGGCCCGACGGAACGCAACCTGATAATCAAGACCACGCTCGACCGCGATCTGCAAGCTGCTGCGGAGGCTGCCATGGCCCGCCTGTTTACGGCGCCAGCGGCCCATAGGCAGAAGATCGGTCAGGGCGCCCTTCTGGCCATGGCCCCTGATGGTGCGGTGCGGGCCATGGTCGGGGGCCGGGACTATGGTAAAAGTCAGTACAACCGCGCCACTCAGGCCCGGCGGCAACCGGGCTCGGCTTTTAAACCGGTGGTCTTCCTGGCTGGCCTGGAAGACGGCCTGCGGCCCGACACCTTTTTCATGGACAAACCGATTACCGTTGACGGCTGGTCGCCCAAGAATTATGCCCGTAAATACCGCGGCCGGATCAGCTACAGCCAGGCCCTGGCCTATTCCTCGAACTCCGTGGCCGTACAGGTTCTGGAGCGTGTGGGCCGGGACAAGGTGGTGGCGACGGCCCGGCGTCTGGGGCTTACCTCGTCTATTCCCCGCCATCCGTCAATCGCGCTGGGTACGGTAGAGGTCGGCCTGCTGCAATTGACGGCCGTCTATGCTGCCCTGGCCAATCAAGGCAATGGCGTTCTGCCCCATGGCATTTTGGCGGTGCGTGATGACAAAGGCACGGTGTTGTACCGACGCCACGGTTCGGGCCGGGGCCAGGTTGCCCGGCCCTGGCATGTGGCGGAGTTGAACCAGATGCTGGAAGGTGTGATCAGCGGCGGCACCGGCCGGGCCGCTAAAATCGACCGTCCCGCAGCCGGCAAGACGGGAACCAGTCAGAATTACCGCGATGCCTGGTTTCTTGGTTATACCAAACAGCTGGTTGCCGGCGTCTGGCTGGGCAACGATGACGGCGCGCCGATGCACCGGGTGACAGGCGGCGGCGCGCCGGCCCGGCTGTGGCGCGATTTCATGACCGCGGCTCACAAAGGGTTGCCGGTTCTGGCCCTGAACCAGGCGCGTGGAAAAGGCCGTCAGTCCACGGGCCCGGAAAATCTGATCGACCGCCTATGGCGCCGCCTCAACAGCACTGGCGAGAGCCGGTCCAGCGATCCCGATCCCGGCAACCGGCATGACCGCTAGCGTTGCAACGGGATCACTATGTTGCGGCGCCGCCCTCATGCCGTCTATTCTGACCAGGCTCCGGCAAAGGCCCCCACGGCGGACAATGACGGTACATAAAGGTGGAACATGACCATCAATAGTTTCGATTATATCATTGTCGGTGCCGGTACCGCCGGCTGTGTCCTGGCCAACCGCCTGTCTGCCGATCCGAAAACCTCGGTGCTGATATTGGAAGCGGGCGGCAAGGATAACTACCATTGGATCCATATTCCCGTCGGCTACCTCTATACTCTGGGCAACCCGCGCACCGTCTGGTGCTTCAAGACGGAAGCGGAAGCCGGCCTGAATGGCCGCGCCATAGACTATGCCCGCGGCAAGGTCCTGGGTGGATGTTCATCCATCAACGGTATGATCTATATGCGCGGCCAGGCTCGTGACTATGACCAATGGCGCCAGATGGGCAATGCGGGCTGGTCATGGGACGATGTACTGCCATATTTCCGAAAAAGTGAGAATCATTATGGTGGCGCCGATGACATGCATGGGGCAGACGGTGAATGGCGGGTCGAAGAACAGCGATTGTCGTGGGAAATTCTTGCAGCCTTTCGCGAAGCGGCGGCCGAGGTGGGTATTCCCAGGACAAATGATTTCAATCGCGGTGACAACGAAGGCTGCGGCTATTTTCAGGTCAACCAAAGGCGCGGCGTGCGATGGAGTGCAGCCAAGGCATTTTTGAAACCGGCCCTGCAACGACCAAACCTGAAGGTTTTGACCCATGCCCAGGCAACACGGATCATCATCGAGGACGGCCGCGCCACGGGGCTGGAATATCTTCATGACAGCAAGCCGGCCCGGGCTCAGGCGCGGGGCGCGGTAATCCTCTCGGGCGGTGCCGTCGCCTCGCCGCAATTGTTGGAACTTTCGGGTATCGGGCAGGGCGGACTGCTGCAACAACATGGCATTGCCGTGCGCCACGAATTACCGGGCGTGGGGGAGAATTTACAGGATCATCTGCAAATCCGCCTCGTCTACAAAGTTTCAAACACCCGGACCTTGAATAGACGCGCCAACAGCCTGTTGGGGCGTGCCGCAATGGGTCTGGAATACGCGCTGTTCCGCACCGGCCCGCTGACCATGTCGCCCAGCCAGCTTGGCGCCTTCGCCAAGAGCGACCCAGGCAGGGAAACCGCAAATCTGCAGTACCACGTGCAGCCCTTGAGCACGGACAAACTGGGCGAGGACTTGCATCCCTTCGAGGCCTTCACCGCGTCGGTCTGCAATCTGCGCCCGGAAAGCCGGGGCAGTATCCATATCGCCAGTCCCGACCCCCTGCGCCAGCCGCATATCCGCCCGAACTACCTTTCCGCCGCTGCCGACCGCACGGTCGCCGCCGATGCGATCCGTTTGACCCGAACAATCTGCGCCGCAGATGCCCTGGCGCCCTACCAGCCGGAAGAATTCCGCCCCGGTCCGACAGTGGGCGATGGCGAAGGCGAGCTCGTCAAGACCGCAGGGGATCTGGCCACCACCATCTTCCATCCCGTCAGCACCTGCCGTATGGGCTACGATAGTCAGGCGGTGGTCGATGAGCGCCTGGCCGTGCACGGCATTGCCGGCCTGCGGGTGGTCGATGCTTCGATCATGCCCACAATTACTTCCGGCAACACCAATTCTCCAGTGGTGATGATCGCGGAGAAAGCAGCGGAAATGATCATTCAGGACGGGCGTTGAACTTAGCAGCCATCCTTTGCCTTGACGCCGCCGATTCCTCCCGTAAGCTGCGCCACCATGCTAAGTCTACCGAAAATATTGCTGTTTCTGGCCATTGCCGCCGTGGTTGTGGTGCTCTCCAAAAGCTGGCGCGGACGAACGCCAAAATCCAGCGAAGACGGCAAGGACGGGACGGAAAATAAGGCAGTGGACCTGAGCCAATGCGTGGTCTGTGGCAAATTCGTGGCCACCGACGAGCCCGACTGCGGGCGGGCCGATTGCCCGCACGCAGTTTGATCTTTCAAGGCATTGCCAACGCACGAGGCGACGACTAGGTTGCGCCAAACTCGAACCTGCGAACCCATGCCCGCCACCAAAGCGGCACCCACCATGCCACGGATTAACCAGCGTCATGACCGGTACGCCGAACTTTAACACCAAGACCTTTCAGGGCCTGATCCTGGCCTTGCAGCATTTTTGGTCCGAGCAGGGCTGCGTCATCCTGCAGCCCTACGATATGGAAGTCGGCGCCGGCACCTTCCATTGGGCCACCACCCTGCGCGCCCTGGGTAGCGAGAGCTGGAATGCGGCCTATGTACAACCGTCGCGGCGGCCCACCGATGGCCGCTTTGGCGAGAATCCGAACCGCCTGCAGCATTATTACCAGTTCCAGGTGATCATGAAGCCGTCACCCCCGGATTTACAGGATCTCTACCTTGGCAGTCTGGCGGCAATCGGCCTGGATGCTTCCAACCATGACATTCGTTTTGTCGAAGATGACTGGGAAAGTCCGACCCTGGGCGCCTGGGGCCTGGGTTGGGAGGTCTGGTGCGACGGCATGGAGGTCAGCCAGTTTACCTATTTTCAGCAGGTCGGCGGCTATGATTGCAATCCGGTTTCGGGCGAATTGACCTATGGTCTGGAGCGTCTGGCCATGTACGTCCAGGGCGTCGACCACTTTCAGCAACTGGCCTGGAACGAGCCCGGCAATGCGCGTTCGAAGTCCTACGCCGATGTCTACCTGGCGGCCGAGCAGCAGTTCTCGGCCTATAACTTCGATCATGCAAACACGGACATGCTGTTTCGCCATTTTTCGGATGCCGAGGCGGAATGCGCGGCTCTGGTCGCCGTCGCTTTGCCTCTGCCGGCTTACGATCAGTGTATCAAGGCCTCCCATCTGTTCAATCTGTTGGATGCTCGCGGGGTAATCTCGGTGACCGAACGAGCCGCGTATATTGGCCGGGTCCGGGAGTTGGCCAAGGCCTGCGCCACCGCCTATCTGACCGCCAAAGGCGAATTGCTCTCGAATGAATCGCCCAAGGGCGTGTCGTCGGGGGGAGCGGCCTGATATGACGGATCTGTTGCTGGAGTTGTTCGGGGAAGAAATTCCGGCCCGTATGCAAACCCGTGCCGGGGACGATCTGAAACGCCTGGTTTGCGCCGGTCTCAAAGAGGCCGAACTGCCATTCGAGGGGGCGGCGGCTTTTGTCACGCCACGCCGCCTTATCTTACATATTACCGGCCTGCCGCTTGCCCAACCCGATGTGCGCGAGGAACGGCGCGGCCCCCGCGTGGATGCACCGGATAAGGCCATCGAGGGTTTCCTGCGCGGCAACGGTCTTACCCGGGCGCAATGTGAAGAACGGGACATGCCCAAGGGCAAATTCCTGTTTGCCGTTATCGAACGCCAGGGCAGGCCCACCGGCGAAGTCCTGGCCGAGATATTGCCCGCGGCTTTTGCCAATCTGCCCTGGCCCAAATCCATGCGCTGGGGCAGCGGTACGACCAGATGGGTGCGCCCCTTGCACTCCATCCTGGCTTTGTTGGACGGGGCTGTGGTGCCCCTGACCTTCGCCGGCATCGACAGTGGCAATCAAACGCGGGGCCATCGTTTTCATGCGCCGGAGGCCTTTGCCGTTACGGATTTTGACGGATATCGCGATAGCCTGCTGGCGGCAAAAGTGCGGATAGATCCCGCGGACCGGCGGCGGCGTATCGCGGACGGTGCGGCACAGTTGGCCCAGGATGCCGGTCTGACCTTGGTGGCCGACGATGGTCTGGTCGCCGAGATCGCCGGCCTGGTGGAATGGCCCGTGCCCATGTTGGGCGCTTTCGACCGCCGTTTCCTGGATGTCCCGGCAGAGGTTCTGGTGACCACTATGAAGGTGAACCAGAAATACCTGTCCCTGCGCGATGGGGCCGGTAATTTGGCGCCAAACTTCATTACCGTGGCGAACTTGGAAGCAGAGGATGGTGGTGGCCAGATCATCGCCGGCAATGAATATGTTCTGACCGCCCGCCTGGCGGACGCGGAATTTTTCTGGACACAGGATCAAAAGAAAACCCTGGAAAGCAGGCTGCCGGCCCTGGACCAGGTGGTTTTCCACGCTGAACTAGGCAGTCTTGGTGCAAAAGTAACGCGCCTGGAAAAACTGGCCGCCGCGTTGGCGAAGGATGTACCCGGCGCGAATGGCGAATTGGCGCGCCGCGCCGCGCATTTGTGCAAGGCGGACCTGGTCAGCGATATGGTCTACGAGTTTCCGGAAGTTCAGGGGGTGATGGGCCGCTACTATGCGCTCAACGATGGCGAGACGGCAGAGGTCGCGGATGCGATCCTGCAGCATTATTCTCCGGCGGGGCCGTCCGATGCCTGTCCTACGGCGCCAACGGTTGTGTGCATTGCCCTGGCGGACAAACTGGATACCCTGGTTGGATTCTGGGCCATTGATGAAAAGCCCACAGGTTCCCGCGATCCCTTCGCCCTGCGCCGGGCCGCCTTGGGCGTTATTCGCATACTGTTGGAGAATGGGCTGCGGCTGCAGTTGGAAAAAGCATTTGCCACGGCGCGTAGCGGCTACGCGGTTGCAGGTGACCAGAAGAAAGAGGCCCAGGGGCTGCTGGATTTCTTCGCCGACCGCCTGAAGGTGCATTTGCGGCAACAGGGCATGCGCCATGATCTTGTCCAGGCGATCTTTGCCTTGGGCGGTGAAGACGATTTGGTGCGTCTGATGGCGAGGGTCACTGCCCTGGACGGGTTTCTGGTCAGCGCGGATGGCGCCAATTTGCTGGTGGCCTATCGCCGTGCCGCCAATATCTTGCGAATAGAGGAAAAGAAGGACGCCATGCGCCATGATGGCGCCGTCGAGACCGCGCTGTTGCGGCAGGACGAGGAGGCTGCCCTGGCTGAGGCCCTTTCCAGGGCGGTCGAAAAGATCGATGCCGCTCTTGCGGCTGAAGACTTCGCTGTCGCCATGGCGGCCATGGCCGGATTGCGACAACCGGTCGATAATTTCTTTGATGCGGTTACCGTCAACTCCGACGATGCCGCGCAACGCCGTAATCGTTTGCGGCTGCTGTCGCAAATTCGTGCGACTTTGCACAAGGTTGCTGATTTTAGTGAAATTGAAGGCTGACCCGAAAGGTATCGAAACGTACAGCGATGACAAATTGGGTTTACAGCTTTGGCGATAGCCGGGCCGACGGCGGCGCGGCGGACAAGAATTTATTGGGTGGCAAGGGTGCGAATCTGGCCGAGATGTCGGGCCTTGGTCTGCCTGTGCCACCCGGCTTTACACTGACCACCGAAGTCTGCAACGCCTACTATGAGAATGGCGAAACCTATCCTGACGGTTTGCAGGAACAGCTCGCCACGGCCCTGGCGGAAATGGAAAGGATTGCCGGCGCGAAATTTGGCGATCATGACAATCCCCTGCTGGTTTCCGTCCGCTCCGGTGCTCGCGCCTCCATGCCCGGCATGATGGATACTGTATTGAACCTCGGGCTGAATGATCTGACTGTTTCGGCGCTGGCCAGGCAAAGTGGCAATGAACGCTTTGCCTGGGACAGCTACCGCCGCTTTATTCAGATGTATTCCGATGTTGTACTGGGCATCGACCATTTTCATTTTGAAGAACTGCTGGAGTTCCACAAAGAAAACCTGGGCCTGCAACTGGATACCGATCTATCAGCTGACGATTTGCGCCAGCTTGTTGAACAGTTCAAGGCCAAGGTGGAAAGTGAACGGGCGGAAATTTTCCCCCAGGATGTGAACACCCAGCTTTGGGGCGCCATCGGCGCGGTCTTCGGGTCCTGGCAGAACGCCCGCGCCGTCACCTATCGCCGCCTGCATGATATCCCGGCCAGTTGGGGTACGGCGGTCAATATTCAGGCCATGGTGTTTGGCAACATGGGCGATGATTCGGCGACAGGCGTCGCTTTCACCCGGGATCCTTCCACCGGCGACCGACGCTTCTTCGGCGAGTATCTGATCAATGCCCAGGGCGAGGATGTGGTCGCCGGCATCCGTACGCCACAGCATTTGACCAGGAGAGCGCGTCAGGACGCGAAGGACGAAAAGCCATCGTTGGAAGAGGTGATGCCGGCGGTCTTCGCCGAGTTGGAGGCAATCTATCAACGCCTTGAAGCCCATTACCGGGACATGCAGGACATAGAGTTCACGGTACAACGGGGCAGCCTGTACATGCTGCAGACCCGCTCCGGTAAACGCACCGCCAGTGCTGCGATAAAAATCGCCGTGGAAATGGCGAACGAAGGTCTGTTGAGCCGGGAAGAGGCCATTCATCGTGTTGATCCGGATTCGTTGGATCAATTACTGCACCCGACCCTGGATCCCGACGCGGAAAGAAGAATATTGACCCATGGTTTGCCTGCCTCTCCCGGTGCTGCCACGGGCAAGGTTGCGTTCTCGGCCGATCAGGCCGAGAGCCTGGCCAGCGAGGGTGAAAGTATCTTGCTGGTGCGGATCGAAACCTCGCCGGAAGACATTCATGGCATGCATGCGGCACGCGGTATCCTGACCTCGCGCGGTGGCATGACCAGCCATGCGGCGGTGGTTGCCCGCGGCATGGGCCGGCCCTGTGTTTCTGGCGCCGGGCAGTTGCGCATCGATTACCAAACGCAAAGAATGCAGATCGGGGATCTGACCATTGCCGCCGGCGACGTCATCACGATTGACGGCGGCAGCGGCGAAGTAATGCTGGGTGAAGTTAAAACGATACAACCCAAATTATCCGGTGATTTTGGCACCCTGATGGGGTGGGCGGATGATATCCGCCAACTTGGCATCCGCACCAACGCCGAAACGCCGGCAGAAGCCAAAGCGGCGATCGAATTCGGCGCCGAGGGCATCGGGCTGTGCCGCACCGAGCATATGTTCTTTGATGCCGGCCGTATCCTGGCTGTGCGCGAAATGATCCTGGCCCAGGACTTGGCGGGCCGGCAGGTGGCGCTGGCCAAGATATTGCCCATGCAGAGGCAAGACTTCGTTGATCTGTTCACCATCATGTCCGGCCTGCCCGTGACAATCCGCCTGCTGGATCCCCCGCTGCACGAATTCCTGCCGAAGTCCGAAGACGAGCTGGCGCAGCTGGCTGTCGTGACGGGGGTCTCGGCCGAAGACCTGCGCCATCGGGCCAACCAGCTGTACGAATACAATCCCATGCTGGGTCATCGTGGCTGCCGCTTGGGCATTTCCTATCCGGAAATTTACGAGATGCAGGCCAGAGCCATCTTTGAGGCGGCTGCGATTGTCGGTTCCGCGCAAGGCGAAGCGATAAGCCCGGAGGTCATGATTCCACTGATTGCCAGCAAGGCGGAGTTCGTCTTCCTGCAAGAACGGATTGCCGCCGTGGCCAAATTGGTCGCGAACGAACGGGGCGGCAATGTGGATTATCTAATCGGCACCATGATCGAATTGCCCCGCGCCGCCTTGCGAGCGGGCGAAATCGCGGAAGTGGCTGAATTCTTCTCGTTTGGAACCAACGATCTGACGCAGACGGTCTTTGGCATCAGCCGTGATGATTCCGCCGGATATTTGGAAGATTACCGGAACAAGGGCATTTTGGAGTCCGATCCTTTCGCAACCCTGGATCGGGATGGCGTCGGGGAACTGATTGAACTGGCGGCCCAGCGGGGAAGGAAGACCCGGGCGGATTTAAAACTGGGTATCTGCGGCGAACACGGCGGCGATCCCGCCTCTATCGCCTTTTGTCAATCCGTTGGCCTGGACTATGTATCCTGTTCGCCTTTTCGGGTGCCTATTGCCCGCCTTGCCGCGGCACAGGCGGCGGCCAAATTGATGGGTCGTTCGACCGATCGCGAAATGCTCTAGTTGTGGTCTATTTTGCCGGTAAATTCGTAGCCGATGCCACGGACGGAATTGATCAGGTTTTCCTTGCTGCCATCATAGTCCAGTTTGCGCCGCAAGCGTCCAACCAGGACATCGATGTTGCGGCTGTTGGCCTGCATGTCGTAACCCAGCGCTTCGCGGTGCAGGGTGTCCCGCTCAACCGTCTGACCTGCGTTATCAATCAAGGTTTGCAGCAACCGGGATTCTCCCGCCGTCAGCACGGTATCTTCACCTTGCGGGCTGGTCAGACGCTGAAAAGCGCTTTCAAAGCGCCAACCCTGGAATTTTACGATGCCGCCGCCGGTTCCCGGCTTTGCGCTTCGCGTCTCCTTGGTACGACGTAGCACGCTGCGAATGCGGGCCAGCAATTCGCGCGACTTGAACGGCTTGGCGACGTAATCATCAGCGCCAACTTCCAAACCGACGACCATATCCACGGTTGTACCTTTGCCCGTCAGCATGACGATACCCGCGTCGGTTTTTTCTCGCAGAACCTTGGCCAAGTGCAGGCCGTCTTCATCGGGCAATTGTAGATCGAGGATCACAAGATCGACCTTTTTCTGATCAATCACCGCGCGCATCTCGGCGCCATTGGCGGCATCGACAACATCAAACCCTTCGGGTTCCAAATGTTCGCGCAAAACCAAACGCATATCAGGATCGTCATCGACAACCAAAATTAGTCCCAGCATCTTCATTCCCGTCAATAGATTAACTCAATCGACCCTTTTTTGATTCGGCAGACAAAACATAAATGGTTGCTAGTCTGATTTCGACATTCATCGAGTCAGGCTAGCTTTTTTGTTCACGCCGTTGCTTCAAGGCGCACGGTTCAACGGTTGCGCCGTAGAATTACTGGTCCGCCGTCGTTGCTTTATTTTACCATTTCAAAGCTTAAAATGGTCAGATATCACTCTGTCGTTCGCGCTGGAATGATAGTGCAACTATAAAAATGTTACAATTAGATGCAGGTATCCGCAATAGCGCATATGGGATCCATGCTGATATTAGTTTATGACTACTACTTTAGCACTATCATGCCCAAAATCGTCATGGCGAAAATCAGGCCTACCGGAAAATATGCTGTTCAGGCAGCAATTATCGGCGTACGTCGGAATTATTCGGTCAAACCCGCGACCGCCCGCGCAAATGCCGCAGCTGCAAAGGGTTGCAGGTCATCTATGCCTTCGCCAATGCCAATATAGTGCACCGGCAAGTTAAAGCGTTCCGCCACCGCAACCAATACGCCGCCCCGGGCGGTGCCGTCCAGTTTGGTCATTGCCAGGCCAGTGACGTTGCAGACTTCAGCAAAGACCTCCACTTGTCGCAGGGCATTTTGTCCCGTCGTGGCATCCAGCACCAAAAGGCAGTCGTGGGGTGCGTTCTCGTCCAATTTGCCGAGCACCCGCACCACCTTGGCCAGTTCCTCCATCAGACCGGACTTGTTTTGCAGCCGCCCGGCGGTATCGACCAAAAGCACATCGGCGCCCTGGGCCTGGGCCTGCTGTAGACCTTCGTAGGCCACTGCCGCCGGATCGGCGCCAACATCGCGCCGGATCACGGCGGCACCCGTGCGTTGGCCCCAAATCTCCAGCTGTTCGATGGCGGCGGCACGAAAAGTATCGGCGGCGGCGAGGACAACGGATTTGCCTTCGGCCTGAAAATTATGAGCAATTTTTCCTATTGTCGTCGTCTTGCCGGTGCCGTTTACGCCGACCACCAAAATCACGTGTGGGCGGTGCGCCCCGTCTATGGCAAGAGGCCGGGCCACGGGCTCCAATATTTCGGTTACCACGTCAGCCAGGGCCGCCTTGATCTCAGGCTCGCTGATTTCCTTGTCGAAGCGGTCGGCTGCCAGCTTGGCGCTGACCCGCGACGCGACCACCGGCCCCAGATCAGCCGCGATCAACAGATCCTCCAACTCCTCGAGAGCGGCCGCGTCCAACTTGCGTTTGGTGAAGACCGCCGTCAGGCCGGTGTTGAAATTGCCCGCCGTGCGGCTAAGGCCAGCCTTCAGACGGGAAAACAGCCCAGGCTTACCCGTCTTCATGCGGCCAGACGTCCGATCAACCGGTCACGGGTGGCGGCAATGATTTCGGCCGTTACGATGCCGCGATCCGGGGCTGCGGTGGTTGGCTCAAGTTCAATCAGCGCAAATTGCTCGCTACGCCCCTCGCCGGACCGTTCCAATAACATGCGGCAGGTTCCGCCTACCCGCGAAGCCAGAAATGCAGCCAATGCCGACGCGCCTTTTTCCCGCAACAAGGTGGCGCGCCGGCGGCGCTCCTGGCCTGGCACCTGGGGCATGCGGGCCGCCGGGGTGCCCGGCCGTGCGGAATAGGGAAAGACATGCAGATAAGTCAGGCCGCAGTCATCGATCAAGGACAGGGAATTCTGGAACTGCGCCTCGTCCTCGGTGGGAAAACCGGCGATCAGGTCGGCGCCAAACACCATATCGGGGCGGCCGGCGCGCAGGCGCTGACATAGATCAATGGCCTGGGCCCGGCTATGACGGCGGGCCATGCGCTTCAAAATCATGTCATCGCCCGCCTGCAAGCTAAGATGAAGATGAGGCATCACCCTCTCTTCATCAAGCAACAGCCGTTGCAGTTCTGAATCGATTTCCACCGCATCCAGGGATGACAAACGCAGGCGCGGCAATTCCGGCACCGCCATTAACAACCGGCGCAACAATTGACCCAGTTTGGGCCGGCCCGGAAGATCACTGCCATAGGCCGTGATATCAACGCCGGTCAGAACCACTTCGCTGTAGCCATTTTTCACAAGCGTTCTGACCTGCCGCACGATGGCATCCATGGGTACAGAGCGCGAAGGGCCGCGGGCGAATGGAATGATGCAAAATGTACAACGGTGGTCACAGCCCTGTTGCACTTGCACGAAGGCGCGGCTGCGGCCGTCAAAGCCCGGTACCAGATGGCCGGCCAATTGCCTGACCGACATGATGTCATCAACCAGGATCTTGCCATCCATGGGTGTGACGTAGTTGTTTCCGTGCAGCTTCTCCTGGTTGCCCAAAACCCGGTCAACTTCATCCATGTCCGCAAATGCACCTGGCGCCAACTGCGCGGCGCAACCGGTCACCACGATGGTCGCATCCGGCCGTTGCCGGCGCGCCTTGCGGATCGCCTGCCGCGCCTGACGCACCGCTTCGTTGGTGACGGCACAGGTGTTGACGATGACCGCATCGCGCAAACCGGCATCTTGCGCCTGGTCGCGCATGACCTGCGCCTCATAGGCATTCAGTCGGCAGCCGAAATTTATGACTTCCGGGTCCTTCATGCCACCGATCTTGATCTTGGCCGTGATCCCGCCCGCACGGCCCCGTCCATCAGGCTGCCATCCAATACGCCGGAAAAGGCCGTAGCGGTTGGGCCGGACATCAGGACGTGTCCGTCATCCGCGCGCCATTCAATAATCAGCGCGCCACCATCCAGGGTCAAATGCGCCCGGCGCCCGCATTTGCCGCGCCGATGGGCCGCCACCAGGGCGGCGCAAGCGCCGGAACCGCAGGCCCGGGTCAAACCGGCGCCGCGTTCCCAAACGCGCAGGCGCAAGGCATCCGCGCCCAGTACCTGCACCACGCCAATATTTGCCTGTTCCGGAAACAGGGCGTGGTTCTCCAACACCGGGCCGACAGAGGCAAGATCGACGGCATCCAGATCATCGACAAAAAAGACCGCGTGCGGATTGCCCATGCCGACCGCGCAAGGGTCGGCCAAGGTAGGTCCCCAATCAGGTTGAAGCGACAGATCCAGGCGCAGGCTGTCCATTTCATGGGCCAACGGGATATCCCGCCAATCCAGATAGGCCGGGCCCATGTCCACTTGGATACAACCATCTTCCACTACGCGGCTGGGCAAAAGGCCGGCGCGGGTTTCGATCACCGCATGATCCCGACCATTTTCCGCGAAAAGCAGACTGGCCACACACCGGGTGCCATTGCCGCAGGCCTGTGCCTCGCTGCCGTCGGGATTATGGATGCGCATGAAGGCATCGCCCCGATGGGACGGCTCAATCGAAAGAACCTGATCGCAGCCCACGCCGGTCCGCCGGTCCGCCAAGGCGCGGGCCAACGCCGCATCAACGCGCAAGGATGTCAGGCGCAGATCCAGCACGACAAAGTCGTTGCCGGCGCCATGCATCTTCAAAAAGGTTTGTTCGGCCTGTCCCATGATAGCCTGGATATAGGCAATTCCCAGCCCGCCGTCCAGTGTCCTGGAGGACCACGGAAACGGCCGCTTGCCCCTCCCGGAGACCAAGACACGGCAACCCGACCAGGATGGACCTCAGTTCCAGGACATCGGGCTCGATTTGCCGCTGGGCCCGGTGCTGAAGGGAGACGTTAATGTTTTGTTAACCTGCGGAACGGATACTGGACAAAAGACGAGGGCATCCAGCGATCAATGCAGCAATGACATTGAAATTAGGGTGCAAATGAAATTACCACGATTGTGTTCGGGCTCGGCCGCCCAATTGAAGCGTCGCGGCGGGTCTCATGCATGGCGTCATAGATAACGCCATGGCCGTTGAAATTGAGATTGCTGCCCGTCCTCTGGCCATGGCGCCGGACGATGTGGCCGCGTTGGCCAGGCACTGGCAAGGCTTGTCCGGGGCGCATAAATATCCGTCCCGGCGTGCCATCAACCCGGCAGAATTGCGGCCCTTCCTGGGTTATCTCTGTATCCTTGACGTGATAAATGGTCCGACTGATTTCGTCCATAGACTGTTCGGCAGCCACCTGGTCAAATACCTGCAACGGGATCTGACGGGCAAAAGCGTTTTGGAGCTGCCATCGCCGGCATTGGGACAAAGCCTTTTTAAGCAGCTGGAGGAAACCATCGAAGCCGGTACGCCGATGTATTTTCGCACCGAGGTAACCTCCTACGATAGCCCGGCCCGAAAATTCGGCACATCCCGCCTGCTTCTGCCCCTGTCCGACGATGGTGCGACCATTGACCAGCTTCTGACCTATACCCGGTTCGACGAAGCGCCGTTGGATTTCTGGTTCCGTATAGCGGGTTAGAGCATGCCGGGGCTATTCTGGTCGGGCCAATTGTCAGGGCCGGCCATCGGAACTTGCCGAAACGGCCCCCTGGATCGCCGACCAGACCCGTTCGGAAGTTGCCGGCATGTCGATATGACGAATGCCAAGGTCGCGCAAGGCATCGACCAGGGCGTTGATCACCGCCGGCGGCGAGCCCGCCGCACCCGCTTCGCCACAGCCCTTGATGCCCAGCAGATTTTGCGGGCTTGGTGTAACCCGCGCGGTGAAGTTCAGATCCGGTAGATCATCTGCCTTGGGCAGGCGGTAATCCATGAACGAACCCGCCAATAACTGCCCCTCGTCATCATAGGCGGTATGTTCCATCAAGGCTTGGCCGATGCCCTGGGCCAGACCGCCCTGAACCTGACCGGCCAACAACAGCGGATTTAAAACCACGCCGAAATCATGCAGGCAGCTGTAGGACATCAATTCAACCCTGCCGGTATCGGGATCGACCTCCACCTCGGCGATATGACAGCCATAGGGATAGGTGAAATTCTCCGGGGTAAAGCGGGCTTCCGTATCAAGACCAGGTGCCTCGCCATCTGGCAACCGACCAGGCTCCCTGCTGGCCCGTACGACTTCCGGCCAGGAGATCCGCAGGTCCGTGCCGGCAACGTTGAATTGTCCGTCGGCGAATACCAGATCGGCGGCCGAGGCTTCCAGTAGATGCGCGGCAATACGCTTGGCCTTTTCAATCACCTGCTCCGAGGCCAGGCTGATGGCGCCGCCACCCATGGGAATAGACCACGAACCACCGGTCCCTGTACCCGTGGCGATGACATCGGTATCGCCTTCGACCACGCGGATCTTGTCAAACGGCAGATCAAAGTAATGATGCAGAATTTGGCTGAACGCGGTCTCGTGCGCCTGGCCGTTGGCCATGGAACCGGAATAAACGGTAATCCCGCCCTCCGCGTCGATTTCCAGCCGCGCCGCCTCGCTCAGGCCCGCGCCGCCGCCACAGCGTTCAATGTAATTGGCCATGCCAATGCCCCGTAGACGGCCTCGTTCCCGGGCCGCTCGCCGGCGCCCCTCGAAACCTTGCCAATCGGCCTTGTCCATGGCGCCGTCGATCACCGTGGCGAAATCACAACGGTCATAGTTCAAACCCGTAGGCGTCAGGTAGGGGAAATCTTCCGGTGGGATCAGATTGCGCCGCCGCAGTTCGACCCGGTCCATGTTCATTTCGTCCGCCGCCACATCCATCAGGCGTTCAATCATGAACAGAACCTCTGGCCGGCCCGCCCCCCGATAGGGGTCGGTGGGCACAGTATTGGTGTGGCGGGCCCAGACCTCGGCATAGATCTGGGGAATGCGGTAGCAATTGGACAGCATCACCATGCCGTTGACCGGCGAAACGACGCCCCGGCCGGCGGTATAGGCGCCCATGTCGGCCTGGCTTGCGACCCGAATCGCCAACAAATGCCCCTGCGCGTCAAATGCCATTTCACCGCGCATGACGTTGTCCCGGCCATGGAAATCGGTCACGAAGGCGTCCGAGCGCTGGCCGATCCACTTTACCGGCCGGCCCAATTCGCGCGCCGCCAGCAGGCAAAGAGGGTATTCCGGAAACAGCGAGTTCTTTCCGCCGAAGCCGCCGCCAACATCGTGCACCAACACCCGAACCTGTTCGCGGCCAACCTGGAATATTTCGTTGGCCAATTGCTCGCAGATGATATTCGGCATCTGGGTGGTGGTGGTTAAGGTGAACTTGCCCCGGCCATCAAGGGCGGCGGCGTCGTATTCCGCAAGCGCGCCGCGGGTTTCGATGGCCGCCAGGACCACGCGGTTGTTAATCAGATCCAGGCTGCTGCAGTGATGGGCGGAGGCGAAGGCCTGCGCCACCGCCTCGCCGTCGCCCATTTCCCAGGCAAAACACAGCTCGTCCTCGCCGGCGTTGTCGCAACCGGTCACCGCCCTTAATGGTTGGTAGTCCACTTCGATCAATTCAGCCGCGTCCTGGGCCTGTTCCCGCGTCTCCGCCACCACGAAGGCGACGCTGTCGCCCACATAGCGCACGGTTTCGGCCGCCAAAATCGGTTGCGGCCGGGATTGGAAGCTGTTGCCGGCGCGGGGCTTGGGGACGGCGATCGGTTGGATCGGCCCAATCCCGGCCGCCGTCAGTTCCGCGGCGGTATAGATGATCAGCACGCCGGGTGCGGTGCGGGCCCGGGTGACATCCATGCCGGTGACCCGGGCATGCCCATGGGGTGAACGCAGGACGTAACCGTGCGCCAGACCGCTCGGCGCCAAATCGTCAATAAACCGGCCCGCCCCGCGCAACAGCTTGTCATCCTCGCGCCGCAGCACCGGTTGGCTGATTCCAAACTGACCCAATTTTCCACACTCCCAAGCTCGTGACCGACAAAAGTGATGATAAGCTAGGCGCCGCGGAATGCGAACCATCAACACGCGCGATGAAGGAGGAGACGCAAAATGAGTGCGGAAGCAAAATTAAAGGAACTGGGCATCGATTTGCCGACGCCGCCGGCCCCGGTCGGCAATTATGTCGGCGCGGTACGGGTCGGAAACTTGGTTTATCTATCGGGCCACGGTCCGCGCCAGGCCGCCGGCAGCCCAATTTCGGGCAAAGTCGGCGATGGCATGAGCATAGAGGAGGCCCAGGCCGCGGCGCGGCAGGTGGCTCTGAACGCCCTGGCCACGCTGCGGGCCGAAATCGGCAGCCTGGATCAGGTCAAGCGCATCGTCAAAGTTCTGGGGATGGTCAACGCCACACCCGACTTTACCGAGCACCCGAAAGTTATCGACGGTTTTTCCACTCTGCTGATGCAAGTCTTTGGCGATGCCGGGCGTCATGCCCGATCCGCTGTCGGCATGGGCTCGCTGCCGTTCCAGATCCCGGTCGAGGTGGAAATGATCGTCGAGCTGGTATAGCCCGGAGATGCTCTTGATGATGATACGCCAAGTGGGAAAAGGATGGCAGGTCCATGAAAATAAGATCGGTTGAGGCGACCTGGTTGCGGGTGCCGATCCCGGAGCAGAAGCAGCATACTTCCGACTTTGGCCGTATGCGCTCGTTCAATACGGTGTTGGTAAGAATTACCACCGAAGACGGCCTGGTGGGCCATGGCGAGGCCAAGGCCGGTGTCGGCAATCTGGGTGACGGGCAGGCCCTTGTGACCTTGATCCAGGACGAATTGGGGGGCCAGCTTGTCGGCCGGGACGCCCGCCGCATCGCCGGCCATTGGGAAGAGATGTACAATGGCAGCCGGGCCCATTTCGCGGCGGAGCGGGGGCATGTCTTTCCGGCCCTGGGCCGGCGCGGCCTGACCATCTCGGCCATCAGCGGCATCGATATTGCGCTCTGGGACCTTCTGGGACAATCACTGGGCGTGCCGATCTGGCAGCTTTTGGGGGGTAAGTGCCGGGACAGCCTGGCGGCCTATGCCTCCGGCGGCTGGGCCCCCGCCGAGAGCATCGGCGAACAGTTGGCGGGCTATATCGAGACGGGCGGCTTTGGCGCCGTAAAGATGCGGGTCGGTTCCGCCGATGGCGATGCCCGAACCTCGGCCCGGCGGGTTGCCGCCGCCCGCAAGCATCTAGGTGACGGCGTGGGAATAATGGCGGATGCGCACGGCACCTTCGATTGCGCCGAGGCCAAGCGCTTCTGCCGCCTGACCGCCGATTACGATCTGGCCTGGCTGGAGGAGCCGGTTACGGCGGATGACATCGCGGGATGCGCCGAAATCCGCGCCGCCACCGATATTCCCATCGCGGCCGGGGAAAGTATCTTCACCCGCTTTGATTTCCGCGATCTCGCCATGGCCCGCGCGGTTGATATCTTTCAACCGGATCTGGCCATCTGCGGCGGTATTACAGAGGCCATGCGCATCGCCGCCCTGGCCAGCAGCCAGCAAATCCGGCTGGCGCCGCACATGTGGGGCGGGGCGGTGATGTTCGCCGCCGGCCTGCAAATTTGCGCCACGGCGCCGGCGGCCTTTATCGTGGAATATTCCCTGGGCCATAATCCCTTGATGCATGATCTGGTGGCTGAACGTTTCGCGGTCGCCCAGGGCCGCATCGATATCCCCGACCGCCCCGGCCTGGGCCTGACCATCGATGACGATTTCGTCCGTACCTATGCCGTAAACTGATTAACTGATGGGAGATTTCGCATGCAAATTGGCATGTCCACGAGGCCCCGGCTGGCGGAAAGGGTCACGCCCCGTCTGAAGCAGCATCTGGAAAGCCGTTCAGCGGCGGCATAATGTCATCGGGTCGCGGAGGCCGCCGTCTTGGCCTGGTTATCAGCCTGGCCATAGGCGTAGGCCTTGCCTGCCTGGTTATATCCATCAGCTATGTTTCACTGTGGCGCGGCGACCATGATGGCCTGAGCCATGCCGCGGGGCGCGATTTCATCAATCTGTGGACGGCGTCACAACTGGTGGAGGCGGAGCGCACCAGGGACATTTTCGATCACCAGAGCTTCGCCGCGGCCCAGCGCCGGCATATGGGCCCGGAGTTTCCGCTGCACTTCTGGTCCTATCCGCCCCATACCCTGTTTTTGACCGAACAGCTGTCCAGCCTGCCCTACCGCGGCGCCTTCCTGGTGTGGAGTCTGTGCGGGCTGTTTGTGCTGCTCTACGCGGCGCACCAGTTCTGGCCGGCCAGGCTATTCCCGTGGCTATTGTTGCTGGCGCCATCCAGTTTCGTAAATTTCTTCCTGGGCCAGAACGGCTTCATTACCTCGGCCCTGTGCCTGGCCGGCTTTGCCCTGTTGCCCCGGCGGCCCATCCTGGCGGGGGTAATGTTCGGTCTGCTGACCTTCAAGCCGCACCTGGGCATCATGATCCCCATTGCCCTGGTGGCATTGCGCCAATGGCCCGCCATCGCGGCGGCGGCGCTGACCACCGTGCTGTTTATCGCCGCGTCGGTCTTCGTCTACGGCGCCGATGCCTGGTGGCAGTTCTTTCACTCCGCTCTGCCCTTTCAGGCGCGCTTCATGTCCGAAGGCAAAGGGCCATTTCAATGGATGATGGTGAGCTGGTTCATGGCCGGCCGCATCATCGGCATCTCCGCCGCCATAAGCCTGATATTCCAGGCGGTGCTGAGCCTTGCCGCCGCGGTCATGGTCTATCGGGTTTTTCGCCGGCCGGGGGATTGGCGGTTGCAGGTTTCGCTGTTGTTCGTGGCAACCCTGGTGGCCAGCCCCCAGGGCTTCAACTATGACATGACGATGATCTCGGTGGCGTCGATCTGTCTGGTCTGGGCCGCGATCGAGACCAGCTGGCGGCGGGGCGAACTGCTCATCATCGCGGCTTGCTGGCAACTGCCCCTGATCGTGATGCCCTTGAATGCCTTTGGCGCGCCGCTGGCGCCGTTGTTGTTGACGGCGCTGCTGGTCTGCCTTTATCGCCGGGTTGGTACTAAATCTCGCCCCGACCTTGGCGCGGCAGGTTGACCTCGAACCAGGCCGCCACCTGGGCCAATGCCGGGTGCTGCAGGGCCAGGTCCAGCAGCCGCCACAAGCGGGGCAGATGATCCAGATAACCGGGCTTTCCCTGGCGGGCCAGACGGGAAAAGATGGCGATCACCCGAACGTGGCGTTGCGCCGCCAGGACCGCATAGGATGCCGCGAAGGCGGCCCGGTCGATGTCCGGAAAGGCGGCGCTATATCGTTCCAGGCAGGCCGCCGCCACGTCATCGGCAATATCGCGCCGGGCATCCTGCAGCAGTGAAACCAGGTCGTAGGTCACGGGGCCGATGCCGGCGTCCTGAAAGTCGATCAGACCGCAGGCCCGGACCGAGGGGCGGCCGGCAAGATGAAACAGGTTGCCGGCATGAAAATCCCGCAGCAGCAACGACCGGGGCACGCTCATGGCCTGGCTCAGGGCGGTCTCCCAGGCCCGTCTGAAGCTGTCGCTTACGGCCGCCTCGACCGGGCCAAAGGCAGCGGGCAGATCGCTTTCGCAAAACAGCATTGTCTGCTGCAAGAACCGTTCAGCATCGAAAACAGGCAAATCAGGCAACGGGGCGGTGTCGTCCGTCGCCACGAAAGCTCGATGCAAATGGATCAGCGCATCCACGGCGAGTTGATAAAGGGGCAGGGCCTCGGCGCCGCCATCCAACAGCGCCGTATAGGTGCCATCGCCAAAATCCTCCACCACCAGCATGCCCTGATCAGGCTCCGCGGCCAGTATTGCCGGGACCGAAAGACCGGCGCCGTGCAACAGTCCGGCAATGGCCATGAAGTTGGCTGCCGTATCGTCCGGCGGCGCCAGCATCAACAGGGCCCGGCGCTCGCCAAGGCGCAGGCGTTCATAGCGGCGGGCCGAGGCATCGCCCGGCAGGGCCGTGCGCCGGGCGTCGCGCCAGCCATGGCGCTGCAGGAAAGCGGTGGCGGCGGCGGCGCTCACCATGGCTTGCGCCAGCGTTCGCCGTCTGCGGCCATGTCATCATCCGGCCCTGGATCGGGGGCCTCGCTGATGGCGCGCAGGCGCAATTGCCGTCCGGCGCCGCCCTTGGCGTCCGACAAATGAATTTCGACCCGCCGTCCCGGCAACCACGGGCCCAAGCGATCGGGCCATTCGATCAGGCAGATGCCGTCGGCGAAGGCGTCCTCGATACCCAGTTCGCCCACTTCATCGGGCGCCGTCAGGCGATACAGATCGAAATGCCAGACCGTGCCCAGGGCGGTATCATAGCTCAGCACAAGATTGAAAGTCGGGCTGGGGATCTCTTCATCAACCCCTAGGGCGCGCAGGAAACCGCGGGCAAATGTGGTCTTGCCCGCGCCCAGGTCGCCGTACAGGCAAAAGACATCGCCTGGCCGCGCCAGGGCCGCCAGGGTCGCGGCGGCGGCGGCCGTTGCCTCCGCATCGGGCAATGATCGTCGGCTTTCAGCTGTTGTCGGCTTGCTCAATCCCCGTCACCAGCGGACGCGATGGGTTGCGGTTTGTTCTGCTGCGGCGGCAGAAAACAGGTCACCCGGGTACCTTCACCCAGTGCGGAATCAAGCTGTACCCGGCCACCATGCAACTCGATGAAGTTTTTCACCAGGGACAGGCCCAGGCCGACGCTGCGTTGCCGGTCCGGGGGCGCCGCCCGCTGGAATTTCTCAAAAACCCGGCTTTGATCCGCCTCCTTGATGCCGATACCGTTATCCGAGACATACAGGCCAACCTCGCCATCCCGGCGCTGCGCTCCAACCTTGATCTGCCCGCCCTGGTCGGAAAATTTCAGGGCATTGCTCAACAATTTATACATCACCTGCTTGATCCGGCGTTCGTCCCCCTCGATGGCGCCAAAGTCAGCCGGGCAATCGAGAACCACATCCAGTTTTTGCCTGCTGGCCGGCTCCCGCGCCAGGGTCATGACATTTTCCAGCACTTCGTGCACGTCGAACAGGCCGACTTCGAGATCCATTTGTCCGGCCTCCACACTGGCCAGATCGAGAATGTTGTTGATCAGATCCAGCAGTTGATTGGACGAATGCAGGATGTCGGCCGTGTATTCTTTCTGCCGTGCGTTCAACTCGCCGAAGAACTCATTGCCCAGGACTTCCGTGAAACCGATGATCACGTTCAGTGGTGTCCGCAATTCATAACTGACATTGGCCAGGAATTCCGATTTTAGCCGGTCCGCCGCCTCCAACGCCTCGTTCCGGTCCATCAGGGCCGTCTCGACATTGACGCTGTCCGTGACGTCCATATAGGTGAACAGGACATTGCCGTCGGGCAGCGCGGTGCTGGCGAAATCCACAACAACGCCGTCGTTGCGCCGCATCCGCCCCGATCTATTCTCCCGCCCGGTGGCCTGGGCGATCAGGATATCGCGCATTTCGGACCACGCCTTGGGCGCCGCAAGGGTTAAGCGAACGGCTTCGACGACCTCGGAGACATGCGGTTCACCCTGCAGCATGGCTTCATCCAGTTCCCAGATCCGGGCAAAGGCGGAATTCGCCAGTTTCAGGCGGCCGTCGCCGCCGAAAACCGCAACCCCCTCATAGAGATTATCCAGGGTTTCCTGTTGCACCGCGATCAAGGTGTTGTAGGAACGTTCCAGCACCAGGCTGTCGGTGATGTCCTCCTCCAGGAAGAACAGACCGCCAAATGGGTGTGGCGAGATCACCTGACGCAAGACCCGGCCGTCGGGGGCGTAGATGACATCCTCGCGGGTTTCCAGCAGATCGGTGTAGAGCCGCATGAAACCCTGCTTGTAAGCGGGGAAATCCATCTGTTCCGGGATCCGCCGGCCTTCACGCAATTCTTCCAGCACCTCGCCATGGGTCGGGTCGTTGTTCAGCCATTCCTCGTCCAGTTGCCACAATGTGGCATAGGCATTGTTGTAATAGGACAGCCGCTTGTCCGGGCCAAAGATCGAGATTGCGGTGGAGAGGTTGTTCAAGACCTCGGCATGGGCATCGATATGGCGGCTTAGGTCGACCTGGGTCTCCTCTACTTTGGTGATATCGCGGACATAGCCGATGACATGGGCCCCATCGGCGCCCGGCACTTCGGTGACTTCCAGGGTGCGGCGCTGACCGCCAACTACGAAATGGCGGCTTTCGCTGGCACTTTCTCCGCCGTCGCGGGCCAGCCTGGCCAGGGTCTTGCCTTGATTGGGCACCAGGGGCGTTTCGATTTCCAGGCCCCGCGCGGCAATGACCTCCGCCGCCGTGGCATCGACCAGTTTGGCATAGGCGTCGTTGCACCAGATCATGGCCAGTTCGCTGTTCCGGCGGTAGACGGGCACGGGAAGGTCCGCCAGCAGGGCGGTATGGGCCGCCAGGGTCTGGGAAACATCCGCCAGCTTCTCTTCGTTCCGGCGCCGCCCCGCGCGCGCCTCATAGGCACTGGCGCCAATATCGCGCAGCCGGACGATGGCGGTAATGACCCCGGCGTCGTCCCCGGGCCCGCCAAGGGCTTCGATGATGGTTTCGCCATCGGCGGCGTTCAAATCGTGTACGAAAGAGATGCCGTCCCGGCGCAGGACGGAAATTTTCTCGGTCAAACCGGCAAACTCGTCCGCCGCCACAAAGGGCGACAGCTCCTCCACGGACACAATATCGTCCGTGGGCAGGTCGAACAGGTTTTGCAGGCCCTGGGACCAGAGCGTGCCATCGCCCAGCCAGGCAATGAAGCCGCCGTCGTTCAGGCCTTCCAGGGCGCGCAGCCGGGCGAGTTGTGCCGCATCGGCACCGCTTGACCGGGCCAGTCGCCTGCTTTGCCGCTGTTGCAGCCATAACCCGAGGGCGAGGGCAAAACCCAATCCCGAGGCCACGGCAAACAAAATGGTCCAGCCGCCCATGGCTGTCGCTCCCCTACGCCGTCTTTCGACGGCAAAAGTCTAAGCGCCGATGGCCGCCAAAACAAGCAAGCCCAGGCCGGCCGGTCGGCAGAGCAGGCGGTTCGGCGCTTCGATGCCGGTCGCAAAGACCCTAATGCACATTTGTTGCAAATGTGTTTAGGGTCTTCACAAATAAAGCAACTGAACCAACCGCTTAAGCCGCGTAGGCGATCCGCAGACCAGTGACAATTGCTCTAGTAACGGTAATGTTCCGGCTTGAACGGGCCGGCTTCGCCGACGCCGATATATTCCGCCTGTTCGTCACTCAACGTGGTCAGGTGCACGCCCAGCCTTCCCAGGTGCAGGGCCGCGACCTTCTCGTCCAGATGCTTGGGCAGGGTATAGACCTTGCACTCATATTCGTCGTGTTTGCCCCACAGTTCGATCTGCGCCAGCACCTGGTTGGTGAACGAGGCGCTCATCACAAAGCTGGGATGGCCGGTGGCGCAGCCCAGATTTACCAGGCGCCCCTCGGCCAGGAGGATCAGGCGGCGGCCGCTGGGCAGTTCAACCTCGTCAACCTGGGGCTTGACGTTGTGCCAGGTGTGATTGCGCAGGGCGTCAATCTGGATCTCGCTGTCGAAATGGCCAATGTTGCAGACGATGGCGCGGTCCTTCATCTCGCGCATATGGTCGATTGTAATGACGTCCTTGTTGCCCGTGCAGGTCACGAACACATCGCCCAGGGGCGCGGCTTCCTCCATGGTGACAACCTGATAGCCCTCCATGGCCGCCTGCAGCGCGCAGATGGGATCGATTTCGGTGACCATCACCCGGGCGCCCTGGCTGCGCAGGGACGCGGCCGAGCCCTTGCCCACGTCGCCAAAGCCGCAGACCACGCCGACCTTGCCCGCCAGCATCACATCCGTGGCCCGCTTGATGCCGTCCACCAGGCTTTCGCGGCAGCCGTACAGGTTGTCGAACTTGGATTTGGTGACGGAATCGTTGACGTTGATGGCGGGGACAACCAGGCTGCCGTCCCGTTCCATCTCGTACAGGCGGTGCACGCCGGTGGTGGTTTCCTCGCTCAAACCGCGCACGTCCTTCATCAACTCGGGATATTTATCGTGCATCAGGCCGGTCAGGTCGCCGCCGTCGTCCAAAATCATGTTGGGCCGCCAGCCGTCGGGGCCGATGATGGTCTGTTCAATGCACCACCAGAATTCTTCCTCCGATTCGCCTTTCCAGGCAAAGGTGGGGATTTCCGCCGCGGCCATGGCGGCGGCAGCCTGATCCTGGGTGGAGAAAATGTTGCACGATGACCAGCGCACTTCCGCGCCCAGGGCCAGCAGGGTTTCCATCAACACCGCCGTCTGGATCGTCATATGCAAACAGCCGGCGATGCGGGCGCCCTTCAGGGGCTTGCTGGCGCCGAATTCCTCGCGCAGTGCCATCAGGCCCGGCATCTCGGTTTCGGCAATGGTGGTTTCCTTGCGGCCCCAGTCGGCCAGGGAAATATCGGCAACCTTGTAGTCGGTAAACGTGCTCATCAATGGTCTCCAAAGGGCTGATCGCGGTCGGCGCCTGCGCACCGCCGGCAAGCGTTCGCGGTACCGTATCCAGGCCCATATATCAGTTAAGATTCATAGTTGTTGAAGTCTGCGGCGCTATGTAGCAAAAGGGTTACTTGCACGCAAGCATAAAAAAATCCTTATATGTTTAACCTTTCATTTACTTTTGTCCCAGAGCTGTTTGGGAGCTGTTTGGGGGCTAATCGGCTGGCCGCAGGCGCAAAGCCAGGGCGAAGATGACGCCGCCCAGCACCAGGGCCGCCAGCCACCAGGTCTGCCAGATGCCAAAACTAAGATGCGCCACCACCAGGCCCGCCAGCAGCAGGCCCGTGGCCGCGGCCCGCGCATCGCGGCGGCCCAGGCCGGCGGCGCCAAGCCACAGGCCGGCCAGCAGCAGGGCCCAGAACAGCGCGCCGAGGGCACCCAGTTCCAACCAGATCTGCAGGCTGGCATTATGCGGATGCAAGCTCATCAAGAGACCGCCCTGGGGCAGAATGGTATCGCCGCCCGGTATCCGCCGCGCCGCGTCCAGGCCCCAGCCCAGAACCGGCGCCTCGGCGATACGCTGGGCCGTAAACTCCCAGATATACAGGCGGTGCAGGCCGGAATAATGCTGTTTGTCGAAATATCCGCTCAGGCGGTCCGGCGCCAGCAGCGTGGCGGGCAACAACGGCGCGGCCAGAACCCCGGCGGCCAGCAGGCCCGCCAGCAGGCGTTGCAGCCACGGCCCCGTCCACCAGGCCAACGCCGCGCCGCCCAGGCCCAGGGCCAACGCCGCCTTGTTGCTGTTGGACACGCCCAACATGATGACTGCGGCAGCCACGGCGAGCACCGCCACCGCTGACAGGGCCCCGGCCCGGGGCCGCCATTGCCACAACGCCATGGCACAGGGCCCGGCCGCCAGCAGCAACAGAATCTCGGCCCGGTTCAATACCGTGGGGTTGAAATCTTTGGGCGTTCCCAGCGCCTCATACCACCAAAGATGCGCGGCGGTCCCCGACAGGTTTTCCGCCCCCAGCAACAGGGCCGCAAAGGCAAACGTCCCCAATAGGGCCCGGCGCAACGGCGGGCTGTCACTGGGTGAGAGATCCTTGCGGCCATCGAACAGGATCAGCGCCGCCCCCATCACCCCCGCCAGTCTGGTGAAGGTCCAGCACGCGGCCGCCGGGTCCAGGGCCCACCAGGCCGACAACAGGGCCCAGGCTGCCAGGACCGCAGCCGGCACCAGGACGGGCAGGGCCGCCGTGCCCTGGAAAGGCCGCCGCAACTGGCCCTGGCGCCAACGGCGCCACAACAGCCACAGGGCAATGATGATCAATAACGGCACCAATGCCTTTGGCGCGGCCACGCCCAGGGGGGCGAACAGCGCGGCCAGCAGGAACAGCGGCCGGGCCTGGGGGCTGGGCATCATGCCGCCGCCTGCCCAGGGCGCACCGCGTCATAGGCGGCCAGGGTATCGGCGACAAAGGCCTCGACCGTGAATTCCGCCAGCGCCAGTTGCCGGGCCGCCCGGCCCATGGCGGCCCGCAACTCGGGCGCGTCGAGCAGTTTCCCGATCGCCGCGGCGGTGGCCGGGCCGTCCCGTACGGGCACCAGAAAGCCGCTTTCCCCATGGCGCACCACTTCGCGGCAGCCGGGCACGTCGGCGGTGACAATGGGCAGGCCGCAGGCCGCCGCCTCGATCAGGCCCCGGGGCAGGCCCTCGCGGTAGCTGGGCATGCAGATAACATGGGCCTGGGCCAGCACCGCCGGCATATCGCTCTGAAAGCCCCACCATTCCACCACGCCTTCGGCCTCCCAGGCGCGGATCGCCGCCTCGGCCACGTCCGTGGGGTTGGCCGGGTCGCGGCGCCCGACCAGGACAAAGCGGGCGGTGGCGCCGGCCGCTTTCAACTCGCGGGCGGCCTGGACGAATTCATGCACGCCCTTGTCGCCCAGAATGCGGGCCGGAAACATCACCACCACGGGCTCCTCTGGTGCCGGACAGGGGGCAAAGGTGGTCATGTCCACGCCGCAGCCCTTGATCATCAGGGTTACTTCCTCTTGCACCAGGTGGTGGCCCAGGAACAGTTGCAGATCATCGGGGTTCTGAAAGATCACCCGGGCATTCGGGTGCCCCAGGGCAAAGCGGTACAGAGGCCTGATCAGGCCCCGGATCAGCCGCGCCGTCCAGTCGTCGCGGATGAACAGAAAGCCCAGGCCGGTGACCGCATGCACAACCCCCGGCACCCCCAGTAGGCGCGATGCCAGGCCGCCGAAGATCACCGGTTTCATGGCCACGTGGTGCACCAGGTCCGGCTTGATGCGGCGGATCAGTTGACAGCAGCGCGCCAGCAGGCGGGCCTCGCCCCACAGGCTGCGGCCGCCGCGCTTCAGGGGCAGGTCATGATAATGAAAGCCGTTTTCGCGGATCACCGCCACGGCGCCGGCCTCGAACGGGGCCGCCACATGCACCTCGTAACCGGCCTGCTGCGCCGCCAGGGCCACGGGCATACGGTGGGTGGTGAAAAACAGCGCCTCGTTCATCAGGAACAGCAGCCGCCGGGGGCTCATGGCGCCTGCTCGTCCAGCCAGGACTGGAACATCAGAATGACCCACAGCTGATGCTGCCAGTTGCGCCGGCCCGATTGATGCTGTTCCCAGGCGCGGCGGATTGGGCCTGGATCGAAATAGCCTTCCCCGGCCAGGCGTTCGGGCCGCAACAATTCCTCGGCCCAGTCGCGCAGGGGGCCGCGCAGCCAGTCATGGATCGGCACGGCAAAGCCCATCTTGGGCCGTTCGATCAGGGCCCGGGGCACATGGTGGTACAGCACCTGGCGCAACAGCCGTTTCGAGACTCCGCCCCGCAGCTTCATCTCCAGGGGCAGGGACCAGGCGAAGGCCACGACGCGGTGATCCAGCAGGGGCACCCGGGCCTCCAGGCTGACCGCCATGGAGGCCCGGTCGACCTTGGTCAGAATGTCGTCGGGCATATAGGTCATGGCGTCCAGATACATCATGGCGTGGGGCGCCGCCGCCAGATCGGCGCCGACCGGCCGGGGCAGGGCGCCGGCGCGCTGCAGCACCATGGTCTCGGCCTGGGGCCAATGGTTGGTCAGGCCTTCGTACATTTCCCCCGCGTCTCGCGCATGCAGGACGCCGGCCAGTTTATGCAGCTTGTCGCCCGGATTGCGCTGCCCCAGAATTCCCGCCAGATAATCCCATTGCTGCGGCGGCAGGGCCGTCAGCAATGCGGCCAGGGCCGTTTTGGCGGGGCCGGGCAGCCAACGGGTGGCCCCCAGCACCCGCTCCACCCAGAGATAGCGGTTATAGCCGCCGAACATTTCGTCGCCGCCGTCCCCCGACAGGGCCACGGTGACCTTGCCCCGGGCCATTTTCGAGACCAGATAGGTGGGGATTTGCGAGGCATCGGCAAACGGTTCGTCATACATCCCGCCCAGCCGGGGCACCACGTCCAGGGCGTCCGTCTCGGACAGATAGAGCTCGTTATGATCCGTGCCCAGATGTTTGGCCACGGCGCGGGCATCCACCGCTTCGTCATAGGCGGCATCGTCAAAGCCAACGGAAAAGGTCTGCACCGGGCGGGGGGACTGCTGCTGCATCAGGGCCGCCACCAGGGATGAATCCACACCCCCCGACAGAAACACCCCCAGGGGCACGTCCGCCACCATGCGGCAGCGCACCGCCTCGGCCAGCAGGCTTTCCAGTTGCCCGGCCGCGTCCGCTTCACTGCCCTGAAAGCCGCTGCCCTGGCCCTGTTCGGCGACCTGGCGCAGGGACCAGTACGGCGTCACTTCGATCGCACCATTGGGGCCGCAGCGCAGCATGCTGCCGGGAGGCAGCTTGTGCACGCCGGTATAGATGGTTTTTGGCGCCGGCACGCAGTTGCGCGCCGGCACGCAGTTGCGCTGCAGAAAATAGGCCAGGGCGTCCCGGTCGATGGCGCCCTTGAAGGCCGGGTGGGCCCGCAGGGCCTGCAGTTCCGAGGCAAAGATCAAATGCCGCCCGAAGCGTGCGTAATACAGCGGCTTGATCCCCAGGCGGTCGCGGACCAGGTGCAGCGCGCGTTCCTCCCGGTCCCACAGGGCAATGGCGAACATGCCGACAAAGCGCCCCACCGCCGCCGCCAGGCCCCATTCGACGATGGCGGCCAAGATCACCTCGGTATCGGAATGGCCGTTGAAGGCGTGGCCTTTCGCTTCCAGTTCCCGGCGCAGTTCCGGGAAATTATAGACCTCGCCATTGTAGGTGATGACATAGCGGCCATCGTGCGAGGCCATGGGCTGGGCCCCTTCGGCGGACAGATCGATGATCGCCAGGCGGCGAAAGCCCAGGGCGATACCGGCCTCGGCATCGACCCAGTGGCCGTCGGAATCCGGGCCCCGGTGCTCCAGGGTATCGGCCATGGCCCGGACCTGCCGGGTCAGGGCATCGGCCGGGGTGGCCGGCGCGAACTCCAGCGCTCCTGCCAGTCCGCACATTCAACGGGCCGCCGCCGCCGCCGGAGACAGGGAGCATGGCATGTGGAGGGGCATTGGCAATGGTATCTGGGGCACGGCGCGGCAATTTCCTGTGGCTCGGTTCGTTCGGCACTGCAGCATAATCGGCCCGGCGCCATAGCGCCACGAAAGACCGCCCCACGGCCTATGATTAATGCCCGCGCTGGGATTAAGATGCTTTTTGCAATAGCCAGGCCGCCCGCGCCCCCCCCCCGCCACCCCGTGGGGGGCAGATCGGTGGGGGGGCGGGGGGGGGGGCGGGCGGC
>JAJFGG010000121.1 GCA_021776235.1 Alphaproteobacteria bacterium | reverse complement strand
GGAAGGGCCAACTTGATCAGGCGATCCGAGACTACGACGAAGCCCTCCTCCTGGATGCAGACTTCGTCGACGCCTACAACAATCGGGGCGAGGCGTATCGCAAAAAAGGACAATATGTTCGGGCGATCCGGGACTATGACGAAGCCCTCCGACTGAAGCCAAATTTATTCGTCGCCTACAACAATCGGGGCCTTGCCTACGCCGGAAAGGGTCAATTCAACAAGGCAATTCGAGACTATGGCGAAGCGATCCGCCTGAAACCGGATAGCGCCATCGCCTACAATAATCGGGGCGAGGCGTATCGCAATAAGGGCCAATACGACGAGGCGATCCGGGACTACGACGCAACCCTCCGCCTGAATGCAGACTTCGTCGGTGCCTACAACAATCGGGGCAACGCGTATGCAGGAAAGGGTCAATACGACCGGGCAATTCGGGACTATGACGAAGCTATCCGACTAAAGCCCGATTTTGCAGTTGCCATTAAGAATCGGGCGTTGACTTACAAAAAAAGAAACTGATGGAACTCAACACTCACATGCCAGGCGTCGTGCCATCGTGATCGAAACCGGGCGTAGCGACGACAGCAGCAAGCGGCTCGCCCGGGTCACACACACTCAGGCCGTATTGCTCGGCTAGACTTTTTTCGAGACGGACCAAGCCGCCCGCGCCCCTTGCCGCGGTTGGTCCATTGAGGTGCCTGATGCCCATGCCCATTCCCCAAGGCGGTCCTCATCCCGCCGGGCACGGCGCTGATCTATGTGTCTCCACTGATCGTCTGGCTGACCCGCGATACCGCCTTTGCGGCAAGCTTCGCGTCAGCCTCGATTATGACCCGGCTGGCGGGACTGCCATTCGTGGCCGCCGGGCTGGTCTTGATGGTTTGGACCGTACGGCTGTTCGCGGTGAAAGGCGGTGGCGGAACACTGGCGCCATGGCAACCGATCAGGAATTTTATCCTTCTCGGCCCCTATCGCCATGTCCACAATCCCGTGCTGATCGGCGTTATCCTGTTTCTCGTCGCCGCGGCGGTCCTGCTGCAATCCATCCCGGTCTTCCTGTGGATGGTCGCCTTCGTCATCATCAACAACTTCTATTTTGCGTTCTCTGAAGAACCCCAGCTGGAGAAACGCTTCGGCCAAGCCTACCTGGACTACAAGCGCAACGTTCAGCGATGGATCCCCCGCCTGAGCCCCTAGACGCCGCCGCCAAGTTAGGCGCCGGCGGGCGGCTTGCACGTTGCGCCCATGGTCGATCGGCCCGGAACGCCGTTCCCGGTCACCTTGCGTCGGGTGTTTGTCCCCGACTATGATCGCGAGGCGTAGATGTTTATTTGTGGACCGGGACTGATGAAAAAGCAGCGTGGGATTGGAAGTGTCTTTGGCGCTTTGATGGTGCTCTGTCTGTTGCTGCCGGCAGCCGGCGTGACGCAGGCCGGCAATCATGGGGCCGCGTCGAAATTATGCACAGGCAGCAAGGTTGCGCCTGATCGCAGGATCAAGGCTTGCACCAAGGACCTGAAATCCGGTGCACTGAGCGAGGAAAATTACCCGAAGGCCTACGTAAAACGGGGCAATGGCTATCAAAAAAAGGGCCAATACGACCGGGCGATCCGGGACTATGACGAAGCCCTTCGCTTGGAGCCGGATTTTTTCCTTGCCTACTATGACAGGGGTATCGCGTATGCAAAGTCGGGCGAATTCCATCAGGCAATCCGGGACTATGATGCGGCCATCCGCCTGAAACCGGATCAAGCTTTTGTCTACCTCAACCGCGGCGTTGCGTACAACAAGGTGGGTAAAATTGAACGGGCGGTCCGGGACTATGACGAAGCCATTCGCCTTAAGCCGGGCAATGCGTTCGCCTATAACAACCGAGGCAATATTTACGCAGAGAAGGGCCAATATGATCGGGCGATCCAGGACTATGACGAAGCGGTCCGCCTGAAGCCGGATTATATAAAAGCCTACAACAACCGTAAAAAGGCATACCGCAAAAAGGGCCGTTTCGCTGCGGTGAACCGGAACACTGGCGGCACCAAAAAAAAAGGCCGATACGGCGGAACAATCCGGGGGACTGACGAGGCCACCCGCCTGAAACCAGTTGGTGCGCAAGCATTCGTCATGCGAGGCCTCGCGTATCACAAGAAAGGTCAATACGATCAGGCGATCCGTGCCTTCGATGATGCCATCCGCCTGAAACCGAACTATGCCTCTGCCTTTAACAACCGAGGCAACGCGCACCTCAAAAAAAGGCAATACGACCGGTCGATTGAGGACTTTGACGAGGCCATTCGCCTGAAACCGGGCGATGCCTCCGCTTACAACAACCGGGGCAACACGCATCTCGAAAAGAAACAATATGACCGGGCGATCCAGGACTATAACGAAGCTCTTCGCCTGAAACCGGATATGACCTTCGTCTACTCGAACCGGGGCATCGCGTACTTGAAAAATGAACAATATGATCAGGCGATCCAGGACTACGGCAGAGCCATCCGCCTAAAGCCGGATAATGACAAAGCCTACAATAATCGCGCCAATGCATACGGCAAGAATGGCCAGATTGAGCTGGCGATTCAGGACTATGACACAGCTATCCGCTTGAACCCAAATAATAACAAGGCCTACTCGAACCGGGGCAGAATGTATCGCAAGAAGGGTCAATATGACCAGGCGATCCAGGACTTTAATGAAGCTATTCGCCTAAATCCGGATTATGCCGGCGCCTATCACAACCGGGCCTATACGCATAGCAGGCAAGGTCAATACGACCAGGCAATCCGGGACTATGGCAATGCTATTCGCCTGAAACCGGATGATGCCCTGGCCTTCAACAATCGCGGCATTGCGTACAGCAAGAATGGCCAGAATGAGCGGGCGCTGCGTGACTTTGAGGAGGCCATTCGCCTGAAGCCGGATTTTGCCAAAGCCATCAAGAATCGGCGCGTGGCCTATAGGTTGAGAAACAAATAGACCGCGCTGTTCCCCGGCAGATGCCCAGGCGATGTTGCGACGCTTAGATCCACTAGGCAGTGGCCATGGTTTTGCCCCGATGGTTGGCATAGATATTCCGCACCCAGGCGGTGGTTGGATGAGCGCTCCATCGGGCTATGAAGCGGCTGACGCATGCGGGCCTGGGATGGGGTTTCGTCATGTCGCAATCTGGTGGATCGACAGCCGGTGCCAGCAGCGCGGCTGCTGTCAAATCGGCCACTGAAAACCGGCCGCCCACCAGGCATGGCCGTGGAATTTGCTCCGGCGGTGCCTTGTGGGCACGCCGCCGGTTACGCCGCCCGCTCGGCCGCACCTTTTTCGGGCAGCAGCGTCGCCAGGACGTTTTCGACGATCTGGAGGCCGGCCTGGGCATCCATGGACAGGATGGATTCGGGATGGAACTGCACGGCGATGATCGGCAGACTGGTATGCCGCACGGCCATCACCATGCCTTCTTCGTTGCGGGCGATAACCTGCAATTCGTCCGGGATCTTGTCGGACACGGCCAGCAGGGAATGATAGCCGCCGACCCGGCTGGACGGCGCGATGCCGTCAAAAATGCCGCTGCCGTCGTGCTCAAGCTGCCAGTATTTGCCGTGGCGGGGCACCTCCATTACCGTCAATTCGCCGCCAAAGGCCTCGACGATGCCCTGCAGGCCAAGGCAGACGCCGAACTGCGGAATGCCCAGGTCAGCAACCGCGCGCACCAGGCCGGCAACATCGAAATCTTTTGGCTGCCCGGGGCCGGGGGAATGGATCACCAGGTCCGGCTTTTCGGCCAACGCGGCCAGGGCCGGGGCGCCATGACGGAAGGTTTTCACCTCCGCGCCCGTTTGGCGGAAATAGTCGGCCAGGGTATGGACGAAGCTGTCCTCGTTATCGACCATGACAATGCGCACATCGGTGTATTTCGGTTCCACCGGGGCCTCGACCACCTCGGGTCCCTTGCGGCCCAGGTCCGCGACGGCCTTGAAGAAGGCGGTGGATTTGATCCTGGTCTCTTCCTCCTCTTCCGCCGGAACTGAATCATAGATCAAGGTGGCGCCGACCCGATAATCCGCCCGGCCATTCTCCAGATGTACCGTGCGGATGGTGATGCCGGTGTTGACGGTGCCGGAGAACATCAGAGCGCCGATGGCGCCGCCGTACCAACGGCGCGGCGAAACCTCCACCTCCTCGATGATTTCGACCGCCTTGCGCTTTGGCGCGCCGGTCAGGGTTACCGCCCACATATGCGAGAGGAAGGCGTCGATACCGTCGAAGCCGTCGCGCATGCGGCCTTCCACATGATCGACCGTATGAAACAGCCCGGCATAGCGTTCTATGGCGCGCCGGGCCAGCAGCTTGACCGTGCCGGGCCGGCAAATCCGCGATTTGTCGTTGCGGTCCACGTCCGTGCACATGGTCAGTTCAACCTCGTCCTTTTCAGAATTGTACAGGGCCAGGATGCGTTCGGCGTCTTCCATGGCGTTGCCGCCCCGGCGCGCGGTGCCGGAAATGGGCGAGGATTCTACACGATCGCCATCGACGCGCACGAACATCTCGGGCGAGGCGCCGATCAACTGCTCGCCCGCAAACTGAAAAATGAACTCGTAGGGCGAGGGATTGATCCGCCGCATCAGGCGGAACATCTCCGCCGGTTGGCCGTGATAGGCGGTTTGATACTTACGGCTCAACACCACCTCGAATATGTCGCCAACATGCATGCGCGCGCGGGCATCGTCCACTTTGCCCATATAATCTTCCGGGCTGTGATCGGAGGTTATGCTGCCGTCGGCGATCTGGTTGGGCCTGGCCGGTTGGCTGACGCCGGTGAAGGCGGTCTCGCCCATGCCGTGGGTCGTCAGCGCGCGCCGGGTGAATTCATACTCAAAGGCGTGGGAAACCTCCAGACGGCGGTCCATGACCATGATCCGGTCGGGCAGGTATAGATGCAATAGCTTGTCATCCTCGCCCCGGGGCATGGACAGGGGCATCTGCTCGAACTCGTAGATCAGATCAAAGCCAAAGGCGCCCCACAGGCCCAGGAAATCGTCGTCCATGCCGTTGAATTCAGCCATCAGGGCGCGGATCGGCGTGAAGGTGGAGGGTTGCCGGCTGCGTTCCTCCTCCGCGAACAGACGCTCCGGTCGGGCCACGGTCAGGACCAGGTTCTCCTTATCTTCGCTTTTCAGGGTAATCGCCGGGTCTTTCAGCAACAGGGGCCGCAACATGGCCAGGATCGGCACGCCGCGGGGGTTCAGGGCCGATAGCCGAAACTGCTCGGCGTGCGCGACCAGCTCCACCGGAGGGTCGATAAAGCCGAATTCCCAGCGCGAATAGCGGTCCTGGTCCTCAACGCCGGAGGAGAGATAGGCCCCCCGGGTGTTGTTCAGGGCATCGATCAAAAAGTCGATGCCGCGATTGAAATCAATCTCCCGGTCGGTCCGGTCGATGACGATGCCCGAAAGCGAAACAAAGGAATAATCGGTCATAACAGGGTTTCCTGCTGGCTTGGTCCGCCGGCGGATCTCCTGAAAGGAAGCATGCCGCCATAGCGTATGAGAGTTAGTCGAATGGATAGTCGAAGGGAAAGGGCGATGCCAGAGGGCCGCCCAGGCAAGCAGGTAGCCTCACCAAAGAAAGGCGATGAACTTGGGCGGATGCTGCTCCGCCACCGATATGCGC
This sequence comes from Alphaproteobacteria bacterium, assembly GCA_021776235.1. Classification (GTDB taxonomy): domain Bacteria; phylum Pseudomonadota; class Alphaproteobacteria. Next base: position 76,654 of record JAJFGG010000121.1, on the reverse strand, counting down.
TGCCGTGTCATTGCGCAGGGACGCTAGCACGGCGCTGCCATGGTGGTAAACTGATTTCATGAACCGCCCCTCTCTGCATGCCAGCTATCAGGCAACACCCTATCCCAGCCGGCCGGTGCCGCTCTCGCACCCCGATCATCTGTACGTCGTCGGGCGTCTGCATGGCCTGGCGCCGGCGCCCCTCACGGGCGCCAGGGTGCTTGAATTGGGTTGTGGCGCGGGCGGCAATCTGCTGCCCATGGCCGCAACCCTGCCGGAGGGACGATTTTTGGGCATCGATCTCTCGGAGCGGCAGATCCATATGGCCCAGGCTGCGGCCCAGGCTGCGAACCTGGACAACGTTGAATTCCGGGCCGGGGACGCCCTGGCCCTGGAAGCCTCCCTGACATCGCCCCTGGTGTCGTTCCCGGCGGTGGCCGGGGGCGGACAGGGCTTTGATTATATTATTCTCCATGGCCTCTATTCCTGGGTGCCACGGGATGTGCAGGCCGCCCTGTTGCCCCTGTGTGCCCGGCTGCTGGCCCCTAACGGGATGATCTACATCAGTTACAACACCTACCCCGGCTGGCATATGCGTGGCCTGGTGCGTGAATTGATGCTGCGGGCGGGTGGCGGCGCGGCCAGCCCGGCGGAACGCGCCGACCAGGCCCGCGCGGCGCTGGACAATCTTATCCCCGCCTATGCCCAGGCCGATGATGGTTACGCCACGTCGTTGGCCGAGGAAAAGGCGCGGGTCGATGATATGGAAGATTCCTTCCTGCTGCATGACCTGCTGGAAGTTGAAAATCATCCCGTCTACGTCGATGATTTCCTGGCCCGCGCCGGCGCGGCCGATCTGCAATTCATCTCCGAGGCCAATGTCGCGGCCTCCCGGGAAGAAAATTTCTCGCCCGAGGCGCGCCGGCAGTTGGCGGCGTTGGATGACCTTGCGGACCGCGAACAGTGCATCGATTTCATTTTGAACCGCAGCTTTCGGCAAACCGTTTTGTGCGCCGACGGTGCGGCGGTGCAACGGCAGATCGCCCCCGGTTGGCTGCATGATCTCTATCTTGCCTCGCCGTTGCGGCCCATGGGCCAGGATCCCGACGGCGGCCCTGGCGAAGCTTTCTTCGCGACTCCGGACGGCGGCCGGATTGGCCTGACCGCGCCCAGCGCCATCGCCGCCCTGAACCACCTGGCCCTGCTCTGGCCGGATTTCATGGCATTCGGGAAATTGGCCGAGACGGTTGGCGACGGTGCAATCGTCGCGCAATTGGTGATCGACCTGTACCCCCGCAACTGGCTCGATCTGCTCCCCAGATCGCCATTCTTCACCACCACACCAGGGCCTCTGCCAAAGGCCACGGCCCTGGCCCGCTCGCAGATAGGGCAGGGGGAATTGGTGACCGACCTGCGCCATCGCAGTGTCACCATTACCGACATTTCAACCCGTCAGTTGCTGCCGCTTATGGACGGACGAACGGATCGCAGCGCCTTGCTGGCGGCCATTGCAGGTTTCGAGACGCGCGACCCGACACTGGCTGCTGATGCGGCGCCCGAGGTCCTGCTGGATGCGGTTCTGCAACAATTGGCGGAACGCTGTTTGCTTGTCCAATAGGCGAATTGTGCTTTAGATTGCGGCGCGGAAGACTCACACACATGCGGGCAGGCAAATGGGGCGCCGGGGCAATGGCGCCGGTGCAACTGATGGAGCCGATGGAAGCAATGGAGCCAATGGAAATTGACTGGACCGATGCCATTTTCGCTGTTCTGCGGGACTGGCAAGTGCGGCAGGTTGCCTATGTGCCCGATGCCGGTCATTCGGAATTGATCCGGCGCTGTGACGGCGCGGATGACATGCGCCTGGTTCCCCTGACCACGGAGGAAGAGGGCATCGCCCTTCTGGCCGGGGCCTGGCTGGGCGACCAGCGCGGTGTTCTGTTGATGCAGTCTTCGGGCGTGGGCAATTGCATCAACATGCTGTCCCTGGCCAGGGTCTGCCGCTTTCCTTTGTTGAGCCTCGTCACCATGCGCGGGCAGTGGGGAGAGTTCAATCCCTGGCAGGTGCCCATGGGGCAATTGACGCCAAAGGTTCTGGAAGCCGCCGATAACCTGGTCTTTGCCGTCGATGCGCCCGACCAGATGGGCCAGACCGTGGCGGCCGCCGCCCGCATGGTCTTTGAAGGGCCGGCCCAGGCCGCCGTGCTGATTGGCCAATCGGTGATTGGCGCCAAGAGTTTTGGGAAATAACGCCAATGGCTGACACGACTGACGATGCGATGAACGGCACCTTGGACCGTAACCGGGCGGCTGCCTACCCTTTGCACCGGCGCGAGGTAGTCGCCGCCCTGTTGGCCGACCGCGGCGATATGCTGGTGGTGGCCGGACTGGGGGCGCCGGTCTGGGATTGCACGGCGGTGGCGGACCACCCCCTGAATTTTCCCCTGTGGGGCGCCATGGGCGGCGCGGCGGTCCTGGGCCTTGGCCTGGCCATGGCCCAGCCCGGCCGCCGGGTGTTGGTGATCACCGGGGATGGCGAGATGCTGATGGGCCTGGGCGGCCTGACGACCATTGGTGTTCAAAAGCCTGAAAACCTGGCAATCGTGGTCTGCGATAACGAACGGTATGGCGAAACCGGCATGCAGTTGACCCATACCGCCGGCAGTCTGGACCTGCCGGCGGTGGCGCGCGCCGCCGGCTTTGCAAGTGCGGCCGGCGTCCGTTCCGACAATGAATTCAAGGCCGCCCTGCCGGCCATCCGCCAGGCCCAGGGCCCGGCCTTCTGGTCGATCAAGATCCGGGCCGAGGATACCGGCATCGGCGCCATGCCGCCGAAAGACGGCGTTACCCTGAAAGACCGTTTCCGCGCCGCTTTGTTAGGCACGGCCTGATGTCCGCGGCTTTAGGTGCAATTCAGTTGCCATATTACCCTTGATTAGCTAAGCTAGACTAAGCTTAGCTAATCAAGGGTATTTTTGTCATGCTTAAAGTCAATATGCACGAGGCGAAAAGCCGCTTGTCCGAACTTGTCCGCTTGGCTGAACAGGGCGAGACGGTGATCGTGGCCCGCGACGGCAAACCAATCGTTGAACTGAAACTCGTGGAGAAAAAACGTAAGTGCCTCTTGGGCGTTTGGTCGCACGCGCTGAAAGATCAGCCGCCTGGATGGGACGAGAAGCTTCCTTTGGAGGAGGTGTTTCCGGACTGGCTCACCAAGTGAGGATACTGCTGGATACGCACACCTTGATTTGGGCGATGCTGGATCAGCGGCGGCTTACGGAGCAGGGGCGCGGACTTTTGACCGATCCTGGGCAGGACATACTGATCAGCATTGTCAGTGCGTGGGAAATTGCGATCAAACAGGGACTGGGTAGACTTTCGCCTCCGGGTGATCTGCGCCAGGCTGTATATGATGCCGGTCTCGACTATTTGCCGATCACGCCGGAGCATTGCCGGGCATACAGCCTATTGCCCCATGACGGAGGACATCGCGACCCCTTCGACCGGATGCTGGTGGTCCAGGCGATACATGAGGATGCCCATTTGCTCAGTCGTGACGCGGCGTTTGATCGCTACAGTGTTTCGAGAATCTGGTAACTCCAGGGTTCCATTAAAGCAGGGCCAACAGTTCCCTTAAGGATGTCACCGTGACGTCGGCCCGGTCGGCCTCATCGCGCGGTTGTTGGCCGGCGAAATAGCCCGCGCGCAGCCGCATCGTCTGCCAGCCGGCCGCCCTGGCCGGGCGGATGTCGTTGTCAATGCGGTCGCCGATCATCACCGCTTTTTCGGGTGGACAACTAGCCTGCTGTAGGGCGCGTTCAAAGATTGCCGGATCCGGTTTGGCCATGCCTAGTTCCGCCGAACAGAGGCACAACTCAAAATAGGATGCCAGACCCCGTTGCTGCAGACGCTCGGCGCCGCCGGGTTTCTGGTTGGCGAGGACGCCGAGGCGGTAGCTTTTGGCCAACCGTGCGACGACCTCCCGGGCGCCGTCGCGCACTTTTTCCAGGGCGTGATCGTAAGGCGCAGCGTCGCGCACCTGACCAGTGTCCAGTTGGCCTACCGATAGGGCGACCATGGCATCGACCATGGGTGCCGGCGCGAACCTTGTCGCGGTCTCATAAACCGCCGTCACCATCTGCGCTGCGGAAACCTTGATGCCCAGCTGTGCCAAATGGGGCACGAAGGCTTCAGCGCGGCCACGCACTGCCGCTGTTGCATCGAACAGCGTTCCGCCGAGGTCGAAGAAGAGCCATTCGGCACCGGCCAGCCGGTCCGGCACGGGTCAGCCCTTGGCCGGCAGCACCACGACGGCCGTGCCCTGGATCGATAGTTCGTCGTCCTGCTGCCGCCCCTCGTGGCTGATCTCTACGCAAGGACGGCCCTGGTCGTTGATATACTTTTTGCTGACCTCGCCATTTATGTACAGCACGTCGCCCTCGGGATTGTGGCGGCGGATGCGGCATTTGTGGTTGGCCAGGAAACCGTCGTCGCCCATCCAGTTGGTGATGTGGTGGGTCAGCCATGAATTGCGTTCGGGGCCATAGTCGTAGGCGCCGGGCGCACCCACCTCGGTCGCGAAGTCGTTTTCCCAATGCACGCGCTCGGGACAGTCGGGAATGTTAAAACGGTTGGCGATGCCCAGGCCGGGATGGCGGTGGACTTGCTGCCAGGCCAGCTTGTTGGCGCGGATATACAGACCGCCCCAACCTTGGGCATAGGCAATGAAGCCGGTGACGGTCATGGGGCCCTTGAGCATGGTCGGCAGTTTTTCCCCCACCGCGACGTCCTCGTAGTAGCGGGTTTCCCCGCCGCGAACCTGTTCCTTGGCATAATGGCGGTAGATTTCCACCAGCTCTTCATCGCTGTAGGTTAGCTGGGCCTTGGCCAGTGCGGCATACTTCGTGCCCTGCTCCCGCGCCTTGTCGCGCTCCGTGCGGAAGCACCAGCTATCGGCGCTGGCCACGTTGTCGCCATCCTGGTTATAGAATTCCACGTGATAGATCTGTTGCACGGCGCGGCCGGAAAACCGGGTTTCGTGGGGGATCAATTCCTTCAACCAGGCCTCGCAGTTGATTTCATCGTTGCGGCGCACGGGTTTGTGCCAGTGCCAGTCGGCGCCGGCCCACATGGCGTGGATGCCCGGCAGGCCGCCCACATAGCCCGAGATAATCCGGTTGGTGGCGAACAGAAAACTCGGCAGGGCGATCAGGCCGCCGTATTGGCTGTCGGCGGCGTAGGCTGGATCGCACCACAGGGGATTGTCGTCACCGATGCCGTTGGCGTAATGGCGGATATTGTCCCGGGTCGCCTCGTAACACCAAGGCTCGGGCATGGTTTCGATCCGGACGCCGATGCGCTTTTGCAGGTCTTCCAGGCCGCGTTCGGTGATTTTCGGGAACCGGCCCGTGCTTTCGTCGTTCATGCGCTACTCCTGTCTTGCGGCCGCTTCCCGGTCCCGCAGTATTTTGCGGTTTACCTTGCCGGCCGGCGTCTTCGGCAGTTCATCAGTGAAGACGACGATGCGGGGATATTCGTGGCGGCTTAAATTCTTTTGAGCAAATTTTTGCAATTCGGTGATGAAAGCATCATCGCCGCAGCGGCCGCTGACGATGAAGGCCTTAACCACCAGGCCACGGATTGCATCCGGCACGCCGATCGCGGCGGCTTCCAATACGTCCCCGTGCTTCAACAGGGTGTCTTCGATCTCCATGGCGCTCATGGTCCAGCCGGCGGAGATAATGACGTCGTCGGCCCGGCCGCCGTGGAAGAAATAGCCTTCGGCATCGATATGGCCCCGGTCCTTGGTGGGGAACCAGCCGTCGGGGCGCCGCACCATGATTTCGCCGACCTCGCCGGGTAGGCAGGGCACCCCATCGGCGTCCAGAACCGCCACGTCCTGGCCCGGCATGGGCAGGCCGAGAGAGCCCAGCTTGGGCGGTAGGTCCGCTGCACCGGGATAGCTGCCCAGCAGGACGCCCACCTCGGTCGTGCCGTAAAAGCTGCCCGGATACTGGCCAAAAGTCGCCTTGGCCCACTGGGCGGTGTCCGTATCCATGGGTTCGCCGGTGAAACTCAGCTTGTCCAACGTGAACCGATGGCGTTCGGCGCCGCCGGCGTTCTTCATCATGCGGTAGTGGGTGGCCGCCGCCGACAGATTGGTAATCCCGAACTCTTCCAGGGCCGCCATCAGGCGTTCCGGGTCGAACTTGCCGGCATAGCTGGCGGTGGTGATGCCCAGGGCGTGGGGCGCAAGGGTGCCGTGCCACAGGCCATGGCCCCAGGCGGTGGACGAGGGGCACATGAAGCGGTCACCGGGCCTGGTGCCGGTGCCATACAGCGCCGCCAGCATGACCGTGACGATAGATTGATGGCGATGCTTCACCGCCTCGGGCAATTCACGTGTGGTGCCCGAGGTGTATTGATACATGGCCATGTCGCGGCCGCAGGTGGCCGGTTCAAACGCGCTTTCGTAGCCCTCCAGCATGGCCATGAATGCGCCGTCCGCAATAGCCACATCACAGCCGGCACCCGGGGCCAGCTGGGCCTTTTCAGGCGCCAGCAGCAGCAGTTTCGGCAGGCAATCATCCAGGCGCAGACGCAGGGCGTCCGGTCCGAACAGGGTGAACAGCGGCACCGCCACGCAGCCCGCCTTCATGGCCCCATACAGGGCGGCATAAAAGGGCAACGACGGCTCTACCATCAGGGCCACCCGGTCGCCGGGGGCGATGCCCCGGGCGCGCAGATAATTGGCGTAGCGCCCGGACCAGTCGGACAATTCGCCATAGCTGAAACTTTCCGAGCCACCCGTTGCCTGGGCGATCCGCACGGCGGTCCGGTCACGGGGATGGCGGTCCAGACATTCGTGGGCAATGTTCAATGCGGCGCGGTCGCCATCGAACAATTCCCACAGGCGTTCCTTTGAACAAAAGCGCTGGGCATCGGCGTAACTGCTGTAATCGGTCAGCATGAGTATACCGGCAATCTGGATTTAAACGGCTTCAAGCAGATTATGAAACTGGACAAAATTGTCAATACACAATATTATTGTCAGTAGACAATAGAGCTAGACAATGTCCGAATCTCTAACTACACATCAAACGGCGCCGGCGCGCCCCGTGACGGCGGTCAGCCGGGCGGCCAGGATATTGCGCCTTTTAGGCCGTAGCCAGACGCCACTGGGGGTCAACCGCATCGCCCGTGATCTGGATCTGATACCCAGCACCGCGCTGCATATTCTGCGCACCCTGGCGCACGAGGATCTGGTGCTGTTCGATCCTGGCAGCAAGCGTTACAGCCTGGGCATGGGCATTCTGGGCATCGCGCGGGACCTGTTGCGACGGGGTGATTTTATACCGGCGGTCCAGGGCCATCTGGAGGCCATCGCCGCCGCCTTTGACGTCACCGCTGTCGCCGTCGAACTGGATGGTCACGACCACATGGTGGTGGCCGCTCTGGCCCGGTCGCGTCTGGACCTGAGCATTCATGTCAACATTGGCAGCCATTTTCCGGCCCTGATCTCCGCCACAGGGCGCTGTGTCGCGGCGCAGAATAACTGGGACCGGGCCGAACTGGCGCGGCGCTTCGAACAGCTGCGTTGGCAAAATGCACCCACATTCGAAATCTGGCTGCATGAGGTTGCTGCCGCCCGGCGGGACGGCTTCGCCATCGACGACGGCAATTATATCCGCGGCGTTATCGTTCTGGCCGCACCCATCGCGCGGCCGCCGGGCGCACCCAGCCGGGCCGTGGTCGCGGTCGGCCTGGGGGCGCAGTTGGCTGACCCGCAACGCCAGGATCTGGCGCGCCGGCTGCGGGCCGTGGCCGACAGTCTGGCCAATCTGCCATAAAATTCAAACGCGTGTTATGACTAGGCGATGAAGCAGCCATCAGACAACCAGGAGATCCCTGAACTGCCCCAGGGCTATCAGCCTTTCGCCCACAGCGGCGCATTCGGCGAGTGCATCGGACCTTTTGGTTTCCGCCCCGAAGCAACGGGCGGCTTTCGCTATATTTTCCGCAGCCGGGCCCTGCATGCCAATCCAAATGGCGTCACCCATGGCGGCGCTCTGTACAGTTTCGCCGATCATATCACCGGCCATGCGGTGGTGCATGCCACGGGGCGGCTTTGCGCCACTATCAAGTTCAAGGTCGAGTATCTGACCCCGGCGCCCCTGGATTGTCTGGTCGAAGGGCAGGTGGAAATATTGCGCGTCACCCGGACCATGGTGTTCCTGCGGGTGCGTCTGTTCACCAATGACCGCACCCTGATGACCGCCGCCGGCACCTACAAGCTGTTTGCCCCATACGCACCCGGCCAGTACGGCAATGCAAAACCGTACGACCCGTCTGCCGACGAACAAAGAGCGGAGGTCCCTGAAGGCTTTCAGCCCTTTCCCGACCAGGGGCCCTATCCGGGTCTCTGCGGTCCGACCCATTACCGCCGCCTGCCGGACGGCGGCTTTATCAACGGTTTTCAATCCAGGGCGCTGCATGACAATACCAACCAGGTGGTGCATGGCGGGGTCATTTTCACCTTCGCCGATGATCTCATGGGCCGCACCGCCTCGGGTGTCTCGCGGCGCTATGCCACCACCGTGGCCATCAACGTGGAATATCTGGCGCCTGCCCCGTTGAATAGCTGGATCGAGGGCACGGCGGAAATCACCCATCTGGACGATGAACTGGCTTTCATTCGGGGCCGCGTTTTTCGCGGCGACCGCACCATTCTGACGGCCGACGGTGTCTGGCGGCTGTTGCGGCCCTATGTGAAGGCGGAAGCGGAGGCAGCAAAATGAACAACCCCATCAGCCATCAGGACATCGGCGCGGCCAGGGTCACCCGGGTCGAGGAAATGGCCGGCCCGGCGTTTCGCCTGACCACTCTGTTTCCCGATTGGGACGACGCCGTATTCGAGGCGCACAAGGATTGGCTGGTGCCCACCTATGTCAATCCGGTGAAGATGACGGCGCCGTTGAGCATGCATTCCTGGATTGTTCAACTGGACGGCCTGACCGTGCTGATCGACACCTGTGTCGGCAATGACAAGGACCGCATGCCCGCCGAAGCCTGGCATCACGCCCAGGGCCCCTATTTGCAGCGCCTGGCCGACGCGGGCTTTGCCGTCGCGGATATCGATATCGTCATGTGCACGCATCTGCATCCCGATCATGTGGGCTGGAACACCAAATTGCGCGATGGCCGCTGGGTGCCGACCTTCCCCAATGCCAAGTACCTTTTTTCCCGCACGGAGTTCGAGCATCTGCAGGCCAATGCCCAGGACATGGACCGTTTGTGTTTTGCTGATTCGGTGCTGCCCATCGTCGAACATGGGGCGGCGGAAATGACCGATGGGGTCCATGCCCTGTCGGATGGGCTGCTGCTAGAACCGGCGCCGGGCCACACGCCGGGCCATGTCACACTGAAACTGGAATCGGGTGTCCAGGCGGCGATTTTCACCGGCGATATGCTGCATCACCCCCTGCAGGTCTATTATCCGGAATGGAACAGCCGGTTCTGCCTGCTGGCGGAGCAGGCGCGCGCGTCGCGGCGGCGGGTGCTGGATTATTGCGTCGACCGGGGCGCTCTGTTGATGCCGGCGCATTTTGGCGCGCCCCATTGTTGCCATGTGGACCGCGCCGGCGAAGCCTATACCTTGCGCTGGCATCACGGGTGAGCGCTCTGGCAGTGAACCTGGCGGCGCGCCATGACCGAGGCCTTTGATTTACCCAATCTGCCCGGCGCCTACGCCCTGTTGCTGCATCTGCCCCGGCCCCTGCGGCTGCCGCTCGCACGGCTGGGGCGGCCCACGCTTGCCCCTGGCCGCTATGTCTATTGCGGCAGCGCCTACGGCCCCGGCGGTCTGTCGGCCCGGGTTGGCCGTCATTTGCGCCGCGGCAAAACCATACGCTGGCATGTGGATCACCTGACCGAACGGGCCAAGGTGGTGGATGTATTGTGGGAATTGAACGGCTCTGAATGCGAATTGCGCCGGCGCCTTGGCGGAACGGCGGGAGTCCATGCACCGGTCGCCGGATTTGGCAGCAGCGATTGCCGGCAATGCACGGCTCATCTATTGTCTGTGCCGCCGGATTTCGCTCTGACGATCTGAATGGATCTACGAGTTCGTGCCATTCCAGGGGCAGGGGCGGCATCCAGGCCGGCCTGATCCTGGGTCCCTATCAGCGCAAAGTGGTGTTATCCCGTGGCGGTGATGCCGCCGTCGACGACCACTTCCGCACCGGTCATGAAGCTCGAGGCGTCCGAGGCCAGGAACAATATGGCGTTGGCGACATCGATGGGCTGGCCCAGACGGCCAATCGGGTGCATTTGGCGCATTTTTTCCATTGCCGCAATTTGCCCGGCCTCGTCACGGTGCGCCACCAGGGCCTCGACCATCGGGGTCTCGATGGTGCCGGGATGGACCGAATTTACCCGTACGTTATAGCCGTAATGCGCCGCCTCCGCCGCCGCCGCCTTGGTCATCAGGCGCACGCCGCCTTTCGAGGCGCAATAGGCGATCTGGCGCATATAGCCGCGAATGCCGGCGATCGACGATATGTTGATGATGGAGCCGCCTCCCGCCTCCCGCATCGCCGGCATGGCGTATTTGATGCCCAGAAAAACCCCGTCCAGGTTTACCGCCATGACCTTTTGGAAGTCCGCCAGGCTGGTGTCCGGAATCTTGGCGACAAGTTCGATGCCGGCGCCGTTGAGCAGGATATGCAAGCCGCCGAATCGGCTGGCCACCTCGCCGACCGTCGTCTCCCACGAGCTTTCCGAGGTCACATCCAGATGGAAGAACGCCGCCCGCCCGCCCGCGGCCTCGATGATCGCCGCGTTTGCGGCCCCGGCGTCGGCGTTGATATCGGCAACGGCCACCGCTGCGCCCTTGGCCGCCAGTAATCGCGCGGTTTCGGCACCGATGCCGGACGCGCCGCCCGTCACCAGCGCCACTTTTCCGGTCAGGTCATTGGTTTCATTGCTCATTTCGTTACTCCGCTAAACAGCCTGAGGGTGCTATTCCAGATAAATCAAATATCGGCACAGGGGCGGCCGGCGCAATTACTTTCAGGTTCGACCAATAAAACTCCCCAGGACCGGGAAAATACACCCGGTTTACTGCATAACGAAATACACATTTCTAACCGGTAGAAGAATCGCCAAAATTGACCGGCCACAAACATGTGGCGGTTGCCATAATCGCCGCAGTTTATTACGCTGCCTCACTATTATAAAAACCTGGGAGGCTAGTATGAATTATCTTGGGACGGTCAAGTCGGTCGCCGCATTGGCAATCGCGGGGGCGATGGCTCTTGGGTTGGCGGCTGCGCCGGCGTCGGCTGAAATGAAGAAAAAGGAATTCAAGGTCGTTGGAACCTGGGGTTTTCTTGACCATTGGAAAGAGCGTGAAGGCCCGTTCTGGAAAGAGCGTCTGCCGAAGTTGTCGGGCGGCAAGTTGACCGCCAATGCCAAATCGCAGACCGAACTGGGGCTTTCAGGCTTTGAAATCATGCGGCTGCTGAAACTCGGCGTTTTTGATGCCGTGCATGGGGTCACCACATATGTGGCCCAGGACAGCCCCGCCATTGAAGGTGCCGATCTGGCCGGGGTGATCCAGGATCTTCCGACCTACCGCAAGGCCAACGAAGCCTATCGCGATATTCTGGCGCGGGAGTTCGAGCAGAAGTACGGCGCCAAACTTCTGATGATCTATGCCTGGCCCAGCCAGCAGCTGTGGTGCAATCTTGGCGACAAGAGCATCAAGACCTATGGCCTGGACAAGCTGAAAGGCAAAAAAATCCGTACCTACAGCACCACCTTGGGCGACTTCATCGAAGGCGTTGGCGGCAGTGCCGTGACGATTGCCTTTGCCGAGGTTGTGCCGGCCCTGCAAAAGGGCGTGGCCGACTGTGGCCTGACCGGAACGCTGCCGGCCTATAACGCGAAATGGTATCAGGTGGTAACCCACAATATCCGCATTCGCCTGGGCTATGCCTCTTCCTTCCTGGCCATGAACCTGAAGGTTTGGAACGATCTGGATTCGGAGAGCAAGGCATTGTTGCAAAAGGAACTGGCCGTCCTGGAAGAAGAGATGTGGGTGGCAACGGCGGTAAATGACCAGAAGGGCATGGATTGCAACGCCTCCGGGCCCTGCGATGGCGAAACGGGCGGCATGATCCCCATCGAGCCGACCGCGGCTGATAAGGACATCCTGAAAGACGTCGTGGAGAACTTCGTTCTGAAGCGTTGGGCCAAGCGTTGCGGCACGCAGAAGTGCATCGACGAATGGAATTCGACCATCGGCAAACTGGCCGGTGTCAAGGCTTCCATGTAGTTTCCGACACTCGACCTATGGATTGGCGTCGCGTTCTCACCAGCGCGGCGCCAATTTCATAATCCTCGGGTCGATATGGTATGTCTCATCACACTGGGCACCTAGGTCCCTGGGTCAAGGATTTAGATTATGCTAGCCAATATCCACCGCCGCCTGGAACACATTTCCCGTCTGGCAGTTTGGGTGGGAGGCGCGGCACTGATGGCGGCCGCCTTCATGGTTACCGTCGATGTCCTATGCCGCAAATTCCTCGGCATAACCATGAGCGGTTCGGATGAATATTCGGGCTATGTTTTTTCGGCCACGACAACCTGGGCCTATTCATATTGTCTGTTGCATCGCTCCAACGTACGGATTGATGCGCTTTATAGTTTGCTGCCAAAGCCGGTTGCCGCCTGTCTCGATGTCGTGGGCTGCATCCTGCTGTTTTATTACATGTCGATCATGACCTACTACGCCGGCGTCTCCTTTGTGGATTCCTGGGTCAGCGACTCCAGGTCAATCACGACCCTCGGCACGCCCCAGTGGATCCCACAACTGTTCTGGTTCGCCGGGTTGGTTCTGTTTTTCGTTACCCTCGTCTTTGTCACGCTTTATGCCGTCCTGTCCCTGTTACAGCGCAATTGGGCACTAGTCGCCAAGATCGCCGGTGTGCCGAGTATCGCCGATGTGATCGAAGAAGAAACCCAAGGTCAGGACGTCGTCTTGGCAACCGGCGACACTGCAAACAGGACCTGATTAGACATGGCCACAGGGATCCTCATAGGACTGCTGGTACTGGTGTTGTCCGCCGTGCCCGTTGCCGCGGTACTTGGAATACTGAGTTTCATCCTTGATGAAATCGCCATGGACGGCAGGTTGACGGCCGCCCTGGCAGAGATTTATTGGGACAAGAGCAAGGAATTCATTCTTGTCGCCGTGCCCATGTTCATCCTGCTGGGTGAAATTATGCTGCGCGCCGGTATTGCGCGCCGCATGTATGGCGCGGTCATTCAATGGCTGTCCTGGCTGCCCGGCGGCCTGATGCATGCCAATATCGGCTCTTGCACCATATTCGCCGCATCGTCAGGCTCCAGCGTGGCGACGGCGGCGACGGTGGGTACGGTCGCCTATCCGGAAATTGAAAAAAGAAAGTATAACGAGCGTCTGTTCCTGGGTTCCCTGGCGGCGGGCGGCACCCTGGGTATCCTGGTGCCGCCATCGATAAATTTGATCATCTATGGGCTGTTGACCGATACCTCGGTGCCGGAGCTTTATCTGGCCGGCATTTTCCCGGGCCTGATCCTTTCGGGGCTGTTCATGGTGGCGATCATCGGCGCCTGTATTTACCGGCCGTCCTGGGGCGGCACCAGGATCGAGACAAACTGGGGTGAGCGCATAAGAACCCTGCCGCACCTGTTGCCGCCGATCATATTATTCGCCGCCGTCGTCGGCTCCATTTACGGCGGCATTGCCACGCCGACCGAAGCCGCGTCCATTGGCGTCATGGTGGCGCTTATTATCGCCGCCTCGTTCAGGACCCTGAATATCCGGATGCTGCGGGACGCCTTCGAAGGCACCATGCGCACCACGGCCATGATCATGTTGATCGTGTTCGCGGCGATCTTCCTGAATTTTGTCCTTGGCTTCATGGGCATCACCCAGGCGATGTTGAATTTCATCGCCGAATTGGGATTGACGCCGGTCCAGACGATTTATCTGATCGTGGTCTTCTATTTGCTGCTGGGCATGTTCATGGAAACCCTGTCCATGATGCTGACCACGATCCCGATCGTCTTTCCCATCGTGATGAAACTGGGCGTGCCCGAATTTTCCGATGTCTGGTTCGGCATTCTCATCACGCTGCTCATGGAAGCGGCGCTGATCACCCCGCCCATCGGCGTCAACCTGTACGTGGTTCAGGGCATTCGGGTCCGCGGCGGCAAGTTCAATGACGTGGCCATTGGCGCCATACCATTTGTTTTTGCCATGCTGGCGATGATCGTGCTGTTGATCTCCATGCCATCACTGGCGACTTGGCTGCCGACGCTGGTATACCATTAGAGCAATTTTCAATTAATTGGGATCGCTAACGCGCCCCAAGTGATTGGTTCAATTGCTCTATCTTAAAGATTCTGAGCACATTTAGATTAAATGTGCTCTAGCAGGCTCGATTACTTTTCAGTGCGTCATGCATAGGCGGATCGAACGATGTCATGGATCATCGGTGTCGACGTAGGCGGGACTTTCACCGACTTTCATGTTTATGACGATGAGAGCGGCGCCCTGCGCATCCACAAGACGCCGTCGACCCCGGATAATCCCGCCACCGCCGTCCTGCGGGGGCTGGACGAACTGGCCCGGGCCACTGATGTGGATTTCGCCGCCGTCAGCCGCCTCTCCCACGGCACCACCGTTGCCACCAATTCGCTGATCCAGCGGCGCGGCGGCAAGGTTGCCTTGCTGGTGACCGAAGGCTTCCGCGATTTGTTGGAAATCGGCCGCCAGATCCGCCCCCACATGTTCAGCTTTCAGCAGGATTACCCCAGCCCCCTGGTGCCGCGGGAGCGCCGCTTTGAAGCGGCCGAGCGCATCCTCTATGACGGCACGGTGTACCGCGCCCTGGATCAGGATGCGGTCGAACAGGCGGTGGACGCGGTGGCGCAAAGCGGCGCCGATTGTCTGGCTGTCTGCCTTATTTTCGGCTTTATCAATCCCGCGCACGAGCAACAGTTGCGCCAGCGCCTGCAGCAGGCCCTGCCGGATCTGCACATTTCCATTTCGTCCGAGGTGCAGCCGGAATTCCGCGAATACGAACGCCTCTCGACCACGGTGCTGAATGCCTACCTGCAGCCGGTCATGGGCAGCTATCTGAGCCAGTTCGAGGATCAGGTCAGCCAACTGATGCCCAATGCGACCCTGGGCATCAACCAATCGGCCGGCGGGCTGATGACTCCGGCGCGGGCGCGCCAACTGCCCATTCGCACGGCCCTGTCCGGACCGGCGGCCGGCGTGGTCGGGGCCATTGATACGGCCCGCGCCGCCCATATGCCAAACGTCATCACCCTGGATATGGGCGGCACCTCTGCTGACGTCTGTCTGATCCGCGACCTGGCCGCCGATGTCGCCTATGACCGGTGGATCGAAGGTTATCCGGTGCGCCTGGCCAGCGTCGATGTTAATGCAGTCGGCGCCGGCGGCGGCTCCATCGCCTGGTTCGAGCGCGATGGTCTGATGAAAGTGGGGCCGCAAAGCGCCGGCGCCGTACCGGGCCCGGCCTGCTATGGCCAGGGCGGCACCGAGCCGACGGTTTCCGATGCCAATCTGGTCCTGGGACGGCTGTCGCCCCAGGGCCTGTTGGGCGGCGGCATGGCCCTGCGCGAGGATGCGGCCCGGGCCTCGCTTGCCCCTGCCGCCGAACGCCTGGGCATGAGCATTGAACGCACGGCCCATGGCATTCTGGGTATTGTCGTGGCCAATATGGTGCGCGCGATCCGCACCATCTCGGTCGAACGCGGGCACGATCCACGGGATTTCGTACTGTTGCCGTTTGGCGGTGCCGGCCCGCTGCATGCGGCCGACGTAGGGCGGGCCCTGGGCATCTCGCGCCTGCTGGTGCCGCCCGCCCCGGGTATTCTTTGCGCCCGCGGGCTGGTGGTTTCCGACCTGCGGGAAAGCTTTGTGATCAGCCGCGTCACGCCATTGTCGCAGGCGGCAATGGCGGCTATCGAGGGCAATCTGGAAAATCTGGCAGAACAGGCCGCGGCCTGGTTCGATTCCGCCGACATCGGCCCCGGCGCGCAGGATGCCGTCTACAGTCTCGATATGCGCTATATCGGGCAGAATTACGAGCTGCAGGTGGAACTGGACCCAGGGGAGGCCCAGGGGCCAGAGCTGTCCGCGCTACGGGAAAAGTTCTTTGCCGCCCATGAACGCAACTATGGCTATCACAATCCGGAGGATCCGGTCGAAGTCGTGAACCTCCGCGTCACGGCAATCGGCCGTTTGCCGGGCCCTGGCGAAGGCGCCGGCCCGGCCGTGGCCCATGACGCCACGGACGCCGTGGCGGAACACCACCGCGCTGTCTGGTTCGATGGCGAGACGTTCCTGGAGACCCCGGTTTACGACCGGGATAGGCTGCTGCCGGGCCAGGAGCTTGACGGCCCGGCGGTGATCGAGCAATTGGATGCGACCACTCTGCTCGGCCCTGGCGACCATTGCCGCGTGGATGCGGCGGGAAATTTGTTTGTGGAGTTGGCCCATGGCTGAAGCACCTGGAAATGCTGGCGCTATGGATCCCGCGCAAGAGCCCGATCCCATCACCCTGGAAATCCTGCGCAACAGCCTGCGTTCCATCACCGACGAAACGTACATCGCCCTGACCAAGGCGGCCTACTCCACCAATATCAAGGAACGCCGGGACCATTCGACGGCCCTGACGGACGCCCGGGGCCGCCTGGTGGTGCAGGCGGAAAATTCCCTGCCCATTCATCTCGCCTCCATGCTGGGCATGATGGAACGGTTGCTGGAGAAATACCGGGTCGAGGACATGGTGGACGGCGACATTTTCGTAGCCAATGACCCCTATGTGGCCGGCGGCACCCATTTGCCGGACGTCAACCTGGCCATGCCCTGCTTCGTCGATGGCCAACTTCTGGGTTTTGTCTGCAACATCGCGCACCACGCCGATATCGGCGGCATGACCCCCGGCAGCATGGCCGGCGGCATGTCGGAAATCTATCAGGAGGGGCTGCGTATCCCCCTGGTGCGCCTGTTCGCGGCGGGCGAGTTGGTTCAGGACGTCTTCGATCTGTTGCTGTTGAACGTGCGGGTGCCCCACGAACGCCGGGGCGACTATTTTGCCCAGGTCGCGGCCTGCCGTCTGGGCGCGCGGCGTGTGGTGGAGCTATCCCGGCGTTACGAACCGGCCCTGCTGACGCGCTCCTTCGCTGCC
The DNA here is from genome assembly GCA_021776235.1 of Alphaproteobacteria bacterium. Taxonomy (GTDB): domain Bacteria; phylum Pseudomonadota; class Alphaproteobacteria. The sequence continues at coordinate 59,405 of JAJFGG010000121.1, read as the reverse complement.
ATCATGGACCGCACCGAGGCCCGCCTGCGGAACGGCATCGCCTCTATTCCCGACGGCCGCTATGAATTTATCGATCTGCTGGACAATGACGGCATGGGCACCGTCGATATTCCGATTTCGGTGCGGATCGATGTGGAAGGCGAAAATATAAACTTCGATTTCGCCGGCACGGGGCCGCAAATGAAGGGCAACTTCAACCTGACCTTCAACGCCACCCAATCGGCGGTTTATTATGTGCTGAAGGCCATGCTGGACCCGGATCTGCCCAACAACCACGGGCTGATCCGCGCGGTGGAGATCAGCGCCCCCCTGGGCACCCTGGTCAACGCGGTGCATCCGGCGGCGGTCGCCGGCCGGGCCAATACCTCCCAGCGCATCGTCGATGTGCTGATCGGCGCCCTGGCCCAGGCCCTGCCGGAACAGGCCGTGGGTGCGGCCAACGGCGCCAATGTGACGGCGGTGTTCTTTGGCCACGACCCCCGCTACGACCGGCCTTACGTCTATCTGGAAACCCTGGGCGGCGGCTTCGGCGGGCGCTTCACCAAGGACGGCAAGGACGGCGTGCAGGTCCATATCACCAACACCTCCAACCTGCCGGTGGAGGCGATCGAGGCGGAATATCCCTTGTTGGTGGAAAGTTACGGCCTGATCGAGGATTCCGGCGGCGCCGGCAAATACCGCGGCGGCCTGGGCATCCGCCGGGTAGTGCGGCCCATGGGGCATGAAACAATATTCTCCGGCATGGGCGAACGCTTTGCCCATCAGCCCTGGGGCATCTTCGGCGGCCATCCGGGCGGCACCGGGCGCTTTTCCATCCAGGGCCCCGGCCACAACGACGAAACCCTGCCCGACAAGCCGAACCATGTCGCCGTCGGGCCCCAGGATGCCCTGGTGATCGAAACACCGGGGGCAGGGGGCTATGGCCCGCCCGGCGAACGCGACGCCGACGCCCTGGCCGCGGACCATCGCAGCGGCAAGTTCAGTGCGGAATATCTAAGCCGGTATTACGGATTTGAACCGGGCAGCGATTAATCGTTGATATCGAAACCATAGTCGCTGGCGGCGGCGAGCGCTGCAGTACCGACCATGGGGACGGCCCAAAACGGGGATGAGATTTGAGTTTCGCGTCCGCTTTTCCCGTAGTTACACCGTAATTACCAAACTTCCCAATGAGAAGGAACAGAAGGATGGGCCTCTCTTCCATACGATTTGAAATGCAATTGATAGCGCGTCATCACTCGCCTTCCTGTTCAAGGGCAAGTTTTTCGGCTTCCCAATTTCTATAGTTTTGGCCCGTGCCTTGCACCATCCAGTATTTTGGACCGTTGGTAGACCTCCCGTTGATGACAGCACCGGCGGCGCTGGTGCTTGAGAAGGCGTAGTTCTCAGTAAAGACACGGTGCTTGCCTTGTTCGATCAAAACGCCTTGGGCCACTAATTCGTGAAACAACTTCCAATAAGAGGTTTTTTCCGCACGGCTTCCAACCCATTCATTACGCGCCATTGATCCGGCTTGAACAATGAATTCTCCATCTTGCAATGTGGCGGTGGCATGGATTGCTTCTTTCTTCAGGGTCATTTCAAAGACCGGTGCTGATTGCGTTGCCGCACCGACATCGATTTTCGTGGCTTGCGGTCGGGTATTCCTTAGAAACATATCAACACGAAGGGCGGGCAACACCATCAGCAGATAATCAAGAAATGCCTCCATATTTGCTTGTGCCGCTTCCGGCAGGGAGGGGCGTGATGGCGTAGTGCTGTTTTCCAATGGCACGCGGGCGGCGGCGCGGGATTCCTCTACCAGTCGCGCTTCCAGATATTGCACATGAGCCTTGTGCAGGTTATTGGCGGCAGAAGTAATCAGGACCACCGTGGTCCACCAATCCTTCTGGATGTCATGGCTTTTGATCCGTCTGGCGATATTTTCCCCTTCGCCGATATAGGCAAGTGGTTCGCCTTCATCCTCACCCAACAATAAATAGACACCGGTAAAGCCTGCCTCTGCCCGTTGCAGTGCCTTGCTCAACTGCACCCGCGGCGTCATCAACACATGACCGGTCCAATTAAAAACCTCCGCCGTCAGCATTCCGTCCGGTTTGCCGTCGATGAAAAACAGTTCAAGCGAACGGCCCTGAGCGTTAGCTGTCATTTGGCCACCTCCATGGAAAAAGCGGGCGCTACCCTTTCATGGGCCTTGATTTAAAGTGCATTAAAGTGTAATAAACTGCAATTAGAACTAAATATGACCCCGTGGGAGAACTTGAATGCAAAAACCGGAATTGACGGTGTTGAAATCCTTGTTGGTAGAAAAAGGCCTAAATCAGAGCGGCTTAGCAAGGAAGGCCGAATGTAGTAACACCTATATTTCGCGAATTCTTCGCGATGACGCACCTTTTGGTTCTGTTGCGCAAGCAAGAATAATCAAGGCATTAGAAATTAGTCCCGATGATTTTGCCCAGCGAGTGGCGAATGTAACAGCCAATAGCCCAATAGCCGAAATAAATTCTGACATCAATGAGGGCGCATCACACATGATATTTGATGGCGGTCTTCAGATGGTCCCCTTGGATGAGAAAAATGTACGCTTGGTTCTGAATGTTGCAATGCCGTTCGTCGATGCCGTTCGCGTCTATAGGTCGATTGAGAACGCAATAGCCGAAGTGCAGGTAAATAATGCTGGCTGAGAACCAACAGCCAACAGGCCTGTCGATGCACCATAAGAAGAAATTTCGATACTCCCGCGCAATGGGTAGCAAAAAACGCAAACTGGTAGTGGCGTGCTGGCGCGAGGGGCCGGGGTCAGGTCATTTTTCTTGAAATTCCGAGTAAATTTCTCTGTAGCCAGATGCCGCATTTTTAGGAAGACGGTCCCGACCCTTTGCCATTCCATCAAACCTAGTTTCCTGGCGGTATCGACGGCCCGATCAACCGTCATGGACGGACAACAACTGTGCCGATAACATTTGCCGGAATAGGCAGCAAAACTCTGGGAGGCGTAGACGACAATGTATCCAGGTAAATATGCCGCGCAGTATCCAGACAGGCCGGCCTTCATCATGGCCGAGAGCGGCGAGGTTGTGACCTATGGTGAGTACGAGGCGCGCTGCAACAGGTTGGCACATCTGCTGCGCGCACGGGGTCTGCAGCGGCTCGATCACTACGCTATTTTCATGGAAAACAACGTCCGCTATATGGAATGCTGCGGCGCGGGCGAACGCGCCGGGCACTATTACACCTGCGTCAACTCCTACCTGACGGCGGAGGAACTGGCCTATATCGTCAACAATTCCGAAAGCCAGGTGCTGATCACCTCCCAGTACCGCCGCGAGGTGGCGCTGGCCGCGCTGGCCCATTGTCCCAACGTTCAGTTGTGCATCGTCGTCGATGGGCCGGGCGACGGCGGCAAGGTGGTCAGCCTGGACGAGGCCACGGCGGGTTTTCCCGACACCCCGATCGCCGACGAAAGCCTCGGCAATGCCATGCTCTATTCCTCGGGCACCACGGGTCAGCCCAAGGGCATCCTGCGCCCGCTGCCCGAAAACGCGCCCGACGACCCCCTGCCGGTCTATCAGTTCCTGATGCAGCTGTGGCATTGCCGCGAGGGCATGATCCTTCTCCTGCCGGCGCCGCTTTATCATTCGGCGCCCCACGTGGCCCTCAACTTCACCATCCGCGTCGGCGGCACCACGGTCATCATGGAGCGCTTCGACGCGGAGCTCTACCTGTCCCTGATCGAGAAGCACCGCATCACCGACAGCCAGTTGGTGCCGACCATGTTCTCGCGCATGCTGAAGCTGCCCGAAGCGGTGCGCAAGGCTTATGACGTTTCGTCATTGGAGGTTGTGGTGCACGGGGCGGCGCCCTGTCCGGCGCCCGTCAAGCAACAGATGATCGAGTGGTGGGGGCCGGTCATCGAAGAATATTACGGCGCCACCGAGGCCCAGGGCCTGACCTACTGCGACAGCGCGGAATGGCTGGCCCACCCGGGCACCGTCGGCCAGGTGAAATTTGGCGAAATGCATATTCTCGACGATGAGATGCAGCCCTGCCCAACGGGCACGCCCGGTACCGTCTGGTTCGTCAACGCCAGCGCATTCGAATATTTCAACGACGCCGAACGCACGGCGGAAGCCTATTCCCCCGACCGCAGCATGAGCACGGTCGGCGACATGGGTTATGTGGATGAGGAGGGTTATCTCTACCTGACCGACCGGGCCACCTTCATGATCATCTCCGGCGGCGTCAACATCTACCCCCAGGAATGCGAAAACCTGCTGATCACCCATCCAAAGGTGATGGACGCCGCCGTCTTCGGCGTACCCAACGAGGACTTCGGCGACGAGGTCAAGGCGGTGGTGCAGGCCATGCCGGCAGAGACGCCGGGCGACGAGTTGGCGCATGAACTTATGCAATTCTGCCATGAACATCTGGCGTCGATGAAATGCCCGCGCTCCATCGACTTCATCGACGAACTGCCGCGCCTGCCGACGGGCAAGCTCTACAAGCGTGTTCTGCGCGACCGGTACTGGGGTGACCGGCAAAGCCGCATCTTATGACCGATAACATTAGCGGGTAGGGAGGGTTTGGTTCAGGTCTTTCTTCTTGAATATTCGCTATCTGGCTACACATCAGCTTATTGTTTCGGGGACGTGTTTTTCCGCCCCCGCACCCCAAATTCCGGAAATACTAAAACATGGCTGGTACCGCGCTCGCTGATTCCGCAATCTATCGTTTAGGATCATTGCAAGGTGGTACTACATGGACATTCCAATATGACGCACTGGTATCGAAGCAAGCTATTCGTCCCCGGCAATCGGCCGGAGTTGTTTGCAAAGGCGCTGGCATCGGGCGCCGATGCCGTATCCATCGACCTTGAAGACGCGCTCCCCGCCGGGGAAAGAGCCACCGCACGCCAATTGGTGTGCGACTTCCTTGACCAGCAGGGACAGGCCGCCGGGGCAGAGGTTGTTGTCCGCCTCAATAGCCGTGCAAGCGGCGTGATGATCGAGGATATGTTGGCCGTCGTCCGCCCAGGTCTGCAGATGGTGAATGTGCCCAAGGTCGAAGATCCCAATGACATTTTGCTCTGTGCGGACATTCTGGATCACATGGAACGGCAGTGGAATTTCGACCGCCCGGTAGGCATCCTTGCCACCATCGAAAGTCCCGCCGGCGTACGGCGGGTGGCCGAGATTGCAGGCGCACATCACCGCCTGGCGGGTCTGCAGTTCGGCGTTGGTGATTTCGCCATTTCCATGGGCATGACCGCCAGCCCGGCGCGGCTGATGCCGGCCTGGTCGGCGTTGGTCGGCGCCGCACGGGAGGCTGGCATTGCCGCCTACGACAGCGCCTTCACGGACATTGCCGATTTATCAGGCTTCGCGGCCTGGGCGGCGGAAGCCAGAGCCTGCGGCTTTGCCGGCAAGAGCTGCATACACCCCAGTCAGGTCGATGCCTGTAACAGGGCTTTCAGTCCAACGCGGGCGGAGATCGAACAAGCCAAAGCCATCGTTGAAGCTTATGATCAGGCGGTTGCATCGGGCCGGGGGGCGCTGACCTTCAAAGGCCAGCTCATCGACTATCCGTTTGCGGAAGAGGCCCGCCGGGTCGCGAATTTATTGCCGGCCGATCATGATGAAGCCGCAGGGGATGACAGTGGACAGTAATGCCAACCTGCCACTCAAGGGCCTGCGGGTGCTCGATTGCGCGACTATATTTGCCGGCCCTCTGGTGGCCGCAATTCTGGGGGATTTCGGGGCTGATGTTATCAAGATCGAACATCCCGATGGTGATCCCTTGCGCTCGGTCGGTCAGAAAAAGGCTGGCATACCATTGTGGTGGAAAGTGGTATCGCGCAACAAACGCTGCATTACACTCAATCTGAAATCTGAAGCGGGTGCTGGGATCTTCAAGCAACTGGTCGCCAACGCCGACGTGGTGGTCGAAAACTTTCGCACCGGCACGATGGAGAGCTGGGGCCTGGGCTGGGAGACCCTTTCCGAGATCAACCCTGGCCTGGTGATGGTGCGGGTCACCGGTTTCGGGCAAACTGGACCCATGCGCGGACACGCCGGTTTTGGTACCTTGGCCGAGGCTTTCAGCGGCTTTGCCCATATTACCGGTGAAACCGATGGCCCGCCGACATTGCCCCCCTTCGGCCTGGCCGACGGCGTTGCGGCACACTATGGCGTATTTGCGACCATGTTCGCGCTGTACGAACGGGATGCCGAAGGCAGCGGCCTTGGTCAGTATATCGACCTCAGCATCTACGAGCCGCTTTTCGCGCTGTTGGGGTATCAACCGACATTGTTCGATCAGACCGGTATGATCCAAGGGCGCACAGGCAATCGCTCAATCAACAACGCGCCCAGAAACACCTACCGCACGAAAGATGATCATTGGGTCGCATTGTCGGCGGCAGCTCCGTCGATCGTGCGGCGGGTTCTTATTCTGACCGGTGGGGAGGAGGCCGCGAACGACCCCCGTTTCGAAACCTCCGAGAGCCGCATCGCCCATGTCGAGGAGGTCGACGCCATCGTTGGCGGTTGGATTGCCATGCATGATCTGGACGAGGTCTTGCGGAATTTCGAAGAAGCCAAGGCCGCCATCGCCCCGGTTTATGACATCTCGCAGATATTCGAGGATCCGCAGTATCTCGCCCGCCAGGACATTATCTCGGTGCCCGATGGCGAACTGGGTTCCGTTCGCATGCAAAATGCCTTCCCCTTCCTCTCCCGCACGCCGGGGGAAGTTCGTTTCGCCGGCGCTCGCCTGGGCGAACACAACCAGGAAATCCTTGGCGGAGAAATTGGTCTGGACGAAGAGGACTTCAAACGCCTCAGAAATATGGGAGCAATTTGATGGCTGATCGACCAGCAACACCGCCGCCTGTTTGGGAAAAGTATCTCGACGCACATGACAGGGGCGTGATCGACCGTGGCCGCTTCGCCCGGCGCATGGGGTTTGGTGAACGCCCGGCGGTGATCGTCATAGATTGTCAGAACTACATGGTTGGGACACGGGATCAGGACGACGATAGATATCCCTCTCGTTGCGGCCCCAGCGGATGGGCCGCCCTGGACAAAACCAGGATCTTGCTGGACGCGGCGCGGGCGGCCAGGGTGCCGGTATTTTATACCCGGTTCGTGCTTGCGCCTGATGGTTCGGACATGGGTGTCTACCGCCTGAAGCGCGACTTGCTGGAATCCGAATATTGGTGTCTTGATGGCACCATCGGCAGCGAGATTGTTGCCGACATCGCGCCCCAGTTGGGCGATTACGTTTTTGTCAAAAAGAAACCCAGCGCCTTTCACGGTACGCCGCTGCTCGGCATGTTGATCCATTTTTGCATCGACACATTGGTCGTTGTCGGCGGCGCCACCTCCAATTGCATACGGGCGACAGTCTTTGATGCGGCGGCCCATAACTACCGCGCCATCGTCCCCGCCGATTGTGTCTTTGACCGCATCGGGATATCCCATGATATCAGTTTGTTCGACATGGACCGGCAATTCGCCGACGTTGTCACGACAGAAGAAGTGCTGCGAAAATTTGAAATGAAAGTTCTCACGGAATGACGTACCCCAGTTTGAGAGCAAAGGGGACACGGTGTAATGTCGAAAATGATCTGCCCTGCTGCTCTGCATCCTACCGGAAAAATCTGATCCAACGGTAGAAATTCAGCAAGGATGCCAACGATCCGGCGACGTAGGTAAGCGCGCAGGCGCCCAATACCCTGCGGGCCGCCTCGAGATCGGGACCTTCGAGGTATTTTCCCGCGGTTAGGGCCGGGAGTGCACGGTTGAAGCTGGCGTCCAGTTCCACGGGTAGTGTGACGAGATTAACGATCACGCGAATGGCCATGACGCCGACGCCTATGGCGGCGATGGTGAAGAGCGGTGCAGGATGCCGGGTGATCAGACCGGCGACGGGGGCCAGAAATATAATAGCGCTGCCGAGCCGTTCCAGTTTCGCGGTTTTTTCGATCAGGCGCTGGCGGCGGATCAATGCCGTGTCGCCGTCGCGGTGTTGCAGGGCGTGGCCAACCTCGTGCGCGGCCACGGCGACCGCGCTGATGGAGCGGCCGTCCATGTGCCGGCTTTCCAGCCGCACCGATTTCTCGCCCGGGTCGTAATGATCGCCGGAGCCGGAGATCTCAACCGCGACATCATCGACGCCGGCCTGGTCAAGCAGGTGGCGCGCAAATTCGCCGCCCGTGCCCGGCAGGTCCGTGCGGTCGGTGCCGTGCCACGACAGCACCAGCCGGGCCCAAATGAAAGGTCCGTAGATGATTGCCGCGATAACCAGGAAACCGATGATGTAGACCATTTGCCAGAAAACCTTCAATTTCGCGGTCGATGATTGATGTTTTTGACGGCTCTGGCAAGTTGGTGTCCGGAGACGTTTTCACGTCGATGCCTTTTGCTAGGTATCGTAAGGGAAGTACCAGGTCCTACGCATGCAAGCGTGGTGTACTTCTATCTGGAGTTCAGCATTCTTGTGATAAACTATGGTGATGCGACGCCGTAGCTTTCCCGCCATAACCGTGCTCCTGGGCGCCATCGGCCTGGTGCTGGGCGCCGCGGCGTCGGAGGTTGAGCCGCCGCCGCAGCCCGCGCAGATCCCGTTTCAGCAATACCGGCAGCTGCCGCCGCACAGTTCCCGCTACAAGGCCTTCGCCGTCGACCCGGAATGGGGGGAATGGGGACAAAGCCAGGGGCGGAGCTGGCCGGGCCAGGCCGTCGAACAGGCGCTCAAGGACTGCCGGCGCCGCGGTGCGGGCGGCTGCCGGGTTTATGCGGTCGGCGATATCGCCGTCCTCGGACTGGCGGACGGACAGGCTGAAGTCGCCCTCATTCTCTATCAGGTCAAGCCCGATGCCAGCAACGGCGATCTCGCCAACCTGACAGCGCGGGACGGCGGCGCAGGGGCCGCCGCGCTCAGGCGGCGGGTGCTGCACACCGCGGCCGAGATGAACGAGACCGCTGCCATCACCGCGATGCTTGATCTGGGAGTCCCAATCGACGCTGGATCCGACGTCGGCGCGACGGCGCTGTCCTACGCGGCAAGCCGCGGCCACCGCGCGGCCGTAGGGCTGTTGCTCGCCCGCGGGGCCGCCGTCAACGCCCGCAACGATGTCGGCAAGTCAGCGCTGGGCATCGCCATACTGGGATACAAATTCGCCCGCCAACGGAATTCCCTTGCGGCGGACCACGAAGGGGTTATCCGCATGCTCAGGACGGCCGGCGGTATCGAATGAACGGCGTTGGGCCGCGCGCCTAGCCACCCTAAAGCGGCCGGACCAGTTTCGATTTTGCTCAAGACCTGATTGGTCGTCCGGTCAAATGTGTCAGCAGCCTGCAGACACCGAAATATCTAGAAAACAGCCTGAACCTCAATTCCCTTGCGGCCGCCCTCGTCGAGAAACACCACCTGCCTGCCGTTGCCCCGCGCGGTGACGTGATAGACCGCACCGGGATACTCAATAAAGGGAGGGTCAGGTCTTTCTTCTTGAATTTCCTAGTAATCGTCTGTGTAGTCAGATGCCGAGTATTCAAGAAGAAAAATTTGGCCCTTTGCCTTTCGAAAAAACATTAGATTGGTCGACTCCTTGCTCGTTCAAACTTTTTCCGTCGATCTTGACGATCAACTCGAGCACATTGCTCGTTGGTATTCATGTGGGCGTCTCATCAGCAGTTGTAAATTCAAAGTGCACCTTGTACGCTCGAAGCGACAAAGTAGGTACCATTCGTGCGGCGGCTCGAGCCTTCTTGTCAAAGTCGCTGGCAACCAATATACCCCTTATGTCGGCGTCGGGTTCTTCATCCGCGATATCTCCCATGTAGCTCAGAATTTGCCCAACAGCTTTCTGCCTGGCAGTTCCAGTCTTGAGTTCGATAACAACAACTGAGCCTTTTGCGTCTTTTGCCGTAATGTCAATAAATCCGGAAGAAACCGAACGCTCCGCTCCCTCATCAATGATCTTTAGACCGGGTTCCAGTTGCGTAATGGCGCGACGCAATGTTGATTGCATATCCCGCTCCAACCCAATAAGCTGGCCGCGCTCATTGCCTACGTCCTCTGAATCCTTCATTGCTAAGGTCGAGTTGTCAGCGATATCTTCGTCGTTGACCATCTCCCTGCGGAATTTGCAGTAACGTTCAGTCGCATTTCTATATGAGGCGAGATTGTTTCGGTTGTTTCCGCTGAATGGAATTCTTGACGGGTTTGGCTTGTCGCGTCTCTCGTCTTCTGTTGAGTATTTCAATTCGTGGATCACGCTTTGAAGTTGGTCACGATCATAGTGTTCGTCTAAATCGCCATAACATTCCTCGACCCGCGTTGCGCGATGCATCTGCGCTTGGACAGTTCCATCTGCATAACCCAGTTGTACGAGCCAGTTCTGATAGGCCAGCTTCATAACCAGTCCTCCACAATATCAACAAAAATAAAGGCGGACGCTTACCCCTATTGTTTCCTGCTGCCGATACTAACAGCTCCCCAGCGTACCCCGCCTTGCCGTTAGCTGGGTTCGAACGTCCCGTAATCAATACCATAGTCCCTTGCAGCGCCTTCGGGAGTTATGAAACCTTCTTCGAGGTCTACCTGGATCGCCTCCCGTGACCGCCCGGACGAGTCGCCATAGCCACCGCCGCCGGCTTCGATCATCGTGATGCGGTCGCCGGGCTGCAGTTCGTAATGTCCTTTCGGGTCCACGGTTTCATTATTGACGCGGTGTTGTCGCAGCCGGCCAGGGCTGCCGCCCATTATGCCAAGGGGGGGAAATTCGGTCCGGTTGGCCATGCAGAAGACGGTCAGCAGATTGTTGCTGTCATTGCGGATCACCACCTCCTGGCCCAGGCCGCCGCGGGCGGCGCCGGCGCCGCCCGAATCCGGCAGCAGGCGTTTATGTTCGATGGTGGTGGAGGTCAGGGTCTCCCAGACCTCGACGGGCACCACGGCCATGTTCGAGGGCCCGGGCGTGGTCTCGGCGCCATCGCGGCCGGCCAGGGCGCCGAAGCCGCCCGAGGCGAAATAGATCGTCGAGACATCATGGCCGTCCCGGTGCCGGCCCTGAAAGGTCATCAGATCGAGCATGCCGCAATCGGCCTGGATCTGGTCCGGCACCGCCCCGGCCAGGGCGCCGAACACCAGGGGCGAGACGAAATGACCGATCATGTGCCGCGCCCCCGTGGGCGAGGGCGGCTGCGCGTGCAACAGACAGCCCGTGGGCGCGGTGACGGTGATGGGGACGACGCTTCCGCCGTTGTTGGGCAATTCCGGCACGGTCAGGCATTTCATGGAATACAGCACCATGGCCCGGGTGTAACAGAACGGCACGTTGATGCCCCGGCGCACGGCGGGGGCGGTGCCGGCAAAATCAACCGTCATGGCATCGCCCGTAATGTCGATGCGGCAGGCCAGGGTCAGGGGGCCGTCCACGCCCTCGATCTGGATTTCGTTGAGGTAGCTGCCGTCGGCCATCCGGGCGATGCGCTGGCGGGTCGCGGCTTCCGAGCGGCCGCGGATTTCCCCGGACAGGGCGGTAAAATCAGCCAGGCCGTATTCCGCCAGGAAGGCGCCCAGCATATCCTCGCCGGCCTTGGTGGCGGTGACGTTGGCCAGCAGATCGCCGATCACCTGGTCCGCGGCCCGGACATTGTTGCGCATCAACTCGACGATAAAGTCGTTGCGCTGCCCGGCCTCGAACAGCTTGCAGACCGGCAGGCGCAAACCTTCGTGATAGATCTCCCGCGCCGCCGCGCCGAAACCCAGACCGCCAATATCCGGCAAGTGGGTAATGCTCATGACATAGGCGATCAGCCGGCCGCCCTGGAAAACCGGCCGCATGACATTGATATCGAAGGTATGCCCGGTGCCAAGCCAGGGATCGTTGGTGATCACCACGTCGCCGGGCCGCAGGCTATGGGCCGGGAAGCGGTCGAGCATATGCTGCAGGGTCGCGGGCGCGGTGCCCATGAACACCGGCACGCTGTAGGTGCCCTGGGCCATCAATTGACCATCCCTGTCCATCAGGGCCACGGTCAGGTCATAGCTTTCGCTGACGATGGTCGAGAACGAGGTCCGCACCAGGGTGGTCACGATCTCATCAGAAATGGCGACCAGACGGTCCCACATGATGCCGACGCTGACCGCATCCAGGCTCTGTTGTTGCGTGGCTGCCGCCGTCATGACGATGTCCCTTCGTTGTTGGTCAATTCGGCGACAAGGTTGCCGAAATCGTCAACCTGAACCCGTTCGCCGCTGCCGATCACCACCGTCGACTCCCGTTCCTCGATCAGGGCCGGGCCGTCAATAGCGCTGCCGAGGCCCAGGCCATAGCGGTCATAGACCGGCGTCGGGACATAGCCGCCCGGGAAATAGGCCTGCCGGGTGCCCTTCGCAGTCGCCTCGCCCGCCGCGGGCGGCCGGGCGGTTGCCAGTTCGGGCGGCGGCGCCGATGCCTCCACCTTCCAGGTGGTCACCACCAGGGGCGCATCGAGGAGGGCCGCGCCGTACACGGCCGCATAATGTTCGCGAAAGAGCGCCGGCAGGGCATCGACCGTGGTATGGGCGGGCAGATTGACCTCAATTTCATGGCCCTGGCCGTGATAGCGCATGTCCAATTGCCGGCTGACGGTCAGGGCATCGGGGCTGATGCCGGCGGCAGTCAGGGGCGCCATGGCTTCGGCCTCCAGGGCCGCGAAGGTCGCGGCGAAATCCGCCTGGGCCAGGTCGGCGACAAAGGCCTGCCGGGTCCGCGCCACTTCAAAGATCAGCGGGCTGGCGAGGAGGCCCAGGGCCGACATGACGCCGGCGGCGGCGGGAAAGATCACCCGCGGTATGCCCAGTTTGCGGGCCACGCCCATGGCATGCACCGGGCCGGAACCGCCAAAGGCAACCATGGAAGAACCGCGATAGTCGAAGCCCCGTTCAGAGGCATGGATGCGAAAAGCTCTTGCCACGTCTTCATCGATGATTTCGTGAATGCCCCAGGCGGCCCGGGCCGGGGTCAATGCCAATGGCCCGGCGATCTGCCCGCCGATAGCCCGCTCGGCGGCGGCCGTATCCAGGGTCATGGCGCCGCCCAGAAAGAAGCCCGGGTCGAGATAACCCAGGACCAGGTTGGCATCGGTCAGGGTAGGGGCCGTGCCGCCCCGGCCATAGCAGGCCGGGCCCGGATCGGCACCGGCGCTGTGCGGGCCGACGGAAATGGTGCCGCGCACATCGACCTCGGCGATAGAGCCGCCGCCGGCGCCGATTTCGATCATATCGATCACCGGGCTTTGTACGGGCAGGCCGCTGCCGGCCTTGAAGCCGTGGGCGCGGGCAATCTCCTGGTGATAGACCTTGATCGCCGCGCCGCCCCGTATCAGGGCGCCCTTGGCCGTGGTGCCGCCCATGTCGAAAGACAGCAGCTCCGGGCGGCCCAGGACGCGGCCGTGAAAGGCCGACATCCGGGCCCCCGCCGCCGGGCCGGATTCGATCACCCGGACCGGAAAGCGCCGTGCCGTGCCGGGTGTCAGGGTGCCGCCGCTGGAAGACATGACGAACAGCCGTCCCGTAAAGCCCAGGTTCGCCAGGCCCGCCTCCAGGCGGCCCAGATACTGATCGAACATGGGCTGGGTAAAGGCGTTGATGCAGGTCGTGGTGAAGCGCTCGAACTCCCGCCATGCCGGCGAGACCTCCGAAGACAGGGACACCATGAGATCGGGATAGGCCGCCGCCGCCATCTCGCGCAAGGCCTGTTCATGGCCCGGGTTGGCGTAACCATGCAGCAGGCAGATGGCCAGGGATTCGATGCCGTGTTCCTCGACCAGGCCGGTCAGGGTGGCCCGGGCGCCTGCCAGATCAAGAGGTATTTCAACCCTGCCGTCATAGTGGCAGCGCTCGTCCACCTCGCCGCGCCAGCGCCGTGGCACCAGAGGGTCGGGAAAGACCAGGCGTAGATCGAACACGTCGTAACGTTTCTCCCGGGCCATATCGAGGACATCGCGGAAGCCCCGCGTGGTCAGCATGCCGGTGCGGGCGCCCTTGCGTTCGATCACCGCATTGGTCACCAGGGTGGTGCCGTGCACGATCTCCACCACCGCGGCCAGGTCCAGGTCATGGCCGGCCAGCAGGCCGGCGGTACCCTGCAGCACGGCGCGTGACGGATCATCGGGCGTGGTCAGTTGCTTGTGAATGGCGACGCTGCCGTCCGCTTCGTTGAACAGGGCGAAATCCGTGAAAGTGCCGCCGATATCAATGCCCAGGCGATAGGCCATGCAGTCTGTCTCCCTTGTTCATTGCGCGCTCCATCTGACAGACCGGCAATGCGCCTAAAACCGGCCCAGGGCGCGCAACAGTCTTGGCGGCGTGATGGGGGTTTCCGCGATGCTGGCGTCAAAGGGCGAAATGGCGTCGTTGACCGCGTTCAGAATGGCGCCCACGGCGCCGGCGGTGCCGGCCTCGCCGGCGCCTTTCGCGCCCAGGGCCGATGTTTCGGTGGGGGTTTCGATGTGGGCGACCTCGATATCGGGCATCTCGCCGGCCATGGGCACCAGATAGTCGGCGAAGCTGCCGGTCAACAGATGGCCGGCCGGGTCATAGCGCAGCTCTTCATAAAGCGCGGCGCCCAGGCCCTGTACGACACCGCCGCGGATCTGTTCGCGGACCAGAAGGGGGTTCAGGATGCGGCCGCAGTCGTGCACCACCAGATGGCGCAGCGGGGTGACGATGCCGGTGTCCATGTCCACCTCCACCGTGGCGATCTGCAGGCCGTTGCCGGCCAGGAACAGGCGGCCCCGGGAGGCATAACGTTCCACCACGGTTAGGTCCGCGGTAACATCCTCGGCAATGCTGTAGGGCTGAAAATGGCCGATCCGGGCAATCTCGGAGACCGCCATATGGGCGCTGTCGGTCGTGGCATCCAGCACGATGCCTTGCTCGATAGTCAGATCGGCGGCGTTTTTCTGCAGCAAACTCCCTGCGATGGCCAGGATATTGCGCCGCAGGGTGGTGGCGGCGCGCATGGCCGCCTCCCCGGCCAGGGCCGCGCCGCGCGAACCCCACGAGCCGCCGCCCATGGGACACAGGGCGCTGTCGCCGCTGATCACCTCCACATCGGGCACGGCCAGGCCCAGGCCATCGGCGACCACCTGCTGGATGCCGGTATCGATGCCCTGGCCCTGGTCGGTGGCGCCGGTATAGCAGCGGATGGTGCCGGACGCTTCCAGGCGCAGCAGGCAGGTTTCCTGGGCGCTGATATGCTGGCCGCCCTCGCCATAATATTCCGGTCCGATGGCCGTCAACTCGACAAAGGTGGCGATGCCAATACCGCGATAAACGTTGCGCGCCCGCAGTTCCGCCTGTTCCCGGCGGAACTGCGCCATATCGATGATCTCCAGCGCCTTGTCCAGACAGGCGTTGAAGGAGAGATTTTCCAGCTCCACACCGCCGACGGAGGTTCTGGGAAAATCGTCGCCCTGCAGATAGTTCTGCCGTCTGACCGCGATCGGATCCAGGCCCAGGGCGGCGGCGCCAAGATCGACCAGGCGCTCGGCCACGGCGCAGGCAATGGGATGCCCGACCGAACGGATATGGCCCAGGATGCTCTTGTTCAGGAAGGCCATGCGCAGGCCGGCCCGGTAGTTGCCGTGGCCATAGGGGGCGCCCGTCAGGCGCATGATCTGATTGCCCTCGGCGATGGAGGTGCGCGGGTACTGGCCATAGGCCCCGGCATTGAAAAGATCGTCGACCTGCAGCGCCAGAATTTCCCCCGAACCGGAAAAGGCCATGCGGGCGCGGACCTCGTGATCCCGGCAATGCACATCCGCCATGAAGGACTCCAGACGGTCGGCGATAAATTTGACCGGGCGGCCCAGCAGACGGGCCGCGGCGCAGGCCACCAGTTCGTCCGCCATCAGGTGATGTTTCAAGCCGAACGCGCCGCCCACATCGGGACAGATGACCCTGACCTTGTGTTCGGGCAGGCCCAGCAGGCGGGCATAAAGGTCCTGTTGCTGGTGCGGCGTCTGATGCGATTGATGCACGGTCAGGCGGCCTTCCCCGGGTTCGAATTCGGCAATGATGCCGCGCGGTTCCAGACTGATGCCGCTGTGGCGGTGAAAGCGGAAATGCTCTTCCACCACATGCGCCGCCGCTTCGAACGCCGCCTCTGTATCGCCCGCCGTGACCTCCGCCGTGTATGCCAGATTATTCGCCATGTCCCCGTGCAGAACCGGGGCCTCCGGCGCCAGGGCCTGGTTTGCATCCATGACGGCGGGCAGCTCCTGCCAATCGACGGAAACCCGTTCGGCGCCATCTTCGGCAAGGGCGCGGCTTTCGCCCAGCACGCCGGCGACCGCTTCGCCCTGCCAGCGGGCTACGCCGCGGGCCAGGGCCGACTGCTCCGGCGCCGCCATGCCTGGAAATAGTTTGTGCGCCGCCCGCCAGGACGACACGGCGGCGTCCAGATCCGCCGCCGTCAGGACCGCGACGACCCCCGGCAAGGCCATGGCTTCGGCGCCATCGATGGCGCCAATGCTGGCATGGGCATAGGGGCAGCGCACAAAGGCCAGGTGCAGCAGGCGCGGCAGATCGATGTCATCGACAAATTTGCCCCGGCCGGACAATAATCGCTTGGCCCGGTCCCGGGGTACTTCGGCGCCGATACTCATGGGCGGGGCTCTTCGTGCCGGGCCCGGGCCACGGCCGCGACCGCATCGACGATGGCCTGATAGCCGGTGCAGCGGCAGAAGTTGCCCGAGAGGTAATCGCGGATCTCTTCGCGGCTGGGGCGGGGATTGGCCCGCAGCAATTCTTGCGCGCTCAGCAACATGCCGGGGGTGCAGAAGCCACATTGCAGGGCGTTCAGCGAAAGAAACATCTCCTGCAGATCCGCCATCAGGCCATTGTCATTGTTGCTGGTGCCTTCGATGGTTTGCACGGCACAGCCATCGGCCTGCACCGCAAGCACCAGGCAGCCGCGCACGGTCTGATCGTCCAACAGCACGGTGCAGGCTCCGCAGGCGCCCTGTTCGCAACCCACATGGCTGCCGGTGAAGCCCAGATCATGGCGCAGAAAATCGACCAGGTTCAACCGCACCGGTACTTCGCGCGCCACCGCTTCGCCATTTACCGTTAGGGCAATGCGCCGCGATTTTGCGTTCATCCCGGGGCCTCCGCCAATATGCGCCGCAAGGTCCGCCGCAGCAGGACGCCAACCAGATGGCGTCGGTAGGCCGGCGGGTAGGCCGGATCCTCGGGTGGGTCGGCTTCGCCCGCGATCAGTTCCACGGCCTGTTCAATGCGGGCCTGGTCCAATGGCCCGGCTTCCAGCAACGCCATGGTGCTTGGCGCCAGGATGGTTCGGTCGGCGACGCCCAGCAGGGCCAGACGCACCCCATGCAGGGTGCCGCTATAGGCCTCGGCCACCAAGGCAAGGCCGGCCATGGCGAAATCGCCGCGGCGGCGGGCCACTTCGTCAAAAATACTGATGCGGCCGGGCCCGCCCCTGGGCAGACGGACCGCCGTCAATATCTCGTCCGGCGCCAGGGCCGTTTCATAGATGCCCTGAAAGAAATCCCCGGCCGCCACCCAGCGTTGCCCCCGGGCCGACAGTAACGAGAACTGGCCGTCCAGGGCCAGACAGCAGGCCGCCAGTTCCCCTGCCGGATCGGCCATGGCCAGGCTGCCGCCAATGGTGCCGCGATGGCGCACCGCCGGATGGGCGATATGGCCGATGGCCTGATGCAACAGCGGCAACGCCTGGGCAATCAACGGGCTGGCCGCCAGATCGCAATGGCGCAGCAGACCGCCGATTTCAATATGGCCGTCCCCTTCGGTCAGTTGCTTCAATTCCCCCAGGCGGCCGATATCGATCAACAGCTGCGGCGCGGCGAGACGGAAGTTGAGCAGGGGCAACAGGCTCTGCCCGCCGGCGATTATGGACGCCTCCGCGCCATGCCGGGCCAGCAGTGTAAGGGCCGCGGGTAAATCCGCGGGCCGCCGATAGTCAAAATCGGGCGCCTTCATGTACGCGGGCCTATTGCGCCGGGACCGGCGCCGCGGACGGCAGGGAAATCGGGCAGTTGTCTTCGCGGGACACCAGATCGAAGACAAAGAGGAATTTTGCCATGCCGACCAAAACCGCAAGACAAACGCCCAGCTCGAAGATCTCGCCATCATCGAAATAGGCCCCGAGTGCGTCATACAGCCTGCGATCCATATAGCCGTCCATGTTGGCCAGGGTCATTTCCTCACAAAGGCGCAGGACGGCCCTTTCCCGATCGTCGAACAGGGGACTATTGGGATCAAACAGGGCATCCAGTTGTTCCTGGCTGACGCCATCGGCCAGGGCGGCCTTTGAATTGCCCCGGTTGCAAAAGGCGCAGCCGTGCATGGTGGACAGTTTCATCCGGGCCAGTTGCTTAATCCGCGTATCCACTCGGCCCTGGAAAAACATCCGGGCGTAGAAGCTGTCGTAGTACCAATCCAGCACTTCGGGCGCATTGCCCGCGACTTCGATCAGCACCGCTTCATCACGGTCGCGCATGGCGGCATCCCACAGGGTTTGCAGGTTTTGGGGCAGCTCCGCCCTGGGAATTTTCTTGAGATGCGGATCCGGCATATTTTTTCTCCTGTCTATCGGGAAGGTTCAGATGGCCCCTAACCCCAGACCTCCTCGGCGACTTCGACCACCAGGCGCAATTTGGCCATTTCGTCCGCCACCGTGATCTTGTTGCCATGGTGGGTCGAGGAGAAACCGCATTGCGGGCTGAGGCACAGGCGGTCCAGATCGATATACTGCGCCGCCTCGTCGATGCGGCGTTTCAGGGTGTCCTTGGCCTCCAGTTCCGGGGTTTTTGTGGTGACCAGGCCCAGGACGACGACCTTGTCGTCGGGCACGAAGCGCAGGGGTTCGAAGCCGCCGGCCCGGTCGCTGTCATATTCCATGAACAGGGCATCGACGGTGACGGTGTTGAAGACACTTTCGGCCACCGGCTCATAGCCGCCCTGGGCGGCCCAGGCGCTTTGAAAGTTGCCCCGGCACATGTGCATTGCTGTGGTCACGCTGTCCGGCAGGTCCCTGATGGCGTCGTTCAGGGCATTGGCGTAGGTCAAGGCCAACCCGTCCGCATCCTCGCCCTTGCCCTTGAGGTTTTCGCGAATATCAACGTCGCACAGATAGGCATAGGAGATATCGTCGAGCTGCAGATAGCGGCAACCCTGGGCCGCCAGATCGCCCAGCTCAGCCCGATAGGCGGCGGTCAGATCATCCCAAAAGGCCGCCAGGTCGGGATAGACCGTCTCCGAGATGCCCTCGCGCCCGGCGCGGAAATGCGCCATGCTGGGGCCGGGCACGGTGAACTTGGCCGTCCGTTCCGTCAAACCGTTCAGATAGCTGAAATGGTCGACCATGACCGGTTGGGAGCGGCCCAGTTTGCCAGTGATCATGGCCCGGGGTGGTTGTTCGTCACTGCCCTGAAACGTGCCCTTTTCCAGCGGTTCGCCCAGTTCAAAACCGTCGAAACCGCTGAGGAAATCGAAATGCCACCAGGTACGGCGGAATTCGCCGTCACTGACAACCTGCAGGCCGATCTCCTCCTGCAGGGTCACCACCTCGCGGATGGCGCTGTCTTCAACCGCGCGCAATGCCGCGGCGCTGATCTCGCCCCGGGCCGCCTGGCCACGCGCCGCGTGCAGGGCGGCCGGGCGCAACAGGCTGCCCACGTGATCGGCGCGGAACGGCGGCGTTGTTCGTGCTGGCATGGAACGATCCTCTTCCGCTGTGGCTAATCGGCATCCAGTACCGCTTTGACATCCTTGGGATCGACCGTGAAATCAACACCGGCGCGCTCCTGTTGCAACAGCATGGAGACGCGGGAATCCCGGTCACCCCAGCCCCGGCCCAGGGCTTCGGTCATTTCCGCCACGGTCTGATTGATCAGGCGCATGGGCACACCGTAATCGCGTCCCAATTCGGCCGCCAGGGAGACGTCCTTGTGGGCCAGGCGCAGGGCGAAATCCGCCGGGTCGTATTGATTGATAAGGTAATGGTCCTGCAGGCTATCGAAGGTCCGTTGCCGCCCCCGCGCCCCCTGGCGGACGGCCTCGAACAGGGCCAGGGGGTCAACACCGGCCTTAACCCCGACGGAGAAGACTTCCGCCAGGGCCGTCTGGATGGCGTAGCCGGCGGCATTGTGCACCAGCTTGGCCACGGCGCCGGCGCCGATGGGGCCGATATAGCGGATCTGATCACCCAGGGTATCCAAGGCCCCGCGATGGGCCTCGAATATCTCTTTATCGCCGCCCACCCAGATCGCCAGCTTGCCCGAGGCCGCGCCCTTGGGTCCGCCGCTGACCGGTGCGTCCAGACAGTGCAGACCCCTGGCGGCCAGGACCGCATGGATGTGGCGGACCATGGTGGGCGAGTTGGTGGACAGATCAAACAACACCGCGCCGGGCCGCATGCCCGCGATCAGGCCATCGCTATCGTCCAGGGCTACCGCCTCCACCTCGGGTGGGCCGGGCAGCGAGGTCATGATGACGTCCGATGCCGCCGCCAGTTCCCGCGGCGTATCGGCCCAGGAGGCGCCGGCCGCCAGATGCGGCTCGGCGACCTGGCGATGGATGTCGTGTACGGTGACCTCCATGCCGGCCTTGATCAGGTTGCTGGCGAATGAGGCGCCCATGGTGCCGAGGCCGATAAATCCGATCTTTGTCATCTGTCCTGTGCCCTACTTCTGATCTTCGAAAATTTCCAGCGCCACCCGGCCCGCGTTGACCGCCGTCGGCCAGCCCGAATAGAAGGCAAGATGGGTGATCAAGCCAAACAGCTCTTCCCTGGTGACGCCATTTGCCACCGCGCGGGCCATATGGCCGCGAAGCTCCTCGGTGCGGTACAGCGCGATCAGCACGGCCACGGTGGCCAGGCTGCGGTCGCGCTTCGACAGCTCGGGCTGTTCCCAGACATCGCCGAACAGCACCTCGTCGCGCAGTTTGCCCAACTGAGGGATCAGTTCATAGGGGGTTTTCTTGTTCGCCATCACTCGCTCTCCCGGGTTGGATTATGTTATTTTCGACGTAAATCATCGCATTCAAAGGCGGCAATAAAAAGGGCTGGTTCGAAGATGGCGCATATTTTGGTGACCGGCGCCGCCGGTTTCGTGGGCGCGGCTGTTGTTGGCGCCTTGGCGGCCCGGGGTGACCGCGTGACGGCGTTCGACATTGCCGTATCGCCAGGCCTGCGAAAAGTTGCCGGGCAGTATGAAAACGTGCGCCTGGTCATCGGCGAAATTACCGAATGCCCGACGGTCATGGCGCTGTTTCACGAGGATCCCCCGGATTGCGTCTTTCACGCGGCGGCCATCGTCGGGGTCATTGCGTCCGTACGGGCGCCGATCCGTACTTTCGAGGTCAATGTCCAGGGCAGCATTAATTTGTTGGAGGCCATGCGTCTGTTTGGCACCCGGCGTATGGTGCATATGAGCTCGGAAGAGACCTATGGTCCTTTCAAATCAGCCATGATCGATGAGGATCACCCGCAGAATCCGCTGCACCCCTACGGGGTTTCCAAACTGGCCGTCGAGCATCTTGGCCGTGGCTATAAGGAGCGTCATGGTCTGGAGGTTATCCATCTGCGCGCCATCTGGGTTTATGGCCCTGACCTGCCCCGTGTCCGCGTGCCCAATTCGTTCATTGACGCCGCTCTGGCGGGCCGCCCTTTTCATCAGCCCTTCGGCGCGGATTTCATCTGCGATCACACCTATGTTGATGATGTGGTGGACGCCGCCGTGCTGGCCATCGACAAGGCGGCGCATCCTTACGATGCCTACAATGTCGGCTCCGGCCAGGGCGTCAGCCTGCTGCAGATCGCCGATATGGTCGGCGAGATGGTTCCAGGCGCGCAACTCAGCGTCGGCAACGCGCCCTACCGCCACGGCGATGAAAGTTTCAGCGTGGATTGCGTACGGAAAGGCGCCCTGGATATCAGCCGGGCCCGCGAGGTTCTGGGTTACAAGCCAAAATTCGACATCCGGCGCGGCCTGGCGGCGTTTCTGCCCTAATTCAACGGCGCAGCGACAATAGCCCGGAAATGCTCTAGTCTCTTGGCTGCTGAACAGGGGGGCAGGTAATGCTGATCGGCGTACCCAAGGAAATTCACCACGACGAACATCGCGTGGCCGTTACACCGCAATCTGCGGAACGACTGCTGAAGCTGGGGCATTCCGTCGTGGTCGAGGCCGGCGCCGGCGGCATGGCGAATATTACCGACGACGCTTTTCGCGAAGCCGGCGCAAACGTCTTACCGGACGGCCGCGCGGTCTGGGAGCAGGCCGACCTGGTCCTCAAGGTGCGTCCGCCGGAACCGCATCCGACCCACGGCGCACACGAGGCGGAGCTGCTCAGGCCTGGCGGACACATCATCAGCTTCATCTTACCGGCGCAGAACCCCGACCTGCTGCAACGGCTGCAGGCGCGCAATGCCACGGTTCTGGCCATGGACGCCATACCGCGGATCTCCCGGGCGCAAAAATGCGATGCCTTGAGTTCCATGGCCAACATCGCCGGTTACCGCGCGGTGGTCGAGGCAACGGCCCTATTCGGGCGGTTCTTTGGCGGCCAGACGACCGCCGCCGGCAGTATGGCGCCGGCCAAAGTGTTGGTCATCGGCGCGGGCGTGGCCGGTCTCGCCGCCATTGGTGCCGCCGGCCGACTGGGCGCCGTGGTGCGGGCCTTCGACACCCGCCTGGAGGTGCGCCAGCAGATCGAAAGCCTGGGCGCCGAGTTCCTGGAGCTTGATTTCGAAGAAGACGGCAGTGGCGAAGGCGGTTATGCCAAGGTCATGAGCCCGGCCTTTATCGAGGCCGAGATGGATTTGTTCGCGCATCAGGCAATGGAGGTGGACGTTATCGTTACAACGGCGCTGATCCCCGGCAAGCCGGCCCCCAAATTGATAACCGCGAGCATGGTGCAAAGCATGCGCGAAGGTTCCGTTATTGTCGATCTGGCCGCCGAACAGGGCGGCAATTGCGAACTGACCGAGCCCGGCGAGGTCGTCGTGCGCCACGGTGTATCGATCATCGGCCATACTGATCTGCCCAGCCGCATGGCCGAACAATCCAGCCTGCTCTATGCCAACAACGTCTTTCATCTGGTCGACGAACTGACATCGGAAGCGGACGGGAGCATCAACGTCGATATGGGTGACGAGATGATCCGCGGGGCCACGATCCTGATGGCCGGCGAATTGACCTGGCCGCCGCCCGCCACGAAAGCGCCCGCCACGGCAGCCCCACCGCCGGCGGCAGCCGGCGGCCAAGCAGGCCCGGAGGTGGAGGTGAAGGATAAGGGGTTGAACGACGGCATCAGATCGGCGATCACGATGTTGGTTGGCGGCGCCATCCTTTATGGCATTGGCCTCTACGCACCGGCGTCCTTCATGGTTCATTTTACCATCTTCGTGCTGTCCTGCTTCGTTGGCTGGCAGGTCATCTGGAACGTGGCGCCCGCCCTGCATACACCACTGATGAGCGTCACCAACGCGATCAGCGGTATTGTCGTACTGGGACCTTTGCTCATGGTGTCCGATTCATCCCTCACTGTGGTCGTCCTGGCAACTGCGGCCATCGTGCTTGCCACCATCAACATTGCAGGGGGCTTTGTCGTCACGCAACGCATGCTGCAAATGTTCAGGACGAGTTGAGGGCCACCCAATGCCGACAGGTTTACTTGCCGTTTCCTACATCGGCGCCAGCATTCTTTTCATCCTGAGTCTTGGCGGCCTGAGCCACCAGAAAACGGCGCGCCGCGGCAATCTCTATGGCATTGCCGGCATGGTCGTGGCCATTGCCGCCACCGCGCTGGCCAAGGATGTGACGGGTTATGAAATCCTGATACCGGCGATCCTGGTCGGCGGTCTGATTGGTGCGGTCGTCGCGTTGCGGGTCGAGATGACCGGCATGCCACAGCTTGTCGGCATGCTGAACAGCCTGGTCGGGCTGGCCGCGGTGCTGGTGGCGATCGCCAGCCATTTAAGTCCACCCACGGACCTGAACCCGGCCGAGTTCACCATTTTGGCGGTGGAGATCTATCTCAGCGTCCTGATCGGCACGGTGACCTTCACCGGCTCGCTGATCGCCTTTGCCAAACTGCAGGGCTTGCTCTCCGGCCGTCCGCTGTTGCTGCCCGGACGCAACGTCGTGAACATCACTGCCCTGTTGGTTCTGCTCTGGTTGGCGTACGAGTATCTGGCGGTGCAGACGTCGGGCGTGTCGCTGCTGAACCTGCTGCCGGTCTCCAACGTTGCCTTGATCCATAAGGCGCTGGCCGATACCGGCCTGCTGGCCCTGCTGTTGGCGGTTATTGTTGCCAGCCTTATCGGCGTGCATTTTGTGCTCGCCATCGGCGGTGCGGACATGCCCGTCGTCGTTTCGGTCTTGAACAGCTATTCCGGCTGGGCCGCGGCGGCCACTGGTTTCATGCTGGGCAACGACCTTTTGATCGTCACCGGCGCCCTGGTCGGATCCAGCGGCGCCATCCTCAGCTACATAATGTGCCGGGCCATGAACCGGAGCTTCCTCAATGTCATTCTGGGCGGCTTCGGGACCGAGGGCGGTGCTGTCGTTGAAGGCGAGCATGGCGATGCGGTTGCGACCTCGACCCAGGATACCGCGCAGTTGCTGGCCAATGCCAAGTCCGTCATCATCGTGCCCGGATACGGCATGGCGGTGGCGCAGGCCCAGGGCGCGGTCAGCGATCTCACCGGCCGCCTGCGCAAGCAGGGCGTCAAAGTGCGCTTTGCCATCCATCCCGTCGCCGGGCGCCTGCCCGGGCACATGAACGTCCTGCTGGCCGATGCCCGGGTGCCCTATGACATCGTCCTGGAAATGGATGACATCAACCGGGACTTCCCGGACACGGACGCGGTGCTTGTCATCGGCGCCAACGATATCGTCAACCCGGGCGCGCTGGAAAACCCCAACAGTCCCATCGCCGGCATGCCGGTGCTGGAGGTCTGGCATGCCGGCACCGTGATCGTGCTTAAGCGCTCCATGGCCACCGGCTATGCCGGTGTCGAAAATCCGCTGTTTTTCAAGGATAACACCCAGATGCTGTTCGGCGACGCCAAGGACAGCATCCAGGCTGTCGTCGGGCAGTTGGCCGGTTGATAATCGCCATATTGTGCGAGGTTTACTGCCTTTGCCTTGCCATCCTTTGTTTCTACAGGTTTGGCGGTTCGGCTAGCCGGGCCACGGGATCAAGGCCTCGTTTGATCCCGGCTTGGCGTGAATTCGGATAGTAGAGCCCCACCTTTCTGTAGACACGACCATCATTTTTCCTTGGGGAACATCGGGAAAAAACTTCGCTGTCTTTTTAAGCGTAATATATCACTTGTTTTGATTGTATGCGTCGTCCGCCGCTCACCTCCGGCTGGAGTCAGCACTTCTAGGTCATCATTGTCAATTATGACTTTGTGAATGTCGCCGCTGTGAGCCGCAGTTTCCTTGTACACGCCCAAATAAAACTCATCAACACTGATTGAATCACCATGCTCTGAAACCTGGTTTGGAATATCCTCATGCAGTTGTTTGATGGCTAGTTCCCTTGATTCACTGTCGAAGAGATAAAGAGCCCCTTCTTCGGCAGGATTATATGCAAGCATATTTAAGCCTGATCGGCCAAAATGCGCCTGGGATGTACTATTGTCGTGCAGTATGTCGTTATAGACCTGTCGCGCACGAGCCCTATTGGCGAAGTGTATAAGCCAATACCGCCATCCCTCTGGATTATGAATCGAAAATGGGCTCACAAAAGGGGCGATAGTTTTTAGGCTTTCAAATACGATTTTTTCCGAAATGCCCAACCATTCCCTCTTGTTGATAACATCACCGCCATCTTGAATATGGGTGTAAATTTCTCCCAGAAGGTCTGGTTGCCCTGAAAGCACACTGTTCTTTTCTATGGCTGTAGACAAGTAGGTAAGCAAAGTTTCGATTGCAAACGTTAAGAAAATCTCTGCGGAGGCCCATGAGCCCATGATATCATTCAAGGTGGCCCGATTGACTTTCGAATACCCATACTGGTCTAGGTTAAACAAGACGCTAGGGTAGCGGCCTTCTAGCAGCATCTGCCTAATTTGCGGATACAACGCATCAAATTTCTTTTTGAAGAAATTTACTTGAATATGAAGGTGCTGATTACCTTCTTTGATTTTTCCAATTAGTCCAGCAGCATTTTCTTTCAGCATTAGGATCGCTAGCGGATCATCATCATTAAAGACCAGAAAGCACTCAATCTGAATTGGGCGCATGCCGTTAGCAGAGCGACGAACATTGATCTCTTTCGCTGTGGCGTTGAGCGTTTCTAGAATAATCAGCGGAGAACCAAAAGTCCCGCATTTGTAGACACCAGCGCCTGCAAACCCTCAATGACGGCAAGGCGGAATTTTTCCTGCTGCGGGTGTTGGCAACGGGTTATGAGATATTGGCGAAAGTATTCTTTGAGAATCTTGTGCTTGCGCTTTGTATGTTCATTCAACTCTGCGCCGTCACCCCAATCGTAAGATTTGTTTGCCAATTTACCCCCTGTAATTGTTACATAGCATGCTGATTATGAATATTAGGCATCTCATCCCAAGTTCGGCCACGATATTCTCGGCCATTCGCCTTTTTCGACCGCTTTTTATTGTCCTTACCCCAAGTGCCCCATTGCTTGAAAAAGAATGCTGTCGGATTATCCAAACATTGTTCAAGGATTTCATCTATCCATTCTTCTTTTATCGGCCTTGCAGATGCGCCGCTTTCGCCTCCGACAATTGCCCAATGAATGCCCGTCAAATCCACTGCGCCAACCGACCCAATCAAAGGTTCAAATGAAACGAATCGAATATTTGCACGCACATTTCGGAGATAATTGATCCGCTCAACTACGTTCGCATCTTCCACGCTTGTTCCAAGCCAGACATTCGGTAAAATCTCGCCTATAAGATTTTGTAAAGCGTGCTGCATGCGGTCAGGACGTGTTGTCAGAATCTGATAATGATGATGCGGAGTCTCGCGCATCACCTTCCAAACGGATAGAATGAATTTATTGCTTACCTTCGCGTGAAAGAGATCGCTCATCGAGTTCACAAAAATTTTTCGTGGTTTACGCCATTTGTAGGGAATTTCGAGCGAGGCTTTGTCCTGCCTCACAATCCCTCGCCAAATAGTTCTTTTGCCGCTTTTGCGAGTCAGCCCCTCGTACTTTTCGACGCCCATAGCTTCTAACCTACGGGCCATCTGCATGGCATAGCAGTTTGTGCATCCGGCGCTGGCTTGCGAGCAGCCTGCTACAGGATTCCAAGTTGCATCTGTCCATTCAATTTGGGATTCTGCCATACTACAACATCCAAATGTTCTTGCTATGTTCCAATGTTCCACGCTGGTTGTCAAGCATAAATTGATTCTTCACTTTGACGCAAAACCGCAAAAGAAATTGGTTCCGGTGACAGTTTACAAATTAGATAACCAGGTCAGGGTCTACTATCAGATTTTAAGGAATGATTTTGCAGGTACGGCATTTACACCGGCAACATCGCGATACTCCAAAACCAGAACCTGCTCTAACCGCTGGGCGGCAGGTCCAGCCGGGCCACGATACCGGCCAGTTCGGGGCGGGGGGCGGGGTAACGTTGCAGCACGGCCGGGTCGTGCCCGGGTACGATATGGGCGTCGTCGGGCGCCAGGGTGCGCAGTTTCCGGTTGCTCTCCAACATCTCGAACAGGTTTTCGTGGGTCAGGAACGGGGTGCCCTGTTCGAAACATTCGTAATAATGCGCCACGTCCGAGGCCAGCACGACCGGGCCGCGCTGGCTTTCGACCCGCACGGCCTGCAGGCCGCGGGTATGGCCCGGCAGGTGATGCACCGTGACGCCGGGCGCAATCTGCTCGTCACCGGCATGGAAGACAACCCGGTCTCCATAGGTCAGGCGGACCATCTCCAGTACGTCATCCAGCTTGAAGGAATGGCGCAGGGCCGGGTGGGTCATGGCCCGGCCGGTGACGAACGACATCTCCTCGTCCTGAATATGAAAGCGGGCCCTGGGGAACAGACCCAGATTGCCGGCGTGGTCATAATGCATATGGGTGATGATCACATCCTCGATCGTGGCCGCGTCGATATCCAGCAATGCCAAAGCTTCGATGGGCGAGCGCAGAAAGCTGCGGCCCCTGCCTTCGCCTTCCGCCCGGTCATAGCCCACGTCGATGACGATGGTGCGCTCGGCATTGCGTATGACCCAGATGAAGTAGTCCATGGCAATGGGCGCATCGTGGGGGTCGCCATGGACGAACATGGTGCCGCGCTCTCCCATGCGGTCGCCGTATTTGATGGCGTAAATTTCATACGGCGCGATGGGGCCGGTGTCGGGCATGTCTATTCCTCTCCTCACTGATTGCCCATTAGTGTAGCATCGTCCGGCAACAGGGGGACGTTGATGCGATACATAATTTATGGTGCCGGCGGCATTGGTGGTGTTATTGGGGCGCAGCTGTTTCAAGGCGGCGTGGACGTGTTGCTGGTCGCGCGTGGGCCACATCTGCGGGCGATCCAGGAACGGGGCTTGCAATATCAGACCCCCCATCAAACCGTTTCCCTGCCCATCCCGGCGGCGGGTCATCCCCAAGACATCGACTTTCGGGCCGACGACGTGGTTATTCTGACCATGAAATCCCAGCATACCCAGGCGGCGCTGGATGATCTGCGGGCCGCCGCGGGCGATGAAATCCCCCTGTTCTGTTGCCAGAATGGGGTTGCCAACGAGCGCATGGCCCTGCGCCGGTTTCAGAATGTCCATGCCATGATGGTCTATCTGCCGGCCATGGCCCTGGAACCGGGCACGGTTCAGACCCACGCGGCCCGAAAGACCGGCGTGCTGGATGCCAGCATTTATCCAACGGGCAGCAATGATCTGGTGGCCGAGGTAACGGCAACTCTGGACGGCGTCAATTTTTCCGCCCGTCCCAACCCCACGGTGATGCGTTTCAAATACGGCAAGCTGATCATGAACCTGGGCAATGCCCTGGCCGCCGTGTCCCCGCCGGGCGAGGAGGCGAAGGAAATCCGCGCCCTGATGCGGGCCGAGGCGGAGGCATGTTTCCGGGCCGCGGGCATCGACTGCGCCAGTCCGGAAGAGGAAACGGCGCGGCGGGACGATCTGATGAAATCGGCGCCGGTGGAAGGTCAGGACAGGGGCGGCGGCTCGTCCTGGCAGAGCCTGGTGCGCGGTACGGGCAATATAGAGGCAGACTACCTGAATGGAGAGATCGTCATGCTGGGGCGCCTGCATGGCGTGCCGACGCCCGCCAACTGGGTATTGCAGCGCCAGGCCAACGCCCTGGCCGCCAACAAGGGCGAAGCGCAAAGTATCCCCTTGGCGGCACTGCGGGATATGATCAACCAGGTCAGTTAGACGGATCCGCGTAAATTGCGTTTGGCGGCGCCATGTCATGGCGTTTCCGTCTAAAACGGTAAAACACTAGCGGAGGGCACGGTCATGGACCGGGATCACAAAAGGCCACGCAAGATTTCCAAGATCATGGTCGCAAACCGGGGTGAGATCGCCATCCGGGTGTTGCGGGCGGCGAATGAGCTGGGTCTACGCACCGTTGCCGTGTTCGCCGAAGAGGACAAACTGGCACTGCATCGTTTCAAGGCCGACGAAACCTATGCCCTTGACCCCGGCCTTGGCGCCATCAAGGCCTATTTGTCCATCGACGAGATGATCCGCATCGCACGCGCGGCGCAGGTGGATGCCATTCATCCCGGCTATGGCTTCCTGTCGGAAAACCCGGAATTCGCCGAAGCCTGCGCCGACGCCGGCATCATATTTATCGGGCCGACCCCGGAAATCATGCGCCGCCTGGGCAACAAGGTTTCGGCCCGGGAGGTCGCGGTGCGCGCCGGCACGCCGGTTATGCCCGCGACCGGACCGCTGCCCGAGGATCTGGACGAGGTGCGGCGTCTGGCGGCGGCGGTGGGTTATCCGTTGATGCTGAAAGCGTCCTGGGGCGGCGGCGGCAGGGGTATGCGGGTCATCGAAAACGAAACGCAGATCGATACCGAGGTCGATGCCGGCCGGCGCGAGGCCGTGGCGGCGTTCGGCAATGGCGAGATCTATTTGGAGAAACTGGTGCGCCGGGCCCGCCATGTGGAGGTGCAACTGCTGGGCGATCACCATGGCAACGTGGTGCATCTGTTCGAGCGGGATTGCTCTGTCCAGCGGCGCAACCAGAAGGTCGTCGAACGGGCGCCGGCATCCTTTCTGTCGGCTGATCAGCGCGCGGACCTTTGCCTCGCCGCCCTGCGTCTGGCCCGGGAATCGGGCTATGTGAACGCCGGCACGGCCGAGTTTCTGATGGACGACGACAGCGGCGAATTCTATTTTATCGAGGTCAATCCACGAATTCAGGTCGAACATACGGTGACCGAGGAAGTCACCGGCATCGACATCGTCAAGGCGCAGATCCGCATCGCCGGTGGCGCCCGGATCGGCGATGTGGCCGCCTCGGGCGTGCCGGCGCAGGCTGATATACATTTGCGCGGGCACGCCCTGCAATGCCGGGTCACCACGGAGGACCCGGAAGAGAATTTTATTCCCGATTATGGCCGTATCACCGCCTATCGCGGGGCAAATGGTTTTGGCATTCGCCTGGATGGGGGCACGGCCTATTCCGGCGCGGTGATCACCCGCCACTATGACAGCCTGTTGGAAAAGGTCACGGCCTGGGCGCCCACGCCGGAAGAAGCCATTGCCCGCATGGACAGGGCCCTGCGGGAATTCCGCATCCGTGGCGTTACCACCAACCTGACATTCGTCGAAGGACTGATTAACCACCCCACCTTCAAGGCCGCCAAATGCACCACCCGGTTCATCGATGACACGCCGGAATTGTTCAAGCTCGGCCACCGGCGCGACCGGGCGACGCGGTTGTTGCGCTACATCGCAGATGTCAGCGTCAACGGTAACATGGAGATCGCGGGCCGGCCCATGCCGACCACCTCGCGAACGCCCCTGGTGCCGGCCCACCTGACGGATGCGCCCCCCTCTGGCACCCGGCAATTGCTGGACCGCCTGGGCCCGGAACAATTCAGCGCCTGGATGCGGGATCAGCAACGGCTTTTGCTGACCGACACCACCATGCGTGATGCCCATCAATCCTTGCTGGCGACCCGCATGCGGAGTTATGACATCGTGCGTGTCGCGGCGGCCTATGCCCATAACCTGCCGCAACTATTCAGCCTGGAATGCTGGGGCGGCGCGACGTTCGATGTGGCCATGCGTTTCCTGAATGAATGCCCGTGGGAACGCCTGCATCAGATCCGCGCCCGGGTTCCGAATATACTGTTGCAGATGCTGCTGCGCGGCGCCAACGGGGTCGGCTACACCACTTATCCCGATAATGTGGTGCAGGCTATCGTCAAACAGGCGGCCCATGGCGGTATTGATCTGTTCCGGGTGTTTGACAGCCTTAACTGGGTGGAAAACATGCGTGTCGCCATGGATGCGGTCCTGGACAGCGGCAAGCTGCTTGAAGGCACGATCTGCTACACCGGCGATATGTACGATCCCGCCCGGGCCAAATACGATTTGAAATACTATGTTGCCATGGCCCAGGAGCTGGCTGCCGCGGGCAGCCATATTATCGGCATCAAGGATATGGCCGGGCTGGCCAAGCCGGATGCCATCACCACCCTGGTCCGCGTCCTGAAAGAGGAAACCGGCCTGCCGGTCCATTTCCACACCCACGATACCTCAGGCATCGCGGGGGCAAGTGTGTTGGCGGCGGCAGAGGCGGGGGCGGACGCCGTGGATCTGGCAATGGATTCCCTGTCCGGCCTGACCTCGCAACCCAACCTTGGTTCGGTGGTGGAGGCCCTGCGGGGCAGGGACCGCGATCCCGGCCTTGACGCCGGTCAGATCCGCGCCTTTTCCGATTACTGGGAAGGCGTCCGGGCGCAGTACGCGGCCTTTGAAAGCGATCTGCGTTTTGGCGCCTCGGAGGTATATCTGCACGAAATGCCGGGCGGGCAGTTCACCAACCTGAAGGAACAGGCGCGTTCGTTGGGCCTGGAGGAACGCTGGCACGACGTGGCCCGGGCCTATGCGGACGTCAACCGGATGCTGGGTGACATTGTCAAGGTTACGCCTTCCTCCAAGATGGTGGGCGATATGGCGCTGCTTATGGTCAGCGCCGGTCTCAGCCGCGCCGATATAGAGGATCCCGGGAAGGAGATCGCCTTTCCGGAATCCGTGCGTTCCTTTTTTCGCGGCGAGCTGGGCCAGCCTCACGGCGGCTTTCCAGCCGCCTTGCAGCAAAAGGTGCTGGCCGGAGAGGCCGCCCTGACCGCCCGGCCCGGGGCCAATCTGCCGCCTGCGGATCTTGCCGCCCTGCGCGGGGCTGCCGAAAAGAAAGCGGCGCGGCGGATCACCGACGAGGAATTCAACTCCTATCTGATGTACCCGGACGTCTTCATCGCTTATGCGGCGCAGCGCCGCGAGTTCGGCCCGGTCGGCGTCCTGCCCACCGCCACCTACTTTTACGGCATGCAACCGGGTGAGGAAATTTCAATCGAACTGGAAACGGGCAAAAGCCTGGTTGTCCGCAGCCAGGCGGTGGGTGAAACCGACCAGGAGGGTTTCGTAAGATACTTCTTCGAACTGAACGGCCAACCACGGACCATCAAGGTCCCTAACCGGAAAATTGCTGGGCTGGCGGAGCGCCACCCGAAGGCCGAGGACGGCAACTCAGATCATGTCGCCGCCCCCATGCCCGGCGTCATCGGCACCATCGCCGTGAACCCGGGCCAGTCGGTGGAAATTGGCGATATGCTGATGAGTATTGAGGCCATGAAAATGGAAACCGCAATCCGCGCGGCCCGCGCTGGCAAGATCAAATCGATCAGCGTCAAGGCGGGTATGTCCGTGGACGCCAAGGACCTATTGCTGGAATATGCCAAGGTTTAAGGGACGACCTGGCATCCCGCTGTCATTTACCCAGTTTCTGTATGGAGTCCGCAACTGTCGAAAATCGGAGATCCCACGACCGGTCAAACGAAACCGTGAGCAAGTTTCATGAGACTTTATCTCATGGCGCAAACTGGTGAAAAGTGATAATAACTAAACGTAGATTCTCCATTTAAAAAAACCAGAGCGAAGCAGACACGCTAAAGATTGGACGTCGAGGCAAATCTTGACATTCAGGCGAGTACTTTTTGCAAATTGATTGCGGAAAAAGGAAGTGAGGGATGGGAGAATTATTTGCGAACAAATGGAAACCAATCGTCGGTGCGGCAATACTTGCTGTATTGCTACCACTTCTTGCGGCCAGCGAAAAATCCATGAAAAGTCTAATTGATGATTGGTTTGAAACTTGTTCTGTTGTTGTTGAGATTGGTGAGTTGGAGACGAAAAATAATGACTCGTACATTCCCGTGAAGTTATTTGTTCAAGGTGATCCACCAAATGAGGCCGCATTGGTCGTCTCGGCTGATAAAGAAGTATTTACAAAGATAGAGTATATACACGATCTGAAAAGTAACAATCGCGCACTTCACCCGGTTGCCCCCAGGAAAGATAATAGCGAACCTTCGCTGAATATATCGGTGGATATATCACCATTTAGAAGCAAGCTGGCGTATTCATTTAGAGCTTATATGTCAAAAGAGAAGGTCCAAGAATTTCGAAATGAAGAAATTTTAATCGGTGCATTTGTTCAGTTTCCTCGCCAGGTAAAAGCAGACATATGCCGGGTGGAAACGGATACTTTCTTTAATACTCTAGTGGTGAGCGGGACTTGGACGAGGTTCGGTTTTTTGGTTATTCTGGTTATTACTCTAACAGGTGCGGTCACACTTCTCCGGAGCTAATGTGGAGGATTCTATGGATAGGAGATTTGTAAGTATACTATTGGGAATAATACTAATCCTTGCTGCAACAAATAGCGTTGATGCCGCTGATTTAACTTTTCCGATCAACACCATTAAATTGGAAATCAGCGGAAAGACCTCGGGAATATATCCCAGGGCGGAACGCACCACTATCATGCCTCTTGGGAGGGGCAAATCTTCGGATATTGAATGCGAAGGGATATCCGATGATGCAGGGGTGCTCATGTGTTTGGTCAAAAGTTGCAATGTAAATGATCCTCTCAGAAACATCTACCAGGTTAACTTTAAGTCTCCTACAGAATTTGGAGTGGTCTCACCTGCAATAATCAACATAAGAAAGTGTAATGTCACTCCGATACCCGTAATCGCGGGTTTCATGCAGCGTGTTCTAATTGCGGCTCTGATCAAAAGTGATCAAAAGTTCATATTTGGCAAATCGAGCAGTATAACGCTTGCCAAATTGGCCGAAGGAGTCTCGGATGTCGAGTATAGCGAACGTTTGAACACTATATTACGGCAACCGTTGGGAACGTTCCGTGCTCAAAAAATGCGACGTATTGTCCAAGATGCCTCCATCACTTCTTTGCGAGCCAATGATCGTGATACCGCCGCAGTCTATAAACGCCTTACAACGGCGCACGCGAATGTTGTATTTAAGTTTTCAGCCGATAACATCGGTGTTGACGGAGTTAAGCTGGCATCGCCAGGTGAAATGTCTACACTGAATAAAAATTTGGCTGTTGTATTGCAAGCCCCGCGCGATGACGGTGAACCAATAGGAAATTTTACAAAGGTGTTACGAAATTTGGGCGCAGCGATCAATCAAGGCGTTCTTGCCAATACCGAATTATTACTAATTGAAAATATGGCGATGGAAACGAAACACACCATGTAGGTCTCTGCATGGCGCTTGCCAGTCCAAGTTTAGCCGTCCGTCAGGGCAACATCGTATTGACACAAATTGCAGCCATTCGCCGTGCAAGTTACCAAGCGCTGAATTTTGGAGGGCGTTTTCCACGTAAGGCAGGCATGCCTTCCCGCGAGGCATCTGAAAGTATCAGTGCCGCCTATTTGGCCTCTTTCAATACTTTCATCAAGATACGACGGACAGGCGCGGCGCAGGGCCAACCGGCGCAAGATGCCCTATGGGTAATGAAGCCGTGTAAGTTCATCCGTGGTTACGCCGTTGCACAGCCCGCGTTTTGTATAGCCTTGTAAGCATTCGTTGAAGACCGCAGGGTGTCGGCTTTAAGAGTTTTTGCTTTGGCCGGTTGATCGGGGTTGTCGATCTGGTCCTCGATTTTTTCCCGCAACGCCTCAAGACCTTGTTTGGCGAAGGCGAGGATTTCATTGTCGTTCATGTCGAAGATCCAGAGGAAGTCATCCACGGGGTGCAGTTGGTCGGACAGCTCCCGGAGGAGGTTTTCGTCGCGCGCCTAGATTTGCGCGGCGCGTTGAAGCGTGAAGACGTGGGAGATTGCCGCCACGTTTTATTGCGCCTCTGTTCCGGGATTTTTCTCCCATTCCAAGGGCAATCGTTCGTTGATGCGGTTTTGCGGCGTATCCGCGAGGCGGGTAAGCACATCGGCCAGCCAAGGACCATCAAGGTCCCTGACCGCAAAATTGCCGGGCTGGTGGAGCGCCACCCGAAAGCCGAGGACGGCAACCCCGATCATGTCGCGGCCCCCATGCCCGGTGTCATCGGCACCATCGCCGTGAACCCGGGCCAGTCGGTGGAGATTGGCGATATGTTGCTGAGCATAGAGGCCATGAAAATGGAAACCGCGATCCGCGCGGCCCACGCTGGCAAGATCAAGTCGATCAGCGTCAAGGCGGGGATGTCGGTCGACGCCAAGGACCTATTGCTGGAATACGCCGGGGCCTAAGCCGGAAACGCTCTTGTTGAGGGTCGTCTGCCTCGTTCCGCCAATGGCCATTATTATCATTGCGGCAGGACGACGATAGAAAACCAAAAAGCTTCTATGGCAGCGACGATTTCGATAAATGACTCCAAATTCAGCGGCTTCACCACATAGCAATTTGCATGCAATCCATATGAGACCAGTACATCTTTCTCGGCTTTTGAACTTGTGAGGATGACCACTGGTATGCGGCGAAGATTCTCGTCGTGCTTTATTTCCTCCAGGACTTCCCGACCGTCTTTCTTTGGAAGATTGAGATCCAGAAATATTAAATCCGGGGTATCAACTGCGGAATAGCTGCTTCGTTTATGAAGGTAGTCAAGCGCCTTTTCACCGTCCTCGACGACATGGATAATATTGCCGATCTTGGCGCTTTTGAAAGCCTCTTGAGTTAACAGAACATCCCCAGGATTATCTTCAACTAACAGTATCTGAACGGTCTTGCCATTGGTGCTTTTCATGCCGCTCGATCTCTCGCTATTTCTTCCACGGCTGAATTCTTCGGAATCGAAAATTGAAACAAGCTTCCTTCGCCAACCTTTGCCGTAGCCCAGATTTTGCCACCGGCGCTTTCGACGATTTTGCGGCAAATCGTGAGGCCTATGCCCGAACCCTGAAATTCTGACTGACCGTGAAGCCGCTTGAATGGAAGAAAGATTTGCTCACAGTATTCCTGCCGCATGCCGATACCGTTATCCTTTACGGAGACGAGCCAGTGATCGGCCTCATCTTCCAGCCCTATTTTTACTACGGGTTCAACGTCAGGCGCGCAATATTTGATGCTATTGCCAATTAGATTCTGCAATACCCTGGAGAACCGAACCGGGTTCGTAAATATCGTTGCGACATCGCTTTCATAAGAGATAATCGCATTTCTATCTGCTATTTGCTCCTGCAAGTTGTCCTGAATATAGGCAAGGGTGTCATTGCAATCTATATAGTCCATCTTTTCGCTTACATCACCTATTCGCGCATATTCAAGCAAGTCGTCGACCAGTTCCTGCATGCGTAATGCAGAATCATTTGCGATGTTTATGTATTTAATACCGTCATCATCCAGCTTGTCTTCGTACCGTGCTTTCAACAATTGTGTAAAATTCGATACCATGCGCAGCGGCTCTTGAAGATCATGCGAGGCAACGTAGGCAAATCGCTCGAGCTCTTCATTGGAACTGGCTAGTCGATCAAT
Source organism: Alphaproteobacteria bacterium (assembly GCA_021776235.1). Lineage (GTDB taxonomy): Bacteria > Pseudomonadota > Alphaproteobacteria. The sequence goes on along the minus strand of JAJFGG010000121.1, from coordinate 22,376 downwards.
GACACTCGCCAGCTCGCTGGACTTCCTGTCGTAATTCGTGGACATCTTATCGGCGAATTTAATCGCACGGCGATTTGCTTGCGACAGCAGGATGAACAAGGCAAGCAACATACCGTCAATTGATATGCCGCCAATTAGGATGATGATTGGTTGATGGTTGGTAGCCGCGATACGGAAAGCCTTATTGCTGGCGATCTCAAAGGTCCAGGTTCGGCCATATAATTCAGTATTGATCGTCTTGGAGAATATTGGATTGGGGTCTAGTGCGTCCGTATGATCGTCATAAAGCATGGCGTCCTTGTCGCGAATTCTCATGGATACGAAGCGGTTTTCATTACTCAACGTGCCATCCATCAGCTTGCTCATGACAAATGGAGCATAGACCATGCCGGTGAAGTTTTTGCGGCGTGCTTCAGTGTCGTCATGAATTCCATTGGCAAAAAACGGCGCATAGAACAGGAATCCAGGCGTCTTCGCCGCATCCTGAACCAGCGTTATGGGGCCGGTGATTTGCGCTTGTCCCGTATCGCGTGCCTTTTGGCCGGCACTATGCCGGTTAGATTCATGGGCCATATCCAGGCCAACGGCGCTGGCGTTTGGCGCCTCGGGTATGATGTAACTGATGGGCCAGTATTCAGCTTTCTCGTGTGGCGGATGAATTCGAAAATCTGGCCGACGCCGCGCCTGACGCTGCAGGTAATTCTGCAATTTATCGGGAGTCACATAGTGTATGACGCCGAGCCCGTTGATGCCGGGAAATTTCTTATCAATGCGCAGATTTTCGGCAAAGGTACGCCAGTCCTCAAGCGAGATATCACCCCCCGCTGTTTGTATTGCGGCGACGCCACCCCACAGCCCATCCTCGTACCTTTGCATGCGATCAAATATCATTTCGACGACCTGGGATGCGGCACGGTCGAACCGTAGTTGATTTTTCGCCTCTATTTGGTGTTTGGAAATGTACCAAGCGCCCAACGTGAGCAAGAGAGAGGCAACGATGACCAGCCAGTGGAACCAGTGAAGTCGGGTACCTTTGAGCAGCTTCTCCCTTTCCTCGTGCAGATTCTGCTCGGTGATTTGAACTTGTTCCGTCACATCTTTTCTCCGTCCGGCCGCGGCGCCCGCCACTAAACGCAAATGCCAATATCTTCCTGGCGAAACAAGCCGGATAAAATTGAATAGTGGATGCGCATTCCTTGCGTAGCCAATTTTCAAACACTGAGATCGCAGAAACATTTGTTGCGGGATTTATCGCCCTGACACGTGGCCATGCCTCCATGGCACGGACAGATGCCTGCAGAAGGGCGGCTAATTCACGCAGTACTACGTCTGGGATACATTATTCACGCAGAATATGAATCAAGTGTGAATGCGCCATTGGGTATTAATGCTTCATTAGGTGTTAATGATTAAAGTTGAAATTGCTATTGCCATAATAATAACGTTAGGAGAGGGTATTGTGGTATCCGATACTACCGCAACTAAAATTCTTCTAATTGAAGACAACGAGGGGGACTATATCCTAACCCGGGAATTGTTGTCGCAAAGGCCCGATCTCGGCTTCGAGTTGGACTGGATTTCGACGCCGGAACCGGGTTTGGCGGCGCTTATTGAAAATTCCCATGATATCTGCCTCGTCGATCATCAACTCGGCGCGACGAGCGGCATCGACATCATACGGCAGGCGCGCAAAAACGGCAGTGAAACGCCCATAATCATGCTGACGGGAGAACACAACCGAAGCGTCGATGCCGAGGCCATGGCGGCCGGCGCGTGCGATTACCTGGTCAAGCGACATTTGTTCAGTGGCATGCTCACAAGGTCGATCCGTTATGCCCTGGAACAGCACAAGATTGCGACACAGTTGCGAAAGCTTGCCCGGACCGACGATTTGACGGGACTTTCGAACCGGGCCGATTTCATGGCTGCGCTGGACAGGGCCTTGAACCGCTCGGCACGCGGGGCCAAACCTTTTGCGATCATGTTCCTGGATCTTGATGGCTTCAAGAATATCAATGATACGCTTGGCCATTCGTATGGTGATATTTTACTCAAGGAAACTGCGGACCGGTTGCGCCGCAATGTCCGAGCCGTTGATCTTGTCGCGCGCCTGGGTGGCGATGAATTCACCATACTCGTTCTCGACATCGAGGGACCCGGTGATTGTGCGGCAGTCGCCAAGAAAGTTCTCTCCGTCCTCGGTCAACCAATTCAAATCGATGATCATGCGGTGTGTGTGACCGCGAGCATTGGCATTGCTCCATTTCCGGAAGGCGGCGAAAATGCGGACGCATTGATGCGCAATGCCGATGCCGCAATGTACCGTGCAAAAACCGAGGGACGCGCCGATTACCGTTTCCATACTATGAATATCGCCGGCGCGGCGCAGTAATACAACGAACTTTGAAAATGAGTGGCATGGCGCGAATGTGAGAGACGGGAGATGCTCTTGCCAGGTGTCATTTCAAATCGCTGACAGATCCTGAAACGGCGTCCGTGGACCCGCGAGCCAGGCAAATATCAAAAACTATCGCCAATGGCCGCGCCAAACACGGGCGGCCGTTTTTCCAGGAAGGCGCGCATACCCTCGCGTGCGTCACCCGATAGGATCAGCGCGGCCTGGTTCTGATGTTCGAAGTCCAGAACTTCGTCCAATGAGGCCTCGGCCGCGAAATAGACGCCCTTTTTTATGGCCGCCAGGGCCTGGGGCGGGCCGGCAGCCAGGCGTTGGGCGAAGGCCTGAACCTGATCGCGGAAACTGTCCACGGGATAAAGCTGGTTCAACAGGCCCAGGCGCAAGGCTTCCTCCGCCTTGATACGGTCGCCGGTCATCATCAATTCCATGGCCTTGGCGGCGCCGACCAGCCGGGTCAGGGATTGAAAACCGCCCCAATCGGGGACCAGGCCGATCTTGACAAAACTTTCCGAAAACAATGTCTTCTCGCAGCCCAGGCGCAGATCGCAGCCCAGGGCCATGTTCATGCCGCCGCCCGCGGCGGGGCCGTTGACCGCCGCGATCACCGGTTGCGGCATGCTGCGCAGCAGCCGAACCACTTTTTCCACGACGTCCAAGCGGCCGACGAGCACGCTGTTGTCATTGTTCTGCTGCCATTGCGCCATGGCGGCGATGTCTCCGCCGGCGCAGAACGCCTTGCCCGCACCAGTGATGACCACGCAGCGCACGTTGGCGTCATTGGCGCAATCTTGCAACCTTTGCAGCAATATCTCGCGCATATCGTCCGCCAGGGCGTTCATCGCCTCGGGCCGGTTCAGGGTGACCGTGGCCACATGCCCGGTAACGTCGAATAGTATTTGCGGTGCGCTCATCAAACTCTCCAGCCTTCCATCGCGAGGTGGCTTTACCCTAACAGGTGATAGGGCGTGGCCGCCATGCGTCTGGATCCACAAAACGACCTTTCGGTTGCAGCGCCGATTGCCACGGGCCATCATATGGGACTGGATGGAGAAACGGGAGAATAGGCGATGTATGATCTGATCATTCGCAATGCACAGATTGCCGATGGCCTTGGCAGTCCCTTGTTGGCGGGCGATCTGGCGGTGAAGGACGGCCGGGTGGCCGCCGTGGGCCAGATTACGGGCGAGGCAAAGGAAACGCTGGACGCCCAGGGCCAGGTGCTGGCGCCGGGCGTAATCGATCTGCATACCCATTATGATGCGCAGCTGACCTGGGACCAGACCGCCTCGCCCGCCGGCGCCCTTGGCGTGACGACGGTGGTGGTGGGCAATTGCGGCTTTGGCATCGCGCCGGCCCCCTCCGCTCAACGGGATACTATTCTGGCCAATCTGGCCGAAGTCGAGGGCATGTCCCTGAAATCACTGCGGGCGGGTGTCGATACTTCTTACGAAAGTTTCGGCGAATATATGGATCTGCTGAAACGCAAGGGGGTCTATCCCAACGTGGCGGTGTTGGCCTCGCACACGGTGTTTCGTACGGCGGTGATGGGTGATGAAGGCTCCACACGCGCCGCCACGGCGGACGAACTGGCCCAGATGGTGGACCTGTTCCGCGAGGCCATGGCGGCCGGCGCCGTGGGCCTCGGTTCGTCCTCGAACGAGAACCACCGCGGTGCGGGCGGCGTGCCCATTGCCTCGCGGCTGGCCGATGATGATGAATTCCGCGCCCTGGTGGCGGTCATGGCTGAATTCGATCACGGCGTTTTCATGGCCACCTTTGGCGAAAAACACGGTATCCCGTTCCTGGAAGACTTGACCAGAATTAGTGGCCGCCCCGGTTGCTATGCCCCGCTGTTCCATTTCTCCCATCAGCCCGATCGGGCCAGAAATATCATGCGGGCGGCGGAAGCGGCGCGGGCCCGTGGTCTGCCAGTCTATACCCAGGGTTCCTGCCAGCCACTCAGCCTTAGTTTTACCCTGGACCGGGCCTATATCCTGAAGGCCATGGCGCCCTGGCCGGCGACCGAGGATCATGAGGAATTGCGGCAGATCTTCACGGATCCTGAATTCCGCGACGCTTTCCGGAAAACCCTGGCCTCCAGCGATACCCAGCATGTCTTCAAGGGCCGCTGGGATTGGGTGCCGATCACCATCACGGCGCTGGAAAAGAATGCCGATCTGGAAGGGCGGACCGTGGCCGAGGTGGCGGCCGAACGTGGCGAAGACCCACTGGATTTCTTCCTTGATCTCAGTCTGGAAGAGGATTTTCGAACCAAGTTCACATTCTTCATATTGAACATGGAAGAAGACGGCGTCGCGGAACTGCTGGTCAATGACGGCACCTTGATCAGCCTGTCCGATGCCGGCGCGCATAATTCACTGCTTTGCGATGCCGGTTATGCCATGTATCTGTTCGGCCATTGGGTGCGCGAACGCGGCCTGTTCGATTTGCCTCTGGCCATCCGGAAGGTTACCTCGGACCCGGCCGATGTCTATGGCATTATCGATCGCGGCCGGCTGACGCCAGGTGCCTGGGCCGATATGATCCTGTTCGATCCCGAAACCATTTCCATTACCAAGATGGAGCGGCACTTCGACCTGCCGGCGGCGGGTGAAAGACTGCTGCGCCGCGCCCCTGGTCTGATGGGCACATGGGTGAACGGTGTGCGGGTGTTTGACGGCAAGGATTATCTGAAGGTGCCGGCGCCCGGCCAGGTGTTGACGGAATTCGCCGGTACACATCCCAGCTTGGGCATGGGCAGCGCCCGCGCCGCCGCTGAATAGGTTTTGCAAAGGATACTCTGCCTATGACGATCGGACGCTGGGGCGTATGGTTCTCGCCTAACATGTTGCCGCTGGGGGAACTGGCCCGCCTGGCGGAGGAAGTCGAAGGGCACGGCTACGATATTCTCTGGTACCCCGAAGCCATGGCCTACGAAGCCATGTCGTTGGGCAGCTATTTGCTTGCCCGGACCGGAAAACTGACCCTGGGCAGCGGTATCGCCAACATTTACGCCCGTGATGCCGCTGCCGCCATGCAGGGGCATAACACTCTCAATACACTATATGAGGGGCGCTTTATCCTGGGCCTCGGCGTCTCGCATATACCCATTGTGGAAGGCGCGCGCGGCCACAACTATGGCAAGCCGCTGAGCGCCATGCGGGCCTATCTCGACGCCATGTATGCCGCACCCGTGCAGATCAAGGCGCCAAAACGGCAGGTCGTTCTTGCTGCACTGGGACCGAAAATGCTGGCGCTGTCCGCGGAACTGGCCGACGGCGCTCTGCCCTATAACGTGACGCCAGAGCATACCGCGCGGGCCCGCGGGATCGTGGGCCCCGGCAAGGCGATTTACGTAGAGCAAAAAATCTGCCTGACCCAGGATGCTGCTACGGCGCGCCGTGTTGCCGGGGAGCAACTGGCGCGCTACATGGTGCTGCCGAACTATCGCAACTGCTGGCTCAGCCTCGGCTTCACCGAGGATGATCTGTCGGGCTCTGGCAGCGATCGATTTCTCGACGCCATGGTCGCCTGGGGCACGGAAGCCGCCATTGGCGACCGCCTGCAGGCGCATTTTGATGCCGGGGCCGACCATGTGGCGATCCAGCCCTTCGATCCAGCGGGAAGCGCGTCGCCGGACTGGAATGCCCTGGCCGCCTTCGCGCCGGGGACTTAAGCCGCTAGAATATCGACTGACCGAACTAAGAACCCAACCAAGTCAACAGAGAGATTGATCATGACAGAAGTAAACGTCGTAGCCGTTATCACCGCCAAACCAGGCCAGCGAGATGCCATTCTGGAGGCCTTTCGCGCCAATATGCCGGCGGTGCATGCCGAGGATGGTTGCATCGAATATGCCCCGACCATTGATGCTGAAGGCATGGGCAGCTTTCAAACGCCCTTCGGACCGGACGCCTTCGTCGTCATCGAGAAATGGGCCAGCAAGGATCACTTGATGGCGCATGCCGCCTCGCCGCACATGAAAGCCTATGGCGCCAAGACCAAGGATCTGATCGCCAGCCGGGTTATTCATGTCCTTTCGGCTGCCTGACTAAAAGGATAGCGCCTTGTCAAAGCAGCCTGGATTTACGCCACGGGATTGGCAGAGCCATCCGCCGCAAATCTATCCCGAGTATAAGTCGACGCCATTGCGGGGTCCGACCAAACCTCTGGTCGTGCTGCCGCAGACGTTGTCCGAGCTGACGGGACCGGTCTATGGCCAGGATGCCGTTGGGCCCTTGGATCATGACCTGACAAAGCTGGCCGCCAGGAATGGCGAACCAAATGGCGAGCGGATTATTGTAGCCGGGTTGGTCAGTGACGAGGACGGCCGCCCCGTACCCAATATTCTGCTGGAAGTTTGGCAACCCAATGCGGCGGGGCGCTATATTCACACGGATGATCAACACGACGCGCCGATCGACCCGAATTTCATGGGCGCGGGCCGTTGTGTCACCGACGGGTCCGGACGTTACCGCTTCATCACGATCAAACCGGGCGCCTATCCCTGGGGCAATCACTACAATGCCTGGCGCCCCAACCACATCCATTTTTCTCTGTTTGGGCCCTCGATTGTGACCCGTTTGGTGACGCAGATGTATTTTCCCGGTGATCCTTTGTTGGAGTTGGACCCAATCTTCCAAGGCGTCCCGGCCGCCTCGCGCCATTTGCTGGTTTCGAAGTTGTCCATCGAGATATCCGAGGCGGAGTGGGCCCTGGGTTATGAATTCAATATTGTTCTGCGCGGGCGCACGGCGACGCCGATGGAGCATTAAGGCATGGCCCCGAAACAGACCCCGTCACAAACCGTCGGGCCGTATTTCGCCTATGGCCTGACGCCGGAACAATATGGCTATGACTACAAGCAGTTGGCCGGCAATAATCTGGCGGAAGCGGACGGCAGCGGCGAACGGATCACCATTCGGGGCCAGGTGTTCGACGGCAACGGCGAGACCATACGCGATGCGGTGTTGGAGCTATGGCAGGCCGATAGCCAGGGGCGCTATGCCCATCCCGAAGATCCGCGCGGTTCCAATACCGGCTTCAAGGGCTTTGGCCGGGTAGGCACGGGGACATCGCCGGAGCATTTTTATGAATTCCAGACCATCAAGCCGGGCGCAATTGGCGATGGCCAGGCCCCCCATATCATTGTCGTGTTGTTCATGCGCGGTCTGTTGAACCATGCCTACACACGGATCTACTTTTCCGACGAAGGAACGGCCAACGACGGCGACCCTGCTTTAGCATTGGTTGATGCCGCGCGCCGGAATACCCTGATTGCCCGGCGCCGGGAAAGTCCGGAGGGGATCGTCTATCAGTTCGATATTCACATGCAGGGCGAGCAGGAAACCGTGTTTTTTGACGCCTAGCGGAAACCACGGGACGGCGGCATGATACTGGATGCCTATCTTCAGGATTCGGAAACCGAAGCCCTGATCTCCGATGCTGCCCTGGCCAAGGCGATGCTGGAGGTGGAGGCGGCCTTGGCCCGTGTGCAGGCACGGGCGGATATTATTCCGGCTCAGGCGGGGGACCGCATTGCCGAGGCCGCTGACGGTCTTGTGGTCGATCTTCCGGCCTTAAAACAGGGTACGATCCAGGATGGCGTGCCCATTATAGCCCTGTTGGGGCAATTGCGGGCGGCGGTGGGCAGCGAGCACGGCGGCTTTGTGCATTGGGGCGCGACCTCCCAGGACATTGTCGATACCGCCATGGTCTTGCTGTTGCGCCGTGTCATGGCGCTATTTTCGGCCCGCCTGGACAATTTGATCCGCGCCTGGGCCGCCCTGGCGGGGCGGCACCGCGATACGATCACGCTGGCGCGCACCCGGTCGCAACAGGCCGTGCCAACCACCTTTGGTCTGAAGGCCGCGGGCTGGCTCGCGCCGCTGCTGCGCCACCGCCAGCGTTTGCAGTCATTGTCGGCCACCACCCTGGCATTGCAGTTCGGCGGCGCGGGCGGAACCCTGGCGGCATTGGGCGGGCAGGGGCATGCCGTGGTCCAGGCGCTGGCGGCGGAACTGGAGTTAACCTCGCCGCCCATGCCATGGCATAACCAACGGGACGGCGTTATCGAATTCGCCAATTGGCTGGCCCTGCTTAGCGGCAGTCTGGGCAAGACGGCCGGGGATGTCCTGTTGCTGGCGCAATCCGAGGTCGGCGAGCTGTCAATCCGCGGCGCGGGCGGCTCTTCCGCCATGCCGCAAAAGGCCAACCCGGTTCTGGCCGAGGCGCTGGTGGCTCTGGCGCGCCACAACGCCGGCCTGATTGGCGCCCTGCACCAGGCGGCACCGCACCTGGCGGAGCGTGATGGCGCGGCCTGGACCCTGGAATGGCTGACCCTGCCGCAAATGGTGCGGACAACCGGGGCCAGCCTGCAGCACACTCTGCAGATGGCCACGCATCTGCAGGTCAATGATGCCTGCATGGCGGATAACGTCGCCGCCGCCAAGGGTATGCCGCTGGCCGAGGCGGCGGTCTATGCCCTGGCCCGGCATATGGCGAAAGCCACCGCCCAGGATCTCGTCAAAAGCGCTTGTCTGGACGCCGCCGCCGGTCAGAATTTGTTTTCTGTCCTGGAACACCGGACCGACGCGCCCATTGACTGGCCGGCACTGCGCAATCCCGGCAACTATCTTGGCGCCACCCGGCATTTCATCGATGCGGTCTTGCGTCAGGTTCCGCCGGACCTTGCCGGATAATGGCAGACCGACTGAAAGGCGTCCCGATCGGGTTCTATCGGTGCAGCGTGTTATAGTCCGTTAAACTCGTGAAGGATTTGCGCCCATGCACTACGATGCCATCGAGAACAACCACGGCCTTAAGCACGACCCTTTCAAGGCGCTGATCGCGCCGCGGCCTATTGGCTGGATCGCCTCTGTGAGCCGTGACGGGATTTGCAATCTGGCGCCCTACAGCTTTTTCAATGCGGTCAGCGATCGGCCCCATTATGTGATGTTCTCCTCGAACAACATCAAAGACAGCGTGCGCAATATTCAGGAAACGGGTGAGTTCACCTGTTCCATGTCGACCTGGGACACCCGTGATGCGATGAACGTGACCTCGGCCCCCGTGCCTCCCGAGGTTGATGAATTCCCGCTGTCGAGCCTGACCGCCGCACCGTCGAAGTTCGTGAAACCGCCACGGGTCAAGGAAAGCCCGGCCGCCTTCGAATGCCGCTATTGGAAAACCATCGAATTGCCCGACGTCGAGCCTGGCTCCGAACAGGGACATTTCATGGTGATTGGCCAGGTCGTCGGCATCTATATCAACGACCTCTATGTCTCGAATGGTTTGGTCGATACCGGCGCCATGCGGCCTTTGGCGCGGCTGGGTTACATGGATTACGCCGTCGTAACGCCGGAAACCATGCTGACCATCAACCGCCCCGAGATGACCGAGGCCGGCGATATCGCCGATGGCCGGCCCGAAGCCTGGGATGGTGTATTCAGGTAAACTGCCAACCGGAACAAAGGAGGCCGCCATGGCCATGCGTATCGGATATCTACTGCCAACCCGGGAACGGGTCATGCTGGGCCAGCCTGAAACGGGCCCTTTGCTGGATCTGGCGGACCGCGCCGAAGGCTTGGGCTTTGATTCCGTTTGGGTAGGCGACTCGCTGCTGGCCCGGCCCCGGCACGAGCCATTGACCCTGCTGGCGGCCATCGCCGGCCGGACGCGGCAGGTGGAATTGGGGACGGCGGTTTTATTGCCGGCCTTGCGCAATCCGGTTGTCCTGGCGCATCAGGTCGCGACCCTGGATCAGATCAGCGAGGGCCGGGTCATTCTTGGCGTTGGCATCGCCGGCGATGTGCCAAACATCCGGGCCGAGTTCATGGCGGCTGGGGTGCCGTTCGAAAAACGGGTCGGTCGCATGATGGAGGGGTTGCGCCTGTGTCAGACCCTATGGCGTGGAGTGCCGGTGGATTGGGATGGCCGCTGGCAGGTGGAACAAGGCGTACTGGGACCGACTCCGTTTCGCCCAGGCGGCCCGCCAATCTGGGGCGGTGGTTCGGCGCCGGCCAGCCTGGTCCGGGCGGGGCGGCATTTTGACGGCTGGTTCCCCACCGGCCCTGATGCGGCGGGCTGGGCTGAACAATGGCGCAGCGTCCAGGACTCCGCCCGCGAGGCGGGCCGAAACCCCGATGATTTGGTCGGTGCGTTGTACCTGACCCTGGTGATCGATGACGATGCGGCGCAGGCCCAGCGGCAAATCGATAATTATCTGGAACAATATTACGGCGTGGCGGCCAAAATCCTGGCCAAACAGCAAGCCTGTTACGCCGGCCCGGCGGCTGGTGCGGCGGAATGGCTGCAGGGCTATGCGGATGCGGGCGCCACCCATTTGGTACTACGCTTCGCCGGCGCGCACGAGAGGCACATGGACGCCATCGCCGAAATCCGCAATACCCTGGGCTGGTGATGGCGTCGCAACGCCGTCAGTTGGTCATGCTACGGCCGCCGCAAAAATGCGGGATGTTCCGGTCAGGCGCTACCGTTTGCCCTCGATCTCGACAGCAATCAGGCTGGGGCCGGGGCTGGCAAAGGCCGCCTTGACGGCGGCCGCCAGTTCGTCCGGCTGGCTGATCGTGCTGCCCGGAACGCCCATGCCTGATGCGATCGTGACAAAATCCAGGGCCGGGGTATTCAGATCCATTTGCGGGTAATCCTGGTTCGAATTGGCGTCAAAGCGTTGCCGGTAGGTATCCAGGTTATGCTTCAGGATTCGGTATTCCCGGTTGACCAGAATGACAAAGACGATATCCAGATCATGATGCGCCGCCGACCAGAGGGCCTGGATCGAATACATCGCCGAGCCGTCACCTGAAATGGCCAGCAGCGGCCGGTCCGGATGGGCCACCTTGGCTCCGATGGCGCCGGCCAGGCCCTGGCCTATGCCGCCGCCACGGCCGGAGTAATAATCTCCGGGTGCGGCAAAACTGAAAGCGCGGGCCAGATCCAAGCCGGCGGTAATGGCTTCCTCGACGACGACCGCATTGTCCGGTGTGCCGGCGCTGATTTCGGCCATGGCCCGGGGCATGGACATGGGCGCGCGATCCCAGGCGCGCTGGCTGCGGGCCTGATAGGCGGCCGCCGCCTCGGTGCTGAGGTCAGCCAGGGCGCCGTTACGGGCCTTGGCCGCGGTCAGATAGGCGGCGGATCCGGCAAGCACGCCTTGGCGCAGTGCCACCAGCGTGCTTGGCAAATGGCCGGCCAGACCGGCAGTCAGCGGATAATTGTAGGCCAGACGGGCCGGGGATTCCTCAATCTGCACGACTGCCGCACCAGTTGGGAAGGGCGCGCCTGGAGAAAACCAGACTTCCTCGAAAAACGGCCCGCCCACCAGCATCACCAGATCGGCGCCATCCAGGGACCTGGCGGTCGCGGCGGCATCCACGGGCAGGATGGCTCGGGCGTTGGGATGGCGATTGGGAAAGGCCGCATGATGGCGCAGGGCTTCGAACCAGACGCCCGCGCCCATGGCCTCGGCCAGAGCGGTCAGTTCGCCATGGGCGCCGGTACGGGCCACATCGTCACTGACCACGATGGCGGGGTTCTGCGCCGCCAGCAACAAATCCACCACCGCCTCAACACCGGCCGGCTCGGGCCGGGGAGAGGTATAAATCTGGCTTGAGGCCGTGGCGGTCAGGTCCGTTTCCTGTTCCATGACGTTGATGGGCAAGGCCACGAAGGCCGGCCCGGCGGGGGCCTCCCTGGCGATCTTGAAGGCGCGCTGCATGACCGCGGCCATCTCGTCGGCGCGTTCCACTTGAACGCTCCATTTCGTCACAGGTGCCGCCATGGCGACCAAGTCATGACCCAAAACCGGTTCCCGTAGACGCAACCGGGTATCCTGCTGCCCGGCGGTGATCACCAGCGGCGAATTGGCCTTCAGGGCGCCGTAGATCATGCCAATACCGTTGCCCAGGCCGGGTGCGACATGCAGATTGACCACCGCCGTCTTGCCGCTGGCCTGGGCATAAAAGCTGGCGGCGCCCACCGCGATGCCTTCATGCAAGGCGACCACATAGTCCACGTCCGGATAGCTTTGCAGACTATCCAGCAATGGGCTTTCCGTGGTGCCCGGATTGCCGAATATACGGTCGACCCCGTGGGCCATTAAGCTGTCCATGAATACCTGACGTCCGCGCATCTCTTCCTCCAAATAAGTCCTTGTCTCGAATTGCCCGGCCGGCAGTCGCCTTAGACGATGCGGGTGTCGTGGCGGCCCCAATAGCGGTCCTTGATCAGACGTTTGTATAGTTTACCGTTTTCATGGCGGGGTAATTGCGCCTCGAAGTCGACACTGCGGGGGCATTTGATGGCCGAGAGGTGGGCCCGGCAATAGCTAAGAAATTCCGCCTCCAGATCCGGCCCGGCCTGACCATGATCCATCAACTGAACGACGGCCTTGACCGCTTCGCCGAATTCGGGGTCCGGCACCCCGACCACGGCCACGTCCATTATTTTGGGGTGGCCGACCAGCAGGTTCTCTATCTCCTGAGGATAAATGTTTACCCCGCCCGAGATAATCATGAAGGATTTGCGGTCGGTCAGATAAAGAAAGCCTTCCGCGTCCTGATAACCCACATCGCCCAGGGTAGACCAGCCATGATCATTGCGGGATTCCGCCGTTCGTGCGGGGTCGTTGTGATAGGTAAAGGCCGGCCCGTCAGCGAAATATATGGCGCCAGGTGTACCAATTGGTTGCTCAACTCCCTCGTCGTCAACGATATGCAACGTCCCTATCAGGGCTCGGCCGACCGAGCCGCGGTGGCGCAGCCATTCCTCGGAATTGATGGCGCAAAAACCGTTGCCTTCGGTACCGGCGTAATATTCGTACAGGACAGGTCCCCACCAATCGATCATTTGCTGTTTGACGTCTATGGGGCAGGGGGCGGCGGCGTGGATCGCCACTCGCAAACTGGATAGATCGAATTTCGTGCGTACCTGCGACGGCAGTTTCAGCATACGCACGAACATGGTTGGCACCCATTGGCTATGGCTGACCTTGTAGCGTTCGATCATGGCCAGGGCGCCTTCAGGATCGAAACGTTCCATCACGATGGTGGTTCCGCCTTTCCTCAAGATCCCCATGTTGAAACGCAGCGGTGCCGAATGATACAGGGGCGCAGGCGACAGATAGACCGCGGCATCCGTGACGCCATAGAGGCTGCCCAACAGGTCCACCGGGCTTCTCGGCGTGCCCAGTGGTTCGCCGGTGATCGGTATCTGGATGCCTTTCGGGCGGCCGGTGGTGCCGGACGAGTACAACATGTCCGCACCTTCATACTCATCGGCAATGGGATCGTCCGGCTGGGCCGCTATTGCCTGATTATAAGACCGGTAGCCTGAGACCGCCCCGCCCACCATAAGTTGAGCCTCGACCCCCGGCATCTGGCCGTCCAGTTCTGCAGCCACATCGGCCTTGGCTTCCGATGTGATGAAAACCCTGGCGCCGCAATCAGCCACGATATAGGCCACTTCCTCCGCCGTCAGATAGGACGAGATGCAAGTGTAATACAGCCCGGCCCGGTGGGCGGCCCAACAGATCTGCAAGAAAGCGGCGTTGTTTTCCATATAGATGGCGATGTTGCCGCCCAGACCAAGACCCAGACTGCGAAACAAATGCGCGCCGCGATTGGAAGCCTCGTTCAACTCGCGATAGCTGATCACCTGGCCGCTGTTGGCCATGATATAAGCCGGCTTGTCCGGCGTTGCGGCGGCGTGAATTCCTGGGTGCATGAATAGATCCTTGCTCTGGTGCCCGCGAATTTAGCACACCGCGTTGAATTTGCAGACCAGGATCGGATAGCGGCAACGGTGAAATTCAGCTATTGCTGTACGGCTTGGCAAGATATGGGGAGGCGGGTAATGGATGGCCGTTGGTTCGAGGATTTCAAGGTTGGCGATCAGATTGTTTCGCCCGGCAAAACCTTGACCGAGGCGGAGATTATCGATTGGGCCTTCCACTTTGACCCGCAACCATTTCATATGGATAAAGTCGCGGCCAAGGCGCACATGTATGGTGGCCTGATCGCGTCAGGCTGGATGCTGGGAACCTATACCTTTCGCCTTTTCATGATGGCCAACCCTTGGGCGGCGGAAGCCTCCCTGGGCTCGCCTGGGGTTGAAGACCTGCGTTGGCTCCGCCCGGTGCGCCCTGGCGATACCATTCATGTGGTCGTCACCATTGCCGATGCCCGGCCCTCCCGTAGCAAGCCAGACCGCGGCGTGGTGGGATTGGACTGGCAGGTGCGCGATCAGAATGACGAAACGGCGATGACCATGCGGTCGATACAGCTGCTGAAGCGCCGCGCCGCGCTATCAAATGAATCAGAGTAGCCACAACATGCACTCATAGGCGGCGTGCCTATTTCTGCGTCTCCACTACAAGCTTGTTCGCCCGCAAATCCTGCATCACGGCTGACCAGGCACGGACGACGCCAAGGAAACTACCCACGACGCGGTCGGTAGACGCGGGTTCGGACCCGGTGGCAAGGACGGTCATGCCGGTATAGACCCGCGTGTTGACGATGAAGATGCGAATGGGAAGCATGCGGGCATTCCAGGCGTTCGCCCAACGCAGCAGATTTGGCATCTGTTCCTCTGTAAATTTTTGATCGGCTGTGGCCGCGATGGAGATGGTCTGGGAAATGGCGTTGCCATCCTTGTCCCGGGCCACCACCGCCGTGTCGATCAGGCAGAGCACGCGCGGGATACCCTGCTTTTCCTCGGCGCCAATGGGAATATGCAGGCTCAGGTTATCAGGATCGTCGTTGACCACTTTGAGCGAGGATTCGAGCTTGAATTGCTGTTTCAGCAATCTGGCCAGCAAGATTTCGATGTCCTTGGCCGAATTGGTGACCTGAATAAATGCCGGCGCCTTGGCCGTCAGGCCCTCGCCGCTTTCCGCTTTCAAACTTTGTGCCGCCGCGGATGCCGCCAATACACTCACCAATAACGCGGTAACCAAGGCAACGAACCCACGCACCATAATCGACCTCAAAAAAATATCCGACGTTTCATAGCCAAACCGGAGAGTGCAACAATCACCCATCGCCCGAATGCAGCGTTCAGGCGCAGACATCGGAAATGCCAACGCCAGCCTAAAACAGGCAAGATGCGACCCGGCAGCGCTTTGTCCAGAAGCTCAGCAGACCGTATCCGCAGCAAGTGGAAATCGCGGCCTGCCGGTTTCCGGTTATTGCACCCCGTAGGCAAGCATGGCATCGGCAACCTTGACGAAACCGGCGATGTTGGCACCCATCAGATAGTCACAGCGGCCATCCTTAGCCTTGCCTTCGCCATAACGGAAGCAACTGTCGTGTATGCCTTGCATGGTTTCCAGCAACAGCTTCTGCAACTCTTCCTCGCTCCACGAGATGCGCACGGAATTCTGGCTCATTTCCATGCCGGAGACGGCGACACCGCCCGCGTTGGCGGCCTTGGATGGCCCATAAAGCATGCCGGCGTCCTGAAAGACATTGATGCCGGCCACCACCGTGGGCATGTTGGCGCCCTCGGAAATGCCTTTGCAACCGTTCTTGACCAACAACTTGGCCTCGTCCTCGTTGATCTCGTTTTGAGTGGCGCAGGGAATGGCATAATCACAGGGCACGCCCCAGGGCCGCCCCTGGTGAAAAGTGGCGCCGGGGAATTGTTCCGCATACTCGGAAATTCGGCCCCGGCGCACGCCTTTCAGCTCCATGATCCATGCCAGTTTTTCCGCGTTGATGCCATCCGGATCATGAATATAGCCCGAGGAATCCGACATGGTGAGCACCTTGGCGCCCAGTTGGTTGCACTTTTCCACCGCAAAAGTGGCGACGTTGCCGGAACCGGATACGGCCACCGTGGCGCCATCGAGAGAGGCGTCAATCTGGTCCAGCATGCATTGCAGAAAATAAACCGCGCCGTAGCCTGTGGCCTCGGCGCGGATCAACGAACCGCCGAACTCCAACCCCTTGCCGGTCAGAATGCCTTCGAATTTGTTCGTCAGGCGCTTGTATTGCCCGAACATATAGCCGATCTCGCGGGCGCCGACACCGATATCGCCTGCCGGAACGTCAATATTGGGGCCGATGTGGCGGCATAGTTCCGTCATGAAGGATTGGCAAAAGCGCATCACTTCGTTATCGCTTTTGCCTTTCGGATTGAAATTCGCCCCGCCCTTGCCCCCGCCCCTGGGAAGACCGGTCAGGGAATTCTTGAACTGCTGTTCAAAGCCCAGAAATTTCAGAACGCTTTGATTGACCGACGGGTGAAAACGGCAGCCGCCTTTGTAGGGCCCGATGGAATTGTTGAACTGTACCCGCCAGCCGCGATTGACCCGGATGTTGCCGTCGTCATCTTCCCAACAGACGCGAAAGCTGACAATGCGGTCCGGTTCGGTCATGCGTTCCAGTATCTGCATTTCATGATAAACTGGTCTTTCGGCGATATACGGCAAAATAGTGGCGGCGACCTCGTGAACCGCCTGATGGAATTCAGGCTCTCCTGGATTGCGTTTTTCAATGCCCGCCATGAATTGTTCCAGGGTGACTATTTCCGTCATCTGATGCTTCCCCCAATTGATTAACGATCGCGCGGCAAATTGTGCACGTACGCCAAGTTGTTATTGAAACCGGTATGCGCGGCCATGTTCAATCTGCGCAGTGTGGCACAAAATTGCCCATGCCGGTGAGCGGTTCTTTTGATATTTATCGCTAGCCGGCAATCGCCTTGTTTCCGATGCTGCTGCCCTGCAGAAGCGCGCCTATGACTTCCTGCGAATGAGAAACCCAGCCGAAATGGGTGGAAATATCGTACAGAGTCGAAATCTGTTCCCTGGGACCTGTGGCGGCGACGCAATCTTCCGGCACGATAACGCGATAGCCGTGAAAAAATGCGTCATGGACGGTCGAGCGCACACAGATATTGGTAACGACGCCGATCACCACGACCGTATCGATCACCATATCCTTCAGGCTGAGATCGAGATCGGTATTGAAAAAGCCGGAGAACCGCCGCTTGGCGATATGCAGGTCACCATTTTTCTGACCCAGCGCCGGGACCACCCCGGCGCCCCAGGTGCCCTCGACGCAGTGGGGTTCACGCTTCAGGAATTCCCGGTCCCGGCGCATCTCCGGGCGATGGCTATCATTTACAAATATGATAACGCCTCCGGCTTCGCGGGCCGCACTGATCAGGGCATTCTGTGGTCCGTACAACCTTTCCGCACCCGGCAGCACCATGGCCCCGCCGTCGACACAAAAATCGTTCAGCATATCAACCACCAGGACCGCCGTGGCGGCCGGTGTAATGGTCAAGTCGGCCCCTTCGTGGCGATGGGCGGAGAATGTGTCCTGCATGATCATGACCTCCCGGCAAAGCTTCGACTAGGACATTGCATATTGGTATTCTATCAAGAGCGGGGAAAAATGGCAGGGACCGTCGGCGGGTTGATCAGCGCAGCAATCAGCCGGCATTTTTTTGGGGATTATGCGATCGATGCCGATGCGGCGACTGATCATCCTGATGTGCACCTTCCTGGGCCTGACCCTGTTGGGCATGCATGCAGTGCCCGCCCTGCTGCCGTTGTTCGTCGAGATCTGGTCGCTCAGCAATACCGAGGCCGGCTGGATCGCGGGTATACCGTATCTGACCTATCTGATCGGCGTTTCGTTTATTGGTATTACCGACCGTATCGACGCGCGCCGCATGCTGATCCTGGGTGCCCTCGTCAATGTCGCCGGATATGGCGGCATGGGGTTTGCCGACGGATTTTGGAGTGCAATGTTCTTCCGCACCCTTCAGGGCCTGGGTTTCGCCTGGACCCATTTGCCCGGTGTCAAGGCGATTTCGGACCGGGTACCGGGTGAAAACAAGGGCCGCGCGACATCGATTTATGTCTCGTCGTTTGCCGTCTGCTCGTCGTTTTCCTTGCTGCTGGCAGCGGAAACCAAGGACGCCTTTGGCTGGGAGTGGGCCTTTGTTCTGCCGGCGTGTACCAACCTGGCCGCCGCCGGTCTGATATTTTTCCTGCTGCCGCCGGCGGTGCCGGAAGGCAAGACGGATGGGGATACCCCGGCGCCCGTGCAATGGCGGATTATCCCGGATTTTCGCGCCATGCTGGGTAACAAGCCGGCCCTTGGCTATATCTTCGGCGCCTTTGCCCATCATTTTGAACTATTGGGTGTACGTGCCTGGACCGTGGCCTTTCTAACCTGGGTCGTGGCGATGCGACCGGATATTCCGGATGGTTTCAATGTACCCCTGGTCGCCACCTTGCTCATTCTGATCGGCGTGCCGACCAGTATGGCAGGGGGCGAATTTGGCCATCGCATGGGCTATGCACGGGCCGCCCTTCTGGTTATGTCGGCCTCTGCTTTGGCGGCCGTTTTTGTCGGCTTTTCCGCGGCCTGGTCCCTTTGGCTGCTTGTGGGCTTGGTGCTGATGCATAATTGCTTTGTGCTGGCGGACTCGGGCGTGCTCAACGGCGGTGCGGTCAATGCTTCGGATCCTGCGCAGCGCGGCAATACTGTTGCCGTTTATGGCGTTGCCGCCGCTGCCGGCGGCCTGATCGGGCCGGTGCTGTTCGGCGCCATCCTGGATCATACGGGCGGTGGTCAAAGCGCCGGCAGTTGGGGTTGGGCCTTTGCCTCCCTGGGCCTTGTGGTTCTGGCCGGGGCCATTATGGTTGCCCTGTTATCGTGGCGCCCGGTGGATCGTGCCGGTTAACCAAAAAAAGGCTCTGGCTCGTACCGCCGCGTGCCTGATGCTATGCTGGTGCAAATCAGCCCCATTGCGGCAAGCGGGAGGAGCGGCCCCATGACAACGTTCGGTATTCTGTTTTTTGACGGTACGGAAGAGCTTGATGCCGTCGGTCCATGGGAAGTCTTTACGATGGCTTCAAAACAGCGCGATGACATTGCCGTGGTGTCGATCTCGGAGCATGGCGGGACGGTAACCTGCAACAAGGGCATGCGCATTCTGATGGATCATGGCTTTGCCGACGCACCCAAACTGGATGTACTGCTGGTTCCGGGAGGTCAAGGCACCCGGACCGAGGTCGACAATCCGGCCCTGCTGCAGTGGATCGAGAAAACTGCGAAAGATTGCCAATGGGTCACCTCCGTCTGCACCGGTTCGCTGTTGTTGGCCGAGGCCGGACCGGCCGCGGGCAAACGGATCACGACCCATTGGGGCGCCATGGATCTGGTGCGCAAGCGGGCCAAGGCCGGCGAGGTCCTGGAAGGGGTGCGCTACGTGCGTGACGGCAACGTGGTGACGTCAGCCGGTGTTTCCGCCGGCATTGACATGGCATTGTGGCTGATCGGGGAAATCTATACGCCTGGCTTTGCCCGAAGCGTCCAGCGCAACATGGAATACGATCCCGCACCACCCTATGCGGCGGAAGTATAACCAGCCCGCATATCAGAAGCTGTCTCGGCGATTGGATGAAAATTGAGTTTTGTTTAGGAAACGGTTGGCAGTCTGGTCAATACGCTCTCAACCCTCTCAGGCGGGAAACGACAGGTTACTGTTGTGCCCTCGCCCTCAATGCTCTCTATAAGCAGCCCGCCGCCGTGCATTTCCATCAACGATTTCGACAAGGCCAGGCCAAGCCCGGTACCCTCGAACTTTCGCGCCAGCGAACTGTCGACCTGATAAAACGGATGCGTCAGTTTACCAATTTCCTCTTCCGCGATACCGATGCCAGTATCCGACACGGCAATGAGGAAGGAACCGTCGGCAGAGACGGCGACCTTCACAGTTACCGTACCCTTATCGGTGAATTTCACGGCGTTGGAAAGCAGATTGAACAGCACCTGTTTCACAGCCTTGGTGTCCGCCTTCAGGCCCGGTAGATTGGCCTCGCACTCGAGGGTGATCGTCAGGCCTTCGGTCCCGGGGCGAGCGGATACCAATTGGATCGTTGAAGCGGCCAGAATTTCGGTATCGATCAGATCGTCCTGCAATGTGGTATTGCCGGCTTCGATCTTGGCGACATCAAGGATATCGTTGATAATGCCCAAAAGGCGGGTGCCGCTGGAATTGATATCCGCTGAATAAAGCTTGTATTGTTCGTTCTCTATGGGGCCGAGCAATTCGTCTTTGATCATTTCGGAGAAGCCGATAATGGCGTTCAAGGGCGTGCGCAACTCGTGGCTTACGGCCGCCATGAATTCCGACTTGGCACGATTTGCCGCGATCGCCTCTTCCGCTGCTTGCCGTTGGGTGTCTTCCAACAGGCGGCGCTTGGTCACATCGCGGATCGTAAGAAAATGATGGGTTCGAGGCACCTCGCGCCGTTCCAGGGGATTTCGGCTAATCTGTAGAACGGCCCGTTGGATGGCAATTTCCATGATAAAGGTGGAACCGTCCTTGCGCACGCCCAATCCTTCGCTTAGCGGCGGCACGGTGGTTTTCAAGTCCTGCAAATCGCTGATCTTGAATGGATTGTCGCCGTCGCCGCTGAATTCGAACAGCGGATCGGGCAACTCATCCAGCAGTTCATCGCTGCGATAGCCCAACAAGGACTCGGCGGCCTGATTGAACAACGAGATGCGGCCTACCGGATCGATCACAATGATGCCATCGAAACTGCTTTCGACAAAGCGGCGCATCATGGCGCCGCGATGCAGTACGGCCATGCGTTGATGGAATATGCGCAGCGTCTGGCGGTCAATCAATGCGATCAGGCTTTGCCCATAACAAAGCCATGGGGCCAATAACCACGGCGCGATGTCCAAGCTAACGGGCGTCATCTTCTGCAGTCCCACCGTCGCGGCGACAAGGCCCAACGAGCCACCGCCCAGCATCAACAGGCCCCGATGCCAGGACAATTTCGCCAGAAGCGGTGCCATCAGAAAGGTCAACAAGACCATGATTGCCAGAGTCGGTACCGCGCCCGTGCGCCGCAGGGCACGGCCCTGACGAAAAGTTTCCGCCGACAGCGCGATGAGGGCCGAACCAGAGACAGTCACATACTTCGGCACTGACATATAATCGCCTAGTTCGACGGCGGATGCGCCGACGATAACATCGCGGCCTTGGAATAGCCGTGCTGGAAATTTGCCACTAAGCACATCAACATAGGAAACGCGGGGTATGGTGCCCAGGCGGATACCGTAATCGATGTAGAGATCAGCAGATGACGGAGCTATGCCATCGGTCAGCAAAATCGGAAAGCTCGGTAGATCCCTTCCGCCCCAGGGAAGCGATGTCATCGCGCGCCGTATCAGGCTATCAGGATTTGGCCGCATCACCACCGACGCCAGGCGCGCGCGCGTGGCGAAGCGTGGCAAAGAGCCGGTTTCAGCCATGGTCGATGGGTCGCGCTCCCATCCGGTATATTGCTTGAAGGCCGGCAGGATGACCTGTCTCTCCGCCCGTTCCAGCGCCTGTTCCAGCAAGGCGTCCTGGGCTGGCGTTGAACGGGAGCTGAAATCGATGTCAATGGCGATATTCCGCGCACCGGCATTATTTAGCCGATCAATCAGATCCGCGTGGTAGGATCGGGGCCAGGGCCAGACGTCGAGGATGCGCAGGCTGCGCTCGTCAATCTCCACGAAAATAAGCTGTTTGCTGGCGTCGCGTTGAACCAGCGAAAAACGCAGATCCATCAGTGAATACTCGGCGCTTTCCAGGCCGCCCGCGAGATAGATCACAGCGACCAGAGCCATAACAAGCAAGCGTGGCACAAACCGTCTCATTCTGATCACGCCTCCCACATACCACACGATCAAAGCCTGACCGCCATGGCCGGGCCTTGATCGCGGCCTAGTGCCCTATATTACGCCTCATCTGCTAATTGTTGTTGCGGTTGTTGCCGTTATTGCCGTTGTTGCCGTTATTGCCGTTATTGCCGTTGTTGCCGTTGTTGCCGTTGTTGCCGTTGTTGCCGTTGTTGCCGTTGTTGCCGTTGTTGCCGTTGTTGCCGTTGTTGCCGTTGTTGCCGTTGTTGCCGTTGTTG
>JAJFGG010000013.1 GCA_021776235.1 Alphaproteobacteria bacterium | reverse complement strand
GACCCAGAATAGCCCGGAAATGCTCTAGGACAATGGCCATGGACGACACACTGAACCCTGAAGCCCGGAAAACCCGTTGGTCGCGGTCGGGTGCGGTGGTTTCCGACCTGATCATCCTGGTCCTGGTCATCGTCGCGATTGTTGGGGCGGCGGCCGGCGAGGTAATCGTCGCGGCAATCTGCGGCATGGTCCTGATGCTGACCTTCATCTCCCGGCAATGGACGCGGCTGGCCCTGGTCAAGGTCGACTACGCCTGTCTGCCTTCCCGCGAGCGCCTTATGGAGGGCGATATTTTCGAGCTCACCTTGATGATCGAAAACCGAAAACCCTTGCCATTGCCCTGGTTCACGGTTTCTGAATCGCTGCCCGAGGGCTTGGCGCTGGTGCGGCCGGGGAGACAGGAGCAATTGCGGCAAAAAGACCGCCGCTTTTTCCAGGAGGCGGCAATACGGGAAACCACCAGCCTTGGCCAATATGAACGAGTCAGGTTTCATCATCGCGTCCGGGCGGTGCGGCGCGGCCATTATGGCCTTGGCCCGACGCGCATCATCAGCGGCGATATCTTCGGCTTCTACCAGGCACGGCTGGATACGCCACGGCAGGCGCCGCGCATCGTCGTCTACCCACGCACCATACAGATGCCGGATTTTGACCTGCCGCCCTACCGACCCATCGGCGATGTTTCGAGCCGCGCGCGGTTGATTGACGACCCGACACGGCCCAGTGGATTGCGCGAATACCGGAGCGGCGACGCGGCCCGGCACATTGACTGGAAGGCGACGGCCCGCCGCGACGCCGTCTTCGTCAGGACCTACGATTCCACGGTGTCGCAACGGGTCGTGATCCTGCTCGAATGCGACACCAGCATCGAACGCTGGCGGATCCATCCGGGGGTACTGGAGGCGGTCGTCACCGGCGCCGCGTCGGTGGCGCTCAGAACCATCGAACTTGGCTATGCGGTCGGCCTCGTCTGCAATGGCAATTCCCCATACGGACCCGCGCCACCGATGGTCGCGCCAGGCGCCGGGCCCGATCAACTGGCGGCTTTGATGACGGCACTGGCGGGCGCGACAACCCATACGACGGGCCTGTTGGAAAAACTGCTCGGGCAGTATGGCACGGCGGCCCTGCCCCCCGGCGCCACGGTGGTCTATGTCGCCGGCGTGTTTCGGCCATCGACCGCGGCATTCGTCAGCGAACTTGGCCGCCGTGGTCATCGAATTATGGCGCTTTGCGCCGCCGGCGAGGCGCCGCCCGAAATTCCCGGTTTGCCCGTGGCCGACTACCGCGCGGCCTTTGCACGGCCGGAGGGCAATGATGCCTGAACGCCGCGACCCGATAGCAAAGAGCAACGGTACCATTGCCATCGCCGCGACGGTCATTGCCGATGCGGCCTGGCTGTATCCAGTTTTTGTGATCCTCGGCATGGGCTTCAATCGGGGCGCCGCGCTGTTGCCGCTGGCGGTCATCATCCTGCTGTTGGCGCTGGCATTCGGGGCCGGACGGCTGGCATCTTACTATGTCGAGGATCCAACACTGCGCGGGCCGGTTGAGGCGATTGCCGGCCTGGGCGTGATCTATCTCGTTATCTCGGCGATTGCGCCCGGGGACGGGTTGGATCTGTTGTGGGGGCCGCACATGATCGGCGGTGCCTTTTCAGGCCGGCAAACGGGCGGCCTGATCGCAAGCATGGCGGCGGCCGGCTTCCTTTGGCACAGAGGTATCCGCATTGCGGTGGAGACCCATCCACAGCTTCGGCTGCTGCAAACGTTCCGCACGGGCCTTGTCGCGCTGGCTGTTTCGGTACTGGTGGAGCAGGCGTCAGGTATCGACGCCTCGGCGACCGCCATGCTCATTCTGTTCTTTACGGCAGCTCTTGGTGGACTGGCCTTCGCGCGTCTGGCACCGGGCGGCAACTGGACCCCAATCGTCGGCCTTGCCGTCGCGACCGTGCTTGGCGGCGGCATCGCCGTCGGGATGCTTGGTGCGGTAATAGGCGGGCGCGGATTGGGGCTTTTGGCGGTTGCCTGGGATTATGTCGCGGTTGGCATAATGTGGCTGCTACGCCTGTTGGTCTGGGCGCTGGTGCAAATTCTGCCTGATCTATCCGGCCGATTTGGCGAGGACATGGTCTGGGATTTCCGGGGATTCGAGAGGCCGAACTTTCGTAATGTGGATTACGTTCCGTCAGAGACGGGCCTGACGGATCATCTGCTGCAGTATTCCGCTCTTCTCTTGGCGCTGTATCTGGCTTACCGGCTGCTTGCCTGGGCTTATCAGGCCCATGCCCGGCAAGGGCAAACCGGGCCCGGGGCGGATCGTGAGTCCATTCGCGGCGAAGCCGACGCGACCGCGGACCTGCTCAATCTTTTATGGAGTCTCCTGCCCGCCTGGTTGCAGCCCGGAGCGGCCCCCATGGGAGCCCGATTTCCGCAGGGCAGGCCCGGCATAACGGAAGTCTATGCGCTCTATTTCGATATGTTGACGGCGGCCTGCGGCCAGGGCCATGAGTTCGTGCCATCGGCAACCCCACGCGAGCGCCGTTCAGCGGTCGAGGACGCCATACCCGGTGCACCGGTGGCCCGGATCACCTCTTGCTTCATTGCCGCCTGCTATGGAAACCTCGCGACGGACCCCGAGACGGTCGAACAATTGCGCCGCGAACTTGATGGCGCCATGGATCAAACAGCCTGAAAATGTTAACGGCCTTCCTGGCGCGCCTTGAAGGCGTCTTCCCAGTTCTGGCCGTCGAAGTGGGAAAGTTCGTATTCCCCGCCGCCCAGGTCAAAATCATCCAGACAGCGAATGTTGACGTTGAATTTTTCCGGCGCCGTGCGCGGATGGGAAAACGTATGGATGCCGCAGGTCGGGCAAAAGAAGTGCTTCGCGATCTTCTTGTTGAATTGATAGCTGCAAACGATATCCGCGCCCGTCAACAGCCGGAAGCGGTCTGCCTCGACGGCGTGATGCACCGAACCCTTTTTTCGGCACATGGAACAGTTGCAGTCGCCAAGTTTGGCGAGATCAGCATCAACTTCGAACGTGACGGCGCCACAGTGGCAACTTCCGTGATATGTTTGCATTCATCGTCCCCTGTCGTCTGTCGCTCTTTTTTGCCATTGTCGCATGGGAAGCGGTTTATCTAAAGTGAGCATGACGTTGGAAAGGGCAGACAATGGATAGGAGACCAGACATGCAGGTAGGTGTTGTTTTCCCGCAAACGGAAATCGGCTCCGATCCGGCCGCCGTTCGCGACTATGCGCAAACCGCCGAGGCCTTGGGCTACAGCCACATACTCGCCTTTGACCATGTTCTCGGCGCTAATCGGGCCAGCCGTCCGGACTTCAAGGGGCCCTATGATCACGAGTCATTGTTTCATGAGCCCTTCGTGTTGTACGGCTATCTTGCCGGCCTGACCAAAAGCATCGGCCTGACGACGGGCATCATCATTGTGTCGCAGCGGCAGACCGCCTTGGTGGCGAAACAGGCGGCCGCGGTGGATGTCTTGAGCGGCGGCCGGCTGCGGCTGGGTATTGGTATCGGCTGGAATGCCGTCGAATTCGAAGCCTTGGGAGAAAACTTTCACGACCGCGGCAAACGCTCGGAAGAACAGGTCGAGGTGATGCGGGCGCTGTGGACCCAGGACCTGGTAAGTTTTGCAGGCAAATGGCACAAGATTTCCGACGCTGGCATTAATCCCCTGCCGGTACAGCGGCCCATACCGATTTTGTTCGGCGGCATGTCGGACGCGGTCATGCGCCGCATTGCCCGGCTGGGTGACGGCTGGCTGCCGCAGTTCGAGGGCTTCGGCCCGGACGGGGCAAGCGCCAACGAAGATGGGCGCCGGTTGATTGCCCGCCTGCATGATTACATCCGCGAGGCGGGGCGCGATCCGGCCGCGGTCGACATCGAAGGGCGGGTCAAGCTTGGCGAACGCTCGCCCGAGTCCTGCGCGGCGGAAGTCAGGGCCTGGAGCGAGCTTGGCGCAACCCATGTGACCCTCAATACCATGGGCGCGGGATTGACGTCGCCGGATGCCCATATGGACGCCATACGCCGATTCAAACAGGCCCTCGCCGGTTAGGCCCTAGCCCGGAAGTGCTCTAGCATGACTGAATACGAACGAATTGCCGTGGCACCGATCGCCGGCGCGCTGGGCGCCGAGATCGATGGCGTGAATGTGGCCGACGATCTGGACGACGCGGTCATAGACGAAATCCGCCGGGCCCTGCTGGACCACCTTGTGATTTTCTTCCGCGGCCAGAATTTACCGGTGGCCCGGCACAAGGCATTCAGCCGGCGTTTTGGCGATCTGTTCATTCACCCGAACTTCCAGCTGGGTCAGGAAGACAAGGAAATGGTCTACCTGTTGCGCCAGCCCGGCGATACCTCCGTTGCCGGGGAAACCTGGCACGCGGACACGACCATGATGGAAACGCCGCCCATGGGCGCAATTCTCTATGCCTTGGAGACGCCGCAGTATGGCGGCGATACATTGTTCGCCAATCAGTACCTGGCCTATGAAACGTTGTCAGAGGGCATGCAGGATATGCTCGGCGGTCTGAAGGCGATGCACAGCGATGTCCGCGTGGCCGGACCCGACGCAGGGGTCAATGCCAAACGGACCAGCAAGGTGCGGGATGACGCCAATTGGCGCCCGACCGTGCATGCCCATCCCATCGTCCGCGTTCACCCGGAAACCGGACGGAAATGCCTGTTTGTGAATCCCGTCTATACCATGCATATCGAAGGCATGACCGAGGCCGAAAGCGCCCCGATCCTGGCCTTCCTTTACCAGCATCAACGCCGGCCGGAATTTACCTGCCGCTTCCGCTGGCAAACAGGATCAATCGCATTCTGGGACAACCGCTGCTTATTGCATCTGGCCATTCATGACAATTCCGACGCCATTCGCCACATGCAGCGCACGCAGATCGCTGGTTAGAAGCTTTGCGAAATTGGCGGCATCGGCCGTTGTCGCCTGTAATCATCAATCAGCAATAAGGGACCACGAACATGGAATGCAGAATGGACGGGCGCACCGCGGTTATCACCGGCGGCAGCCTCGGTTTGGGACGGGCCATGGCCATGGAGTTCGCCAATTCGGGTGCCAAGGTCGCGATCGTCGCCCGGCGCGCGGAGGTGCTGGAAGCCGCCAGGGCGGATATCAAGGCAGCCGTGCCCGGCGCCGAGGTCGCGGCTTACGCCTGCGACATGTCTGATGCCGGGGCCATCAAAAGCATGCACCAATCGGTCGTCGGCGATCTAGGCCCGGTGGACGTGGTGGTGAACAACGCGGGCACATCGCGGGCCATGGATTTCATGGACATTACCGACGAGCTCTGGAGTGAAGATCTTGAATTGAAGCTGCTGGGGGCTGTCCGGCTGATCCGGCTGACCTTCCCGGGCATGAAGGAACGGCGCTGGGGCCGTATTATCAACGTACTGAACGTGGGCGCCAAGGCGCCCCGGGCCGGCGGTGCGCCGACGGCGGTGTCGCGGGCGGCGGGCATGGCATTGACCAAAGTCCTGGCCGGCGAAGGCGCCCCGCACAATGTGCTGGTCAACGCCATGCTGGTGGGTCTGATCGAGAGCGACCAGCACCTGCAGCGCCACCTGAAGGCCGGGTCGAACGAAAGCCTCGAAGCGTTCTACGACAAACTGGGCGAAAGCGTTCCCATGGGCCGTGTAGGCAAGGCCGAAGAATTCGCCAACATGGCCTGTTTCCTAGCCTCCGACGCCGGTTCCTACATCACCGGCACCGCCATCAATGTCGATGGCAACAGGGCGCCCGTGGTGTAATACCACTTTGCGATGATAGGGACCCGGCCCCATCGCTCATGGGGTTTCGGCCCGGCAGGTCCGGAAGCCGCTGAATACGTTATAGCGATGGGGTTCGAAAAAATTGCGGTAGGTGCCGTGGATCATCCGCCCGCGGGTGGTCCAGGCGCCGCCGCGCAAAACCTTGGTATCGCCGAACAGCATCCCGGAATATTCCTTGTAGGCGTCAGGCGCGAAGCCCGGAAAGGCCTGAAACGTATCCGCCGTCCATTCCCAGACGTTGCCGAGCATCTGCCGGCAGCCAAAGGCGCTGTCGCCCGCTGCCAGCGCCCCGACGTCGATTGGTCCCAGGGCGCGGCCATCCAGATTGGCGCGGGTGGGGTCGGGCGGCGTCTCGCCCCATGGGTAGCGCCTTTTCGCCGCCGCCAGGGCGCCATTCGCCGCCGTCTCGCCCAGGGCCGCGGCCTCCCATTCCGCCTCGGTCGGCAGGCGCTGACCGGCCCAGCGGCAATAGGCGTTGGCTTCATACCAGTTGACATGAATGACCGGTTCATGGGCCGGCAGCGGCAAGGTCCGCTCGAAACGCCGCAACAGCCAGATACCCGGCCCGTCAGGCTGCCAATAAACCGGGTGGACCGCTTCGGCCTGCTGGCGCCAGCGCCAACCCTCGGCGTCCCAGAAGGCTTCCCGGTCATAGCCACCGTCATCGACGAAGGCCTGGAATTGCCGATTGCTGACCGGCGCCTTGGCGATTTCGAAGGCTTCAATGGCTACCGAATGGCCCCATTTTTCGTTGTCGAACAGAAACGGCGCGTCTCTGGCCGCACCCAGCGGAAAGCTGCCGCCCGGCACCGCGGCCCATCCCGGATGCGGGCCGGCGGCGCGCTCGGCCGAGACATCCGCGGCGATGGCCAGGTTGGGCGTGGGGTAGGCCAGGGTCTGACGGGCCCAAAGAAAGGCCTCGTCATGCATGTCCTCGTGAAAAGTACCGAACTGATAGATGAAGCTATCCTGTTCCGTGGCCATGCCGTTGCCGAGGCGCTCGGCCAGCCGGTCGAACACAGCCTGCATGTACGAAAGCGTCTCGGCGCGGTTGAGCAACGGTAGGTCCCAGCGGTCGTCATGGGCCACGGCGATGGAATCGTAAAGCCGGTCGGCCCTGTCGCCGAGCACGGATTCATAACCGTAAAGCTGGCGCAGAATGAAGAATTCGTAGAAATAGGCGGTATGGGCAATTTCCCAGCGCAACGGGTTGACCGTGGGCAACATGGGTCCCATAAGCTGGCCCTCGTCCAGGTCGCGAACCAGTTCCAGAGTGCGATTGCGGGCATCTTGCATATTCGAGATTAAATGTGCGGTACTGACAGGCGCGGTCATGAAAGATCCCTGGATTGGAGACGATGGGTGAAGGTTAGCCTAATCACACCGGCCGTTAAACAGTCGAAAAACGGCAATCGGACGACGGCGTTGCGCTGGGCCAGGTTGCTGCGTGCGGCGGGCCACCGGGTGCGCATCGACGTCGATTACCGTGGCGAGGCCGCAGATCTGCTGCTGGCCATTCATGTCTGGCGCAGTGCCGCCGCCATCGAGCGTTATCGGGAGCGCCAGCCGGGCGGGCCGCTGGTCATTGGCCTGGGCGGCACCGACGTCAATACATTCCTGAAGTCCGACCCGGAAACAACGCTTCGCACCATGGCCATGGCGGACGCCCTGATCTGCCTGCACGACCTGATCGGCGAGGCGTTGCCGGCGCCATTCAGAAAGAAGCTGCATGTTGTCCGCCAATCGGCATTGCCTCTGCCGGGCCCCCGGCACCCGGCCAGGCGGCGCTTCGATATCTGTGTTATCGGCCATCTGCGCGATGAGAAGGACCCTTTCCGTGCGGCCCTGGCGGCCCGGCGGCTGCCGGCTGCATCACGGCTCCGGGTCATTCACCTGGGCAAGGCCCATACCAGCACATTCGCCAACCAGGCCATGGCCGAGATGGCCGCCAATCCCCGCTATCTGTGGCGCGGCGAAGTGCCGGGATGGCGGGTGCGCCGTGAACTGGCAAAGACCCGCTTGATGGTGATCAGCTCGAATCAGGAAGGCGGCGCGAACGTGGTTTCCGAGGCCATTGTCGCCGGCGTGCCGGTAATCGCCAGCGATATCGCCGGCAACGTCGGTCTTCTGGGGCGCGGCTATCCAGGCTATTACCCGGTGCGCGATGAAGTGGCACTGGCGCGGTTGCTGGAACGGGCCGAGGCGGAGCCGGATTTCCTGCAGACGCTTGGGGAGCATGGGCGCAAGCTCGAACCGCTGTTTCGCCCCGCGCGGGAGCTGGCCGCCCTGGACGCAATCGTCAATGCGGCCGTGAAATCAAGGTGATCGGCTCCAGATGTTCGCTTTCGGCGGTTACGCGGCCGATAATGGCCGCCTGATCGTAGCCCAGGTCATGCAGCGCCCGCAGGCAGGTCTGCGCGCGGTCCGGCGGCATGCTGGCCAGCAGACCGCCGGATGTCTGGGGATCGAATATCAACGGGTAGCGGAGGTTGTCCCGCGCGGCTTCCAAATTGCGGATCGCCCGGCGCAGCCGGACGTTCGCTGGTTGCAGAGAACTGAGAATGCCAAGGCGCACCGTTTCCTCGGCGCCGTCAAAGATCGGCAGAGCGTCGAGATCAATTTCAACGTCGACGCCTGAAGCCTTGGTCATCTCCACCGTATGGCCCAACAGCCCGAACCCGGTCACATCCGTACAGGCGCTGGCGCCGTGGCTGAACAAACACAGAGCCGCCTGGCGGTTGGACTGGACCATGGTCTTCAAGGCCGCCTCGATCCACCGCCCCTTGGCTTTCTGCTGCATGTCGGCGGCGAACAAAGTGCCGGTGCCGAGGGGTTTGGTCAGAATCAAGAGGTCGCCCGCCGCCATGCCACCTTTGCGTAGAATGGCTTCACGATCGGCCAGGCCGTTGACCGAGAAGCCCAGGGCCAGCTCCGGCCCCTCGCTGGTATGGCCGCCAATCAGTGTCGCACCGGCTTCGTTAAGGACCTCCATGGCGCCCGTCATCATTTCCCGGATCGAGGCTTCCACCTTGGCTTCCAGCCCATAGGGCACCGTGGCGATGGCCAGAGCTGTTTGCGCCTCGGCCCCCATGGCGAAGATGTCGCTCAAGGCGTGATTGGCGGCGACCTGCCCAAAAACATATGCATCGTCAATAAAGGCGCGGAAATAATCCACCGTATGGACCATCACCTTGCCTTCGGGAATCTGTACCACCGCCGCGTCGTCGGGCGCGTGCAGGCCGACCAGAACGTCGTCATTCGCGACCGGATCCAACTCGGACAGGGCCCGGGTCAGCACATCCGCGCCGACCTTGGCGCCGCAACCGCCACAGCGCATGGCGATGGCTGAAATGTCGTTGAGAGTGGCCCGGTCGGCGAGCCCGGGATTCAGCCGCTCCGCCTGCTCCGCCGCCATCTCGGGTAATTCGCTGAACTTGCGCATGAAACGCTTGTCGATCCAGTTCTTCCAGCGCCAGACCCACCGCCCCTCCGCGGTCCATCCCCACTTGGCGGCGACGGCATACTTGTCGCCGGAACTGATCAGGACCAGGAAAGCCCGTTGCGGCGAAAACGGCCGGGCCGGCCGGCCAATCAGTACGCGGCGGAGGTTCCTGTTCAGCGGCGGTCCCTGACGGACGGCAAAAACACCGGCTTTTGGCCGTGGATGATTTACAACCGAGGCGATGTCGCCCGCCGCGAAGACGTCATCATGAGACGTCGATTGCAAGGTATCGCGAACCTTGACGAAGCCTGCTGCATCCACATCCAGACCGGAGTCGCCAAGCCATGGTGGCGCGCCCGCCGCCGTGACCCAAAGAACTTCGTCCAAAGTAATGGCCTCGCCGCCGGCGGTGGTGATTGCGCCGGGCGCCACTTCAGTCGCCTCGGCGGCCGTATGAACATGTACCTTGCGCGCCTGCAGGTGGCGTTCGAAACGCCGCCGCACGCCGGCGCCGAAACTGGGCAGAATCTCCTCTGACCTGCAGATCAGGTGGAACTCCAGGCTATCCGCGCTCTGGCCCCGTTCTGCAAGTAGATTGCCCAGGCGAAACTGTATGGCGAGCAGCAGCTCCATGCCGCCGGCCCCGGCGCCGACGACGCCGATCCGATGCGGCCCCGGGCGGTCCAGCACGCGCGTTACCAGGCGCTGCCAGCGTTCGATGAAATTGTTGATCGGTTTGACCGGCGTGGCAAATGCCTCTGCCCCGGATATGCCGTTGAAACTTGGAGTCGAACCTATATTGATGGAAAGAACATCGTAGGGAACCACCGGCCGCCCTTTGCAGATGACCTGCCTTTGGCCAAGGTCGAGCCTGACCGCTTCGTCATGATAAAGCCGCGCACCGGCAAACTGGCAGAGCGGGCGCAGATCGATATGGGCTTCGTCGAAGTCATAGTGACCGGCTAGATAACCCGGCAGCATGCCCGAATAGGGGGTGTGCACATCGCGCGCGATGACCGTCAGCCGGACCCCGGGCAACGGCTTCATGGCGAACTTTTTCAACACAATCACATGACTGTGCCCGCCACCGACGAGGACAAGGTCTTTGACGATGGCGTCTTGGCTGGATTTCATTGTTGTCTACTCTTGGTTTTCCACGCAATTCCAGTTAACGAGACTCGCCTTAGGCCTGTCCGGCGCGGGTGCTCAAACGCAGGCGATTGCGAATTTGGCGGGACAGGGCATCGACTGCCACGTTAAAGGCGGCCATTACGGCAATCAAGAATATCGCCCGGTCAAGGCGAATGTCGGCCAGCGCGCTGTCAACGAAGAAGCCCAAGGTGGCAATACCCAGTATTCCCAAAATGGCCGTCTCGCGCATGATCACTTCCCAACGGTAGAACAGAAAGGCCAGGAACTGGCCATAGACGCGCGGCACGATTTCAAAGCCATAAAGATTGATGCCGCGGGGGCTGTCGGGCCGCAAACGAACCTCGTCGCTGAAGCGGCCCACCAGGTGGCCGATGATGGCGCCATTGTGCAGTGACAGGGCGACGATGGCCGGCAGCATGGAAGGGCCCCAGAGTTGCAGAAAGATATAGGCGAGAATGAACTCGGGCGTCGAACGCATGACAACCAGAAAGACATGCCCAACGGTTCGCGTTACGGGGCCAAAGAACTTCTTCGAAACCAGGGGAAACAGCGCCAGCGCCAGGACACCGGTTGCAACCAGGGCAATCTGCGTCAGCAGAATTGTCGCAACCATGCCCGGAAGCGCCTGGTCGATCAGCAATGTTCCGGCCCAATCGCCCAGACCGCTCCACGTCCGGCCCTCCAGAAGGCCGCCGCCACGCAAGGGTGCCGGCACGACATCGACGGTCAGAAACCGGACAATGTTGCTCATATCGATGGCCGCGCCGCCACCCAGCAGGAACGGCGCGATCAGGACATAAAGGCCAACAAGTTTCGGCCGCATCCAATACCGCAAGGTCGCGATGAGAAGGTAGAAAATGATCATCAGCGCGGCGGCTTCCGAATAATTGCCTTCGCTGAAGGCGGTCTCCAGATAAAACCCCAGGG
Organism: Alphaproteobacteria bacterium; assembly: GCA_021776235.1. Classification (GTDB taxonomy): domain Bacteria; phylum Pseudomonadota; class Alphaproteobacteria. The sequence goes on along the minus strand of JAJFGG010000013.1, from coordinate 129,233 downwards.
TCGGCAATCCGATGAAGCCCAGCACGGCGCTGGAGCGCAGGCCGCACTCAAAGCGGTAGCTGGTGTAGTTCTTGATATGCACCCAAACATCGGGCAGGCGGACGAAGAAAAAGGCCGAGACGATGCCGGTCCCGCTCGGCAGACTGCGGAGTGCCGGCAAGTGCGCCTCTTCCAGGGTTTCCGCATAAACCTTGGCGCAGATGCCGGCATAGGGAATGGCGATGGCCAGCACGCCGGTGAGTGGTGACAGCCCCAGCACCTGCATGAAGATCAGGGCCCAGAATAATTCGTGGATGGCGCGGACGGACGCGCAAGTCCAGCGCACGGCGCCCAGGTGGAAGACCTGGGAAAGCAGGAAGCCGCCGACGGCGCCAAGCGCGACCCCGCAAAGGGCAAAAGCGATGGTCTGCAGAACGACCATACCAAGACCGGCAACCGCGCCGAAATCCGGCGTTACCGCACCCCACGCGATGCGCTTCATCTCGGACCAGGGGTCGAGCGTGGTAATGGAAATATCCGCGAACAACAGGCAGCCCGCGGCCACAGCAACGAACGCCGCACTGGTCTTTACCACGGGTGAATAGCGTGGCGCCGTTGGCGCGGATATGCCTGGAACGGTGGCCATGCTCAATCCCGGTAAAGGAAATCGAGATCGGGCCGGGTCAGATCCCCCGCCGGGGCATCAAGCGCAATGCCGCCGTCCTTGATGCCGATAATCCGGGTCGAGAATTCCAACGCCAGATCCACGTCATGCATGGCCAGGATGATGGTTTCGAAGGTGTCGGAGAGCGCCGCGAGGATGGCACGGGATTGGTGATTGTCGGCGGCAGAGACCGGTTCATCCCCCAGCACCGCGTCCCCGCCCTGCAGTATCGCACGGCAGATCGCCGTGCGCTGCTGTTGCCCGCCGGAAAGCTCGCCGGCCCGCTCGAACAGTTTTTCGCCAAGCCCAAGACGCTCCACGATGGGGCGGATGCGTTTTATCTCGTTTTGGCGCGGCCAAACGAGATTCAGCAGATTGTAAGCGGCGGAATGCCGGTGCAGGCTGCCCATGTAGACGTTGTGGAAGACGCTCAGGCTGCGGACCAGGCCCGGTTCCTGCGGGATAAGTGCCGTATTGCCGCCGTAGCGGTCCTGCAACACGGACAGCAAGGTGGATTTGCCGGCGCCGCTCTCACCGACCAGTGCCACCCGCTCACCGGCAGATACTGTGATGGAGATGCCGCGAAGCACGGCGGCCCCATCATAGCCCAGGTTCTCGTTGTTGAGGCGGAAGAGCACCTTCAGTCGATCAGCTTAATCTGCTTTGCCACATCCAGAATCGGTTGGTAATCGGCATTTTTCGCGGGAATGAAGTTTTTCCTGGGAAAAGAGGCGAGTAGATCGGGATCTTTCATGTTGAGCAGAACCTCCGTGACCCGTTGCTTGAAACCGGGCTTCCAGCGCTGGTCCACGTCGCCGCGTATCGTCCACTGATAGTCCGGGTAGGGCGGCGTTGTCCAGATGATCGCGACCTTGGCCGGGTCTATTTTTCCCGACTTCAGATTATTCTCCCAGACCTTGAAATTGACCGCGCCAACCTGATAGGCGCCCGATTGGACAAGGGCGATGGTCTTGGCGTGATTACCGCTGAAGCCGACTTTCGTGAAGACCTCGTCCGGCGCCTTGTTGAAATTCTGGCGCACATAATATTCCGGCATCAGGCGGCCCGAAGTCGATCCCTTGGAGCCGAATGTGAAAGTCTTGCCGGCCATGCCCGCGGGAAACGTTCCGGACGATTTCAGTCCCGTGCTGGCATGGGCGATAAAGTAGGTCAGGAATGCCTGATCTTCATAGCCCTGGGCAATGGCCTCCGAGCCAGGCACGAGATTTCGCGCGCGAACACCGGAAAGGCCGCCGAACCAGGCCAGTTGAACCTGATTGTTGCGGAACGCGGTGACCGCCGCCGCATAGGATTTTACCGGGACGTATTTCGTTTCAACGCCCAGTTCCTTGGACAGATAAGCCGCAACCTTGTTGAAGCGCTGACGCAGGCGCGCTTCGTCCTCGTCCGGAATCGCCGTGAAGACGAAGGTGTCGGCAAAAGCCTGCGGCGTTACGCCGCCGAACAGTAAAAGCGAGACAAGCGAAAATAGTAGAAGCGTCGATCTGGATCGCATCATTTTGAATCCCCAAAAAATTTAAAGTTAGTGTAATCGAATCACGGCGCGGTCAGGCGGCCGCGCGCGCCTGGCCCAACAGGGCCAGGATCTGGCGCGCGGCGTCGGGAATATTGGTCCCCGGCCCGAACACCGCCGCCACGCCCCGTTGGTGCAGGTAGTCATAGTCCTGTTGCGGGATCACGCCGCCGCAAATGACCAGAATATCGCCGCCATCCTGCGCTTTCAGCGCCTTGACCAGATCCGGTACCAGGGTTTTGTGCCCGGCTGCCTGGGTCGAAACGCCGATCACATGAACGTCGTTTTCGATGGCGTCGCGGGCGGCCTCGGCCGGGGTTTGGAACAGCGGTCCGATATCCACGTCAAAGCCAATGTCGGCGAATGCCGTGGCGATCACCTTGGCGCCCCGGTCATGGCCATCCTGGCCCAGTTTCACCACCATCATGCGCGGCCGACGGCCCTCGGCCTCGGCAAAGGCGGCAACGTCTTCGACGATGCGGGCAAAATCCTCGTCGCCCTCGTACGCGGCGCTATAGACGCCCGAGATGGCCCGGACTTCCGCCCGATAGCGGCCAAAGGGCCGTTCCAGGGCATCGGAAATTTCCCCCACCGTGGCCCGGGCGCGGGCCGCATCGATGGAGAGAGCCAAAAGATTGCTGTTTCCCCGGGCGCCATCTTCCAGGGCCTGCAGGGCGGCCTGGGTGGCGGCCTCGTCGCGGCCGGCGCGAATCTTCTCGATGCCCGCAATCTGTGCCGCGCGCACGGCGCTGTTGTCGATCTCGCGAACATCCACATGCTCGTCGTCGTCGGAGAGGTATTTGTTAACGCCGACGATGACTTCCTCGCCACGGTCAACGCGGGCCTGCTTGCGCGCGGCAGCGGCCTCGATCTGCATTTTCGGCATACCGGCTTCCACTGCCTTGGTCATGCCGCCGATTTTTTCGACTTCCTGTATCAAATCCCAGGCAGCGCTGGCCAGGCTGTCGGTCAGGGATTCCACATAATAGCTGCCGGCCAGGGGGTCGATCACCTTGGTGACACCGGTTTCCTCGGCCAGGATCAATTGCGTATTGCGGGCAATCTTGGCGGAGAATTCCGACGGCAAGGCCATGGCCTCGTCGAACGAGTTTGTGTGCAGGCTTTGCGTGCCGCCCAGCACCGCCGCCATGGCTTCATAGGCCGTCCGGACCACGTTGTTGTAGGGGTCCTGCTCGGTCAGCGAGACGCCCGAGGTTTGGCAATGGGTGCGCAGCATCAGGGATTTTGGATCTTTTGGCGCGAACTCGCGGACGATGCGGGCCCACAACACACGGGCCGCCCGCAGCTTCGCCACCTCCATGAAAAAATTCATGCCCATGCAGAAAAAGAACGACAGCCGACCGGCGAACAGGTCGATATCCAGGCCGCTGTCGACCGCTGTACGCACGTATTCCAGACCGTCGGCCAGGGTAAAGGCCAGCTCCTGCACCGCCGTGGCGCCGGCTTCCTGCATATGATAGCCGGAGATAGAGATCGAATTGAATTTCGGCATCTCGTTGGCTGTGAAGGCGATGATGTCCGAGACGATGCGCATGGACGGCCCGGGTGGGTAGATATAGGTATTGCGGACCATGAACTCCTTCAGAATGTCGTTCTGAATGGTGCCGGCCAGCTGCCCGCGCTTAACGCCCTGGTCCTCGGCCGCCACGATATAGCTGGCCAGGGTCGGCAGAACGGCGCCGTTCATGGTCATGGAGACACTCATCTTGTCGAGCGGGATGCCGTCGAACAGCACCTTCATATCCTCGACGCTGTCGATGGCCACGCCGGCCTTGCCCACATCGCCGACTACGCGCGGGTGATCGGAATCATAACCCCGATGGGTGGCCAGATCGAAAGCCACGGACAATCCCGCCTGACCGCCGGCCAGGGCCTTGCGGTAAAAATCGTTGGATTCCTCGGCTGTGGAAAAGCCGGCATATTGCCGGATGGTCCAGGGCCGGTTGGTGTACATGGTGGCCCGCACGCCACGCAGAAAGGGTTCGAACCCCGGCAGGGTCTGCTGGTTCTCCAGGCCCTCCAAATCCGCCGCCGTGTATAACGGCTTTATGGCGATCCCTTCAGGCGTCTGCCAAACCAGATCGTCTACATCCCCGCCGCGCAGTTCCTTCTGCGCCAGCGCCCGCCAATCATCGGGGGTTTTTATATCGTCCGCCATGCCGCCGATCCTATTCCAGTCAACCTAGTGTATAGCGCAGAGGCCAATGGCAAGTCCATTTCGGACGCTACGGCGTGGCGCAAGTACGCCTTCTCCAAAAATATAGGGCCTTATTCCCGACAGACCAGTCCGTCATCACGGCAATGCCTTCCGTCAGAACCGGCGCCACCCCATAGAGCATCCGTGGGCTATCATCGCTGGAGGCGGAAACCAAGGCCATCTTGCCTGACCCCATCGGGTCGATCAATATGGTCTCTAGACCGGCCCGGCCTGGGCGGTGGACAATCTGAGGAACCTTGCCATGAACAAGATCGATGGGCTGCATCACCTTGCTATTGGGACGGCGGACATAAAGGCGCAGATTGGCTATTTCACGGATGTCCTGGGCATGGAGCTTGTCGCGCTTTACTGGATGCATGGGGTCAAGAATACATTTCACGGATTTCTCCGGCTCAACGACGAAAGTTCCCTGGCTTTCGTGCAATCCCCGGCATTCAGCGCCGTAAAGTCGACGATTGGCCAAACCCACGCCGGCAATCCTGCCGGCGTCTGTGCGCCGGGCACCATGCAGCATCTGGCGCTCAAGTTGAAGGACGATGCCCGGTTGCTGGCGATGCAGGACCGTATCCGCTCTCGCGGCGTACCGGTGCTGGGTCCTATCGATCACGGCTTTTGCAAATCCATTTACTTTGCCGGCTTGGAAGGTCTGACCCTGGAGCTGTCCTGTTCCAAGGCGCCTATTGACGGCGATGCCTGGATTGATCCCGAGGTCATGGTGCAGGCCGGGATAACAGCGGAAGAACTGGCCAGGTTCCGCCGGCCTGCGCCGCACGAGGCGGGCAGCAGACCCAGGACCCAGCCCGATACCAATGGTCCCGGCCCGCATATGCAAGGCTATCCTTCCGCCGCATACGAGAAATTGATGGCCATACCCGACGAAACCATACTGCAGACCAAAAGCGTTACCGAACCTCCCGTTCAGATCGGCTAGACCCTTTATCCCGGTCTCTGATAGGTTTGGCCGTGGCCAGAATAATTGCAAATTGCCCGGTTACATGACGCCATGCGCGGAAAACTACGCATCGCCAGCTTCAATCTGGAAAACCTGGACGACAGGCCGGGTCAGCAGCCGGATCTGGCGGCCCGGGTGGCTATTCTGCGGCCGCAGATCGAACGCCTTCGGGCAGATGTATTGTGCCTGCAAGAGGTCAATGGTCAACGCGCCGGGGGACAAGGCGTTGCCGGGCACGCCCCGCGCCGGCTAAGCGCCCTGGCGGCCTTGTTGCAGGGAACGCCATATCAGGATTTCGCCCAGGTGGTCAGCGAAAGCGTCCACCATGGACCCATGGACGTTCACAATCTGGTCATATTGTCCCGTTATCCGGTGCTCGAATGGCGGCAATACCGCAACGATCTGGTAGAGGCGCCCACCTTTCGTGCCATGACGGCGACTCCGCCCCTGGCCGAGGCGCAGCCGGTGCCTTGGGATCGGCCCATCCTGTATGCCCGCCTGGATCTTGGCGATGGGCGTACACTGGATCTTTTCAACGTACACTATCGGGCGCCGCTGGCGGCATTTATTCCCGGGCAGAAGAGCGAGCCGTTCGTCTGGAAAACCGTGGCCGGTTGGGCCGAGGGCTATTACCTGGCAGCCATGAAACGAAGCGGCCAGGCGCTGGAGACCCGTCTGGCGATCGAGGATTGCTTCGCGCGAGACCCCGGCGCCCTGGTTTGCGTTGCCGGCGATTTCAACGCCGGTCTGGATGAAATGCCGCTGCGGATCGTCATCGGTGCCGAGGACGATACCGGTAATGGCGATCTGGCCGGGCACAGCCTGGTTCCATTGGAACTTTCCCTGGCGGCGGACCGCCGTCATTCGGTGATCCACCATGGCCGGCCGCAAATGCTCGATCATGTCCTGGCCTCGCGTTTTCTGGCCGGCCACTTTCATGGCTTCGAAGCCCACAACGAAGCCTTGGGGGATGAACTGGTCGGCTATGGCAAGGTGGACCGTTCCCCATCGTCCTATCACGCACCCATCGTGGCCGAATTCGAGTTGCTGCCCTCGTCGCGGATGAGTTGAGGCGCAAGAGCAAAGCCGTTCTGGAGCCAATGGACGATGCTGTCTCCTGAAACGCCTGTTTCACAAAAATTGCCGCTTGCCATGCGTCGGGCGGCTTGCTTGAGGATGAGCACTACCAGAGATCAACCCATTATTAAGAAACACAGCTCATATTAATGCACCCGGTCCATTTGGATTATCGTTGTTGCACCTGTGAAGTTGCAATTCCGTAATCTGTTCTTTTGTGTGGGGATTACCTAATGACTGTTCTTAAGAATATATTTGGCGCTGCCATACTGATTGTTTCGTTCTCGAACCTGTTGGGCGTCGCGCACGGCGCAACGATCTCTGAAAAGGCGGCCATGCAGGCCGCCATGCAACAGTTTATTGATCGCAGCCTGGTCAAGGGCGCCTACCTCCAAATCGATATGAAAGACGGCAAGGTTCGTCACCTTTATCCTAACAAGGCGCATCCCATGATCCTTGGCATGGGCGAGTATTTTGTCCTCTGTTCGGATTTTCGTGATGCTTCCTCTGGTTCTGTGAACGTCGACTTTTACCTAGCCCGTGAAAATGATCTTTTCGTGGTCTTCCATGTTGCCGTTGACGACCGAGTCATGCTTCAGCGGCAAATTAGCGAAGGAAGGGCCCAGCGCGTCGATTGATGCGCTTTGCTGAGCCCGTACAAGTGGAAATTGGGTGGCGATATCTGTACGCCTTGCGCCGAGGTCTCTCGGTCAAGTTTCTAATCGTCGTGGTGCCGATATTTCTGGCTTTGTCCATTCCAGGGCTAACACTGCTGATCGAGTTTGAACTGCGCGAGGAACATGATGGACTGGCGACGCGGATTGGCGCCTCGGCGGCCCGTGCCGCGACACTCCTTGATCGTCACGCGGGTATCCATAACCAGCGGCTTGCCCAGGATGTTCTTGGATCCTTGGCTATCGATCGTGCGTTTGTTTGTGCTGATCTGTGGCTTGCGGGATCGCCCCAACCTTTCGTGAAGGTGCCGGCGCACCGGGGTTGCTCGGGTCAAACGGCTGGAGTGGACCTCGTCATCCCGGTTGGTGTTTCCGGTGCGGCCCGCCTCATTATCAAATTCAGTGATGCAGAGCTGTCTTACGCCAAGACAAAACGGCAGACCTTGGCACTGCTGGTCGTCGGGCTTAGTTTCCTGTTTGCAATTCTTGCCGCAGCCATAGGCTTTCGCCTGATCGTCGGACGCCCCCTCGGACTGCTGCTATCGGCAATTCGCAGATCGACGGAAACTGGCGAACGGACACCCCTCAACAATCGCAGCAAGGATGAGCTTGGTGTCGTCATGTGCGCCTTTGACGAGATGCTGCACCGCGAATCCAGGCGCGAGAAAGCCTTGGCGGATACGAACGCCGCCTTGCTCGACAACCAGGCAAAACTCAAGCTGCTGAATCAGGATTTGGATCAGCGCATTCAGGCGCGAACCGCCGAATTGCGGGCCCGCGAGGCTGCCCTGGTTGAGAGCGAACGGCGGTTCCGGTCTTTTGCGGAAGCCTCTTCGGATTGGTTCTGGGAAATGGATGAAAATCTTCGCTTCTGCTACTTTTCGGACCGCTTTGCGGATATTACCAATGTCCCTCAAAAGATGCTGCTGGGCAAAACCCGAGAAGAAACCGGTATTCCCGATGTGGAGCCCGAAGCTTGGGATGAGCATTTAGCGAATCTTGGCGCCAGGAGGGCTTTCCGCAATTTTATCCATCCACGCAAAAAGGAAGATGGTTCCGTTGTCTGGTTGTCAATTAATGGCAAACCGCTATTTGATGATCGCGGAGTCTTCAAGGGTTATTGCGGCACCGGCTCGGATATTACCGAGTATAGAAGGGTGGAAGATGCGCTGGCGCAGAGCCGCAGCGCATTGGAAAGCAGGGTGTCACAACTAGAGACGGCAAAACACGAACTGGAAAAACGCAGTACGGCCTTAACCGAACTGGCAACGACCCTCAAAGTTGCCCGCGATGAGGCGGACGCTGCCAATCAGGCCAAGTCTCAGTTTCTCGCAAATATGAGCCATGAACTTCGGACTCCGCTCAATTCCATTATCGGATTTTCGGAGCTCATCAAGGAAGAGTCGTTCGGATCCGTGGGTAGCCAGAAGTATCTTGAATACGCGCGCGACATTTACCACTCCGGTTTACATCTTCTTGGGTTGATCAATGATTTGTTGGATCTCAGCAAGGTCGAATCGGGCCAAGAGGAACTGCATGAAGTAGCGATCGACATTGGTGCCTTGGCAGAATCAGTCGTCAGCCTAGTGCATAGCATGGCCGAAAAAGGCAACGTTGATCTACGGCTCGATCTGCAAAAGGATGTACCGGCGTTCAGCGCTGATGAACGCAAAGTGCTGCAAATTCTCGTCAATCTTGTCACGAATGCCATAAAATTCACGGAAGCCAATGGGGAAGTGGTACTCAGAACCTGGTGTTCCGATGAGAATGAATTGATAGTTCAGGTCGCGGACACTGGAATAGGGATGGCGCCTGAAGACATTCCCAAGGCGTTGTCGAATTTCGTGCAAGTGGATAACGTTCTAAATCGAAAGTACGAAGGAACGGGTCTGGGTCTGCCGCTCGCCAAGGGCCTGGCAGAACTGCACGGAGGGTCCCTTGATCTGCAAAGCCAAGCTGGAGTTGGGACAACGGTTACGGTCCGCTTTCCGTCACATCGGGCTCTTATTCCACCTTGCGATGATAGGGACCCATTCAAAATCAGCCGCACAAGTCGCCTTTAAAATTCTCAATACATTGCGCCGGACCATGAACACGCTCGCCTGCCCCTCGTTTTTCGCAAAGTTTTCCCTTCAGAACTAAAGCCGCGCTTGCAATTTGCGGTGTAAAACCTGACTCTCTTTAGCAACATGACAGCGCATCGGGGACAACATCGCGGCGGCCGCGTCACGGCTGTCCTGGGGCCAACCAACACCGGCAAGACTCACCTGGCGGTGGAGCGCATGCTGGGCCACCGTACCGGCATTATTGGCCTGCCCCTGCGTCTGCTGGCCCGGGAAATTTATGACCGGGTGGTGGCCCAGAAAGGCATCGGCGCCGTCGCCCTGGTCACGGGCGAGGAAAAGATCGTGCCCAGCCGGCCCAACTATTTTGTTTGCACGGTCGAGGCGATGCCCCTGACCTGGCGGGCCGATTTCCTGGCCGTGGACGAGATACAGCTGTGCGCCGACCCTGAACGAGGGCATGTCTTCACCGACCGGTTGCTCCGCGCCCGGGGGGAACAGGAAACCATGTTCCTCGGCTCCAACACCATGAAGCCGATCATCCGCCGCCTGCTGCCCGAGGCCCAATTCATTGAGCGGCCGCGATTTTCCGTGTTGTCCTATGCCGGCGAGAAGAAACTTTCCCGTTTGCCGCGGCGCAGCGCCATTGTCGCCTTCTCGGCCGCGGATGTTTACGCACTGGCGGAACTGATGCGCCGGCAGCGGGGTGGAGCAGCCGTCATCATGGGTGCGCTCAGCCCCCGCACCCGCAATGCCCAGGTGGCCTTGTACCAGGCCGGCGAAGTTGACTATCTGATCGCCACCGATGCGATCGGCATGGGCCTGAATATGGATGTGGATCATGTTGCCTTTGCCGCCCAGCGCAAGTTTGACGGCCTGGGGCACCGTGAATTGCGCCCGGCCGAGGTGGGCCAGATTGCCGGCCGCGCCGGGCGTCACATGAACGACGGCACCTTCGGCACCACGGGCGGCGCGGGGGCGATGACCGACGAGATGGTGGAACTGGTGGAAAATCACCGCTTTCCGGCCGTGCGGTGGCTGCATTGGCGCAATGCCATTCTGGATTTCCAGTCCCCGGCGGCGCTGGTGCACAGTCTGCGGCAGGCCCCGCCGCGGGATGATTTGCATTTGGTGCAGGAGGCGGATGACAGCCAAGCTCTACACGTACTGTTGGGCGATAGCGTCATTCGCGATGCCGTGCGCGGCCCGGCCATGGTACGCCTGTTATGGGATGTCTGCCGCATTCCTGATTTCGCCAAGACCATGCCGGAAGCGCACCATCGCACCTTGAACCGGATATTCCGCTTTCTGCTGTCCGGCAGCAGCGGAGAGAACGGCAGGATTCCGGCGGACTGGATTGATCGTCATATGCGGCGCCTGGACCGGGTCGACGGCGATATCGATACCCTGGCCGGACGCATCGCCCACGTTCGTACCTGGACTTACATTTCGCATCAGGCGGAATGGCTGGACGACGCCGGGCACTGGCAGGAACGGACGCGGGGCGTGGAGGATGCCCTTTCCGATGCCTTGCATGCCGCTCTGACCCAGCGCTTCGTCGATCGCCGAACGGCCGCGCTTTACCGGGGCCTGAACGAGCGGCGGGACCTGCTGGCCGCCGTCACCGCGAATGGCGAGGTCCTGGTGGAAGGGCAATACGTGGGCCGCCTGCAGGGCCTGAAGTATGAACCCGACGCGGCCGCGGATGTGCCCGGGGGCCGGGCTCTGCGTACGGCCGCGAACCGGGTTTTGAGCCGGGAAATCGCGCGCCGGGCCGTCAAGCTCGCGGCGGCGGAGCGGGATGCGATCTCCTGGCAGGATGATCAAAGACTGTGGTGGGACGGTGCGCCGGTGGCCCAGGTGAGCCTGGGCGCCGGGCGCCTGGAACCCAGGGTCGAGATATTGCCGTTCGATCATCTGGACGGCCCCCTGCGCGAGCGGGCCCGCCACCATCTGCAAACCTGGCTGCGGGGGCATATCGGGGCCAGCTTGTCGCCGCTTTTGAAATTGTCGGCGGTTTCCTTTCAAGGCCCGGCGCGGGGATTGGTCTATCAACTGATCGAGGCTCTGGGCGTGATGCCGCGGGAACAGGTGGCGGACATGGTCGCCGATTTGTCCGCTTCCGATCGGGCCCAGTTGCATAGCCTGGGTGTGCGTCTGGGATATCGGGACGTCTTCGTGCCTGCCCTGCTGCGTCCGGCCCCTACGTCTATCCGGGCCCGTTTGTGGCGCCTGGCCCATCCGGATCTGATGCTGGTGCCGCCATCTGATCCGGCCCGGGTGGCAGTGGTGGTGCCGGGAGAGGCGCCGGCCGTGGACTATTTATCGGCCTTCGGTTACCGCCCGGTTGGCGACCCGCGGCTTCGGCCAGAGGCTCGGCTGGCGGTCCGGGTTGATATTTTTGACAGGCTGGCGCGTCTGGCCCATATAGCCAGCAAAGCTGGGGCTGCCGGGACGAAACAGTTTCAGGCAAACCATGACATGCTTTCATTGTTGGGCCGAGGCCGCGAGGGCCTGGACGATGTGCTGCGCGATCTTGGCTATCGCGGTGAAGGTCCCATTGCGGCGCGGCGTTATCGTTTTCGCCGGCCTAAACAAAAACGGCAGGCGCGGCAGGGCGACAGGGCCGCCGGGCCCGAGGCCGCGGGGCGGAATGCCGCGCCGGTTTCGGCCTTTGCCGAACTGCGGCATCTGTTGCGGCGGTCTTAGCCAATGTCTGAAACATCCAGGTCTGCAGCAGTCAGAGCCAATGCACCGGCCATTGAGCTGCAACGGCTGGACAAATGGCTGTGGTTTGCCCGCTTTTTCAAAAGCCGCACCCTGGCGGGCAAAACCTGCAACGGCCGCAAAGTGCGCATCAACGGGCAGATTGCCAACAAGGCATCGGCAACGGTGAAGGTCGATGATGTGCTGACCTTTCCCCTGGGCCATCATATTCGGGTGATCAGGGTTCTGGATTTGGGGCAGCGCCGCGGCCCGGCGCCAGAGGCGCGGACCTTGTACGACGATTTGGCCCCACCGGATGAAAACGACGACGCCGGGCGCAAGGCCAAGGACTCATCCCAGGGCCGTTCGGTTGGCCGGCGACCCGCCGGTGCCGGCCGTCCGACAAAGAGGGACCGCCGGGCTGTGGACCGTTTGCTGGACGGATAGCCCGGAAATGCTCCAATTTTCGAAATTGACGGGTATTGGCCGGAAGCAGAACCATTGCGGTATTCCGTGGCGGTGCATTCAATCAGTTTAGAATTGCGTCAGGGCACCCGCAGGGCGTAAACCGTGCGGCCAAAATTGGCCATCAGCGCCGGTATCACGGTTTCGACCATGGTCAAATCGTCGGCACCATCGCCCCGCATTTCAACACGGGCCTGCCAGACCTGATTTTTCTCGGCATCGACAACGGACACACTAAGCCGACGTCGACGGCGTTTAGGGATATCATCGGTCCGTCTCATCTTCCAGCGCATTGTTAACTCCACCTCATTGGAGTAGCGGCTGCCACTTTCACCGCGCAATTCAAAGCCGGAACGGCGACCGGGGTCCGCGCTGTCACTGGAAAGTTGGAAGCTTAGAACATAACCACCATCCGCAGGCGGTTGATACCCGGATTCTGCCAATGCTTCACGAAACAGGTCCGCAATGACCAGAATGTCGCGCCCCCCCGATGGGGCCCGCACAGCAATGGCGGCGTCACGCGCAACCTCTCCCTGGGTGCTGGCGTCCAGGGTGCCTACCACGGTGGTCTCTGATTGAGCGGATACATCGAAAACCGGCGTGGCGACAAGCAATCCGGCCATAATGGCAAAGCCAACGAGCGGCCACACAGATTTGCGCAAATCATGTCCGAATTTGGCCGGGCTGCCCGGGCGGCGGGCGGCACCGGAGCCCCGGTCATCCCGAGAGAACCATCGCCGGCCGGCGCCGGCAATTTTGCGGCCGCGGCGGCAGGTGGCGCGGCGCCCCGGCGGATAGCGGAATTGTTCCAGATACCGATTCATCGGGAAATGTTAGACCGGTGGGGCGTTTCAGGCAAAGTTTTAGGTGGCTGGCGCGCCGCTAATTGCCAGTTGAATAGACTACGCCGGCCGTGCTAGGCAGCGGCATGATAAATCGGATCAAGGCGCTATTCAGCGGTCAAACAGCCAAGGTTGCGGTTGAGGCGGGCAAACATAGCCATGACGAGTTGCAATTGGCCGCGGCGGCCCTGCTGGTCGAGGCAGCGTGTCTGGATGGCCATTATGGCGATGCGGAGCAGAGAACCATTGATGGCTTGCTGCGGCAACAGTTTGGCCTGAATGAAGCCGAGGCCCGGACCCTGCATGATTTGGCGCTGACCGAACAATCTGAAGCCAATCAATTGCTGGGTTTTACCCGCGTCATCAAGGACCGCTATTCGCCGGAAGAACGTATTGAATTAATCGAGATGGCCTGGGAAGTGGCCTATGCGGACGGTGAATTGCACGATCATGAAGCAAACCTGTTGCGTCGCCTGGGCGGCTTGCTTTATGTCTCTGACCGGGATCGGGGCGAAGCCAGAAAACGCGTTCTTGCGCGGCTTTCGGTAACCGGTCCATAGTTTTGAAACGCCGTCGTGGTGAAGCAGCCCGGCCCTGCCGGACGACTGTTCTATGTTGGGAGATTATTGAATGACGTACGTCGTCGTCGAAGCCTGTATCAAGTGCAAATACATGGATTGTATCGAAGTCTGTCCGGTGGACTGTTTCTATGAAGGCGAGAACATGTTGGTGATTCACCCCGATGAATGCATCGATTGCGGGGTCTGTGAGCCGGAATGTCCTGTGGAGGCTATTCTGCCGGATACCGAGGACGGTACTGAGCGCTGGGTGGAAATGAACCGCGAGTACTCGGAAAAATGGCCGAATATTACCCAAAAAGGTGATGCCCCCGCCGACGGCGATGATTACAAGGATATGCCGGATAAATTCGACAATTTCTTCAGTGCGGAGCCTGGCAAGGGCTCCTGAGCAAATTCCGCGCGGCCGTCCCATAAATCACGCGCTGTTGGCGGCTCGGCAGCCCGTTAGGGATGTTGGACCGGGATGTTGGACCGGGATGTTGGATCGCGAGGTTGGACCGGGGCATTTCGGTTTGCTTTTCAAAGCAGTCTGACATGGGGTGCGTGCTCTCGGCGCGGCCTTCAATTTGAGCCCTGTTTGTGTTATACTCCGCCAACGTTAACCTGCCGCGGTGCCTGCACTTGTTGGCTGAATGTGGCGCGAAAAGACGCTTTGCTGCAAAATTGGGGCGAAAGCGCTGAATTCGCTAACGAAAAACGTTATTGATCATTGGCCGGGCAAGGCCCTGGAACCGGCTGCATATTCAATTTGGGTCCAAAGATCCTTCTAATTTGATAGTGGAACGAGACGGAATTATGGCGACCAAGACGAAAAAGAAAACCACCAAGGCGAAGCGAACTAATGGTTTTGCAACCGATGATTATGTTGTTTATCCAACCCATGGCGTGGGCCAGATTACGGGTATCGAAGAACAGGAAATCGCCGGGACGAAGCTGAAGCTGTTTGTTGTTAATTTCGACAAGGAAAAAATGACCCTAAGGGTTCCGATCAACAAGGCTGATGCCAGTGGTATGCGGGCCCTGGCTAGTCCGGACAAAATGAAAACGGCGATGACCACTTTGAAAGGGCGCGCCCGGGTCAAACGCACCATGTGGAGTCGGCGGGCGCAGGAATATGAAGCCAAAATCAATTCTGGCGATCCCGTTTCGATTGCTGAAGTTATCAGGGATTTACACCGGGGTGAAGGTCAGCCAGAGCAATCCTACAGCGAACGTCAAATCTACGAGGCCGCCATGGAACGCCTGATGCGGGAACTGGCTGCGGTAGAAGGATTGGATGAAGAGCAGGCGACCGAACGGCTTGATACGGTATTGAACGCCGCGTAACGCGGTCATTTTCCTGCACTCAGTGTAGAGCAATTTTCAATTAATCTTGGTCGCTTGCGCGACCTGAGAAGTTGGTTCGTTTGCTCGATCTTAAAGAGTCGGAGCACATTTTCTTCGAATCTACGCAAGGCTTTGTATGCCCGGCGCCGTCTGGTGCCGGGCTTTTTGCTGTTTCGGTTGCCTGTGGCAATGTAACAATTGGCAGAGCACCCGCCTTGGCCATTTTTAGAATGCGTCTAATACTGGTTCCAATTAGCAGAAAATTATGTTATGTAATAATTACAATGAATGTAACGATTCCATAACGTTATTGGCGTGATGCAGTTGGAGATGCCGTGATGGCCCATGTGGATACGCTTGAGGCGCAACAGGCCGGCCGCCGCTTTATAAAGCGGGCGATGAAGGCGCCCCTGTTGGAGCGGTCACATGAACGGCAGTTGGCCATCCGCTGGCGGGATGACCGCGACGAAGTGGCATTGCATGAGTTGGTCAATGCCTATGTTCGCCTGGTTGTCGCGACCGCCGCGCGTTTCCGCAAGTATAATTTGCCCATGGGCGATCTGGTGCAAGAAGGAACGGTCGGTCTGATGCAGGCGGCGGCGCGTTTTGATCCGGACCGCGAGGTGCGCTTCTCGACCTATGCGAACTGGTGGATCAGGGCTGCGATCCAGGATTACATATTGCGCAATTGGTCTATTGTGCGGACCGGCACGACCGCAGCGCAAAAAGCTTTATTCTTTAACATTCGGCGCTTGCGGGTCCAGCTCGAGGATCGGCCGGACGGTCCGCTGACCGCCGACGGACAGAACAAGATCGCCGACGCCCTGAAAGTACAGGTTTCGGACGTGCTGGCCATGGAGGGCCGTCTTTCCGGCGCCGACCAGTCTCTGAACGCCGAAATCAAAGGTGAGGGAGACGGCCAGTGGCAGGATTTACTGGTGGACGACCGCCCTGGGCCGGAAGAAGTCGTTCGTAGCCAGCGTGATTCATGCACCCGCGCGGAATGGCTGAACGATGCCCTGGCGCAACTGAACGACCGGGAACGGACAATTATTCGTCAGCGCCGCTTGCGGGAAGATGGCATGACCTTGGAATCACTGGGCCGCAAGCTTGGCATTTCAAAAGAACGGGTGCGTCAAATCGAATGTCGTGCACTAAAAAAACTGCGCGTGACATTGTCGGAACGGGGCGGCGACCCTCATGATGTGGGTTTTTTCGGTTAAATCTTTTTCGGCGTCTGGCTGGTTGGTTGAGGCTAGGGCGCAGCTTGGCGTTGTGGCGCCGTCTATCCCGGAGTTCCCCCCGCGCCGCGCGCCTTGGCGTCTCGGTCAAAAGCAGATCGGTAAAACCCGTTGTCGGCTACCGCGGGGGACGGCAATATAGGCAACAAGTCGCTTCCCCTTGTTGCATCCGGAGCCTGCCGTATCAATGTCCAGACCGGGTTTTCCCTTCGTAGAGGATTTCGTGGCCACCGCCCATGATGGGGCGCGGGCAAGCGCCGTGCTGGCAGATGTGCGCCAGGCCGCCGAGGCGTTGGCCAAAGAGGAAGACCGCGCGGCCTATGACGCTCTGTGGCGGGACAAGTCCGTGGCTGCCCTATTATCGGCAATTTTCGGCAACAGTCCGTTTTTGGGCCGGTTGGCATTGTCCGACGTTGCCTATCTGCCCCGGCTTTTCGCCGATGAGCCCGAAATAGTCCTGGCAGAATTGCTGGCAGAACTGGCGCAGGGACTCGCCGCCGCCGCCGAGATGGACCAGGCGATGGCGCACCTGCGGATCGCCCGCCGGCGGGCCGCGATCCTGTTCGCCCTGGCTGATGTCGGCGGCGTCTGGAATTTGGATCAGGTTACGAACGCCCTGTCGCAATTTGCCGATGCGGCGATAGGCGGCGCCGTAGACTGGCTGCTACGGGATGCAGCGCGGCGCGGCGAATTGCGCTTGCAGGATGAAACAATGGCAGGGAAAGGCAGTGGCCTGGTCGTTTTGGGTATGGGCAAGTTGGGCGCCTACGAGTTGAACTATTCGTCCGACGTCGATTTGATCGCCCTGTATGACGACGAGGCAACGCCCTATATCGGCAAGCGCACAGCTCAGGACTGCTACATTCGATTGATCCAGGCGCTGGTCAAGATGTTGCAGCAGCCGACCCGCGACGGTTATGTTTTGCGCACCGATCTACGTCTGCGTCCCGACCCAGGTGTCACACCGGTGGTCGTCTCCGTTCGTGCGGCAGAGCAGTACTACGAAAGCCTGGGACAAAACTGGGAACGGGCCGCGATGATCAAGGCGCGTCCCGTGGCCGGAGACTTGGCCGCCGGCGCCGCCTTTCTGGAAAACCTTCAACCTTTCATCTGGCGCCGGAACCTGGACTACGCCGCGATCGCGGATATTCATTCCATCATGCGGAAAATCCATAGCCATGCCGGCGACGTCTCCGCCATGACCGTCGAAGGTCATAACGTCAAACTGGGCCGCGGCGGCATCCGAGATATCGAGTTTTTTGCCCAGACCCAACAGCTCATAGCGGGTGGCCGCGACGCAACCTTGCGCGTACCGGCGACATGCGACGCCCTGGACGCGCTGGCCAGGGGCGGCTGGATCGATGGTACCGTGGCGGGGGAATTGACCCTCGCCTATGAATATCTACGCCAGTTGGAGCACCGACTACAGATGGTTGGTGATGAGCAAACCCAGACCATGCCGCGGACCGCAGAGGGGGTGACGCATATGGCCTGTTTCATGGGCCAGGGTGGCAAGGCTGATGACGCCGCCGCGTTTCGCGCTGCGCTGCTGCATCATCTCGATCGGGTGCAGCATCACCACGGCATTCTTTTTGACACCGCGCCGGCCCTGTTGGGCGACAGTGGCTTAAACTTTTCCGGCATGGATGAGGATCCCGAGACCTTGGAGATACTGGTCAACATGGGGTTCGAGGGCGGACAGGGTGCCTTCGATACCGTCCGGGGATGGCACCACGGCCGCTATCGGGCCTTGCGCTCAACCCGGGCCCGGGAATTGCTGACCACGTTATTGCCGGCCTTGCTGCAGGCAATTGCCGACACGGCCAATCCAAACGCCACATTGGGCCGGTTCGACCGTTTTCTCTCGAATCTGCCCACCGGCGTGCAATTGTTTTCAATGTTGACGGCACGGCCGCAATTGCTGGAATTGCTGGCCGAGATTATGGGCAGCGCCCCGCGTCTGGCCAACTATCTGGCGGAAAATTCAGGCGTCGTCGATGCCATGAACAGCGCCGAATTTCTTACCGCGCCACCGACCCTGACGGTGTTGCAAGCAGAGTTCGCCGATGAACTGAATAGCGCGGTGGATTTCCAGGATGTTCTGGATCTGACCCGGCGCCGGGTCAAGGAACACAAGTTTCAGATCGGTGTGCAAATACTGGGCTCGACCATTGACGCTGATCGATCGGGCGGCGGCTATGCCGATTTAGCCCAGGCCGCCCTGGCGTCATTACTGCCCCGGGTCAGGGAGGCCTTTGCCGAGACCGAGCGGCATGGTGCTATCGACCGCGGCACCATTGCGGTTCTGGCCATGGGCAAATTGGGCAGCCGCGAGATGACCGCGGAATCTGACCTGGATTTGATCTTTGTCTATGACTATCCCGACGATGACAGCGTCTCCGATGGTGCCCGTCCGCTGCCGGCGCAGCAATATTTCAGCCGGCTTTGTCAGCGTCTGATCAACGCCATGACGGTTCCGACCGCGGAAGGAAAGTTGTACGAGGTTGATATGCGCTTGCGCCCGTCTGGAAACTCCGGTCCGGTGGCCACACGATTTGACGGCTTTGGCGACTACCAACGGAACCAGGCCTGGACCTGGGAGCATATGGCCTTGACGCGGGCCCGTGCCATCGCGGGCGATGCGCAACTGGTCGACCGGGTGCGCGACACCATCGCCGAGGTATTATGCCGGCCGCGCGACCGCAAGTTGATCGCGGACGATGTTGTTGCCATGCGGCAAAGACTGGTCAAGCAGGCTGGACGCGGCAACGTCGATTTATGGAACTTGAAAATGGTTCGCGGCGGCCTGCTGGATATCGAATTCATCACACAGTTTCTGCAACTGGTGCATGCTGCGAATGCGCCAGAGTTGCTGCATCCAAATACTTGCAAGGCCCTATCGAACTTGGCCCGGGCGGGCTATTTGTCGCGCCCGGACGCCGATGGCCTTGTCGCGGCGTCCGGGCTTTATCGCGATTTGATGGCTTTGTTCAGGGTGGCGGTGGTCGGTGAATTTGATCCCTCGACTGCCCCGCGCGGTACCGTGAACGCCATGTTGAAAATTGCCGAAACAGCCGACGTAGCGCAGTTGGAACGGCGGTTGGCCGAGACCCAGGCCGGTATCCTCGCGGCCTATCAAAATATCGTCGAAGGGGTAGAGGGTGGCGCGGCGCGTGAATGAGTAAGGAAATGTCACCAGTCCAATTGGAAGCCATCCCAATGGGTCTCTATCAGCGTTCGTTGGCAGAACTACGGGTTGTTCTAATTGTTCCGGGCATAGACAATAGCTGCCGATATTTTGCCGCGGAATAGTTGCGATATTTTATCAGGGTATTAGTATTTTCTAGCTGGCTGAATTGTTGGGGCATCTGGATCCTATGGTTACCGGTGACTTGCAGGTCGAAACGCGGGACCACGTACTTTATGTGCTGATCGACCGGCCGGCCAAACGCAATGCCTTGAGCCGTTCGGTCCTGGCGCAATTAGGCGCCGTATTCACGGCGGCCGCGGATGATGGCGGGTTGCTGGCGGCGGTGCTGCGCGGTGCCGGTGACAAAAGCTTCGCCGCCGGCGGCGACCTGGCGGATCTGGCCAGTGTGCGCAGTCTGGCCGAGGCAACCGAGATGTCTTTGCAGGCCAAGGCGGCGTTGGAGGCGATCCGGCAATTTCCAGTGCCGGTTATTGCCGCGCTGAATGGCGATGCCCTGGGCGGCGGCGCCGAATTGGCCGTGGCCTGTGATTTTCGTATTTTTGCCGCCCGCGCTCGAATCGGTTTTATTCAGGGGCGCCTGAAAATTACCACGGCCTGGGGCGGTGGCCCGGATCTGGGGCAACTGGTCGGTGCCGCCAGGGCCATGCGGTTATTGAGCCGCAGTGAACTGTTACGTGGCGAAGACGCCATGGCAATCGGCCTGGCGGATGCTGTCGCCAGTGACGGTTCGGCCGGTGACGGTTTGGCCGGTGACAGTCTGGACTGTGCGGTGTCTGCATTTCTACGGCCGATGCTGGCGCAGGCCCCCCACGTTATGCGTGCCTTCAAGGCGCTAAATCTAGGGCAGCGGCGCGGGGCGTCCCGGCAGGAATTGCTGGATCTTGAAACCCGGAATTTCGCCGCTGCCTGGGTGCATGACGATCATTGGACGGCGGCCGAGGGTATCCTAAAGAAGGAGAAAACCTGATGAGCGACAATGCCTATAAGGATGATGGGCAGGCCGAGGTTGCGGCGGCTCCGGCCATGCCGTCTTCAACGACCCCATCCGGCATCGAGATTCCCCAGGTCGCGACCGCCGACATGGCCCGGAATGATCCCGGCAGCCCGGGCGAATATCCCTTTACCCGGGGCATTTTTCCCAATGGCTATCGAGGCCGCTTGTGGACCATTCGGCAATATTCAGGTTTCGGCTCGGCCGAGGAGACCAACCAGCGCTATCGGTTTCTGTTGCAGCGGGGCCAGACTGGTTTGTCCGTGGCCCTGGATCTGCCGACCCAATGCGGCTATGACCCCATTGACGCCATGGCCCGGTCCGAGGTTGGGAAAGTCGGTGTCTCCATTGCCACCCTGGCCGATATGGAAACCCTGTTCGACGGTATCGATCTTGCCGGTATCTCGACCTCGTTCACCATCAACGGTACGGCGCCGATGATTTACGCCATGTATCTGGCCGCCGCCGACAAAAAAGGTGTGCCGCGGGAAAGCCTGACCGGCACCATTCAGAATGATATTCTGAAGGAATACGTGGCGCGCGGTACCTGGATATTTCCGGTCCGGCCATCATTGCGCCTGATCGCCGATTCGATTCTGTTTTCCAATGACGCGACGCCCCGTTTCAATCCCATATCCATAGCCGGCGCTCATGTGCGCGATGCCGGTTCCACCGCCGTGGAGGAGATGGGCTTTACCCTGGCCAACGGTCTGGCCTATGTGGACGAAATGCTGCGCCGTGGCGGCGATGTTAACCGTTTCGCCAAGCGTCTCAGCTTTTTCTTTTATGTGCATATGGATTTCTTCGAGGAGATCTGCAAATTCCGTGCCGGGCGCCGGGTTTGGGCCAGATTATTGCATGACCGCTATGGGGTAACGGATCCGAAAGCCCTGATGTTCCGATTTGGCGTGGTTTGCGGTGGTTCTTCCCTGACGGCGGCCCAGCCTTACAATAATATCGTCCGGGTCGGGATTGAGAACATGGCTGCTGTGTTTGGCGGCGCCCAGTCCATCTTCACCTGCGCCTACGACGAAGCCTACCAGATCCCGACGGAATTCAGCGCCGAAACGGCTTTACGTACGCAACAGGTGGTGGCCTATGAAAGCGGAATTTCGAAAACCGTGGATCCCCTGGGCGGCAGCTACTACGTGGAATATCTAACCGATCAGATGGATCTGGAAATTTCCAAGGTAATCGCCGAGATCGAGGATTATGGCGGCGCGGAAAAGGCCATTGAAGACGGTTATCTGCAGAGCCGCATCGCCAGGCGGGCCTTGGAGCGCAAACTGCAGACCGATGCCGGGGAGCGGGTGGTGGTGGGACAGAACCATTTCCGCCGCGAGGATGAAAGCGCCAGTGATTTCGGCGAAGTCTTCAAACTGGATGCGGAAGCTGCCGGCCAGACGATTGAGCGTTTTAACAAGGTTCGGGCCACGCGCGACGGTGCGGCGGCGGCAGCAAGTCTGCGCCGGCTTTCGGATGCCGCTCTGCGGGAGGATGCCAATCTGATCCCTTATATGATCGATTGCGCGCATGCCTATGTCAGCATTGGCGAGATGGTCGATGCCTTGAAAGCCCACTGGGGTGAATTTCAGGAGCCTGTCGGATTATGAGTGGACCGGCCACATGAGCCTGATGGGAAAGCGCATTCTGATCGCCAAACCGGGCCTGGATGGTCACGACGTGGGGGCCAAGGTGATTGCTCTGGCCCTGCGTGATGCGGGGGCCGAAGTGATCTATACCGGCCTGCGCAAAGCCCCCGATTTCATTGCCAACGTGGCTGTGGAGGAGGATGTGGACGCCGTGGGCCTGTCCATCCTGTCGGGCAGCCATCTGGAACTGGTGGCGGAAACGGTGCGGCAGCTGCAGGCGCTGGACGGCGGCGCCATACCTCTATTCGTGGGCGGCACCATTCCCGCCGATGACCAGGCCGCCTTGAAGGATGCCGGCGTCAAAGGCGTCTTTACCGCCGATATGAAGATCGAGGAGGTCGTGGCGGCCATAGACGCGGTCCTGGCCTGATGGGACAAACAACCGAAGTGGCCAAAGTGGTTTAAGGCGTTGCTTTAGTCCGAATTCGATTTCGAATTACGCAATCCAGGCCGCGACGGCGGCCCGGCGCCAATGCGCTGCCCTCGCGGAGCGGTGCGCTTTGGCGCGCGAGCGTGAGCGACAATAGCTAGACCTGATTCGATGAATATCGAAACTGGTCTAGAAGATAATCCGGGCGGCCGCCAATATGGGCCCCACGGGGCCTTTTTGCACGATGATGGCACAGCCATCCCGGCCGCCTTCCGACAGTTCGGCCCGGCTCAAATCCAACTGCATGGCCTGGCCCCGCCACTGGCCCAAAGAGCGCATATCCCGCGCGACGTTAAAATAGCTCAACTTGTTGCCGGCGTTTTCGCCGCGCTGAATGGGCACGTCACGGCGCTGGTCATAGCGCACCAGCCATACGGTGGCATCGGCGCGCTTATTCGGGGCCGCGCCCAGGGTGACCAGAATGCGGCCATCCTTATGTTCAATCCGCAATCCCGGCGCAGCGTCTTCCCTGCTGCCCTGGTGTCGTTGTTCCGCTTCGATCGCCGCCGCCACCGCCGCCGCGTCGGAGCCCACGGCGTGCTGCCGGCCCCCGATAACCATCTGCGGCGTATAGACGTTGCGGCTGCGGAACGATACGGCATAATGGCGTTGCCGTTCCGTATGCGCAGCCTGAGCCAGGGTATCCTTCCAGCCCAGATAGTCCCAGTAATCCACATTGAATGTCAGGGCGATAATATCCTCCCGCGCCGCCAGCTTGCCCAGCAACAGATCCGCCGGCGGACAGGAATTGCAGCCCTGAGAGGTATACAATTCCACCACGACCGGCGATTTGCCCGGGTCTGCCAGGGCAACCTGGGGAGCAGCGATTGACAGCAGTGCAAGGCTTGTCAGCACCACCGCAACGCGGCGCAACAAAGCCCGTGGCAAACAGACCACGATATTCAAAGGCAGGGTTTTCATGCGACGGAATTTAGTCGCCGATCACATCACCGGAAAGTCAATTGTCGGTGAGCGTCCGTCCCCGGCACCCGCCGACCCGGCAATATAGGCCCGAAATCGGCCTCTATCAGCGCTCGTTGGTATTAGGCGGCGTCGGTCATCAAATTCCGCAGCACATAGGGCAGAATACCGCCGTGGCGATAGTATTCCACTTCATCCAGGGTATCGATGCGGCACAACGCGGTGATCTCACGGCTGCTGCCATCGGCGTAGTTGATGGTGCAGGCTACGTCCATGCGCGGCGTAATACCATCCGCGATGCCCGCTATGTCGAAGGTTTCGGTGCCCACCATATTCAGGGATTCGCGGCTTTCGCCGTCCTTGAACTGCAATGGCAGCACGCCCATGCCGACCAGGTTGGACCGGTGGATGCGTTCAAAGCTTTCCACGATCACGGCCTTGACGCCAAGCAATTGGGTGCCTTTGGCGGCCCAGTCACGGGACGACCCGGTGCCGTATTCCTTGCCCGCGACGATGACCAGGGGTACGCCTTCGGCCTGATAGCGCATGGCGGCCTCATAAATGGGCATCTCCTCGCCACTGGGTTGATGGCGGGTGACGCCACCTTCGGTGCCCGGCGCCATTTCGTTGCGGATACGGGTGTTGGCAAAGGTGCCGCGCATCATGATCTCGTGGTTGCCCCGGCGCGAGCCGTAGGAGTTGAACTCCCGCGCCGGCACCTGCCGCTCGTTCAAATAGGCCGCCGCGGGACTGTCCTGGGCGATCGATCCGGCCGGGGAGATATGATCGGTGGTCACCGAGTCCCCCAACATGGCCAACTCGCGGGCGCCAACCAGGTCTGAAAAGCCCCCCGCCTCTGCCGCCATACCCTCGAAATAGGGGGGGTGTTGCACGTAAGTGGAGACCGCGTTCCAATCGTAGGTCAGGCTATCCTTGGCCTTGACCGCCTGCCATTCCTTCGGACCGGTGAATACGTCGCTGTAACGGCTGGCGAACATCTCCGGCGTCAGGGCCTTGGCCACGGTATCGGCCACTTCCTGTTGGCTCGGCCAGATATCAGCCAGATAGACCGGTTCGCCGTCACTGCCCTTGCCCAGGGGTTCCGTCGTCAGATCCCGGTTCAGGCTGCCGGCCAGGGCATAGGCCACCACCAGGGGCGGTGAGGCCAGATAATTGGCCCGGACATGGGGGCTGATCCGGCCTTCGAAGTTGCGGTTGCCGGACAATACCGCACAGGCGACCAGATCGCCCTCGGTGATGGCCTCGGCGATCGGCTCGTCAAGCGGCCCGGAATTGCCGATACAGGTGGTGCAGCCAAAGCCAACGATGTTGAAACCCAAGGCATCCAGTGGAGCCTGTAAATTGGCGGCGGCCAGATAATCAGCCACCACCTGGCTGCCCGGCGCCAACGAGGTTTTGACCCAGGGTTTGGTTTGCAGACCCTTGGCCAGCGCTTTCTGCGCCACCAGACCGGCCGCCACCAGGACGGAGGGGTTGGAGGTGTTGGTGCACGAGGTAATGGCGGCAATCACCACATCGCCGCTGCGCAGGTCGTGGCCGGCACCGGCCACGGGCACCGCTCTGTCCGTATCGGCCCCCGCCATCAGATCGGGCAATACGTCCTTGAAGGCCGCGGCGGCATTATCAAGGGCGACGCGGTCCTGGGGCCGTTTCGGGCCTGAGATGCAGGGCACCACGTCACCCAGGTTCAAATCCAAAGTCGCGGTGAAGTCGGGATCGGGACTGCTGCTGTCGCGCCACATGCCCTGCGCCTTGGCATAGGCCTCGACCAGTTTGACCTGAGCCGGCTCCCGGCTGGTGAACTCCAGATAGCGCAAGGTCTCCTTGTCCACCGGGAAGAAGCCGCAGGTGGCGCCATATTCGGGCGCCATGTTGGCGATGGTGGCGCGGTCTGTCAGGGGCAAATGGTCAAGACCGGGGCCATAGAATTCGACAAATTTGCCCACCACACCCTGGGCCCGGAGCATTTGCGTCACCGTCAGGACCAGATCCGTGGCCGTGGTGCCGGCCGGCAATTTGCCGGTCAGTTTCATGCCGACAACCTCGGGCAGCAGCATCGATATGGGTTGTCCCAGCATGGCCGCCTCGGCCTCGATGCCGCCGACGCCCCAACCCAGGACCGCCAGGCCGTTGACCATGGTGGTGTGGCTGTCGGTCCCCACCAGGGTGTCGGGGTAGGCGATAATCTTGCCGCCATTTTCCGAACTCCAGACCACTTGCGCCAGGTACTCGACGTTGACCTGGTGGCAGATCCCGGTGCCGGGCGGCACCACCCGGAAATTGTTGAAGGCGCCCTGGCCCCAGCGCAGGAACGCATAGCGCTCGCCATTCCGCGCGAACTCCAATTCAATATTCTTGGCCAGGGATTGCGCCGTGCCCGCGTGATCCACCGTGACCGAATGATCGATCACCAGATCGACGGGAGAAAGCGGGTTGATCCTTTTCGGATCGCCGCCCATGGCCACCACGGCCTCGCGCATGGCGGCAAGATCCACCACTGCCGGCACCCCGGTAAAATCCTGCATCAGGACCCGGGCCGGGCGATAGGCGATTTCCTGATCGGAACGGCGATCCTGCAGCCAGGCCGCCACCGCCTTGACGTCATCGGTGGTGACGCTGCGCCCGTCTTCGTGGCGCAGCAGATTTTCCAGCAATACTTTCAGGGAATAAGGCAGGCGGGACAGATCGCCCAGGCCGCCTTCCGAGGCGGCGGCAAGCGAGAAATAGTCATAGTCGGCGCCATCCACGGAAAGCGTGCGGCGGGTGTTTAGGGAATCGGTGCCAATGGAAGTCATGGCCAGTCTCCTTGATATGAATAACGATACTGTGAAACTCCGAGGCGGCGCGCGGCGCGGTGTGCCGGCGGCGCGACCTGCCCCAGGCCGCATTTGAATCTTACTGGCCGCTTCATAGCGCCTTTCCGCACAGAAATCACTAGCAACTGTTTGCGGCGGCGTGATCTCCTCTGGTGGAAGCCGGGCCAAGGACATAGGTTAGCGCGATAAATAAAGGGCGAGGATGAAAATGGACCTGGAATTGCGCGGGAAAACCGCCCTGATTACCGGCGGCTCCAAGGGCATCGGCCTGGCGGTGGCCAAGGGTTTCGCGGCCGAGGGCTGCGATTTGCATCTGACCTCGCGCACGGGGGATGATCTGCGGGCGGCCAAGGGCATCATTGAACAGGCCCATGGGGTTGCCGTAACCGTGCATCCCATGGATCTGTCGCTGCAAGGCAACGTTGCGGCGTTGGCTGCGGCCGTGGGCGATATTGATATTCTGGTCAACAATGCCGGCGCAATTCCCGGCGGCGATGTCGCCGCCATTGACGAAGCCCGCTGGCGTGAGGCCTGGGATTTGAAGGTCTTCGGTTATATCAATATGACCCGCCAATATCTGGGCGCCATGACCGCGCGCGGCGGCGGCGTGATTGTCAACGTGATTGGCCTGGCCGGCGAAAAGCCCGATGCCAACTATGTCGCCGGTTCGGCCGGCAACGCGTCGCTGATGGCATTTACCAGGGCTATCGGCTCCACCTCGCTTGACAACGGTGTTCGGGTGCTGGCCGTTAATCCCGGTCCGGTGGAGACGGACCGTATTACGACCCTGTTGCGGACCCGCGCGGAAACCGAATTCGGCGACCCCGAACGTTGGCGCGAATTGACCGCGAATTGGCCCATGGGCCGGGCCGCAAGGGCGGAGGAATGTGCCGACCTGGTGGTCTTCGCGGCCTCGGCCCGGGCCAGTTATATCAGCGGTGTGGTCCTGACCATCGACGGCGGCATTGGCGCCCGCGGTTGAGCCCAAGGGACATCGGGGGCCAAGAGTCAAGGGCAAGGGGCGCTTGACGGAGCTGCCGCCAACCGCTTTACTATCGCCAGCGTTATGCATAATTGGGCCCGATAAGCCGGAAAACCGGCGCATGGTTCAGTGTACCTTGTGACTAATTTGCAGCGGCGTTCGATTGCGGTCTGCGACGGTATGAGGTGAACAGCGTAGCGCGTTGTACAGGGATCGGCGGTGTGGATTTCCCAATATGAAGTTTGAATGTTTGCCTCGAATGAGGATTTCGCCGGGTACGGATCTCCGTACCCGAACAATTCAACCTGACCGAACCTCCGGTTGCGGGCGGGGCGGGGGTGCCTTTGCATATATAAGGATGGCGGTGGCATGAACGATACGGCTGGCTCCGGCGGCGGCGTTAAACTGAAGATCCAGGGCGCGGCGAAAAATTTCGGCGGCGTTCGTGCGGTGTCAAATGTCAGCGCGGATGTCCAGGAGGGCGAGATATTTGCCATCATCGGCCCAAACGGCGCCGGCAAAACAACCCTGCTGAACATGATTTCGGGTTTTTATCACCCGGATGAAGGCAGCATCCATTTCGAAGGCCACGACATCAGCACCACCGGGCCATCGGAAATAGCCGCCTTGGGTATTGCCCGGACGTTCCAGAATATTGCTCTGTTCCGCGGCATGACCGTATTGGACAATCTGATGATGGGCCGCCATGTGCTGATGAAAAGCGGCGTATTATCGTCTTTTCTGTACTGGGGGCCGGCCCGGCGCGAAGAGGTGGCGCATCGGGAGAAGGTTGAACAGATCATCGAGTTCTTAAAGTTGACCGATCTGCGCAAGACGCCCTCGGGTGCGCTGGCCTACGGCCTGCAAAAGCGGGTCGAATTGGGCCGCGCGCTGGCAGCCGAGCCCAGCCTGTTGCTGCTGGATGAACCCATGGCAGGCATGAACCAGGAAGAAAAAGAAGACATGGTCCGCTACGTTCTGGACGTGAACCAGGAATGGGGGACGACCATTGCATTGATCGAACATGACATGGGCGTGGTAATGGATATCTCGGACCATGTGATGGTGATGGATATGGGCGAGAAAATTTCCCAGGGTACGCCGGACGAAGTACGGGCCGATCATCGGGTGATCGAGGCCTATCTGGGCAGCACTGATCACAAAGAGGTTGCTTGAGGCCATGGCTGAACTAGCGACATTACCGGAGTATATGCTTAGAAATGCCGTCGAAATGGCTGGCGAACCGGCCATTCGGTTGAAGGAACTTGGTATTTGGAAGACCTACAACTGGGCTCAATATGCGAACCAGGTGCGTGAATTCTCGCTGGGCCTGGCGTCGTTGGGCTTCGGGCGCGAGGACAAGCTGGGCATTATCGGCACAAACCTGCCCCGATTGTATTGGGCGCAAGTGGCGGCCCAGTGCATGGGTGGAATGGCGGTGCCGGTCTATCAGGATGCCATCGCCAAGGAACTGGCGTTCGTACTGCGCCATTCGGAAGCCAAAGTGATCGTTGCCGAGAATCAGGAGCAGGTCGATAAGATCATCTCAATCAAGGATGAATTGCCCGGCCTGCAATGGCTGATCTATTGCGACAATCGTGGCATGACGGGCTACGACGAGGATTACTTGAAGCCCTATTCCGAGGTGCAGGCCGCTGGGCGGTCATTCGATAGCGCCAATGCCGGTTATTTTGATGCCGAGGTAGGCAAAGGCACAGCCAGTGATGTGGCCTTGATCTGCTATACCTCCGGGACCACGGGCGATCCGAAAGGCGTGATGCTGACCCACGACAATTTGTTGTCTTGTGGGCGCATCTTCGCCGCAAACGAGGAGGTTCGCGCCAGTGATGATTTTCTCGCATACCTACCCATGGCCTGGGTTGGTGATACGGTCTATGGTTTGGTCATTAGCCTTCTGGTGGGGGCGACCAATAATTGCCCGGAACAACCTTCAACGGTAATGCGCGATCTGCGCGAATTGGGTCCCACGGGTATTATCGCGCCCCCCGCCATATGGGAGGGCATGCTTTCCAATCTACAGTTGAAGGGTGCTGATGCGACACGCCTGAAGCGAATGATCTTTGGCTATTTCAGTGGTGTTGCACGGCGTATCGAGGAACTGAAATTTGACGGCAAGGCTATTCCACTGGGCCTTCGTCTGGCGGGCACGCTAGGAGAGTTCATGGTCTATGGCCCAGTGCGCGATCAGCTTGGTCTGCGCCGGGCGCGGTGGTGTTATACGGGCGGGGCGCCTATGGGGCCGGATACCTTCCGCTTTTTCCGCGGCCTTGGCATCAACCTGAAGCAGGTTTATGGCATGACTGAAGTGGCCGGTCTTGTCAGCCTGCAACCAGATGATCAGGCCAGCCCCGATACGGTCGGGGCACCATGTGCCGGTATTGAGGTGCGGATCGCCGACGATGGTGAGGTTCAAGTTAAGAGCGACGGCGTTTTTGCGGGCTATTTCCAACAGGAAGAAAAAACCGCCGAGGCAATGTCGGAAGACGGCTGGTTCCGCACCGGGGATGCCGGCGTATTGAATGAACAGGGCCATCTGGTGGTCATCGACCGGGCCAAGGATGTGGGTAGACTGGGCGACGGCACGCCTTTTGCCCCGCAGTTTGTTGAACTGAAACTGAAATTCAGTCCATTTATCAATGAAGCAGTGTCATTCGGCGACGGTCATCCCTTTATCTCCGCAATGGTGGCGATCGATTTTGAGACGGTGGGCAAATGGGCCGAAGGTCAGGGCTTGCCGTACACTAACTATATGGATCTGAGCCAGAAGCCGGAAGTCGTGGCGCTAATCAGCGATGAGGTCCGAAAAATCAACCATGGCCTGCCGGAGGTTTCACGCATCAAACGGTTCCTGCTACTGAGCAAAGACCTAGACGCCGACGACAACGAGATAACCCGCACCCGCAAATTACGCCGTGGCCTTATCGCGGAGAAATACGGCCCGGTAATTGAGGCGTTTTATGGCGGCCAAAATGAAGTTGAATTGCGCTTGGCTGTCACCTTTGAAGACGGCAGCGGAGCCCACGTTGATTCTCGCATGACGATCCAGGACGCGGCCTAGGAGAATAGTACGTTATGGAATGGCAGTTCCTTTTTGAATTAACCATCAATGGTTTATTGACGGGCATGATGTACGCCCTGATCGCGGTTGGCTTCGTCCTGATCTATAAATCGACGGATGCGATCAACTTCGCTCAAGGCGAATTCGTCATGATCGCGGCGATCGTGGTAGCGGGTATGGCCGCCAACTACGGTTTTCCAATGGTAGCGGCAATCGCCGTCGGGCTGCTATTTATGATCGTCTTCAACTTTGCCTTGGAACGTGTGGTGCTGCGCCCGATGATTGGCCGCCCCGTGGTATCCATCATCATGGCGACTATTGGCCTGGCGTTGATGCTACGGGGCCTGGGACCCCTCGTTTTTGGCGCCGAAACACAGCCACTGAACATTGGCGTGCCCGATGAGCCGCTGATCTGGGGGCCGTTGTTCATGACTCCGATCGATGTCGTCGGTGCCGGTATCTCCGTGATGTTTCTGGCCATTTTCGGCTGGTTCTTCATGAAAAGCCGCAAGGGCGTGGCGATGCGGGCCGTGGCTGATAGTCACATGACCTCCATGGCCATGGGCATCAACGTAGAGCGTTACTTTGCGCTGGCCTGGATCCTGGCCGGCGTGGTGGCGTTGCTGGGCGGTTTGGTTTGGGGCAGCGCCATCGGCGTCGACACCCAGATGGCGGCGCTGGGCTTGAAAGTGTTTCCCGTGGTGATACTGGGGGGACTGGATTCGATCATAGGCGTTGTTGTTGGTGGCTTGATTATAGGCGTTTGTGAAGCCCTGGCCGCAGGCTATTTGGATCCTATCGTGGGTGGCGGAACCAAGGATTTTACGCCTTATGTGCTGATGATACTTGTCTTGATGATCCGGCCGTACGGAATATTTGGCAAACCGATTATCGAGAGGATCTAGGCCAATGTTCCATCGGGAAAGCGGCTATTTCAAAACCACCTACCAGGCCGATATGGGCCTGTACCCCTTACCGGTTGCGCGCTATGCGATGGTTGCGATCGGTGCGGTATTATTCATTCTCTGTCCGCTTTTATTGGACGGATATTATTTATCCATCATTAATCTAGTGGCGATCGCCGTGGTCGGTGCCGTGGGCCTGAATATACTGGTTGGCTTCACCGGTCAGATCTCGATTGGTCATGCTGCCTTTATGTCGGTTGGCGCCTATACGGCGGCCAATCTGGCAACCAAGCTCGACCTTCCTTTTTGGTTGACCGTGCCTGCTGGGGGCGCAATGGCGGCCTTGATCGGCATATTGGTGGGCATTCCATCCCTACGCATCAAAGGCTTGTATTTGGCCATTGCCACCCTGGCCGCGCAGTTCATTATCGAATGGATAATCAACCACACGCCGTCGATCAGCGGCGGCGTCGCCGCCTCCATCGAAATGCCGCGACCGGTGTTTTTTGGCAAGGAACTGGCGAACCAGGCTGAACTCTACTATTTTCTAATGGTGATAGCGGTGATTGCCGTCGTCGGCGCCTTGAACCTGATGCGCAGCCGCATCGGGCGTTCTTTCATTGCTATTCGTGACCAGGAAATCGCAGCCGAAATCATTGGCATCAATGTCTTTAAGACCAAGCTGATTGCTTTTGGCGTATCGTCGTTCTACGCCGGCGTTTGCGGCGTCATGTATACCTATTATCTGGGTATCGCCAACTACGAGAATTTCCAGTTGATCACCTCGGTCGATTATTTGGCGATGGTTATTATCGGCGGCCTCGGTTCGATCTTGGGATCGATCTTTGGCGCAATCTTTATCACCATGCTGCCCATTGTCATCCGTCTTTTGATGGAGTCGTTCGGTTCGATCTTCATTGACGATGCCGCGTTGGCGCAAGTAATTGCCCAGTTCCGCCTAATTGTTTTTGGCGGCCTGATCATCCTATTCCTTGTTGTGGAACCCGATGGCTTGGCCAAGCTGTGGCAAAATATCCGGAATTATTTCCGGTTCTGGCCATTCTCCTATTGAGCTAAGGTTATAGGAGAGGGCATTCTTTAAGTATCTATCAAGTTTTAGTCCAAACTAGGGAGGTATCGGATGAAACATTTAACAACAGGCCTGTTTATGGCCGGTTTGACTCTAAGCGCCACGATGATGGCGACAACAGTCGGCGCGAAGGAAATAGTTGTCGGTATGGCGTGCGACCGCACGGGGCCGACGCAAACCGTGGGGGTATTTCTCTGCCCTGCCTATCATGACTATGTGA
The DNA here is from genome assembly GCA_021776235.1 of Alphaproteobacteria bacterium. Classification (GTDB taxonomy): domain Bacteria; phylum Pseudomonadota; class Alphaproteobacteria. Next base: position 96,572 of record JAJFGG010000013.1, on the reverse strand, counting down.
AGCTGATCAATTCCAGAGGCGGCATCATGGGGAACAAGGTACGGGTGGTCGAAATTGACACCGAGTACAAGGTTCCCCAGTCTGTTGAAGCTTATCAGCGGTTTAAAAAAGAGGGCGCGGTTGTTGTCGCACTTTGGGGCACACCGATGACCCAGGCAATCACACCTAACCTGAATGCCGATCATATTCCAGGCACCAGCCCGGGGTTTGGTACAGCGGCTGCGGCCAATGGCGAAAAATATCCTTATCTGTTCCCGATGGCGGCCAGCTACTGGTCCCAGGCAGGCGCGGCTGTGACTTTTGCCAAGTCCGAGTTGGGCGGCACAATCAAGGGAAAAAAGATCGCCTATCTTTTTTATGATAATCCGGCGGGACGTGAACCAATCCCAATTCTTGACAAACTGGCTGTTCTCGAAGGTTTTGAGCTGAAGAAATTTGCCATTCCCCCGCCAGGCGTGGAAATGAAGATCCAGGTGCAGGACATCACCCGCCGCTACCGCGCCGATTTCGTCATTAGCCATCTCTTCGGCAAGGGGCCAGCTGTACATATCAAAGAATTCAAACGTATGGGTTATTCGCTGAAAAAACTGGTATCTCTGGTTTGGGGCGCGGGTGAATCCGATATCAATGGTGCCGGTGGCTGGGCCAAGGCCCAGGGCTACAACGCCCTAAACTTTGCGGGTGTGGGTTCCAATTATAAGGTCCTTGATGAGATCAAAGCCCTCTACAAAAAGGAGGGCAAGGACGCGCCGAAGCAGATGGCCTCAACTGTGTACTACAACCGCGGCATCCTGGCGGCGGCTGTTCATTTGAAAGCCATCGAGCTGGCAGTCAAGGCCAAGGGCAGCGGCGACATCACCGGTACTGACGTCCAAAAGGGCTTCCTGGCCATCAAGGACTTCAAGCTGGGCGGCATTCTGCCTCCGTTGAACTTCACGAATCTGGATCATGAGGGCGGTGGCTGGGCTCGGGTCTTCCGGGTTGAAGGCGATAACTTCGTGCCCGCGAGCGACTGGATTCGCGGCTATCGTGACGTTGTCATCCAGATGTTGAAAGAAGACCACTAGCAACTAAATTTCCCCGGTGGCCGGTTCATTGATGAATTGGTCACCGGGATTTTTGCCATTTTCATTCATTAATTTCTATCATGATTGAGTTGCCGAATGCTTGTTCTGAATAATATTGAAGTCATCTTCGATAATGTCATTCTGGTCCTCAAAGGAATTTCCATCGAGGCTAAGGAAGGCGCCATCACGACGATTTTGGGCGCCAATGGAGCCGGCAAGACAACCACATTGAAGGGTATTTCCGGCCTGTTGCGACCGGAGCGCGGTGATGTAACCCGCGGTAACATCGAATTCAAGGGTGAGCGGATCGATCGCCTGTCGGCCCATGAAATCGTCAAAAAAGGTATCGTTCAGGTGTTCGAGGGACGACAGGTGTTCGAGCATCTTACGGCCGAAGAAAACCTGATTGCCGGCGGCCACATCGTCTCAAAAGCGGTCATGCGGCAAAACATGCAAAAGGTTTATGAATATTTCCCCCGGGTCTACGAACGGCGCGACGTGCAGGCCGGTTACCTGTCGGGTGGTGAACAACAGATGCTGGCGATCGGTCGGGCCCTGATGTCAGATCCCGCAGTGGTGTTGTTTGACGAGCCGTCCCTGGGACTGGCACCGATGATTATCGAGGAGATCTTTGGCATCATCAAACGGCTCAACGAAGAGGAAAATCTGACCGTCCTGCTGGTGGAACAAAACGCCACCTTGGCCCTGGACATCGCTGAATACGGCTATGTGATGGAAAACGGCAACATCGTGCTGGAAGGCCCAGCGGACGCTCTGCGCGAGAATGCTGATATCAAGGAATTCTACCTGGGCATTTCAAGTGGCGAAAAGAAAAGCTTCCGCGATGTAAAGCATTATCGCCGCCGCAAGCGCTGGCTGGGCTAAACTACGAGGACATTGGCCAAAATGGCCGGCCCTGAGGCGGAATGGAGGGTTCAATAGCCATGAGCAGCGCTGATGAATTTTACGACGATCTGGAAACCCGCGATCCCCAGCAGCGCGAAGACGATTTGATGGCCGCATTGTCGGCCCAGATTGCGCACGCCAAGGGCAACGCGCCCCACTATGCCGAGGCTTTCGCGGATTTGGATCCGGCGGACATTAACAGCCGCACGGCGCTGGCCGGCATGTCCACGACGCGCAAGTCGGACCTGGCCGCTCTGCAAAAGAAAAACCCGCCCCTGGGCGGGATCAACACCGTCCCCTTGTCGGAACTGTCGCACATTTTTGCCTCGCCCGGCGGCTTGTATGAACCGGACGCGCCCCGCAAGGATTATTGGCGTTATGCCCGGGCCCTGTGGGCCGCCGGCGTCCGGCCGGGAAATATCGTCCACAACACCTTTTCCTATCATCTGACGCCGGCGGCCATGCTGGTGGAAAGCGGTTGCCGGGCCATTGGCTGTCCCGTGGTACCGGGCGGCGTGGGCAACACGGAAATTCAGATCCAGTTGATGGCTGATCTAAAGCCGGATTTCTTCATCGGCACGCCGTCCTTCCTGCGCATCGTCCTGACCAAGGCGAAAGAGCTGGGCCACGATCTGTCCAATCTGAAGAATGGCCTGGTCGGCGCCGAAGCGTTGCCGCCCAGCCTGCGCCAGGAACTGGCTGATCTGGGTGTATCCGTGTTGCAGGGCTATGGCACCGCCGATCTGGGGTCGGTGGCGTACGAATCCAAGGCGGTCGACGGCATGATTATCGATGAAGGGGTAATCGTGGAAATCGTCGAACCCCAGGGCACCACGCCCGTGGCCGAGGGCGAGGTTGGCGAAGTGGTGGTGACCTCGCTGAATCCAACCTATCCCCTGATCCGGTTTGCCACCGGTGATCTGTCCGCCGTGTTGCCCGGCGTCAGCCCCTGCGGGCGCACCAACATGCGTATCCGCGGCTGGATGGGCCGGGCCGATCAATCAACCAAATTCAAGGGCATGTTCGTGCATCCCTCGGCCATCATGCAGATCGCCGCCCGGCATCCCGAGATCACCAAGGCGCGCCTGGTCATTACTTCGCAGGACAACAACGATGCCATGACCCTTAAATTCGCCGCCCCCGGAGCTGACCCCTCGTTGCGCGAGGCGGTGGAAGCTTCCATACAGGTGGTGTTAAAACTGCGCGGCGGGGCCGAGATGGTGGCGGCGGAAAGCCTGCCCGACGATGGCCTGGCCATCGAGGACGCGCGCAGCTACGAATAGCGGGCGCGGCGGAGATTAGAGCATTTCCGAGCCAGTGGCGCAACGCATCCGAATGGCTTAGGGTCGCCATCAAATGAACCAGAATAACCCGGAAGTGCTCTAGCATGGACGATTTCGTGTTGGCGCGCATCGTCCATGTGCTGGGCGTGGTGCTGTGGATCGGCGGCGTCGCATTTGTCACTCTGGTTCTGTTGCCCGGAATGAAGCATCTGCAGCCGGCCAGCGACCGTGTCGCCATGTTCGAGCGCCTGGAAAACGGTTTCGCCTGGCAGGCCCGGCTGACCACCGTGCTGACAGGCGCCTCGGGCTTTTATATGCTTTACGTCCTGGACGCCTGGGAGCGGTTTTCCGACCCCGGCTTTTGGTGGTTACATGCCATGTCGGCGATATGGCTGATCTTCACCGTGATGTTGTTCGTATTGGAGCCGCTGGTCCTGCACAAATGGTTTGCGCGGCGAGCCCGCAGCCAACCCGACAGCACCCTGGCCTTGATCCAGCGTCTGCATTGGGTTTTGCTGACCGCCAGTTTGGTTACCGTGGCCGGTGCGGTTGCCGGCGTACACGGCGGCTGACGAAGTAGCGAGGTACGCCATGCCATTGGTCGTGGTGGAGAAAACGTTGCATTACGAGGCATCGTTGGCGCGCCTGTGGCCCTTGATGGCGGATAGCAATCTGTTGAACGATTTGGCCGGCCAGCCGCCTTACACGGCCGTCGAGGAACTGCAACCCGACGGCACCGTTCTGCGCCGGGTCCGTGGCCAGTTCGGGGTCCCCATGGCGGCGGAATGGACAGAAGATCTTGGCGAATGGGTCGAACAACGCTACGTCCGGCAAAATCGTACATTCACCAAGGGCGCCTTCAACCACGTGAATATGACGTCTGTTATGCGCCCCACGCCGAAGGGTTTTGACGTGCATCTGCGCTTCGAAATGGATACCCGCGGCATGATCGGCTGGCTGGGCGCCCGCCTTGGGCTGATGCGCCGGGGGGTTTTGAAGACAATAGCTACCCTGGAGCAAATAGTGCAGACCGAGCTGGCCCTGCCCGCGAAGCAGGGCGACGAAGATGACCGGCAAGCCGGCGCATTCGACCCCCCGCCTTTGGCACCGGCGGTACAGGCACGGTTGGATGCGGCCCTGGCCACGATCGAGGAACAACATGGCAATGGGGCATTGACGAAGCATTTAGGCGAATATCTCAGCCAGACCCCAGAGGCCTGGCTGCAGCGGGTTCGTCCCCTGGTCCTGGCCCGGCAGTGGCAGGCGGATGCAAGCGATGTCGTGGCGATGTTTCTGGCGGCACATAACCAGGGTTTGCTGCGTTTGCGCTGGGAAGTCTTGTGCCCCCGCTGCCGCAATGCCTCTGACGTGCCGGACAATCTTGCCGACCTGCCGCAATCCGTCCATTGCAGTACCTGCAACGTGGATTTCGAACAGGATTTTTCCGCCAACGTGGAATTGACCTTTCAGCCGGAAGCCTGGCTGCGCCCCTTGCCGGAAGGTGCCTTTTGCATGATGGGCGCACCTTCCGTGCCTCATATCAAGGTGCAGCGTCATGTTGGCCCTGGTGAAAAGCTGGAGATCGATCCGCCCCTGGAGCCCGGTGCCTACCGCCTGCGCACCACCCAGTCGGGTCCGCAAACAGATGTGGATTGGAACGGGGAAAAGGGCTTTCCCACCGTCCTGGCCCAGGATGGAGAGATCATTGCCGGACCGCCGGCGCCGGAGGGTAAGATCCTGCTGGAAAACCGGACACAGCGTAACCTGACCTTTGTCATTGAGGAGCTGGCCTGGCGCCAGGATGCCTTGACCGGGGACCGGGCGATCGTTCTGCCGGCCTTTCGGCAGTATTGTCCGGAGCAGATATTGCGCCCCGGCGACGATGTAGCCATCGCCAATGTGGTGCTGCTGTTCACCGATCTGAAGGGTTCGACCTCGCTATACGAAGCCCTGGGCGACGGCGCGGCCTATAACCTGGTGCGCGATCATTTTGATTATTTGACGGCGCTGGTCGAAGGCCATGGCGGTGTCTTGGTCAAAACCATTGGCGATGCGGTGATGGCGGCCTTTGCCGAGCCGGACCAGGGGGTAAAAGCCGCAATTGCCGCGCAAATGGGCATCGCCAAATTTAATCGAAACCGGGAAGATGGCGGCGTGATCCTGAAACTGGGTCTGCATCAAGGTCCCTGTATCGCGGTGACGACGGACCTGCGCCTGGACTATTTCGGCTCTACGGTCAACATCGCCGCCCGCCTGCAGGGGGAAAGCCGGGGCCATGACGTCGTGCTCTCCGATGCCCTTATGGCCGCGCCGGGAGTTCGGGAGATATTCGCCAATGGCCCGGTGGCCGCGCCGGTGCAGGAGACGGCGACCTTGCGCGGCGTGGAAAAACCGGTCCGGTTGTGGCGTATCCAGATGGCGCCAGTGGCCAATCCCGAAAATTAGTGTTATCGCCGCCGGGCATGTCTTCCATACCGCCTTCGCAACAAGCCGCATCAGGCAGATCGGCCGACCCTGCGGTCGGCCATTTTCGCTGGCTGCTGTTATTCGGCGTCTGGATTTTGTATTTCGCCTTTGGCCTGACTTTGGTTGCCATGGCGCCGCTGATCGGCGCCATTCGGGCCGACCTGAACCTCAGTGACGGCGCCATGGGCCTAGTGCTGGGGGCATGGCCGCTGATCTACATTGCTTCGGCCATGCCCTGCGGTGCATTTCTGGACCGCGCGGGGCCGCGCCGGGCCTTGTTCGCGGCGGCGGTGATCATTGCCTTGTCGGCGGCGGCACGCGGCCTGGCCAGCGATCAGCTCTCTCTGTTCCTGGCGGTGGCCCTGTTCGGCATCGGCGGTCCCCTGATATCCATCGGTGCGCCCAAGCTGGTCAGTCTGTCTTTTGAAGGCGCCGATCGCGGCATGGCCATGGGCATCTATATTACCGGTCCGGCCCTGGGCGGGATCTGCGCTCTGGCCCTGACCAACAGCGTCGTCATGCCCCTGTTGGATGAGAACTGGCGTCATGTCATGTTCCTCTACGCCGGGATCAGTCTATTTATTGGTCTGGTCTGGCTGGCCATCAACCGCCATCCCCAGGCCCGCGCCCTGGAACGGTTGGCCATGGCGGACCGGGGCCAGGGGCAGTTGCAGATCTTCCGCAGGCTGCTTCGCCTGCCCGCGGTCCGCGTTGTGCTGCTCATGGCGGTTGGGGCGTTTTTCTTCAACCACGGCCTGAACAACTGGCTGCCGGAGATTCTGCGCCGGGGCGGCATGACGGCCGCTCAAGCCGGCTACTGGTCGGCGATCCCCACCGCCGTCGGCATTTTGGGGTCACTGCTGATCCCGCGCCTGGCGATACCGGCCAGGCGCCAGAAAATCCTTTATGGCCTGATCATCTCGGCCGGCCTGTCGACGCTGCTGTTGCAAAGCGCCGGCAGTGCCCTGCCCCTGAGCCTTGGATTGATCCTGCAAGGCCTCTCGAAAAGTTCGTTGATGACGGTCCTGATGCTGTTGCTGGTGGAAACGCCGGGCGTTGGCAGCCGTCATGCCGGCGCCGCGGGCGGGTTGTTCTTCTCGGCGGCGGAAATCGGCGGCGTTCTGGGCCCGTTGACCCTGGGCGCTTTGTCGGACCTGACGGGCGGCTTTGCCGCCGGATTGTATCTGCTGAGCGGTATCTGTGGCCTGCTGATCCTGCTTTTGCTCCGGCTGGGGCGGCATCATCCATAGACGGATTGGCTGCGAGGGGCGACAATAGGGCTTCGTGCAAAGCAATAGGTGAGGAGAAAACATGGCGCGCATCGATCAATTGGATCCCGAACTTGGGGCCTCTCTTAGGGAAAAATATGCCATCGTCGGTGTCGGCGAGACGGAATATGTCCGTGGCTCCGGGGTGACCACGCGGGCCATGGCCACCCGCGCCGTGCGCAATGCCATGGCCGACGCCGGCCTGGCGCCGGGCGAAGTGGACGGCATGATGTCCTATTCCGCCATGGATTCGACCCTGTCCACCTTTGTCTCGGCCGATCTGGGCATACGTTTGAATTTTTACATGGATGTTCTGGGCGGTGGCTCCAGTACGGAAGCCATGGTCGGCATCGCCATGGGCGTGATCGAGGCGGGGATGTGCGAAACCGTGGTCATCTTCCGCTCCATGAACGGTCATAGCCAGACCCGGGTGGGCGGCACCGGCGCCCGCGCCGTGGCCCCGGTGGTCGGCGAATTCCTGCACCAACGCAGTTACGGCTGGCAGAGCCCCGGACAACTGTTCGCGCCCAGCTTCATGCGCCACATGTACGATTACGGCACCAGGCCCGAGCAGGTGGCCATGGTCAAGGTCGCCCATTCGCACCATGCGTCCAATAATCCCAAGGCGCTGTACAACAACCGGGTCACCGTGGATGACGTGCTGGGCAGCCGGATGATTTGCAAGCCGCTGCATCTGCTGGATTGCTGTGTCGAGACCGACAATGCCACGGCGATTATCGTCACCTCCGCCGCCCGGGCCAAGGACTGCCGGCAGATACCGGCGTTGATCCGTGGCGTTGTCGGCCGGGTCTCGAAGCCGCGTGCCGATTTGCATTATGAAGCCGGGCCGATCTCGACCGTCGCCGGGCACTATGCCGCCCCGCGCCTGTGGCGCAACGCCGGCGTTGGCCCTGATGATATCGATGTCACTGGCTCTTACGACGCCTTCACCTTTACCACCATGTTGCAGCTGGAGGACTATGGCTTCTGCAAAAAGGGCGAGGGTGGGGATTATGTCTCCGACGGCACCACCTTCCTGGGCGGCCGGCGGCCCAACAACACCTCCGGCGGCCATCTCTGTGAAGGCTATACCCATGGCGTGGCGATGGTGGTGGAGAACGTCCGCCAGCTGCGCCACGAGGCGGACGATTCCTGCCCCATCGGTCCGGACGGTAAACGCCAGCATACCTACGATCACAGCGAAGGCGGCTGCCGCCAGGTCAAGGATGTGGAAGTAAGCGCCAACCTGGGCTGGGCTACGCCGGGCACCGGCTCGGCCATGGTCATGCGCCGCGGCGCCTGAGCAACGACCATTGGTGTAACGGGAGATAGAAAAATGACGGAAACCATCGTCGCTGATTATCTGGGCATGACCTTGCAGGTCGATGCCCTGGACAACGAGAACCTAGCCTATTTCAAGCATTGCGCCCGGCACGAATTTCATCTGCAGAAATGTGACGATTGCGGCCTGATCCGCTATCCCGTGGGCACGGCCTGTGCCTGGTGCGGCAGCGGGAACTTTACCTGGACCCCGGTAGAGGGCAAGGGCGAGGTGCACAGCTATACGGAGGTCGTGCACGCCATCCAACCGGCCTTCAAACCGCATGTGCCCTATCTGCTGCTGGTGGTCGATCTCGATACCCAGAAAGGTGCGCCAACAGAGCATGAAGCCCTGCGCGTGCTGGGCAATTTGGCAACGCCGGACGGTATTCTGGCGCCGCCTGAAATGGTGGCCAGGGTGGGCATTGGCAGCCGGGTGCGCATGGTCTTTACCGACATTGCCGACGGCCTGGCCATGCCGCAATGGACCATTGATGAAGAGGCCGAACAGCCCGGCCAGGTCTGGCGCTATCCGGACGATTAGTGCCGGCGGAATGGACAAGAAACGGATGGACGCCCTAACTGGACGCAGAAATCATTGGCTGGAACAGCCAATGATTTCCAGGACTAGCGCCATTGAGGCGCGCAGCCCCACGGCTTAACTTTGGGCGCTTGAACGCGAAAGGAAAGGAAACAGCATGGGACGATTGGATGGCAAGGTTGCCATCGTGACCGGTGCGGCCCCGCGGGGCGAAGGGGTGGGCAACGGCAAGGCCATGGCCCTGCTGATGGCCCGCGAGGGGGCCAAGGTATTGCTGGTCAACCGCTCAGCCGAACGTGGCGAGGCATTGGCGGCCGAGATCGCGGACGAAGGCGGCGAGGCCTCGGTCTTTGCGGCGGATGTGACCAAGTCCGACCAGGTTGCGGCCATGGGACAGGCGGTTCAGGAACGCTATGGCCGTCTGGATATTCTTTGCAACAACGTCGGTGTGGGCGCGGGCGGCGGACCGAACCGTGTCGAGGATTTGAGCGACGAGACCTGGAGCAATCTCCTGCACGTCAACATGACCTCGGCCATGATGTGCAGCCGGGTTGCCGTGCCTTTGATGCGGGAGAGTGGCGGCGGCGGTTCCATTATAAATGTCTCCTCGATCGCTGGCGCCCTGGGTCTGATGGGCAGTCCAGGCGCCGCGGCCTATGCCGCCACCAAATCCGGCGTGCATGGCCTGACATTATCCATCGCCGCCGACTACGCCACGGAACAGATCCGCTGCAATTGCATCATCATCGGCTCCGTCGCCACGCCCATGGTGGCCGGCCGGGGCGAGGAGGTTCGCAAACGCCGCATTGAAATGGTGCCCATGCAGACCGAAGGCACGGGCTGGGACGTGGGCTGGGCCGCGGTCTATCTGGCCAGCGATGAAGCCCGCTGGGTCACCGGCGTCTTTTTGCCCGTGGACGGCGGCCTCTGCGCTCTGCGCGCCTGGCCGCGATAGAGGATAGCCGCGACAGGCTATAGACCGAATTCGATTTCGAATTACGCCATCCAGGCCGCGACGGCGGCCCGGCGCTAATGCGCCGCCCGCCCTGAAGCTCTTGGGGAGCGGTGCGCGTTGGCGCACGAATAGTTAGACCTGATTCGATGAATATCGAAACTGCACTAATCCCGGGGTAATTCGTGCTTCAGCACCTTGCCGGTGGCGTTGTGGGGTAGTTCGTCCATGAAGCGGACCTGCTTTGGCACCTTGAAGCGGGCCAACTGCCCCTGGCAATGTTCGATGATGGCGTCCTCGTTCAGGTTTGAGCCGTCTTTCAGAACCACGCAGGCCCGGCCGATTTCGCCCCATTTGTCGTCCGGAACGCCGATCACGGCATTTTCCAGTACGCCGTCTATCTGGAAAATCACATTCTCCACTTCCACCGGATAGACGTTTTCGCCCCCCGAGATGAACATATCCTTGGTTCGGTCGACGATGTAGTAGTAGCCGCCTTCGTCCTGCCGGGCCGCATCGCCGGTGCGGAACCAGCCGTCCGGGGTGTAAAAGTCGTCGTGTTCGGCCTCGCGGTTCCAATAGCCCGGCGTCACGGTGGGTCCCTTGATCAGCAATTCGCCGGTCTCTCCCTGAGGCACGTCCGCTTCATTCTCGTCGACGATCCGCAGGCTGACGTACATCGGCGGCAGACCGGACGAGCCGACCCGGGAAATGGCCTGGTCACCCGACAGCATCAGGCCCAGGGGTCCCGTCTCGGTCATGCCCCAGCCCTGCTGCAGCTTGATGCCCTTGGCGCCGAAATCCTCGATCAGCGACAACGGCGCCGCCGCGCCGCCGACGCCCAGGCAGACCACGTGCGACATATCGGCCGTGGCGAAGCCCGGTTCCTCGGCCATCATCAGATAATTGGTCGGCACCCCCAGGGCATGGGTCAGGTTCAATTCCTTGTCGGTCAGCAGCGCCAGGAAATAGGCCGGATCGAAGCTGCGCAGCACCACATTGTTGCCGCCGGTATGGAACACCGGGTTGCCATAGACGTTCAGGCCGCCGGTGTGGAAGATCGGCAGGAATACCAGATTGTTCGATTTACTGGTCAGTTCCACGGTCATGGCACACTGAATGGCATTGAACACGGCCATCTGGTAAGTGATCTTGGCGCCTTTGGGGCGGCCCGTGGTGCCCGATGTGTACATCACCGTCCAGACGTCGGTCAGCACCCGGTGCGGCGCCGCGACAGTACCGCTGGCCGCCGCCAGCCCGGCTTCATAGTCGCTATCGCCGCCATTGTTCAGGCTGGCGATAGTTGGCACATTCGCCAGACGCTGGATCTCGGCCGCCTCGGCGGCGAACTCGTTACCGTACAATAGTGCCTTCGGCGTCGCGTCGTTGCAGATATATTCCAGTTCCGGCACCGCCAGGCGCCAGTTCAGGGGCAGGAAGATCGCGCCAAGGCGGCGGCAGGCGAACTGCAGCTCGAACATATCCGTGTCGTTGTGGCACAGCACCGCCAGCCGGTCGCCATTCCCCACGCCCAGGCCGTCGCGCAGATACAGGGCGGCGCGTTCGACCCGCTCGTGCATCTGCTGATAGTTGAAGCGGCGGCCCGAGGCGAGATCGTGCATCGCCTGCTGATCCGGCGCAAAGCGGGCGTGATGGGCGATCCAATCGTTGACGGGAATACTCATAACTCTACTCCTGTTCGAGGCAATTCAGCCTTTCAGGCCGCCCATGCGGCAGATAAGCTTCCAGCTCCTAGCGTCCACGGGCAGCACCGACAGGCGCGACTGTTTGACCAGGGCCAATTCGGCCAGCCGTTCCTCCGCCTTGATATGGGCCAGGGTCACGGGGATGGGCAAGGCCTCCAGGGCGCGGACATCGACCATGCCGAAAACCCCCTTTGGATCGCTTGGGTCCAGGTACCATTCCTTGCAGACCTCGACGATGCCCACGACCTGCTTTTCGTTGACCGAATGATAGAAAAAGCCCTTATCGCCGACCTTCATGGCCTTCATATTGTTGCCGGCCTGGTGGCTGCGAACGCCATCCCATTCGGCGCCCTTTTTGCCTTCCTTCACCTGATCGTCCCACGACCAGGCGCCCGGTTCTGATTTAAACAGCCAATAGGCCATGGCATCCCCCAAATGTTGTTGGTTAAGTGTTTGTGTTAGTCCGTTTCCGGCCGATAGGGCCGCCCCAGCATGCCCCGAATAGTAGCGTCGATATCCGCCATGTAGTTCAAGACCCCGTCCATCGCCGTGCAAATGGGCATTTCGAAATCCATCGGGCTGACATGATCGGCGATGGCCGAGACCGTATGCGCGCCCTCCGCGACCGACCGCCGCTCGGCCAGGATATCCTCCATTCTCCGCCCCTCGCCCAATTCGATGCCCAGGGACATGTTGCGCGATTGGTCGGAATTGCAGGTCAGCGCCAGATCACCCAGGCCGGACAGGCCCATCAAGGTTTCCGCCCGGCCGCCGCGCATCTCGCCATAGCGGATCATCTCGGCCAGGCCACGGGTCATCAAGGCGGCCCGGGCGTTGTCGCCCAGGGCCCGGCCTTCAACAATGCCGCAGGCGATGGCCAGAACATTCTTGACCGCGCCGCCAATCTGCGCCCCGATCACATCATCGGTCCAATAGGGCCGGAAATGGGCCTGGCCAATGGTCTCGACAATCCGCCCGCCAAGGGCCTCGTCGGTGCAGGCCAGGGTGACCGCGGTCGGCAGGCCCTTGGCCACTTCGATGGCGAAGGTCGGGCCGGACAGGACGGCCTGAGGTGCCGCCGCCATGGTTTCCGAGAGCACCTCGCTCATCAGGGCATAGCTGTCTTTTTCAATGCCCTTGGCACAGATCACCGCTGGGGTGTCAGCTGCCGCATGCCTGGCCAGTTCCGCCGTCACCGGGCGCAAATATTGGGCCGGGGTGACCAGCAATAGCAAATTCGCCTGGGCCGCCTCGGCCAGATCGTTGGTGGCATGCAGGTCCGCATGCAGCGCGACATCGGGCAGGAACACAGGGTTTGCGTGCTCCTTGTTGATGGCCTCGACGACCTCTTCCTCGCGGGCCCAGATTTGCGTCTGCCGCCCGCCCGCCGCCAACATTTGTGCCAGCGCGGTGCCCCATGCGCCGGCGCCGATTACGGTTATTTTTTCCATGGCCTCAGTTATCGCCAAAAGTCCTCTCCCCCGCAAGGTCAATGCTGTTCATCGAGGCGGCTTCCGGGCTAATTTGTCTCCTGCTGCGGCAATCACGGGCAATATGTGGGAGCGGAGAGATGAGCCAGAAAAAGCAACCGAGCGGCGCCCAAATGCGGGACTTTCGCGATCACCCGCGCAAAGGGGCCATTCACATGATCAATCTGCTGAAGTTTCATGACCGGGCCCAATATCAAGCGGGCGAAACCGATGATGCGGATGTCACGGGGCGCGAGGCCTATCTGCGCTACGGCGCCGCCGTGGGCAAGATTGTCGCCGGCCTGGGTGGCCGCATCGTCTGGTCCGGTCAGCCTGAAGTGGTCTTCATCGGCGACGACGGTGATCTTTGGGATGAAGTGGTGGTGGTCGAATATCCGACCCGCGATGCCTTTCTGCAAATGATCGCCATGCCGGAATACCACGCCGCCCATGTGCATCGGGAAGCCGGCCTGGCGCACCAGCAACTGATCCAATGCCGCCCCGGCGGCGACGCGATTTCTTAGCCCCGACATGCTCTAAAAGACGCAGGCTGACAAAAGACAAACTAATTCACCGCACTGGCGTGTTGGCCGTCGCGTCGTTAAATTGAATAGCTAACCTGGCGATCTTTGTTCGACGCTCTCAATAATCGGCAGTACCAAAACGGGAATTAGATGCATTTCGCTGTTCGGATTGGAGGTCTTCATGTCCTTGAAGTATATGCTCTTGCCCTGCGTCCTTGTCGTCGCTCTAGCTACGGCCTGTCAGACGACAGAAAGCGGCTCAGTCTCAACTTCAGAGAGCCAACCCTTCGGAACACTCACAGTTTACTTGGTTACCAAAAACCCCGGAGTGGAATACACCGCAGAGGAACGTACGAACCCCCTGATTATAAACGCCATCGAGCAGTGCAAAAAGACCGGCGTTATGAGCAATTGCGAAACGAGGACGGTTATTCCAGCATTCTCGGAACAGAAGCTCGACCGAACTGTTGCGGACGGCCTCTGGACAATTGTGCGACTTGGCGCTGTCAGATCGAACTTCGATCTTTTGATTCGTTTTGAACTCTATGACAACGCCGGCCAAATCGTCACGCTCTTGACGGCGCCTTGGCAAACCGGTGACGCAGCTTTGCCAGTAGGCTCGACCCATAATTTTACTTTTAGGTTCATACCGAAAAATCCACTTGTTTGGCCGCTCGGCAAGTGGACAGCGAAAATCTTCGTCAACAATGTCGAAGCCGTGACGAGATCTATAGAGATCGTCGATTCAACGTAGAATACGCGTTGACCGCCGTAAGTCGACCGTGAAAATGCCTCAGCTACAAACGCCGTTCGAAGTCCTGACTGAAAACGCCAGTGGTGCACTTAAAACTTGAATCTGCCTATCCCGATTCAGTCGGGCACTTTATCGAACCAGGGGCTGGCCGCTTCCAGCTGGCTGGCCAGTCGGAACAAGGTCGCTTCATCGCCAAAGGCGGCGCCGAAATGGATGCCCACGGGCAGGCCGTCGGCACTCCAGTGCAGCGGCACGGTCATGGCCGGGCAGCCGGTGTTGTTGTAGAACGGCGTGATGGCGATTTCGTCCTCGAACAGCGCTTTGTAATATTGGTCCAGATCCGTGCCCTCCATATCGATGGCGCCCAGGGGCAGGGGTGGATGGCGCAGGGTGGATGACAAAATCAGATCGTAATCCTGGAAAAAGGCCGCCAACTGCCGGCCCTGTTGATGCAGGGTCAACACGGCCGCGGCATAATCGCCGGCGCTGGCGCGGGTGCCTTCCTGGGCGAAGGCCCAGGTAATGGCTTCGACATCCTGGCCGCCGGGCTCCCGCCCCAGGGCCTGGCAGCGCAGGCGCACGGCGGTCCAGACATTGCCGGCGATGATGCTGCGGGAGGCCTGGTTCAGCGCGTCCACATCCAGGTTTGGCTGCGCCGCCTCGACCCGGTGCCCCAGATCGCTGCACAGTTTCGCCGTGTCTTCCGCGCCCCTGACACATTCCGGGTCCAGGGGCCGGCCGTCAAAGCCATTGGTCATCAAGGCAATACGCAGTTGCCCCGGATCGGCGCCGACTTCCTCGGCAAAGGGACGGTTGGGCGGCGGTGCGGCATAGGGGTCGCCCGGCGCCGGGCCGTGGGTGCAATCCATCATACGGGCGGAATCCCGCACCGAGCGGCTGACCACATGGCCCGTGGACATGCCGCTCCAGCCCTCGCCCACGTCCGGTCCCGCCGGATTGCGGCCACGCGTCGGTTTGACTCCGAACAGGCCACAGTTGGCGGCGGGTATGCGGATCGAGCCGCCACCGTCGGTAGCATGGGCCATTGGCAGGATACCGGCGGCCACCGCCGCCGCCGACCCGCCCGACGAGCCGCCGGCGGAACGCCTCGCGTCCCAGGGATTCGGTGTGGCCCCGTGCAAGGTTGGCTCGGTCGAGGCATTCAGGCCCAATTCCGGGGTGTTGGTCCGCCCCATGATGACCAGACCGGCCGCCTTGCAGCGTTCCGTATAGGTCGCGTCATGATCAGGCACGAAATCGGCCCACAGGCGGCTTCCCATGGTGCAGGGCTGGCCCGCATCAAAGGCGCCGAGGTCCTTCAACAAATAGGGTACCCCTGAAAATGCGCCCTTGGCTTTGCCGCCCGCCGCAACGGTTTGCCGGGCCTGATCGTATTGCCGATGGACGATCGCGTTCAAGTCCGGGTTCACCGCCTCGGCGCGGGCAATCGCGGTTTCCAAAATCTCGCCCGCTGACAGCTCGCCTTTCGCGATCGCCTCGGCCAGGGCCGTGGCATCCATTTTTCGATATTCCGCGAACGTCACCATAGCCTGTCCTCCCGTTAAATTTCCGCCAGTTTAGGCGCTGCCCGGTGTTTGCGCCAGTTGCGGTTGTTCACCAATATAGCGGGCCCGGGGGCGGATCAGTTCCGGGCGGGCGTATTGTTCCTGGGCATGGGCGATCCAGCCGGCGCAGCGGCCGACGGCAAATATGCCCATGGGCGCGTCGGCGGGCAGGCCCAGGCTGCGTTGCAGCATGACCAGGGCGAAATCCACATTGGGCCGCAGGCCGGTATTGGCCGTGCCGGCCTCCGCCAGTTCCTCGGCCATGGCCAGATACGGATTGCTGCCCAGAGCGGCACCGGCCAGACGGCGCAACAGGCGGCAACGTGGGTCCCTGCCGGGATACAAGGGATGGCCAAAGCCGGGCAGACGCTCGCCCCGGCGCAGGCGGGCGGCGACGGCGGCCAGGGGGCTATGGGCGCCTGCGACTTCATCGAACAGCGCCGCAACCCGTGCGCTCTGCCCGCCGTGGCGCGGGCCCTGCAAGGCTGACAGTCCCGCCATCACGGCGCCATGGGGCGTGGCCCTGGTCGAGGCGACACAGCGCACGGTGAAGGTGGAGGCATTCAATTCATGGTCGGCACACAGCACCAGTGCGGCGCGGATCAACCTGGCCGCGGTGCCGCCGCCGCCCCAATGGGCGCTTAACTGGGCATGGATCGGTTCAATGGACGGCGCCCTGCCGGTAACGCCGCCGGTCAACAGGCGCAACAGATCGGCGCCCGTGCGGGCGACGCTGTCCGGCGCCAGATTGTAGGCACGCAGGTCCCGCGCCGCCGCCAGGGGCAATAGGGCCTGACAGCGGGCCACGCCGGTCAGGGGCGAGGCAAAATCGCCAATTTCAGGCGCCGGAAAGGCAAAAGGATCATTGTCGTTGCATTGCCACAACAGGCTGGCGACGCTTTCCAGACTGGATCTGCGTGCCAGCTCGCATGCGTCCCTGCCCCGGTAGTACAATTCGCCGTCGGCGATCAGGGTGATGGCCGAATCCAGGATCGGCGTGCCATGGGTCAATGCCGTGGCGGCGATTGTTTCGGATGCGGAATTAGCAGTTTTTCGGGCCCGCATGGCGCGCACGTCATCGGCCCGGTACAGCCGGCTGCGGCTGCCCTCCACGGGTTCCGAACGGACCAGGCCGCGAGAGACATAGGCATACAGGGTGGCCCTGGAAACGTTCAGTTCTGCCGCCGCTTCGCGGGCGGTGAGATAGGGCTGGGCCATTCTTCTGCCTATACTTGATTGTATGAATCAATATTGACGATATAGTTTATGATATCAGATAAAGCGGCAACGGCAAGGGAAACCACGGATAGGAGATTGCTTATGAATACGGGCCTGGATGGCGTCGTCGCAGCGGTTACGAACCTGAGTCAGGTGGATGGCGAGGCCGGCCGCCTGATCGTGCGGGGCCACGATATAGAGGAACTGGCCGCCCGCTTTGATTTTGCCGATACGGCGGCCCTTCTATGGGACGGCCTGGCGCCCGGTTCGGTTGAGGGCCACCTTGACGGCACCGCCATTCGGCAGGCCTTGGGCCTGGCCCGGCTGCGCGCGGCAGACCGCCTGCCCCTGCTGCTGCCCGCCGCCAAGGGCCTGTCTCCCATCGAAGGACTGCGCGCTGGCCTGGCCATGTTGGGCGACGATGATTGTGATCATCTGCTGCTCTGCGCCGCCGTGCCGGTTTTCACCGCCGCCCTCTGGCGGCAAACACTTGGCCAGCCGGCGGTCAGCCCCGATCCCGGGCTGGGTCAGGCGGCCGACTTCCTGACCATGTTGACGGGGCGGCCAGCCGATCAGATGGCGGCCCGGGCCCTGGAAACCTATCTGGTCACCGTGGCCGATCATGGCCTCAATGCATCCACCTTTACGGCCAGGGTGGTGTCGTCCACCCGGGCCGGGATGGTCTCGGCCGTCGTGGCTGCGCTGTGCGCCCTGAAGGGGCCGCTGCACGGCGGCGCGCCGGGCCCAGTTCTGGATATGCTTGATGAAATCGGCAATCCGGCAGGCATTGAACCCTGGCTTGACCGCCAATTCGCGGCCGGGGAGAGGTTGATGGGCTTTGGCCATCGGGTCTACCGGACCCGCGATCCCCGGGCCGATGTCCTCAAGGGCGTAGTGGCGGGTTTGCGCGGCGGGCCAAACCGCATTGCCCTGGCGGAACGCGTCGAGCGGGCCGTGCTGGCCAGATTGGCGGAACGCTATCCCAGCCGGCGTCTGGACACCAATGTGGAATTCTACACCGCCCTGGCCCTGGAAGCCGCCGGCCTGCCGCGGCAGCTGTTCACCCTGGCCTTCGCCATGGGCCGGGTTCTGGGCTGGACCGCGCATATCTTCGAACAGGAACAAACCGGCCGCATCATCCGCCCGGCCTCGCGCTATACAGGACCGGTGCCCAGGGGGCGAACCCTGGCAGCCGTCGCCGGATAGTGCGGCCCGTCACGACCGAGACAAACCATCTCATGCTATCCTATGTTTGAATGCAAACGAATTCCGGTATGGAGGATGGATTGTGCGGATCGGCAAGATCGCGGGAATAGCGGTCGCTACACTGGTGGCTATCGTTGCTGCTGGCGCGGCTTATCTGACCAATCTGGATGTGGATGAATACCGCAGCGAGATTGCCCAAGCGGCCCAGGACGCTACGGGCCGGGTTCTGCGGTTGCAAGGTCCATTATCCCTGTCGGTGTCTTTGACCCCTACCGTTTCGGGTGAAGGTATCAGCCTGGGCAACGCGCCGTGGGGCTCGCGATCACAGATGATGACCCTGCGCCGCTTTGAAGTGCAATTGCGGCTGCTGCCGTTGCTGTTCGGGGATATCCGGATTAACCGTTTAATCCTGATCGAACCGGATATCCTGCTTGAGACCGATGCCAAAGGCACGGGCAACTGGATTTTCCGAGCGCCGGCAGAAGAGAGAGGAAAGACGGCGGCTGATGGCGGCGGCGCGGTGCCGCATATTGGCCGCCTGATGATCGAAAATGGCCTGCTGACCTATCGCAACGGTGTCAACGGCGAGACCACGAAAGTCAAATTGGTGGCTCTGGAGGCCGAAGCTGGCTCCGTTGACGATGCCTTGCAGTTGAATGTTCTGGCCAGCTTCAATGACATGAGCCTGAAATTGAACGGCGCCGTGGGACCCTTGAAGAATGCCTTTTCCACTGTCAAACCCCTGCAGATCGACTTGACGGCGGAGGTTCTGGGTCTGCGCGCCAAGATCAAAGGGTCGGCCAAGGCAACCACCGGCGTCATGGATGCACACATCGAGGTGAGGGCGGCGGATCTGTCAGGGCTGCAGTCTCTGGTTGGCGGCGTGCTGCCTGCGAACGTGGCCATGAAGCTCGGCGTCCAGCTCAGCGCCGCGGGCCACAAGGTCAGTCTTTCGGATCTGCACCTCGATCTGGGCAACAGCCATCTCGCGGGTAGTCTCAGCATGGATACCGGCGGTAAGCTGCCGAAATTGACCGCCGAGTTGTCCGGCAAGCGCCTGGACTTAACGCAACTGCGGCCGGCGACCAAGGACCACAAGGCGCCTGCGGGCAGTAAAGTGAAGCGGCCCGGCAAGATCTTTCCCGCGGAGCGGCTTCCCCTCGATGTCTTGAAGGCGCTTGATGCGGATGTGAAGATATCCTTGGCGGAAGTGGTGACGCCAAGCCTGAAACTGCAGGACCTGACAGCCGTCGCCATCTTGAAAAATGGCCACTTGAGACTGGATCCCGTGGCTTTGACTGCCGGCGGCAGCAGCATGCAGGCTTCCGCCTCGGTTGATGCCAGCAGCAAGATCCCGACGGTAAGCTTTGAATTGGCAGCTCCGAAACTGGATGTGGGAGGCTTGTTGGCAGAAAGCAAAACCACGGCTCTGCTTCAGGGTACGGGCGATCTGTCGGTGAAATTGGCGGGCCGTGGGGAGTCCGTGGCAACCGTCGCGGGCAGTCTGAACGGCGGCATCAAATTGCTGATGAACGAAGGCATGGTGAAAACCGCAGCCTTCGATGCCGCCATCGGCGGCCTGTCGGCGATCATGGGCATGATATCGCCGGAAAAATCGAAATGGACGGTGCTGAATTGCATCGCATCCGGTTTCGAAATCAAGAAAGGCGTTGCCACCTCTCAGGTTCTATTGGTTGATACGGAATTTTCCACTCTGGTTGGCGAGGGCGAAATAGACCTGGGCAAGGAAACCCTGGCCATGAAAATTTCACCGTATGCAAAATCAGCGACCCTGAATGTCGCGGTGCCTGTAAAAATTGGCGGCACCTTTGCCGAACCCACTTTCCGGCCTGATGAATTGGCTACGGCGCGGCGTCTGGGCGGTCTGCTGGGACGGACCATGTTTCTGCCCCTGGCCTTGCTGGCATTGGGAGACATGGGCAGCGGCGAAGATAATCCTTGTCTGAAGATCGCCAAGGCTGACGCAGACCCCTCCCCCGCCAAGGCGCCGGAACAGCCGTCGGCCAGCGGTGCAGCCGATGACGGACCCTTGGATAGCTTGAAAAAGGGTCTGGACAGTCTGTTCGGCAAGAAATAAGTAGCGGCTGATTGTGTCATGACGACAAGAGCAGGTGGAGAGATTTTGAGCGGTGAAATTCTGACCGAACGAACCGGCGACGTGGCGACGGTGATATTGTCCGCGCCAGACCGCCTGAACGCCATGAACCTGGCCATGTGGCAAGGCATCGCCGATGCCTTCACCGCCCTGGACGCGGCGGATAATCTGCGTTGTATCATCCTGCGTGGGGCCGGCGAAAAGGCTTTTGCCGCAGGTGCCGACATCGCTGAATTTGCAACGGAACGTTTTGACCGGGACAGCGCCGGGCAATACGGCGAGGTCATGGCGGCCGCTCTGTCGGCCATTCAGAACTGCCGGCATCCGGTGGTGGCGATGATCCACGGTGTCTGCGTGGGGGGTGGTTTGGAACTGGCCTGTTGTTGCGACATGCGCATTTGCGGCACTGCCAGCCGCTTTGGCGTGCCGGTGAAGAACCTTGGCCTGGTGGTAGCGTTGAATGAAATGCAGGCTGTGGCCGGCGTGGTGGGCCGCGCCGCGGCGCTCGAGATTGTTTTGGAAGGGCGGGTTTTCGATGCCGGCGAGGCCATGCAAAAAGGCCTGGTCAACCGTGTCGTACCTGACGACCAGGTGACGGCCGAGGCCGAGGCCACGGCGCGGCGCATAGCCCAGGGCGCTCCTCTGGTCGCCCGCTGGCACAAGAAATTCGCCCGCCGCCTGGCCGAGCCCAGGCCATTGGACGCGGTCGAGATAGAAGAAAGCTATGCCTGCTTCGCCACCGAGGATTTTCAGACCGGCTATAAGGCCTTCCTGAACAAGGAAAAACCTGACTTCAGTGGCCGTTAGAGCGCATTAATCGGCCAACAGTGGGACAAGCTGCCCGACGGCATGAATGCTGTCAGCGCCAAAGACCTGGAAGTCATCGCTGGCGTGGGCCAACGCTTCGGTTCGATGGCCAGAGCCGAAACCGGTCAGCACGTGAACGCCCCCCGCCAGCCCGGCATTGCGTCCGGCCCCCATATCGGTGGGTAGATCGCCAACGATCCAGGAAGGCGCCATTTCTATACCCAAGGCAATGGCCGCCTTCAACAGCATGCCGGGATTGGGTTTGCGATCAGAATGTTCACGGTCATAGGGCGCCTGGGCCTCGGGATGATAGGGACAGGCGCAGACCGCATCAACATGGGCCCCCAGGGCGGCCAGATCGGCCATGATCTTGTCTTGTACGGCCTGAAATTCGGCCCAACCGTAATAACCGCGCCCGACACCGGACTGATTGGTCACCAGGACCACGTGCAGGCCCCGCTGGTTGGCCAGCGCAATGGTCTCGCCGGCACCGGGGATCAGTTCGGTCTTTTCCACTTCATGCAGAAAGTGGGTCTCCACGACCACGACGCCGTCCCGGTCCAGGAACAAGGCCGGCGCGGCCCGTGGGGCGCTTAGCACTTCGACCCAAACGCCGTCCGCATCCACGTAGCCCGGGACTGAATTAGCCATTGCCATTACCGGTCTGCAGGACCTCCGGATTGATCAGATAGTAGGGGTCCAGCTTGCCATCAATGGCATCCAGGCAATTCTGCACCGCCCGCAGACCCATGGCGCGGAATGCCTCCCGCGTCACACCGGCGATATGGGGGCTTAGCAGGACATTTTCCAGGCTCAATAGCGGCAGATCCGGGGCCGGTGGCTCGTCACGTGTTACATCCAACCCGGCCGCGCCCAGGGGCCCGTTGGTCAGGGCCTGGTACAAGGCATCCTCGTCCAGCAGGGTGCCCCGCGCCGTATTGATCAGCACCGCACCTTTGCGCATGCGGGAGAATTCCTGGCCCGTCATTACCGGGCTGCCGTCATGGTTGCCGGGACGGTGCATGGTGACGATATCGGCCCGGTCCAGGGCGTCGCGGAAATCCTCCACATAGTCATAGCCATTGCCCCGGACCACCCGTTGCGGCACGTAGGGATCGGCCACGATGACCTGCATGTCAAAGGCGGCACAGCGCTTCGCCATGCGGGTGCCAATGCGGCCAAAGCCGACGATCAGGATGGTCTTGCCGGCGACTTCGCCGGCGGTCATGGCGTTGCGCCGGGCGTAATCCTGTTTGCGCACGGCGGCATCCAGTGGCAGGGCGTCCTTCACAGTCGCCAACATCAACATGAAGGCGTGCTCGCACACGGCATTGGAGTTGGCCTCGCCCACCACGGCGACGGGCAGGCCCCGGGCCGTGGCTGCGGCGACATCGACATTGTCGTAGCCGACGCCGTGCCGGGCGATCACCTTCAGGCTGTCGGCCTTGGCGCAGGCCGCCGCGCCAAAGGTGGTGGTGCGCAGGACCAGTCCGTGGCAGCCCGGAATGGCATCTATCAATTCCTGTTCCGTGGGCTCCACCAGTGTTTCGAACTGGATATCAGGCCGTTCCGCCAACAGAGCTTCCGCGTCAGGATGGAAACGGCCGGCCAGCAAGATTTTAGGCATTGAATTCTACCCCCGCGCCGCCATCGGCCCAAATTTCCCCGACGTTGATCGTACGCATGTTTGGCTCCTAACCTGTTGTTGCCATTTTAAGCTGAACCTTATCAGCCAAACGGCGCCGGTGGCACCACCCCCAGCGTTTCCGCCCAGGGGGCAAGGTCCGTGGCGTAACGAACCAGGTCATCAAGTCCATAGTGTGGCGCTGCTGCCTCCATCAGGTGGCCATCACGCGACCGTGGCCCGCCCGTTGTTCAGGACCAATACATCCCGCTCCACCACTTTGGCCCGGAACGAGACCACATCGTCATCCCGCCAGATCTCGGTGCGGATTGTCTCGCCCGGATAAACCGGCGCCGAAAAGCGCAGGCTCATGGACTTGAAGCGGGATGGATCATAGCCGCAGCAGGTTTTCAGGATGGCATGGCCGGCCACGCCAAAGGTGCACAGGCCGTGCAGGATCGGCGCCTTGAAGCCACCGCCCCTGGCGACCTTGGGGTCGGCGTGCAGAGGATTGTAATCACCGGACAGGCGGTAGATCAGGGCGGCTTGCGGCAGTGTCGGCAGGTCGCAGGTCAGGTCCGGCGCCCGCTCGGGCAGGCTGTGCACGGCGCGCGCGCCCGTGGCCGGGCCGCCGAAACCGCCGTCGCCGCGGGCAAAGGTGGTGGAATACAAGGTCGCCAGCTTGTCCCCGCTGGCCTGGTCCGTAACCGTGCGTTCCTGCAACAACAACGCGCCCTTGCCCGCCCCCTTGTCGATGATTTCGGTTACCTTGTTGGTCGCCACCACCGTGGCTTCGGCCGGCAGGGGTTTGTGCAGGACCAGGCCCTGTTCGCCATGCAGAACCTTGACCCAATCGACGCCGCTGTCCGGATCCTTGACCCAGAAACCCGGCGTCGCCAGGACCACGCCCATGGTGGGCAGGGCCTGCATGTTCTCTTCATAGGTGAAGCGCAGTTGCGCCTCGTCAAGGGGGTCCATGTTCAGGCCAACGCCCAGGGCATAAAGGATGCTGTCGCGGGTGGTGTAGCTTTGCACCACTTCCGGAAACGGCCAGTTCTTGATTTTCTCGTAGTCGATTGCCATGCGGGGATCCTTCCCGGTTTCCAACATTTGGCGCGCCGGCAGCGGCCCGCGCCCCTTCCGGCCAGCCAGTATTCATGCTTCTGTGGCTGGCCGGACGAGGGTGCGGCCCGGTCCGGCGTTCATTTCAAATGCGCTAGACCGGATCCCAGCTGAACACATCCTGGCTGCGCTCCAGCCCCATGAAACTGGATTTCATGGCCGGCAGGGCGTGTTCGGCGATGGTTTCCGGCGTCCAACCTTCGGTCCGTTGCACCGACCGGATCGGCCGCGGCTGGTTGAACAGGAAGATCTCGTTGTGCCGCACGCCAAAAATCTGGGCGGTGACTTCGGCCGCCGCCTCGGACAACAGGAACACCGCCATGGGCGCTATCTTGGCCGGGGTCATGGCCTTGATCTTCTCGACCCGGGCGGCCTGGGCCTCGTCGGCAATGGGGATGGTGCCGATCAGGCGGCTCCAGGCAAAGGGCGAGATGCAGTTGGAGCGGACGCCAAAGCGCGACATATCCAGGGCCAGGGATTTCGATAGTCCCGCGATGCCCAGTTTGGCGGCGGCATAGTTCGCTTGTCCGAAATTCCCCACCAGGCCGGAAGTGGAGGTCATGTGCACGAAGGCGCCGCTTTGCTGTTCACGAAAGCGGGTCGCGGCGGCGCGGGCCACGTTGAAACTGCCCTTCAAATGCACGGCGATGACAATGTCCCATTCCTCCTCGGTCATTTTATGGAAGATGACATCACGCAGAATGCCGGCGTTGTTGACGACGCCGTCGATGCGGCCATAGGTGTCCACTGCCTGTTGCACCATGGCTTCGGCCGTCTCGAAATCGGCGACCGAGCCATAATTGGCCGCGGCCTCGCCGCCGGCCGCCTTGATGTCGCCCACCACTTCCATGGCCGGGGTCTTGTCCGCGCCTTCGCCGTCGGCCTCGCCGCCCAGATCGTTGACGATCACCTTGGCGCCTTGGCTGGCCGCCAACAGGGCGATGTCACGGCCCACGCCGCGCCCGGCGCCGGTTACCAGAATGACCTTGTCCTGCAGCATGTGTCCGGGGTTGATTTGCTCTGTCATAACCTGTCTTGTCCTCCATGGCGCGCCT
Organism: Alphaproteobacteria bacterium; assembly: GCA_021776235.1. Lineage (GTDB taxonomy): Bacteria > Pseudomonadota > Alphaproteobacteria. The sequence continues at coordinate 71,603 of JAJFGG010000013.1, read as the reverse complement.
GTTCGCGCGCCGTTGCTGTTACGTGTCAATTTCGAAAGCCGCAACATACACCCACCGCCCACAGAGGCAAGTAACGGCCGGTGTTGGCCGGGCGGACAAAAAAACCCTACCCTCGCTTTCAAGGTGCATCGAAGCATAAAAAGCTGGCGCCGAACGCTCTCCAGGATTACCAATTGCCTGCTCGGAGGCGATGGCATGGGACGCAAAATTCTACTGATCACCACGGACCAGCAACGCCATGATGCGTTGGGCTGTACCGGCGGCAAGGTGGCGCGGACGCCGGCAATCGACCGCCTGGCCGCGGCTGGCCTGAACTATCGGCAGGCCCGCAACCAGAACACGGTCTGCATGCCCGAACGGGCGACAATTCTGACCGGGCAGTATATCCGCAGCCACGGCGTGACCTCGAACGGCATCCCGTTGCCCGTAGAGGCGCCCAACCTGGCGGCATACCTACGCCAGCATGGTTACCGGACCGCATTACTGGGCAAGGCCCATTTTGAACCCGCCTCCCATACCGAATATTTCGAGAACTGGGCCGCGGGCCGTGGCGAGACCGGGCCCCATCGCGGTTTCGACCGAATGGAATTGTGCGGCCACACCGGGCGCGCGGGACGCAGCCTGACCCACTATCCGCGCTGGCTGCGCGATACCTATCCCGGCGAAGTTGATGGCTTTCACGAATACACCGCTGCCGGCGGACCCAGTGGGCGGGGCGGGGGCGACACCCTGGCGCCGCAGGTCTGGCATAATCCGATCCCCCGGGGACATTATCACACGGACTGGACGGCCGATCGCACCATCGCCTTTCTCGATTCTCTGGACGCCGGCGAAGACTGGTTTGTCTGGATGAGCTTTCCCGATCCGCACCATCCTTGGGACCCACCGCAAGGTGAACTGGAGCGCGTCGATTGGCGCGACCTGGAAATGCCGCCCGGTTATCCGGGTTCGCCCGAACGGACGGCGGAGATCCTGCGCGGTAAGCCGCGCCACTGGCTGGAATGGTACGAGGGGCGCGGGCAGTTCAATTTCGAAGTGCCTCCCGGCTTCGTGCCTGCGCGGTTGACGCCGGATCAGATCCGCGAAGTCAACGCCATGGTGCATGTGGAGAATGAATTGATAGACGAGGCGGTCGGCCGGGTCGTGCGCCATATCGAGGCTCTTGGCTGGGGCGCGGACACGGATATTTTCTACACGACGGACCATGGCGAGTTTCAGGGTGACTTCGGCATGCTGTTCAAGGGGCCATATCATGTGGACGCCTTGATGCGGCTGCCGTTCATTTGGCGTCCGGCGCCCAGCACGGGGATCGCGCCGGGGGAGATCCATGCGCCGGTCGGCCATGTCGACCTGGCGCCAACGATCTGCGCGGCTGCCGGTCTGACGATTCCCCATTGGATGGAGGGCATGCCGCTGCCGACGCGGCCCCAGGATGCCGCCGGGCACGAACGTAGCATCACCGAATGGCAGGACAGCTTCGCGGGCAGGGACATCGTTATGCGCACACTGTACCGCGACGGTCATATTTGCACCGTCTATGAAAGGACCAATTACTATGATCGTGACGACGTGGGCGAACTCTACGACCTGTCGGAGGACCCCCTGCAATGGCAAAATTTGTGGCACGATCCGGCGCGCCAGTCGTTGAAATCCGACTTGATCGCCGACCTTTATGATCATCTGCCGGCCGGCCGGGCCGAGCCGCTGGAAAAGGTCGCCCAGGTATAAGCGGGCATTCGATTACCAACACGGGAGAGATAGATGGCTGCGAATACAGGACAAACAGGCCCGGACGACGACTGGCTGGCCAAGCTTGAGGAGCCGATCCTTGAAGCCGAGATACCCATCATCGATCCCCATCACCACCTTTGGCTACGCAACGGCCACACCTATCTGATGCCCGAGCTTGCCGCCGACCTGGCCAGCGGCCACAACGTTGTCGCCACGGTCTTTGCCGAATGCCATTCCATGTATCGCCAATTGGGACCGGAGGCGGAACGATCCCTTGGCGAAACTGAATTCGTGGCCGGCCAGGCGGCCATGAGCGCCGGCGGCCAGTTTGGCGCAGGGCGGGCCTGCGCGGCCATGTTCGGCAACGTGGACATGACCCTGGGTGCGGCGGTCGAGCCTTTGCTGGAACGGCACATGGCGGCCTCGGGCGGCCGCTTTCGGGGTGTACGATATTCTACCGGTTGGGATGCCGATGACCGTATTCACAACGTCGCCCCGTCGCCCCGCATGTTGGCCGATGACCGGGTCAGGCAGGCGGCGGCCATGTTGGCGGAGAGGAACCTCAGCTTCGATAGCTGGCTCTACCACCCGCAGCTCGACGAGGTCGCTGAACTGGCGGATGCTTTGCCCGATCTGACGATCGTCCTCAACCACGTCGGCAGCCCGATCCTCGGCGGCCCCTACCGCGGCAAGACGGACGAAGTGTTCGAGGACTGGCGCACCCGGATCCGCCGCGTCGCCGAGCGCCAGAATGTCTACGTCAAACTCGGCGCCCTGCCCATTCGCATGCCCGGCTTCGAGGGCGATCGCAGCCTGCCTCCCGGCTCGGAAGAAGTGGCGGCGGTCTGGCGCCCCTGGATCGAAACCTGCATCGAAGCCTTCGGCGCAACGCGGTCGATGTTCGAGTCCAACTTTCCTGTGCAAAAACGCTGGTGCAGCTACCAGGTCTGCTGGAACGCCTTTAAACGTCTGGCCGCTGGGGCAACGGTGGCGGAGAAGCGTGACTTGTTCGCCGGCGCGGCAGCGCGGGCGTATCGGATGGAGATCTCCTGACCCAGCCCACCCCACTGCATGACCCTTCAGCGCACGGCGCTGTTAAGAACCTCTGGCAATGGCTGCCCTTCTGATGAAGATGGTGGTTTGAAGCCAATGATGGCTGACAAAGTCGGCGCGATATCCATTGGGTTGACGAGGCGATGAACCCGCCGCGGTTTGATCTCCAATCCCGCAAAGATGATCGGCACAAAGGTATCGTAGCGCCAGGGTGATCCATGCATGTCGGCAATCGGGCCTTTTTCGTACAGGAACCAATAAGGCTCCTGCACCAGATAGATATCGCCAGACCGGACCGGATGGTGATTATGGCCGATCGCGTTGACGAGCATTTTATTCGACGACGTGGATAACATTGAACGGCCAACCGCCAACGCTATGCCGTCCATCGACGTCAACATCTCGGCGATCGCTTGTTCCACCAAAACCGGATCGTGACCGGCGGCATTAATTGACACCCGGTTCAAGCTCAAATACGGGCGGAAAAGGTACTTTGTGGCTTGCTCGATGCCAAATCGACTGAATGCGAAGGCATCGACCTTCTCGGCGATCTGCTCTGTATAAAGACGCTTCGCCGGCAAACCCAGTTCGCTCATGTACTCTGGCATCTCAGGCATGCCGTGGTCGGCTGATAGGACAATCAAGGTATGCTTTAGACCGACCGTTTTATCGACAAAGGCGAGTAGGTCGGCCAAGGTCCGATCAAGGCGCAGGACAGTGTCCTCGTTTTCGAGACTGGACGGCCCGAAGAAGTGATTGACCGCGTCAACAGAGGAGAAACTGACCGATAAATAGTCCGGTACCTCGTCCTGCCCCAACTGTTCTGCCGTCATCAACGATTTGGCAAAATCCGCCGTCAACTCATCGCCGACCGGGCTAACGATCAGACGGGTATAATACAGTTTGTCATCCACGCCACCAAAGTTGTGCGGAAAGACGCGGCCATAGCCCATAAGGTCGATCTCATAGGGCCGGTCATCGTGACCGCGCAGCAGGTAGCGTTCTGGTGGCAACATTAGCGTCCAATCTTGGTTGCCGTATGAATCCGCATGCCGCCTGGCGTTCCAGTCGCTGGCCCATTTCGGATACTGTTTGTAATAATAGCTACTGGTGATGTAATCACCGCTGTTCGTCGACATCCAGAACGCCTTGCCGGCATGTCCGGCCATTGGGACCGCAGCGCGGTCTTTGCCGGATACGCCGAAGATTTTTGATTGTCCGGCATAGAAAACAGCCAACTCGTCGCTGAAGGTGCTGGCCAGGACGGCACGTGGCGAGCGGCCCTGGCTGCGGGAGAGCCGTTGCGCCGGATCGACCTGAGCGCCGTCCTTCGCTGTCTCCCGACCCGCCAGCAGGGGAAATTCGGCATCCTCGATATTTTAGGTCGGCGCACCTTTGGCGCGATCGAACCAGGCATTGCCGATCATGCCATGAACAGCCGGAGAGGCGCCGGTCGCCAGGGTCGTATGACCGACGATCGTTTCGGTGTTCGCATGACTGTAGTGCGCATTGGTGAATACGGCGCCCCGCTCAAGCAGATAACGAAATCCGCCAGCACCAAAACTCGATCGATAGCGATTGAGAAGATCGCCGCGTAATCCATCCACTGTCAGTTGGAGAACGAGACGGGGAGCCCCTGATGAAACCTCCGCTATCGACGGATTTACATTTCCTATAAATACCAACGTCGCCACGAGGGCGGCAGAGATAAAGCGTGATGTCATTCCTATGGTGCTCACCTACTTGCCAGCAAACGGACGATTTTGGCGGTACCCGCAATACCAGGCGCCAGCCCTAGTGTCCTGGGTCAGAAACACGTCGTATTTAGGACGGCCCTAAAAGCCTCTCGGCTAGGAAGCTGGTCCGCCGTGATGTGGGGCATCATAAGGACCGCCCGACGACGTCCGAGGGGCTTGTAGGGCCACCGGAACGGTCGTTTGAGCATGAATTTCCCCCATTACGATTCGCCGCCTCAATTGACCTCGCGGGCTTTGCCGATCGCTCGCGCTTCAGTCCAAACATCTTCTGAAAGCCACGTGCCGGCACCGAAACGGACGGCTGCTATAGACAAATATGACAGGCCAGGCGACGCCGTGACCATGCCTTTGAGCTTAAGAATTTGAAGCAATCTCGAAATCTTGGCAATCAAAATGTCGGGCTATGATCCGGGTTTCCTGCCAATTCGTTCGGACCATTGCCTTTGCTTCAATGCGATGATCTCGACAAGGGTCGGCTTGTTCGGCGGCGCGCGCCGTTAGCGGCCCATGGTCCGGTGCAGCCACCAGGCTTCTTCATTGATGGAGAATATCGGGTGATAATGGCGGATCGCCGATGCCTGTATCGTGTTGTTGACCTGGTTATCCAAAATCGTTATGCCGCCCTCGGTATAAACCGCCAGTACGGCATGCGGGATCCGCAGGTTCAAATCCTGCAGCACTACGATACGCATCTTCCGGGTATCGACGCCGAGCCGTTTCAAAGTCAGAAATTTGGCGATGGCATAGTCTTCACAATCGCCAAACTTTGCCAGGAACTGACCCGGCGTGGCCCAATAGTCGTGCACGCCCCAATTGATTGAATCAACTGTGTAACGGGCCTGGTTCATGAACGAGTTGACTCCGTTCAACTGGCTCGTCAGATCGCGGCCCTTTAGTTTATCGACCAGTTCAGCCCATCGCTTGGCGTGGCAGTTGTTAAAGAACCTCGAGGTGCAGAAACCCGGTTTGGCGCCGGCATCGGCAAAATAGCGGTCCAGCATTCCGGTCCATTTGGGAAATGGACGATGATTGTCAACCCGGGTTTCAGCCGTGCCGAACAACGGCGGCAGGGAACGGGCCACAGCGGGATGGCTTGCCGTCAGCGCCAGCAGAGGCAGAAGCGCCGTGATCACTAACCAGGATCGAATGTTCATGCCACCAATATCCAACTATGTACTCTAACCGTCGAAGTCTAACACATTTGTAATAGGAAAATATAGGTACGCGGCGCGCCTGTGTATGTGATGACAATCACCATTGGTATAAGCGAACCGCCACGGCCCATGCCACCCGCCCGTCGGACTGAACACTCGAATTGACCTAGGTCATTTGCGCTGCCCCGATTTCCGGTCACCTTTTCACCGAGCGTTCGTACGAGGCCAGAACCGGCAATTCATACCGGCATTGAACCGCATTCAAGCCTCGAATTTTCTCGCTCTGACAGGGGAGGAAACGGGATCAAAACGACTGACCTGATAGCGTACGCTTCCGACCCGGCGATCGCCGTTGACGGTGATATGCGGGTCATCGGATGGAATCCCGGTGCGGAACAATTATTGGGGTATTCGATCTCGGAAGCCCTTGGGCAGAAGTGCAGCAAGGTTTTGCAGGCGTTTTACCCTACCGGCGAACCGTTGTGCTCGATGTTGTGTGAAGGCCGTTCCTGCATGACCGCTGGCCAGAAGTGGGGCATCACCGCCTGCCGGATCCGCCATAAGACGGGCAAGATGATTACCGCCGGAATAAGTACCCTGGTGCTCCCACCCGAAGCCAGGGAGCAGCATAGCGGTGATGCCGCGGCGGTGATCTTCCTTCGCGGCACTGGCGGCCCCGTCAATGCCGTAGCCGCAACATTGCCCTTGCGCATCTTCACCCTGGGACAATTCGGCCTGGCCGTCGGCGGCGAGGGCCTGAAGGTTGAAAGCTGGCGGCGCAAACAGGCGGCGGTGGTGTTGAAATGCCTGGCCAGCCAACTGGGCCGGCCAGTGCACCGCGAACGCCTGATGGAATGGTTGTGGCCCGAGGCCGACGCAGAGCGTGGCTGGGAACGGCTGAAAGTGACGATTTCATTCCTGCGGGCCAAGCTGCGGGCCGGCGGTGCGATGGATGGAACCGTCGAAACCGTTGGCCAGTCCTATTTGTTACGGCGTGATGCCGTTTGGATCGACTCGGACGTATTTGGCACTTTGGTCGCGGCGGGGCGGGACCTCTTGAAAGCAGGCGACAGCAACCAGGCGCGGGACCGCTTCGAGGAAGCTCAAAGCCTTTACCGTGGCGACTACCTTGACGACGAGCCTTACGCCGAATGGTGCGCCGAGGAGCGTGTGCGGCTGCGCGAGATCTATCTGGAGCTATTGGCGGGCCTGGCGAAAATTTATGCCGCGGACGGTCTGTTCCTGCAGGCCGCACATGTTTGCCGAACGGCATTGACGAATGATCCGTGCCGCGAAAGTTTCCTTCGCGCCCTGTTGGAAAACCTGGTCAATCTTGGCCAGCCCGGCGCGGCCGAGGCGCAGTTCAACGCATGGCGGCGCAGCCTGGAGGAAGCGTACGGCCTGCAACCCACCCACGATACCTTGCAGGTCTACCGGCGGCTGATGGGTAACCGTAATGGCTCGCTTCGGTGAGTTGAAAATCGCCCAGGGCACGACCGCCCGCGGCAGCGCGGGGCGTGTTACTGCCGTGTTATCGGCGGGTGTTACTGAATCGCACATGCGGGGACATCGTTGGATTACACCGGAAATTACAGTGTTACCAGGGCGTAACCGGCGTGTGTCTTACTTTCTTCGAACCTGCCCGACCGGGGTGGGGAAAGCAAATGTGATGGCAAGTGCGAAATGGTTGAACCGGGAACTCCGGGGTCGTTCGTGGCACGTATCTGGTTGGAAGGGGAACCAGGAAATAGCCCCACTTGGCGCGGACATATTCGTCACGTGCAAGGGGAAGAGGAAGTTTATTTCCAGAGCCTTTCGGAGATGAAGGCATTTCTGGAGCGGATTAGCGGCGTTCCCCTGCCGATGAATGATGGGACTGAAACGGATGACTGACAGTTGGCTAAAGGATGACCAAAAGCTGGAAGAGTTCCGGAGAGCATATTTTCAGTGCAGCCGTACCTTTTGAGAGGTTTAGCGATGAATAGAAATAAATCGTCAAGAATTGCCTGGGGCGTCGCCTTGGCAGTCAGTGCCGCGGTCGTTGCGACACCGGTTTTGGCGGCCGATTTTGGCCCGGTGGAACCAATGAAGATCAATGCCGAGAAGGCGGCATTGGGCAAGCGGCTGTTTTTCGATCCCCGGCTGTCCGGTGACGCCGCGATCAGCTGTTCGACCTGTCATATTCCACAAAAGGGGTTTAGCGACGGCTTGGCGCTCGCCAAAGCCTATCCCGGCTCGGATGGCTTTCGCAATACGCCAACCCTGATCAATACCGCGCGCAAGGCAGCGTGGTTTCACGACGGGCGGATCGGCACGAACCTGAACGATGTGACCCGCGAATCCATCACCGAGACCTACTCAATGAACATGGACATGCGGTTGATGCAAGAGCGCGTCAAGCAGGATCCAATCTACGTGAAAATGTTCAAGGATGCCGGTTACGGCGAGCCTTCCAACGGCTCTATCCGCAAGGCAATCCCCGAATACCTGAAGACCCTGACCTCTCGTGGCGCGCCCTTTGATACAGGAAAAATGTCGGCCGCCGCGCAACGCGGGTTCGATCTGTTCAAGGGCAAGGCCGGCTGCGCCCAATGCCATTCCGGGCCCAGGTTCACGGACGACATGCCGCATAACATCGGGGTGCCCGAGAATCCGGAAATCTGGTCAAACCCCATGCGGCATATAACCTTTGTGACGTTTGCCAATTTCATGGGCATCGAGAACTACATGAATATCCGCCGGGATGTCGGCGCTCACATCCGCACCCACAAGGTGGATGGCTCGGATATGGGCAAGTTCATGACGCCGACCCTGCGGGAGCTGCGCCAGACGGCACCGTACATGCACAACGGTACCAGCAAGACCTTGGCCGATGTGGTCGCTTTCTACAATCGGGGTGGCGGCAACGATGCCAACAAGGATCCGCGTATCAAGCCACTCGATCTGAGCAAGGCAGAAAGGGCCAATCTGGTGGCGTTTCTGGAAGCCCTGTCGGGCGACCCCCTGACCGGCCCGGAACACGTCTGGAAGGACAAGATCAACGTCAATTATGCGGTGATCGAAGATTGGCTGAAGAAGACGAATTAGGAGCAGTGCTATGAAAATGGCTAAATCATTATCCCGCGTGATTATCGCGACCTCCTTCGGCCTTGCGGTTGCTGGATTGATATCTCCGGCCTCGGCCGAAATGAAACCTTCGCTGGCTGCCCTCGGGGCGCCGCCGATACCGGCGGACAATCCGCAGACCCCCGAGAAAATCGAACTGGGCAAGTTACTGTTCTTCGATTCACGGATTGGCGGTGACGCATCCGTTTCCTGCGCCGATTGTCATATTCCCAAGCAGGGCTGGGGCTTCAACGATCCCATATCGCGCGGTTATCCGGGTGTCATTCACTGGCGCAACAGTCAGACGGTGATAAATTCCGCCTATCTCGGCAAATTGTTCTGGACCGGTTCGGCCAAGTCGTTGGAGAACCAGGCACCCAGTGCGGCGCTTGGCGCGGTCTCGGGTAATGGCGAGCGGGACATGGTCGAGGCACGCCTCGCATTCATTCCCGAATACGTCAAGCGCTTCAATCAGGTGTTTGGCGATGACTGGCCAAAGGTCAACAACGTCTGGAAGGCCATGGCCGCATTCGAGCGGACATTGATCCACAATGATACGCCGTTCGACAAATATATGCGCGGCGATAAGAAGGCACTCAGCGAGCAACAGGTGCGCGGCCTCGAACTCTTCCAGGGCAAGGCCAATTGCATCGCATGCCACAACGGCCCGCTGCTGACGGATCAGAAATACTACAACCTTGGCCTGCCCAGGGCCGAGGACTGGTTAACCAGCGGTCTGGCCCAGATCACCTTCCGCTACGAACAATATGCCAAGGGCGTGACCGAGGAGATGTACCGCAAAATCAAGGACGATGCCGGGCTCTACTACAGAACCAAGCAGAAGTCCGACATGGGCAAGTTCCGCACACCGCCCCTGCGCTACACCGCCTACACGGCGCCGTTCATGCACAACGGCACGTTCTTCGACTTCGACGAAGTGGTCGACTTTTATAACGATGGCGGCAGCAGCAATGAATTCACCGACGGCACCATGGCTGCAAGCAAGACAAAATTGCTGAAACCGCTTGGCCTGACCGACACGGAGAAGGAAGACCTGGTGGCCTTCCTGGAAGCCCTGAGCGGCCCGGAAATCAAGATGTCGACGCCGAAACTTCCACGCTACGCACCTCTGCCCGCTATGGCGAACTGACGAGGAAACAGAAAATGACGAAGCAAATGCAAAGACCTGAAATCGACGCGCCGCAACTGCCGTCGAAGAAGGATCATCCGGCCGGAAAATGCCTGATGTCACGCCGCAAGATGCTGTTTTCTTCCGGATTGGCGACGGCGACGGTCATGGTCTCGGTCGGTGCCGGCGCGGCGGCAGCCAAAGTGCCGGCTATGGTGACCACCTACCCACGCAAGAAAATCAGTAAACTAAGTGCCCTGAAGACTGATCAGCCGGTGGGTTTCGAATACCCCGATGAAGGCGCCTATGCGCAATCCATGCTGGTCAAATTGGGGGCCGAGGCGGGCGGCGGCATCGGGCCGCAAAAGGACGTGGTGGCCTTCAACTACTTCTGCACCCATCAGGGCGGTGATTTGTCGGGCACCTACAAGGGCGACACCAAGTCCCTGGGCGCCTGCCCCCTGCATCTTTCAACCTACGATCTGACCCGGCACGGCATTCTGATTTCCGGTCAGGCTTACCAAAGCTTGCCGCAGGTGCTGCTCGAACTGCAAGGCGACGATATTTATGCCGTTGGCGTGTTCGGCCTGATTTTTGGCCGCTACGACAATTTACAAGGATAGGGAGACAACAGCGATGTCTACTCCGTACTACATTCCAGAAACCAACGTACCCCTCCCTCCAAAGGGCGCCGAAGTGATCACCACGGCCTGCGACTATTGCATCGTCGCCTGTGGTTACAATGTTTACCGCTGGCCGGTGGCGGGCGGGCACGACGGCGGCCCGAAAGCGGAACAGAACGCCTTCGGGGCGACATTCCCGGTCGAACCGCTGGGCCCCTGGGTGGCGCCCAACCAGCACAACATCGTGCTGCACAAGGGTAAACCGCACCACGTCGTCATCATTCCCGACAAGGACACGAAGTTCGTCAATACGGACGGCGATTCCTCTCTACGCGGCGGTTGCATCGCGCAGAAATGCTATAACCCGCAAAAGCCCACCCGCGATCGGCTGAAATCACCAATGATGCGCATCTACGGCATCTTGCAGCCGGTACCTTGGGAATTTGCCCTCGATGTGGCCGCGGAAGTGGGCAACTACGTGCGCACGGCACACGGTTCCAATGCCTACGGCGTCAAGACCTATTCCTATCAGTACATCGAGAACACTTACGCCATCACCAAGTATGCCCTGCGCCATGTCAACACGGCCAACTTCACTTTTCACGATACGCCGTCCGACGTTTCCTCGACACCGGGATTTCGCGACGCCGGTTTCGACAATTTCGGCCCGGCCTACGAGGATTGGATGAATGCCGAAACCCTGTTGATTTGCGGCACCGATCCTTACGAGACCAAGACCATTCTCTGGACCCAGTGGATCATGAAAGGCATTCAGAATGGTCAGAAATGCATCATGATGAACCCGCGCCGTACGGCCGGCGTAGCCTATGCCGAGAAAAACGGCGGGCTTTGGCTCGATGTCAATCTGGGCACGGATCTTCTCGTCGTCAATGCCATTGCCCGTATCATCGTCGAGAGCGGCTGGCAGGATGCGGAATGGATCAAGAATTGGGTCAACAACAAGTGGGGCTCTTCGTCCGGCTTTGGCCAGGGCACCCGGAACACGCCATGGCAATGGCGAACCACCTGGGGCAAATTCCAGACCGATGGTTTCGAAGATTGGAAAAAATGGCTGCTGGCTCAAGACGAGTTCAAGCCTGAGCATGCGGCTGAGGTCGCTGGTGTTGACGTAAAGAAGATTCAGACCGCGGCCGAATGGATGGCCAAGCCGAAAGCCGGCAAACATCCGAAGACCTCGATCATGATCGAAAAGGGCTTTTATTGGTCCAACAACACCGGCAACACCCAGGCGATCAGCGCACTGGCGATCATCGTTGGCGCCGGCGGCAGGCCCGGCCAGGTCGTCGGGCGGGCCGGCGGCCATCAGCGGGGCGGGCAGCGCGGCGGCAAGTATCCCCGTAACAAGTCGCCCATGAAGGTGCCGGGCCGCAGGCGCCGGGCCCTGGATACGGACACCTGGACCATGTCGGGGCATACGCGTTTTGCGCATGTCATCGGCACCACCTGGATCCAGTCCATGTGCGGCTCGCAGCAACTGGCCCAGCGCTTCGAGGAATTGACCGTCGGCAATCCCCACCAGGTGCGGTCCTATAACAAGCAGGATATTATCGACACCTTGAAGCAACGGGCCGATTCCGGCGGCATGGTGGTTATCAACCAGGACATCTATCTGGTTGATCCCATCGGCAACCGGTATGCGGATATTATCTTCCCGGCCGCCACCTGGGGCGAGGAAACCTTCATGCGGGCCAACGGCGAACGGCGCCTGCGGCTCTACAACAAGTTCTACGACGCCCCGGGCGAGGCCAAGCCGGACTGGTGGATCATCGCCGAACTGGCCAAACGCATGGGCTTCGACGGTTTCGATTGGAAGAATTCCAACGATGTTGCCGAGGAATCCGCCCGCTTCTCGCGCGGCAGCCGCAAGGACTTCAACATGATCAAGGTCGCCGCCCACCGCGAGGGCAAGACCCTGCATCAGAAGCTGGGCGAGTTCGGCACCAACGGTATCCAGGGCCCGGTGTTCATGGAGGACGACGGCAGTCTGGTTGGCACGAAACGGCTTCACGATACCACGCTCAAGCTATCGGAAACCGGGCCGGCCGCCGGCAATATGTTCAACAAGAAGCTGACGCATTTCAACAGCCAGACCGGACGCTGCAACATTCAGAAATCACCCTGGTCCCTGTTCTCGGACTATTGGGAATGGATGAAGCCGAAGGGTACCGAGTTGTGGTGCACATCGGGCCGGACCAATGAACGTTGGCAGTCCGGCTTCGATGACCGCCGCCGGCCCTATGTGGTTCAGCGTTGGCCCGATAACTATGTCGAAATGCATCCCGATGACGCCAAGGCGCGCGGCATCGAAAGCGGTGACACCGTGATGGTCTACTCGGACCGGGTGCCAAGCCTGAAGGAAACGACGCTTGGCGTTGAAGGCAGCGACTACTCCTTCAGCGGCCAGATGAAAGCCGGCAATGTGGAGTTGACCCGGGCCGCGGTGACTGGCGTCGCCATGGTCACGCGGCATATCAAAAAGGGCATCATCTTCATGGACTTCCTGCATACGTCGCAACCGGCGAATGCCCTGGAAGGCCGCGTCGTCGATTGGATCAGCGGCAACTACAACTACAAGATGGGTGTCGCCGAGGTGAAGAAGATTGGCGTCTCGCCCTACAAGAAAACCTTCCGTTCGATGTCGTTTGCACCGCGGGATATCACCTGAACGCAAGTGCGGGCCCGGAACTGAACCACCATGTTCAGCCGGGCCCGTGCCGTGTTTGGATCGTAGTTTTGAATTGGAATAACTTTGAACTTGGATTTAGTCGATGATCATCCACCGTCAGCAGCCTCCGCAGAAAGATCAAGTCCCGGCGTCCCAATCGGGGCCGGACGGGATGCGCGAGGCAGTGTGCCAAGAATTGGCCGGCATTCTTGGCGATGGCGCCGATGTGCACCGTTGTTTGGCGGCTCAGGCATTGGGGCGTGTCGGCGGTGTCGTGGCTGTTCAACCCTTGATCGCGGCATTGCTGGACGAAGATGAAGATGTCCGTACCGATGCCGCCGAGGCGCTGGCCGGACTGGCTGATCCACAAGCCGGTGAACAACTGCTTGAAAACCTGCTTGGCGATCCCTGTGCCGAGGTCAAGTTGGCGGCGATCGACGGGTTGGGGAAGATACAGGACGGGCAGGTCATTCCGTGGCTCCGGCGCTTGGTCAAGGGGCGCGATGGGGAGATCGTCTGGGACGAAGACGAATTTTACGCCAGCGGCTGGGACGATTGGGTGGATATTCAGATCAGGGCGGTCAACGCCCTGGCGGATCTGAACGCGGCCGAGGCCGTGCCCGATATCGTCGCGGCCATTTGGGACGAAGATGCCCAGGATATGACCGAGGCGGCGTTCAAGGCCCTGGCCCGCATGGAACGGCCGGGTATCGAGGCGCTGGCATGCTTTCTTGACGAAAAATCGGTGCGTCTGCGCCGGCGTGCCGCCGCCGCATTGGCCGCCACGGACAGTGAAGACGCGGCAGTGCCGTTGGACCGCGCTCTGAGCGATCCCTCCGCCGCGGTGCGCCTGGCCGCCATGCAGGCGCGGGCCGCACATTGTCCTACGGATGGCCGCCTGATAGCGTTGCTTGCCGACCCAGATGCCGCCGTTAGGTCCGAGGCGGCCACACTATGCGGCGCGCATCATCCCGAGCGGCTCCCGGCCCTGTTGGATGACGCCTCGGAAAAGGTGCAGATGGCGGCGCTAACGGCTCTTGCCGGCCTTGGCGCGTTTCCGGGCGGCGAGGCTCTGGCCGCAAAACTGCGGGCCAAGCTCGACGTTGAGACCGCGGGGGTCGCGGCCGCGGCCGCCCGCGCTTTTGCCGCCATCGCCCCGCAATCCGGTTTGGCCGATCTGATCGGGTTGTTGATCGATACCGGGCGGCCACTCGAGGCCCGGCTCGGTGCGCTCCAGGGACTTGCCCAGATCGGCGGCGAACAGGCTGTGGCCTCGCTCATCAGTGTCATGGACGATGGGGCGCGGGCGGTGCGCCTCGAAGCCATGTCGGCGCTGGCCCGTCTGGCCCAGGCAGAGGCGTGGCCCAACGCGGCCGGCGTGGCGTTGCTTGCCGCGTTGCGGGGCCGCTACGCGCCCGAGGGCGATGATGGTGGCGAAGAACTGGTTACCAACCCGGCACCGGCAACAAGCGCCGAAGTGGAGACGCCGTTGCCGGAGCTGTCGGCTAAGACCGGCGATGTCGGAGTTGTCTTCCCGACTTCGACCTTGAACGCAATTCTCAACGATACCCCCGAGGCGCGGGAGGTTCTGGACTTACCCGAACAAGGCGTGGAATTGACACCGGCCGACATGGAGCGTCTGGCACTGGCCAAACGCATCAAACCCAAGGCGCGCGTGCCGGTGTCGCCAAAGTTGGTGTTGCATGACGATATTCGCCGTTTTGCCGCCCGGGTGCTGGGCGACCTGGCTTACGGCGAAGTCGCACAGGAACTGGCGGTAGCCCTGACGGCAAGCGACGCCGAGGTGCGTATGGCGGCCGCCGATTCATTGGCCCGGATCGGGGTGCGCCTATCGCCGCTGCCCAGTGACGTCGCGGATGCCGTGACGGCGGCGGCGCCGACGGCTGACCGGGACCTGAAACTTCTGTTGATCCGTGCCTTGGCCGCCTGTGAAGGCGGTGGGATCGATGGCATGCTGATGACGTATATGAGCGATGGCGATTCCTTCATTCGCAAGGAGGCGGTTGGCGCACTCGCCAGATTGGGCCGGGTTGGCGGTGAGATTGCCGCGTTGCTCGACGACCCCGATCCCGCCGTTCGGCTGTGCGCCGCCGAAGCGATCGGGGGTGCCGGCGATGGTGAAGCGGTCGAACTGTTGGTGAAGTTCGCCTTTTCGTTCGAGGGCTATCACCGCCTAGCCGCGGCCCGTCTGTTGCGAAACCTGGATGCAGCGCGGGCCAGCGCGCTGTTCATCGATGTGCTGCGTGATCCAAAGCGCCAGCGGATCTGGGCTGTCGCCATCGAAGCTTTGGCGGAATTGAATCGTTCACGGCCGGTCCTGATGACCGAGGCCCAGGATCACGTACGACATGGATAACGGAGGGATATACCCATGAATGCCAGCAAAATATTTACCGGTTTGACGCTCGGTGCATGCGTTTCGATTGCCATGCTGAGCCTGGCGGCGCCGGTGGACGCAGCCAAGCGCGGCAAGTACAAGGAAACCGGCGTCACCGATGGCGGTATGGTCAAGGGCAAGGTAAGTTTCGAGGGTGCGGTGCCTGCCGACGCCATCGAAAAAATTCTGATCACCAAGAATACGGATGTTTGCGGCACCGGCGAACGCGAGATCGTCTGGGTGGACGTCAAAGACGGCGCGCTACGGGGTACGTTTGTTTTCCTCGACAAGATCAAGAAGGGCAAGAAGTGGGCCAAGCCGCAGTTCGGAAATTATCTGGTTGACCAAAAGGGCTGCCGTTTTCGGCCCTGGGCCCAGGTGGTCAGGCCTGGCCCCTTCATTATCCGCAACAGCGATGCCGGTGTCTTGCACAATATCAACGCCCGCGAACTGATCGGCGTTGAAAAGGGCCGCGTCGTGAAGAAGACGTTGTTCAATTTCGGCCAGCCGGACCCCGGCGATATTTCCGACAAGATAAAGCCGCGGCGCTCTTCCTATATCGGCATCAACTGCGAGGCCCACAACTTCATGTTCGGCTACATCCTGGCGCCGACCCATCCCTATGCCGTGGTGGTCGGCGATGACGGCGGCTTTTCCATCGACAACATTCCGCCGGGTAAATACACCTTGAAAGCCTGGCATCCCCGTTTCGGCGTCAAGAAAACCAAGATCACCGTAGCCGCCAAGGGCGCGGTGGAGTCGAATTTCGCGTTCTCCGACGGCAAATAATGATTTGCATTTAGGGGCGCTGCATAGCGATCCATGAAGACTGGGAATCGGACCATGGGACAGAGGCAATCCAGCGGTATCTTCGGCTCTGGAGCAAATCCGGGCCGGTTCCCAAGACTCTGTCTTGCCAGTTTGCTGGTGCTAGGCCTGGCCGTCGCCGCGTCCCCCGCCTTCGCCCTGGAAGAGAATGTCTATCGCCAGTTCATGGGGATCGATTCCAGGCGGTTGATCTGGTTCCTGGCGCAGATGCATCTGTTCTTTGGCGCCTTCGTGCTTGGCGTGCCGCTGTTCGCGGTGATCATCGAGGTCGTCGGCTGGAACAACAAGGACCCGAAATTCGACAATCTGGCCTATGAGTTCACCTCGTTGCTGAGTGTCGCCTATGCAACGACAGCGGCTCTGGGCGGCCTTCTCGCCTTCGCCCTGTTTACCCTGTACCCGACCTTCATGGGCTACATGGCCGGTATTTTCAAGGATATCATGTTCCTCTATGCCCTGTTGTTCTTCGGCGAGACCTTTGCGCTGTATATGTACTATTACGGCTGGAACTGGCTGAAGGGCGGCGGTCTTTTTTCAACCAAGATGCAATGGCTGTTCAAGGGCATCAGCCTTGTCATCGCGGCTTTTGGCCTGGCCCTTCTACTCGGCGCCATCGGCCCGGCGATGCGGGTTGATACGCGCTGGTTCATCCTGTTGCTTTACATTTTGCCCCTGGCGGTCGGTTTCTGGATCATCCGCGACCGGAAGTCTTCGCACATCTTTATCGGCATTCTTCTCAATGTCTTCGGCACCGCCATCATGCAACTGGCCAACTCCTGGGCCGGCTTCATGATGAGCCCCGCCGGCGTCGATGCGGACGGCGTCCTTGTCGGCACCGTCTGGGAGGCGTTCGAGAACATCCTGGCCACCCCCATCGCCATTCACCGCATGCTCGGCAACCTGGCATTCGGCGGACTGGTCGCCGGCGCCTACGCCGCCGTCAAGTTCATCGGCGCCAAGACGGCCGAGGAAAAGGCCCATTACGATTGGATGGGCTATATTTCCAATTTCGTCGCCATCGCGGCGCTGATCCCGCTGCCCTTCGCCGGCTATTACCTGGGCCGCGAGGTCTATTCAACGTCCGCCGTCATGGGCAACAACATGATGGGCGGCGATTTCTCGTGGACCTTTATCATCCAGGCCATGCTGGTGGGTTCGCTGTTCGTGATTTCCAATTATTATCTGTGGAGCGGCATGACCCGGATTCCCGGGGCCGAACGCTACTACAAATTTATCAAGTACATATTGTTTGCCCTGATCGTTTCCTTCGCGATCTGGCTGACGCCGCACAATCTGCCTCTGACCAGCCAGGAGGTCGGCGAAATGGCCGGCAGCCAGTATCACCCGATGCTGAAGTATCTGGGCCTGATGCCGGCCAAGAACGCGGTGGTCAATCTGATTATCCTGGCGACCTTCTTCTCGTTCCTGTTGTACCGCCGGGGCAACATGGAAGACGCGGTCTCCATCCGCGCCCAAGGCAAAGGCGCGCGGATCACCATATTGATCGTCGGTGGGGTGGCCATTGCCCTGGTGGCGCAGTACGCGGTGACCATGTTGCAGATGGATCCGGCCGAACTCGATCTGCCGGCGGACCGGGCCGAGTTCATCCGCATGATCGGTTACGTTCTGGTTTTCGAATGCCTTATTGGCATTGTCGCTATCATCCTGGCGCTGACCGACCGGGGCAAGTTGGGGCAGGCCATCTATCTGGCTGTTACGGCCTTCAACGTGACCATATTCCTGGGCGTGTATGGTTTCGTGGTCATGGAAAAGGCGTCGCCGGTGTTGCGAAACGTCGCTGTTTCGCAGTTCCTGCAACTGATAAGCTGCCTGGTTCTGGTCGCCGTCATCGATGCTTTCCTGTTCAAACGGGCCAAGTCCCTGGGCGGGATGCAATGGGGCAAGATGACCGTGCGCTCGCAATACGCGCTGTTGCTGCTGACCTTTGTGATCACCATGAACATGGGGCTTATGGGCTTTATCCGCTCCGGGCTGCGCGGCGATTGGCACATCTTCGGCATCATGCGCGACACCTCTGATTGGGCCTACACGCCCAGTAATTTTGTCATGACCCAGCAGGTTGGCGCCGCCGTGCTGCTATTCATGATCGGCTGTGCCTTCATGTTCTGGCTCGGCGGTATCTCCTCCAAGAAGCAGGAGGACTGAAACCGTGAACGTGACCATAACCCGGATCTTCCCGTTTCTGCTGGTCGTGCTGGGGGTTTACCTGTGGATTGGCTACTCCATAACCGAACTTACGGGCGGCGGGCGCAAGAGTAGCGCGGCCGTCGATATTAGCCCGGAGGGCGGCGAAGCCATCTATTGGGGCAAGGGCCGATGTTTCACCTGCCACAGTGTCGGCGGCCAGGGCAGCGCCGTGCGCGGCCCCAACCATGGCCAGTTCGGGGAAAAGTTCCCCTTGTCCATGGGTGCGCGGGCGGTGGAACGGGCCAGGGAGCGGGCAGAGAAGGAAGGCGTCGAATTCACCGCTGTTGATTACGTCGTCGAAAGCCTGGCCAGCCCCGGTGCCTATGTGGTGAAGGGCTACTAGAACGAGATGGCCGTGGTGTACGCACCGCCGATCTCGTTGAGTCTTGTGGAGATCAAGGCCGTGACCGCCTATCTGATGTCCCTGGGCGGCGATCTTGATATGGAGGCGATCGACACCAAGCCAAGTGAGATGACCCAAAGTTTCTATGGCAAGATCTCGGCGGCGGCGGCGGCGGGCGGCGGCGACCCAGGCCTGGGTGCCACGGTCTTTGAAGACAATTGCGTGGATTGCCACAGCCTGGACGGCGAGGGCGGCGAGGTCGGTCCCGATCTGGCGGGCATTAGCGCCAAGGGCTTGAAGTTTATCTCGGAAGCCATCCTGCAACCGGCGAAGGTTCTGACCAAGGGCTTCGAGACCTATGTCGCCATTAACAAGGAAGGCCGCCAGACGGTGGGACTGAAAACCCGCGACGAGGCCGGCGAGGTCGACATCACAAAGGCCAATGGCGACGTGGTCACCATTGCCAAGGACGAGATCAAGGAGATCAGGATCGATGATACCAAAAGTGTCATGCCGGATGATCTGTCAGAGGCGATGACGGTCAAGGACTACCAGGACATCCTGTCCTTCCTGATGTTGCAAAAGCCGAAGCCGGTGCAGTAGGTGGGCATTTCGATGGGTAGAGGCATGGCAAACGCAATGACGGGCAATCGGGGCGACCGATCATGAAGAAACCAAGAGTTGGTAGTTTCCTGTCGGTGGTGTTGACCCTTGTGGTCGTCTATGCCCTTGTGAAATGGGGCATTCCCGCCCTCTCCCGCGAAGTGACCACACTGCCCTTCCCGTTGCCCGTTCCCGGCACCCTGATGTTCTTTTATATGGTGCTGACGATCGTCGCGCTGTTCTTGTTCGTGACCTTTTCGGACGAGGGCCTCAACGATTTCCTCAGACCGGTAAAGAAGTTCCTGCGCGGCGGCTATACCAAGAGTCTTCGCGCGGTGGTTTTGACGGCGATACCCGCGCTGATCGGCTGGCAGGTTTACGAGATTACGGTGCCCAAGATGGAAGTACCCTCGTCCCTGCGGATCCAGCATCCATCGTCGAATTTCCCGAAAAGCTTCGAGGCCAAAAAGAACCCCATCGCCAACCCGACGGAGGCCGACGTTGATGCCTTCATCGAGCAGGCCAAGGCCAACGAGGTTGATTTTATTCCGCAGGTCCGTGACGACGTGGAGAACTGGGCCGAAGAAGTAGATCCAGATCACGTGCTGGAGCTTTTCCCCACCGCAGCCATGCAGAAACTGTTGGCCCAGTTGCAATCCGGTGACGTCGACAAGGACACGGCCAGGGCGGCGTTGCTGGAGAAGAACCTGTTCGAGGGCCGCGCCCTGTATGCCATGAATTGCCGCGCCTGCCATGGCGACAGCGTTGCCGGAGATGGCCCCATGGCCGACGGCTTCAAGCTTCGGCCCATCAACTTCACCGACAACGGCACCATCGAAACCATCGTCGAGGGTTATACCTTCTGGCGCGTCGCCAATGGCGGTCCGGGCCTGCCGGCCGAGGCCACGCCCTGGGATTCGGCGATGCCTGAATGGAAGCTTAGCCTGACCGAAGCGCAACGCTGGCAGATCATTCTGGCCGAGTACGACCTGGCCCAGAAAACGCCACGCATCCCGGAGAGCCACTGATGCGGATCAGCAAAATGATTCCAACCGCTTTCGGTGCCGCGCTTGCCGCCGTCTGGATTTCAAGCCAGGCCCTGGCCGCCAACGTGCCCAGCAAACCCATGCCCGAAGCGACCGAGGCGCTGCTGGAGCAGGGCCGTGACATCTATTTTGGCCGCTGCAGCTTTTGCCATGGCTTGTTGGGTGACGGCGAAGGGCCGGCGGCGAAGTATCTGGACCCCCGGCCGCGCGACTTTACCCTTGGCACTTTCAAGTTCCGGACCACGCAAAGCGGCGAATTGCCCACCAACGAGGACTTGTTCCGCACCGTCAGCCGGGGTTTGCAGGGCACGGCAATGCAGTCTTTTGACAGCGACCTGTTCAAGAACGGCCTTAGCGAGGATGAGCGTTGGGCCGTTATCGCCTATATCAAGACCTTCGCCCAGGAGTTCGATGATCCGGAACTGGATCCGGTAGAAACCGGCAAGGTGATCTCGCTGCCCGCCAGCCCAGCACCCTATGGCCCCGAAACCATTGCCAAGGGCGAGGCGGTGTTCGAAAAGGCCAAATGCTGGAGTTGCCACGGCAAGCTGGGCCGCGGCGATGGCAACAAGGAATTTCGCAAAGACGATTGGGGTTTTCCCATCCGCATTCGTAACGTCACCCATCCCTGGAAGATCAAGGCGGGCGGCGAGGTCGCGGATATCTATATGCGCTTCACTTCCGGCATCTCCGGCACACCCATGCCGTCATTCGTAAAAAGCCTGAATGAGGAAGACCGCTGGCATCTGGCCAATTACATCAAGTCTCTGCAACACCAACTGACCGGCCATCAGACGCTTCGGGCAAAGCCGGTCCAGGGCGCGTTGCCGGAAAATCCCGACGACGAGGCCTGGAATACCGCCCAACCCATGGACATACGCCTGGCAGGTCAGGTTGTGGCCGCACCCCGCTGGCAAAACCCGAGCATCGAGATGGTGACCCTCCAGGCCCTGTTCAACGACAAGGAAATCGCTTTCCGGCTGATCTGGGATGATGCTTTCAAGGACGTGGCGCACGACGAGACCAAGGTGTTCAATCCCAATGAGCTTGCCAAGGTCGGCGGCTTCAGTTCCTACGTGGAAGCCAATGACATGGTGCCGCGCGCGCTGGAAACGTTCCGCGATTCCATTGCGCTGCAGTTCCCGGTGAAACCGCCCCAAGGTACCAAAAAGCCGCACTTCTACCGTGGCTCCTCCTCCGACCAGGTCCACCTTTGGGTCTGGAAAGCGGACCAGGCCGAAACCGGCAAACGGGGCACGGAAGAAGGCACCGCGCGGGGTTGGAAACAGCCCATCAAGGTTCAGGCCGAAGACGGCCAGCAGGTCATGGGCCAGGCGAAGTGGGATCAGGGACGCTGGACCGTGGTCATGAAACGGCCATTGAAAACCGGCGACAAGAACGACGTGGCGTTCGAACCGGGCGTGTTCGTGCCCATGTCCGTCAACGCCTGGGATGGCTCCAACGGTGAACATGGGCTGATTATGAGCCTCAGCACCTGGCATTATGTATTCCTGGAGACGCCGACACCGATCAGCGTCTACGTCTACGCCGTCCTGGCCTTTCTGATTGCCGGCGCGGTGGGAATTTGGCTGATGCGAAAAGCCGAGAATGAAGAGGAGCCGGTTGAAGCGGGTGTCTGAACCCACCGGGGGGAAAATTGGAGGAAAGAATGTGATGAGACTCTCAATTACAGCAATATTCAGCGCGGCCTTGTTGCTCGGCGCGGCGTCGTCCAATCCGGCCGGCGCAGCCGCCGGCAAGGATGTTTTCGAGGCGAAAGGCTGTGGCGGCTGCCATTACACCGAGGGACCGGCCAGGGAAAAAACCATCGATGATCAACTGGCCAAGAAAGGGCCCGAGCTTTGGTATGCCGGTTCCAAATTTCAGAAGGACTGGCTGGGCAAGTGGCTGGCCGATCCAAAACCGATCCGGCCCATGAAGTTCAACAATCTGATGCAGGAGAACACCGGCGGTCATCCGAAATTGGCAGGCGGGGATGTGGCCGCGGTGACCGATTTTCTTATGGGCCTGACCTCGACGGAGGTTGCGGCAGGTAAAGTGAAGCCAAAGAAAAATCCCAAAGGCCGGCAGATTTTCACCAAGAAGATGCCGTGCAGCGGCTGCCACCAATACCTGGGGCGCAAGAAAAAGCTCTCCGGCGGGCGCAGCGGTCCGTCTCTGGTCGAAGCGGGGCTACGTCTTAATCCCGATTGGATTCTTGCCTATCTGCAGAAGCCCAAGGTGTTCAAGCCGGTGAAGATGATGCCGGTTTTCGCCGGCCTGTTGAGCGATAAGGACATGCTGAATGTCGCCCGCTATGTCGCCAATTTCAAACCGAAGAAAAAGAAATAGGGGAGGACATCGATCATGAAACAGCCAAGCATGAATGAACGCGGTTTGAAAGAAGTTCTGGCAATCGTTGTCTTTACAGTCCTGGTTGCGCTATTTTCCGCGGCTCCGGCCTTTGCCTCAGACCCGGAAAAGGTCTTCAAATTCTATTGCGCCCAATGCCATGGCCTGACGGGTAAGGGCGATGGCCCCAACGTCACCAAGGATTTCCCCGTTAGCCCGCGCAATTTTACCAATGCCAAAGAGATGGACAAGCTTTCCGATGCGGATCTGAAGAACGTCATCTTGGACGGCGGTCCGTCGGTCAGCAAATCACCCATGATGCCGCCCTGGAGCAAGACCTTGACCGCCGAGCAAGTCGACGGGCTGGTCAAGCACCTGCGCGGCATCTGCAAATGCAAAGGGAAACAGGGATAGGGCCGTCAGGGTCTATGCGGATCCCTAGAAGACGTAGAAATAGAGGATCAGCGCAATGACGACGACGTTGACGGCCATGCCCATAAAGATGACAGCGTCGGCGAGGCGTTTTCTGGGGTGTGTCATGGCGGCAGCCTATTCGAGGTCGGGCTCTTCACTCATTGATCGGGATCAAGTTCGGCGGATTATCGTGCCGCTATGTATGGCCGTACAGGTGGCCGAATGATGACCAAAGACGCGGATCAAGTAGAACGTTACCCGTGGGCCGGGCCGGCTCTGTTCATCGTCGTGTTTGTCCTGCTGGCGGCGTTCTTCTGGTGGTTTGTCCAGGCCTAGGCATGGACCGAGGACGGGAGGAGACAAAAAGCATGAGTGTGAAAGGCTATTTTCTGCCCTTTGTCGCCGGCCTGGTGGTTTTTACCGCGGCCTTCCTGCTGCTCGATACAGCGGTGATGAATATGCAAGGCCTGGGTCTGATTTTTCACCAATAATGGATGAGGAACCGAGTCACTATGAAAGACCCTCATCCCACCCAACGTGGCCCGGCGTCGGCAATGATTGCCTTCGTCGTCGCCCTTGCCGCGGTTTTCCTACTTGCCTTTGGCCCCGTTGATGCTCTTGCCGCCGAACCTGCGGCGGCTGACGGCGTGGCTGCCGGTTCTTACGCCCCGGCACCAAAACTCACCGCTGCCGATTACCCCACCATCGCCGGCATCAACAGCCGGGTCGCGGTCTGGATCTTCGCCCAGCTTCACCTGTGGTTCGCCGCCTTTGTCCTGGCCGTGCCGATCTTCGTTTTCATTATCGAAGTCATCGGCATGCGCACCCGGGATAAACGATATGACGATATGGCCTATGAATTCATCAAGGTCGCCATTACCGCCTATTCTCTGACCGCCATTCTGGGCGGGGGGCTGTTGTTCTCGTTGATCCTGTTCTATCCCCATCTGTTCACCTATCTCTCAACCATTTTCAGCGCCAGCATGTTCTATTATGCGCTGCTGTTTTTCGCCGAAAGCGCCGTTCTCTACGTCTATTATTATGGCTGGCATTGGCTGCAGGGCGGCTTCAAGAAATGGGTTCATTTGAGCCTTGGCCTGATTCTCAATGCCGTCGGCACGACCCTGATGCTGCTGGCCAACGCCTGGCTGACCTTCATGATGAGCCCCGCCGGCGTGGACGCGGCCGGTGTCTTCAGTGGCGATGCCTGGGCCGCCATCCATAATTTCCTCTGGAACCCCATCAACATCCACCGCTTCGTCGCCAATATTGCCTATGGCGGCTCCATCGTCGGCGCCTACGCCGCTTTCAAATTCCTGACCGCGACCGGCAATCAGGAGAAGGCCCACTATGACTGGATGGGCTACAATGCCAACTTCATCGCCATTTGCGCGCTGCTGCCGCTGCCCTTCGCCGGATACTATCTGGCCGCGGAGATTTATGCCTACAGCCAGCAAATGGGCATTACTCTCATGGGCGGGATTTTTGCCTGGCTGTTCATCATTCAGGCGGTGCTAATCGGCACGCTGTTCCTTTCCGCCAACTATTACCTCTGGTGCGGCATGGGGCGCAGTGACGGGGCCAAGCGTTATACCAAGTATATCAAGTACATCGCCATCGTCCTGATCGGCGCTTTTCTGGTCTGGTTTACGCCCCATACCCTGGTGCTGACCAATGAGGAGTTGAAGGCACTGGGCGGGCCGCACCACAAAATTCTTGGTCCCCTGGGCATCATGCCGGCCAAGAATACGGCAGTGAATGTGATGATTATCTTCACGGCCCTGAGTTTCATGTTCTACCGGCGGGCCAACAAGGTCGCCACCGTATCCTGGGTGAATGCCGGCAACGCCATACAAGTGGCGCTGTTCACGACCGGTATCGCCAACATCATGTTTCTTGGCATCTATCACGGCTATTTCACCAATACGGTTTACAAGGTCGCGGCGTCGATCCCCCAGGTGTTGACCACCGTGGCCGTGATCGTGGGCAGTATTACCCTGGATTCCTTCATCTACCGTGGCGCCAAGGAGGTTGGGCCGTTGCATTGGGGCCGGATACCAGGCCGGGCCCAGTATGCCCTGTTCCTGTTGGCCGTCTCCTTCACCTGGCTGATGGGCTTGATGGGGTATATCCGCTCCGGCATTCGCCAGCATTGGCACGTGCTTGACATCATGCGTGATGCCTCGCCGGACGCCTTCACGCCGACTCTGGGTTATGCGGCGAACGTGGTCTCGGTTGCCGCCATTCTGTTCATGGCGATGGTTATCTTCGTCTTCTGGATCGCCCAGGTCAGCGGCAGCAAGACGCTGCCGGCCGGGTACTGGAAGGGGTAGGCGGCCATGCGGCAATTCCTTACCGTCGTTGCCTTTGCCCTGCTGACCATTGGCTTCTTCTCGGCTTATTCCAACTACGGCATACCGCAGATCGAGCCGGCGCCGCCGCCGAAGGAAGAAAAACTGGATCTTAGCGCCATGACCATGGATCAATTCATCCTCCTGGGTGAGCGGATCTACAATGGCAAGGGTACCTGCACCCTGTGTCATAACGAGCTTGGCCGCGCGCCTTTGTTGGACACCACCGCGGCTGCCGTGCCGGAACGCCTGAAAGACCCCCGGTACAAGGGAGAGGCCGAGGATGTCGAGAGCTATCTGATCGAATCCCTGGTCCAGCCATCGGCCTTTGTGGTCGCCGGTTTCGGCAAGAAGGGTACCAACGATGCGGAAAGTCCCATGCCGAACGTCGCCGCCGGCGGGATCAGCCTGAACGAGGCCGAGGTCGCGGCGGTCGTCGCCTACCTTCAGGATAAAGGCGGCGCCGAGGTTACGGTCGAGATTCCCGAGGACGCCGGGCAGGGCGGCGGCGATGACGAGGAGGAGGAACCCGAGGCCCGTGACGCCATCGACGACCCCAAGGATTTGCTGGCTAAATTCACCTGTGACGCCTGCCATATGATCAACGGCGAGGGCGGCGAGGGCGGCGAGGTCGGGCCAAACCTGTCCAGGATCGGCGCCGGCCGCGATCGGGCCTATCTCCGCCGGGCGCTGCTCGATCCCAATGCCGATCTGGCCAAGGGCTATGAGGCGGATCTGATGCCGGCGGATATCGGTGAACAGATTTACGTTGCGGAACTGGAACTCCTGCTGGACTACCTGGCCGGGTTGAAGTGAGGGGGCGGTGGCAATGAAGATACCCAGATTGCTACAGGCCGCATTGGTTCTGGCCGGGGTCTATTTCGGGTTTGTCGTCGTCTTCGATGTCATTCTGGAAGCGGTTATTCCTGCCAGCCTGCTCGTCATGTACATGTTCTTCGTCACCGCCGGCGTCTTCATGGTCTTTACCTACGACGAGGACCAGACACGCGAGCTGGTGGCCCCAATAAAGGCCCTGGTGGAAGACCCCGCGAAGCGGCTTTGGCGCAACCTCGTCTTCGCCATCGTTCCGCTGGCAGTGGGCGGGGCCACCTATATGCAGATGCAGCCTGGTTTCGAGGCGCCCCTGGAACTGCGCACCATCCATCCGGCACCGCCCACCACGGCGAAAATTTATGGCAAGCGGGTCAACCTGTTGCAGTTGGAGAACCCGTTTAGAAAGCTCGAAAAGGAAGACCCGGAGCAGTTCCGCGAACTGGTCAACGAGGGTGCCGCCGTCTATATCCGGAACTGCCAGTACTGCCATGGCGACAAGCTTGACGGCCAGGGGCCTTACGCCGATGGCCTGAACCCGACGCCGCTGAACTTCCAGGACGTAGGTACCATCGCGCAACTGCAGGAATCCTATTTGTTCTGGCGCATCACCACCGGTGGCCCGGGTCTGCCGAAGGAGGCCGCACCCTGGATTTCTTCCATGCCGGTGTGGCAGGACTTCCTCACGGAAGACGAGGTCTGGCAGGTAATCCTGTATCTCTATGACTATACGGGTCATCGGCCGCGATCCTGGGAGCACGAATGATGGCGGGCGGTTTGATGAAACGGATTCTTGCCCCAGCCATTGCGGCCGGTCTGCTGGCGCTCTGTTCCGGCCCGGTCAGCGCGCAATCCGCGGCGCAGAACGGTGACGCCGAAAAAGGCGAAACGGTCTATATCAAACGCTGCCTGCAGTGCCACGGCGATGAGGGCGACGGCCTGGGCCCGGCGGCCGAACGACTGAACCCGCCGCCCCGTGACTTCACGCTTGGTCTCTACAAGATCAAGTCCTCGGCCTTTGATGCGGATCTGCCCAACGACGAGGATCTGTTTCGCATGGTCCGCGACGGCATGCCCGGCACGGCCATGCCCGGCTGGAGCGATCTGCTGTCGGAACAGGAAATCCGGGACGTTATTGCCTATATCAAAAGCTTCGCCGAATTGGAGGGGACGCCCGAAGGACAGGTGGACTACGGCACCCGGGTGCAAACCTCGCCGGAAAGCATTGCTGCCGGCGACAAACTGTTCCATGCCGACGACCGCTGCTCGGAATGCCATGGCGAGACCGGCAAAGGCGATGCCATCAAGAAGCTGAAAAACGACAATGGCGAGCGTACCTGGCCGCGAAATCTGACCAAACCCTGGACGTTCCGCGCCAGCAATGACCCGAAAGATATCTTTGCCCGAATTTCAGCCGGCATTCCGACAACCCAGATGCCGTCCTTTGCTGATCCAAAAAGTTCAAAGAAGCTCAGCATCGAAGAGCGCTGGCATGTCGCAAACTATGTCGCCGCCCTGGCTAAGACGGAGATGGTGGTACGGCCCGAGAATACGGTCATCCAGGCCGCCCGCGTCGAGGGAGAATTACCTGCCGCTCCGGACGATCCCGTCTGGAAGACAGCACCGCCATCGACCTTCTTCATGGTGCCACAGATCGTCGGCAAGTCGCGTTTCTTCACGACCGCCAACGACACGGTCAGCGTCCGCGCCCTTTACAATGACAAGCAGATTGCCATTCATCTTGAATGGGACGACCGGACCAGAAGCATCCCCGGCGATGACAAGGCGCGAAGCATTGCCGATGCGGAACTCAGCGAAGACGCCATTGCCGTCCAGTTCCCGATGACCATCCCCCGGGGCATGGAAAAACCCTATTTCCTCATGGGTGATGCGGCCAAACCGGTCAATCTGTGGCGCTGGTCCAGTGGCACCACGGAGGCGCCGGAACGCATCACCATGCTTGATGCAACGGGGATTGCGGCGCAAGAGGCACGCGACGCCGCGGCCACCTCAGTCGCGGCCAAGGGCAGCTATAAGGCCGGTACTTGGCGGGTCGTGATGACCAGGCCGCTCCGCACCGAAACCGTGGACAGGGATCTGCAGTTCGAGGAGGGGCAATTCATCCCCATTGCCTTTTTTGCCTGGGACGGTTCCAACAGCGAGAGCGGAACCAGCCACGGCATGACGACCTGGTACTGGCTTTTGCTGAAGCCCACCGCGGGCGCGAAACCGGCAATCAGCGCCTTGATCGCCGTGTTTTTGATCGGCGGCATTCTGCTCTGGTGGGGCCGTGGCGCGGCGGCCCGAAACGCGGGCCGGGCATCATGAAGGCCGAGATGGAGGAAACCGAAGAGACTGCGGAAAGCGGTAACAACACCAGCCGCGGCGCCATCATCCGGCTGTTCGGCGTTATTCTGGTCATTCTCGGCACCTTGGACATTATGCTGTCGTGGCGTGGCGGATTCGAGGTTGCTCCGTTTCACGCGATGCTGCTCATAGGAGGGCTATTATTGTGCCTGATCGGTGCCATCCGGCGCCAGGGCGCAGCTTGATGGATGTCAATGCGGCTGCTTAGCTTCTGACAGACCCTGCTGGTGCGAAATTCAGGAATCCACCGGTAGTGAAAGCAGAGAAATGACAGCATCCATAGCCCCGCAAGCCGCAGAAACGGCGGGTGACCATAGAACAGCCGATACGGCGCCCGTGTCCCTGGGGCGCATTCTGGTCGCCTTGGATGCGTCTGAACATGCCAATAGGGCGCTTGATGAAGCGATTCGTCTGGCCAAGTCCGCCGACGGCGTGGTCACCGGCATTCATGCCTACGCGGCGGCTCTGCATGACCGCCGTTTCAAGATGATGGAAGGCGGCTTGCCGGAGCGTTATCTGGAAGAAGAGGAGATGGGCTATCAGCGCGAAGTCCATGACGATCTGATCAGCCGTGGCCTGAACATCATCTCCGATAGTTACCACGATGCCGGCCAGGCGGCCTGTCAGGCCGCCGGTGTACTTTTCAAGCGGCTCAGCCCCGAGGGCAAGAACTATGCCCAGGTCGTGGCGGCGGCCCGCAGCGGTGAATATGATGTCTTGGCCGTGGGCGCACTGGGTCTGGGCGCCGTACCCGGAAGCCTGATCGGTACCGTCGCGGAACGGGTCGTTCGCCGCTCGCCGATCGACACATTTGTCGTTCGCGACCCGCGTAGGGCGGTTGGCGATGGACCCATCGTCGTCGGTATCGACGGTTCGCCGCTTTCCTATGGCGGCCTGATGACCGCCTTGGACCTGGCGGCCCGGACCGGGGCGGCGGTGCACGCGGTGGCGGCCTATGACCCCTATTACCACTACGTCGCTTTCAACAAGATCGCCGGCGTGCTCAGCGAAGAGGCCGGCAAGGTTTTTCGCTTCAAGGAACAGGAACAGCTGCACGAGGAACTGATCGACGACGGCATTGCCAAGATCTATCAGTCTCATTTGGAAGTAGCCGAAACCATTGCCGACGATCTGGGCGTCAAGATCTCGACAAAGCTGCTGGACGGTAAGCCCTACAAGGCCGTCCTCGGTTATCTGGAAACCGTCGGCGCCTCGCTTTTGGTGGTTGGCAAGACCGGCGTCCATGCGGACGATGAACTGGATATCGGCGGCAATGCTGAAAATCTGCTGCGCCAGGCGCCCTGCCATATATGGCTGACCCAGACCATCTATACGCCGCCCCTCGACGTGGTGGCCTCGGAAACCGTGTCCTGGAGTGTGGAGGCGGAGAAGAAAATATCCCGGGCGCCGGAATTCGTCCGCGATATGGCCCGGCGCATGGTGCTGCGTCACACGCAAAAACTGGGCCATACCTTTGTGACCTCCGATATCGTGGACGAGGTCATGGGCAAGGCCATGCCGGGTTTCGCCGGCAACGACGCCGGCGCGGACCGCGAATTGACGTGGAGCGAGGCGGCGGAAAAGCTGCTGGCCACGGTCGCGGACGCCGCGGTCGCCGATAACATCCGGCTGCGCGCCGTCAAACGGGCCCGGCGGGATCACAGCGCCACCGTCATGCCGAAACACGTGACGCCGTTTCTCGACCTGGCGGACAGCGAACGGCCGGCCTGGTCGGCCGCCGCCCTGGCCCGCGTGGTCAAGGTGCCGCAGATGGTCCGTGAAACGGTCAAGGCGGGTATTGAGGACCTGGCCCTGGAGCGCGGCCTCAAGGATATTACCCTTGAGCTGGCAGAGGAAGGTGTGGCCGAAGCCCGCAAGGCCATGTGTCCGGTGCCGGCCCCGGAGGATGAGGGCACGGATGAGATCTCGGATCAGAACGGCGATGAGGACCAGTCCGGGGCCGCCGCGTCAGCCCTATCCGCAGACCATCCCGTTACCTGGACCGATGCAGCCGAGAGCCGTCTGGCACGAGTGCCCGAAGGCATCATGCGCGAGATGACAAGACAGCGGGTGGAGAACATGGCGCGCCAGACCGGCGCTGAAAGCGTCACCCTGGATCTGCTGGAGGAGAAATACGCCGGCTGGGCCAAGGGCTCCGAGAAACGGCAGGCCGAGATGGCCTGGGACCCAGCGGCGGCGACGCGCGTCGAGCGCATTCCTGATTTCATCCGCCCAATGGTGGTTTCCGAGATTGAACGTTGCGCCCGCGCATTGGGGCTCGACATCGTCAATGGCGCCGCCATCGACAAGGCAGCCGAGTCCTGGGAAAGCCTGGGCGCCTTCCACTCGGAAAGCGCACCCGGTCAGTACAAGAATTGACCGGCGCGGCAAGGGGGGATCATTTCCATGGCAGACACGCTCAGCCCGCCCTTTCTGGTTGCCCTGAACCTGACCCGCCGCTGCAACCTGAATTGCGCGCACTGCTACCTCGATGCCGGGACCCGCGAAAGCGACAATTCGGGTGAGTTGACCACGGCGGAGGTCATGGCGCTGCTGGACGATATTGCCGCCCTTAGTGACGAGACCATGGTCGTGTTCACCGGTGGCGAACCGTTGTTACGGGCTGACCTGACGGAACTGGTTACCCATGCCGCCGGCCTCGGCCTGATGGCGGTCCTGGGCAGCAACGGCCTAGGCCTTAACGACCGCCGCGCCGCTGCCCTGCAGGCGGCCGGGCTAATGGGCGCCGGCATCAGTCTGGATTCCCTGGATGCCGCCCGCCACGACGAATTTCGCGGGTTGCCGGGTTCGTGGGCACAGGCCATGGCGGCCTTCGATGCCTGCCGCCGGAACGGCCTGCGCTTTCAGATCCATTTTTCGGTCACCGACGACAATGCCCATGAACTTGACGATATGATCGCCTTTGCCCGCGACGTCGGCGCGTTTGTCCTGAACGTCTTTTTTCTCGTCTGCACGGGCCGTGGCGAAAAGGTAACGAACATCTCGGTCGACACCTACGAACGGGTCATGCGGCGGCTGACGGAAGCCTCTCGGCAGGAGACGGAGATCATGATCCGGGCCAAATGCGCGCCCCATTTCAAGCGCATGGCCTGGGAACTGGACCCGGACTGGCCTATTACCAGTGCGCATGGTTATGAGGCCGGCGGCTGCCTGGCCGGCACCCGCTATTGCCGGATTACGCCTACGGGCGGTGTCACCGCCTGCCCGTACATCGAGGAAGAGGTCGGCTCCGTCCGTGACAACGGCTTTGCCGACATCTGGCGGGACGCACCGCAGTTCAAGGCGTTGCGCCAACCGGTTTTGCAGGGGCGTTGCGGCGTTTGCGAGTACGGCAAGATCTGCGGCGGCTGCCGGGCCCGGCCGTTGGCCCGTGACGGCCAGCTTATGGGCGAGGATTTCCTTTGCGCCTATGAACCCAAAGGAGGCCCGGTGATCCAACCTCTTGGTGCGTCCTGTGGCGATGATGCGGAGGCGCTCTCATGGACGCCAGAAGCCGAAGCGTGGCTGGCCCGCATTCCCTCTTTCATCCGCCGCTTTGTCCGCCAGCGGGCCGAAAGCCATGTGCGCGCCAGCAGCGGCAGCGAGGTAACCGGCGAAGTGATGGCGGAACTGGCAAAGGTGGCGCGGGGACGTTTGGGAAGCGGCCCGCCTATTTCAGGGCGGGCGGAACAATGACAACGGATGTTGCCATCATCGGCGGCGGTGTTTCCGGGCTGGCCACGGCTCATGATCTGAAACAGCGCGGACACCGCGTGGTGGTATTGGAGCGGCAAACCCATGCCGGTGGCAACGCGGTCTCGGAACGCCGGGATGGTTTTCTGATGGAGCACGGCCCCAGCACCATGAATGCCCATCTTCCTGTTTCCAGCGAAATCTCGCGCCAGCTTGGCCTTGAGAGCCAGCGCTGCGACTTGGGAGACGGGGTTCACAACCGCTATCTTGTTTCGGATGGCGAGCTTTCCGGAATCTCGACCGGAGCGCTTGGATTTCTGACCGCCAGCTACCTGTCGCCAATGGCAAAACTGCGCATCCTGGCGGAGTTTCTCGTGCCCCATGGCAGCGGAGTGGCGGACGAGACCGTGATGGACTTTTGTTCGCGGCGGTTCGGCAGGGAATTCGCCGAGCGCGTCATGGATCCCATGGTCGCCGGTATCTATGGCGGCGGCCGCGCCTCGGAATTGTCTGTTGCCGCCATATTCCCCATGTTGGTCGCGTTGGAGGAAAAATACGGTTCCGTGACCCTCGGCATTATGCACCGGCGGCGCGAGGGCGGTAAGATGCCGGGCAGCCGGTTGTTCTCCTGGCGCGATGGCATGGCGACGCTGACCAGGACGCTGGCCCAGGATCTAAGGGAAAACATACGAACCGGCGCCGCCGTGCGACGTATTTCTCGGAATCACAATGGTTTCAAGATAGATCTGGGAAACAGCGGGAGCCTGCAGGCAAAAACAGTCGTTGTCGCCACCCAGGCCCACGTGGCGGCGCAACTGATCTCTGACCTGGATCCCCAGGGCATGACAGCGGCAAAACAAATCCAGGCGCCGCCGTTGGCCGTGGTGTTTCTAGGCTTTCCGCGAAAGGCGGTCGCCCATCCGTTGGATGGACTAGGTTTCCTCACGGCGGAGGCGGAAAAGCGCGATATTCTGGGCTCGCAGTTTTGTTCGACCATGTTTCCCGGCCGCGCGCCCGAGGGTTACGTTGCCGTCTCCGCCTATATCGGCGGCACCCGGGCGCCGGATCTGGCGCGGCTTTCAGCGCCTGAATTGATCGATCTGGCCTGCCGGGAGTTCCGCGACCTTATCGGCGCCACGGGCGAGCCAACCGTGGCGCAGGTGCGCCATTGGCCGGTTGGACTGCCCCAGTACCGCGCCGGGCACCGCGGGCTCATCAAGACCCTGGGCGGCACCAGCGAACGGCAGGCCGGATTGTTCCTGACGGGCAATTATTTTGCCGGACCCTCGGTCGCGGTCTGCCTCAATGTTGCCCGGAAAACCGCCCTCGCCGCACATCAGCATCTCGAATCCGGCAATCGGTTTCAACGCCAACGCACGGTTTCCTGAATGCGGTGCTAGATCAAACAGCAAAAAGGTGGAATCATTTTTGGGCTGATAATTTGATCTATTTCAAAGAGTTAGAGCAACCTGCGTTCAAACGAACGCAGGTTGCTCTAAATCGGCGCCGGTGGGCGACTCATACTGGCCGGCCGTCATCATTGCGTCTGCAGCCCGAATTCTTGTTGTAATTGACATTGACACAAGTATTGTCAGGGCTAGGTAGTTAGCTGCATCCCGTCTGCTTATTCCGGGGTGATGTGACACAGGTCAGTTTAAGGAGAACGACGCATGGCGCAGACAAAAGTTGCCGATCATACCGCCGCCGTACAAGCGCGAACCGCTCAGGTTTTGCCGGCGAGCCTTGCCGCCTTGTTGGGGTTGGCGCTGTTCATTGGTGTTGCGTTTTCCCATCCGTCGATGATCCACAATGCGGCCCATGATTCCCGCCACGGCATCGCGGTGCCCTGCCACTAGTCCCATTGCCGCATCGAGCTTCGCCGTGGTTTTTTTTCGAGCCATATTGATCAGTGCCCTGCTTGCCGGTGTGGTCGCCGGCGCCGCCCTGACCGGGCTGCAGACATTGAAGGTCTATCCGCTGATCTTCGCGGCGGAGGCGTTTGAAAGTAAAAGCCACGCGCATGCGGAGCATGATGCGGCCAAGCCTGGTCATCATGAGGAGGCGGTTTCCTGGATGCCCGCCGACGGTGCGGAACGCCTGTTTTATTCACTGTTATCCAACATACTGCTTTGCGTCGGTCTGGGCCTCGTCCTGGCGGCGATATTCGCCCTTCGCGATGTGGCCGACTGGCGGCAGGGGGTGGTCTGGGGTCTGGGCGGGTTCGCAGCCGTCAATCTGGCGCCGGCATTGGGCATGCCGCCGGAACTGCCAGGCATGCCGGCCGGCGAGTTGCTGGCGCGGCAAACCTGGTGGCTGGCCACCGCATTGCTCACGGCGGCGGGCATTGCCCTGATTTTTCTCAGCCGTGGCCGGCTTTGGCGTTTGTCGGGCGTGGTGCTGGTTGTCCTGCCGCATGTTTACGGCGCGCCCCATCCAGCGAACCTGGATAGCAACGTGCCGGCTGTTCTGGCGGCGGAATTCGCCACTGCCAGCCTGGCCTCCAACTTGATTTTCTGGGCCATCCTCGGGGCCCTTATCGCCGAAACCCTGGCCCGCCTGGACTTGACCGGAAACGCCCGAACCGCCTGACGGTTTATTCCGATTTTTCCGCCACGCCGGCATCCGCAAAGCTGGCCATGCCAGCGTGCGTGGCGCAGGCGGCGCGCAGCAACAGGGCTGCCGTGGCCGCGCCCGAGCCTTCACCCAGACGCATGCCCAGATCCAACAGCGGCGACAGGCCCATTTTTTCCAATAGCCGTGTATGCCCAGGCTCGGCCGAAACATGGGCCGCCCAGCAATGGGCCAGAAAGTCCGGCGCCGCGGCAAACAGGGGCGCCAGGGCAGCGGTCGCCACATAGCCATCGATCAGCACCGGTATGCTGGCCCGCCGTGCCCCCAGGGCCGCGCCCGCCATGGCCGCCAGTTCCCGCCCGCCCAGGCGGCGGGCGACCTCCAGGGGATCGTCCAGAGCATGGGCATGCCGGGCCCGTCCATGGGCCACGGCCTTGGCTTTGCGCGCCAGCCCCGCCTCGTCCACCCCGGTGCCGCGCCCGACCCAATCCACCGCCTCGCCGCCATATAGCGCGTGTGCGATAGCCGCCGCAGTGGAGGTATTGCCAATGCCCATTTCACCGATGCAGACCAGATCGGACTTGCCGTCCACCTGCGCCATACCCTGGCGCAGGGCGTCCAGGAAGGCCTGCCAACTTAGCGCCGGCTGTTGCGTGAAATCGGCGGTCGGGTTGTCGAGATCCAGAGCCAGAACCTTCAATTCCGCTCCCGCCAGTTGGCAGAGTTGATTGATGGCGGCGCCCCCGGCCGCGAAATTACCTACCATTTGCGCCGTGACCGCCGCTGGAAAGGCGGACACGCCCTGTGCTACCACGCCGTGATTGCCGGCAAAGACCAGCACCTGAACCTTGTCCAGCACCGGTTTTTCGCGGCCCTGCCACGAGGCCAGCCATAGGGCCAGATCCTCCAGCCTGCCAAGCGCCCCCTGGGGCTTGGTCAGCATATCGTTGCGCGCCGATGCGGCGGCATAGGCCTCGGCGTCGGCCTGGGGAAGGTCGGCCAAGAGGCGGCGCAGTTCATCGGGCGTTTGTGGCATGGGTTTGTCGGCCCTTCAGGGTGTTTAGCGGTGACCGCGGTTCAATGCAAATCTGGCGCGATGATCGGGGCAGGCAATAGACAGGTCAAGCAACTCGGGCGGTGTTTGAACCGTCGCTAACCGATTTATGCAGACGCCCACTGCACATAGGGTTGCCGCACACATGCTTTTACGCCAGCTGTTTGCCAGGAGCAGACCCCGGATGCCCGTGCATACTATGTGTCGGTTCAGCCATGTTCCGCCGCTAAATATGACCTTTGACGAAGTTGTTCATTCTGGCTATTCCCGACCATTTGATAGTGCCGATCAAACGCCGTTCCGGCCTCGGAAAAGAGAGCTATAGCTGAATCTTGACGAGGCGGTAAAAAGTCTAAAAGCAAAATTTCGAGGTTATATTCATCAATGGGTTAGCAGTGAAGAATTGGCCAAATCCGGACTTTTTACCGCCCCGTCAAAATTTAGCCATGGCTCCAGCGGCTGGTGCGAATTGACATAGTGGATTATTGATAAAACACACTGAGTTGGCGAATTTGCAATGATTTTCCCCCTGGCGGCCACATCGATCACGAAGACCACATAGACGAAGCCTGCCCAGGTGGAGACATAGGTAAGCGCGCAGTGTGGTTTCTGGGTGAAGTGTATGTGAAGAACAAAACGTACCGATTCAGCAAGTACAAAAACCCGCTGCAAATTCGATTAAAACAAAACTCATAAACGCCTAAAAGCTTAATGAAATGCAAGTTAGTGATCAGGGAGAACTCACTGAAAATGCCAAAATACCCGCACGATTTAAAACCAATGAATGTGATCGGTCAGCTATTTTATCAAAACTAAAATGGATCACCACGATCTTATCATCATGATAAAGCAGTTGTGTGTTAGTGCAAAATATGCTCTTTTCGCCAGTGTGGCAATTTCTATTGCGAGGGATGACCTTGAACGAGTCCGGAACGGCTTTCACACTTATTAAAACATCTACCGTATCCGGCTTACCTCCTCCAAGGCCCTGTGGAATATGGGCAAAAATATATGAGGAGTACAAATATCCGACTCCAAATATAAAGGCTGCAACACTTACGATGACTGCGACAAACGCTGCATTACGTTTTCCAGAATTATCGCATGTAAGCCAGTTTACGACCAAAAAGGTCGATCCGCATATTGTCACAGATGCCACAGTAAATATGGACCAGTATATTCTCGCCTCCCAGCTAGAAAAATATGGAACCTCAAAATTCAAAATATGAAGAAAAAGACCCAAAAATAGTAGCAAGAATAAAAAACCGACGATTGGTATCAAGCTGTACGAAATTACATTCCTAAAGCCAACCTTTATTCCGTCATTGTGTTTCACCAGTTTCTTCGGTGGATCCCATTTCGCTATCTCGGATTTCTCCTTCCGAGCCATAAATCGTTGTAACCTAGTCGCCCGGCGGAAATACAGTTGTTTTCGCAGGTAGTCGAATCTGAGAATTAAGCTCAAATACACTCGCAGAATCCTGTAGTGTAGCCTCCTCGGTAACATCTTGTATGTCAAAACCACCAGAAGTGTGGTTATTATAATGACGAAACAGCTGGAAATTATTGCAAAATTGGAAACATCCAAGTCTAGTGCCCACACAGTAATTACCCATGCGACGGCCCAACAGTAAACTAGGATCGTCGAAATCGCGCCTAAAATGTATACGAGAATGGGGAGAATAAAAAAGGGACACAAAAACAGGATAAAAATCAAAATATACTGTCTCCTACCCCGTTCGTTTTTAAACTGCCGATATGCCCAGTTAAAGTACACTAAGAATCCCAGCAAGAGAAGATAAGGAAATACTCCAGCCTTAATGATTTGATCGTATCCAATGAAACTTATAGGCAGGGAATACTTATCGTAATGCTGATAAATTGCTGGAAGGCCTAAAATGGCAATCAAAGTGAAGCTTGCAGCGACGATCTTAAGAGTGTTTTCAAGCTGTTCTATAAGTGATTTATTCATACCCTTAGCCTCCAGTTTCTAAGACTAATTCTCATCGGCGAATATTGCGAACGAAGTTGCTTTGGTTTGTCATTATTTATGTTTATGTTAGGCCTAAATGCGATCTTAGGGAAGCGGTGATGTACCGTTCTTTAGTTTTCTGGTGCGCTACCAAAGCCTAATGTATCTCGGACGATTGATTGTCTTTTTTGCCTAGTTGTGGCCAATAGATAAGTGCGTCAGATTGGGTTCCGGTTTTGGCCACCCGATTAAATGGAATCGGCATGTCGTGTAGTAATTTGCGTATAAGGTGGGGATCCGACTTACTCTTGTGTGCAGGTCAAAAAGATTCACGGGATGGATTTGAGCTGGTTAATCCGACGGAAACGGCAAGGCCACGCTGCTTCGCTCCGCGTAACGCAAGACGCTACACGAAGCCGCGCGGGTCCCTCCTATGGGCTACCGGGACAACCCGAAACACCGTGCGCGCCTTCAACATCAACCAAGCCGGACTAATTTTACTCCGTCACAGTGGTGCATTTTTACTCCGGCGACTGCTGTATTTTAGTCGGCGTTGACATTCCATATACATAACACCTAGATGGCAGCAGCGGGAGCCGGTCACAGCTTCAAAAGCGGCCCATCAAAAGGTGCTGAATTAGGGCGTTTGGCTTCGGGTAGCCAGTCCAGTTTTCGCCACTGCCCATCCGGTTGAGCGGAATAGGGCCCGTCACGCCGTCGGCCATGACGGCTAGAGGAGGAATTTTTCCTTATTCAATAAATATTCCTGCCGCAGCCGCATCAGACCTCATTCCAGCCATGGTCAGCTCCGATTGCTGTTGGTCCAGACCAGTGAGATACGCTTGCTCTTGCTGCATCTTGTTCCAGCTTGCCTGCATCTGCGGCGTAAACTGGTGCTGGTTCGCTTTCTGGGCTTGTGAGAGGAGGACCTGCCAATTCAGTACCTCATCATTGAAAAGTAGCATATGATCCAGGATAGGTTTCACTACTACTCGGATAAAAAAATACCAAAACAGAATACTAAGAATTGCCCCAACGACTGGTACTACAATAATTATGATTGGTAGCCATTCAATTATGATCGATAGTAGCGCTGGCATGGATTATCCCTCCAAAGTTATCTGTGTGCCCTTGGTCTAATCCAAGACCATGAAAACATCAGAGATCGACTCGGCTTCTTCGCCGGCGTCCACATGGACACGATATGCACCTGCGGGCAATGGACACAGGTCAAGCTGCTGCCAACCCTCATCCCCTGCCTCGATTTCGAATTGGGCTTCTGTTTCCTGGCTCGTATCGAGGTTGGTGAGCATTGCGTGCATAGGGTCGAGCGCGATCGCGCACCGGGCGCGTGCCTGAAATCGCTCGCTCGAGGAGAAGACGTCGTCCATCTCCAACGAAATGGGTTCGACCCCGACCGCCTTTATCTCGCTAATGTCTACATCTTCGAGGGTTGCGCGCACCTGGATACGTACCGAATTGAAGTTCTGCAGACTGGCGTGGGGACAGGCCACGAAATTCTCGGCCCTCGCCTGGCTAAGTTCGATAGGCGTAGCAGACAGCCGCGGGACGGTGCCATCTCCCCCCAACATCGTTTTGCCTTTGTAGGTTCGAATGGGCTTGACGCTGTCGCCCGCTATGATAGCACTCAGAAAGGTAGGCTGATACGTGCCGACGACTGGCAGCAGCTTATAAGCTGAGGCAGCATATTCGAGGTCGGTGGAGTTGTTCTTGACGGCCCGCTCGATCTCGTGGTGAAACTCAACGCCCGCGCGGGCTCGTTGCATGTCCATGCCGCCAAGC
The DNA here is from genome assembly GCA_021776235.1 of Alphaproteobacteria bacterium. GTDB lineage: Bacteria > Pseudomonadota > Alphaproteobacteria. The sequence continues at coordinate 31,531 of JAJFGG010000013.1, read as the reverse complement.
TCCGGCAGGTTCTCCAGCTTCTCGAGGTCGTGCTCGGTTTTTCCAATACACGCGTAGCTCGGCAACAGCTGATGCACAGAAGGGAACGAACGAAGCAGGTCGGTCAAATCGAGGAGTGTGATCGGTCCGACTTTCTTTCGCATTCCGTTCACTAAGTAGTCCAGCGCCTTGACCGAGCCCCTGTGTGGAGTTCCCAGTGTGATCAGCATTTTTGTGTGCCTCCAGCCGCCCAAGACCTCGACAAAGTAACGAGACACCAGCCCGCCCATAGAATGCGCAATAAACACGAGCTGAGCGTCTTTGCAGTCGGATCGACTCCTCCAGTTCTCCAGCCATTCCATCGCCACCGACTGCAGACGTTGGGCCGAGATGCGGTTGTCAAGCCGCCAGTCGTAAGGAAACTCAAAGAAGTTTTCGCCCGGTACGGCCTCGAACTTGTCTTGGATGAACTCGGCGAGTTCGGAGTAACCGTCAATCTTCCAAAGACCCGGGATCATATGCATACCCGACAAGAGATGGGTTGCGCTCACGCCCTCTCCAGTTGATGCGTCACTACTCAAAGCCAGCTTCTGGATACTATCTCCAAGGGTGTAGATAGCGCGGCCCACCGCGCCCGCACTCAGGTCCCAGACGGCCTCGTCACCTTTCGCGAGCGCACTGCCCATGATCCCGGGGAGCAGGATCACCACATCTTTTAGCTGTGCTTTCATAGCCTCGCTCCCGAATGTTTTCAGACGCAGCCATACAAGGTGAAACCCACCCAGGTGCCGGGTGAAACGCCTTGCGCCAAAAGGTGTTTCTGTGCGCTTCTGAAAGCGTGCAAAGGTGAATCGCCCGCCGCCCGCCGCCCATGATAATGGCAAGTCAGCATTCTCGCGGCCTGGCCCTCGGATTTAGGAATGCTGACCAGTACAGCACTTGCCCCGGACTCGAGAAAGCCTCCCGGAATGCCTAAGATGTCGTCCGCCGCGAGCATCGTATCGGCTACCCTGGTGGGCCGCCAGCCCGTGCTGCAGGCGCTAAGCACCACTTCGTCAAAGGGCAAGCGGGTGCGTGCTACCTCGGCGGCATCGACTTTCGAGTCGGACAGCAGGAGTCCCGAATTCATGGGCTCATTGGGCACGGAGGTGCCATGGCATGATATGTGAAGCAGGTTGCCGTCGCCGCTCACGCCGCGCGCCATCTCCCAGAATGCGCCTTCGGTGGCCGCCTCGTCCAACAACGGGGGCAGCACCTCGACACCGACAGCTTGGTAGATCGAACGGATGTCTTCGATCTCCTCTCTGACGCTCGGCAGATCCATCACCCTCTCCATACCCGGATAGTTTGTGACACCGACCAGGGAAGCTCGTCTCGGTGCCGAGAGTACGGCGGTCATGCTCAACATACTCAGATTGGGAAGGATGCCCACCGGCAGCCGTTCGAAGAGTCGGTGCCCGCCATCCAACAGCCCGGCCCACGGCAGCAGGTGTAGTTGCCCGTGCGGAATGATGACGAGAGATTTGGCGGTCAGGGATTGTGCTAACAAAGACGATGGAATCAGATCCGCGGCACACACTGCGTGCTCCACCGAGAAATCGTACTCGTAGGGATCATAGTTGGGCTTCTGGAGGTTCTTAGCGTAGTCCGCCAACTTACCGACGGTCTCCTGGCCAAGGGTCAACCGTTCACCCTTGACCTCGCCATTGAAGAGCAGCACGACACTCAAGTTGGGCGGCTCATAATACAGTGTGAGCGCTGCCTGTGATCTCTCCGACAGCAGCTTCAGCAATGCATCAATGTCGAACCGGATTGGCTCTGAAAGGGTTCGCCATCGGGGATCGCTAATCCGGATCCGTTCCAGCAGATGGGCTCGTTTATTGAGCAGCTCACGATGCGTCAGCCGCCGATCTCTATTCCATCCTTCCCGGTAGGACTGGTATTCCATGGAGTCCAGTTGCTGGCTCAATTCATCGAGTTTACCTTCCATGTGCGAGCCGGCCAGGGTGTGCGAAGCAGGAATGCTCAGCACTGCAGTGAGGGTTCGAGATTTGACGCTCTCCATGAACCGGCAGCAGTCCAAAACGGCGTGCGCACCGAGTGTGCTTTGGATAGCCTGCGAATAGAGATCCTTCTTATCCGCCAGAAAAGTGCTGTCCAGACGATAGCCGAGAGGGGCGCGCCGGAGATTACCGATGGTCTCGATGGCGGCCCGGAATGATCCCAGGGCCTGGTCCATATCGCCTGCGCCGACACAGATTTGGGCCCGCAGCCACTGGGAGCGCCAAAGTGCGTCGGGATCGAAATGCGTGTTCGTGAAGTCCGCAATGCTTTCGTCAACGAGTTTGCGTGCCTCGACTGTGTTTCCCAGCGCCAGAAAGCACTCGGCTTGCATTCGTAGCAGCACTCCCTTCTTGGCACGGTATGCACCACGCTCGAATACGGGGGCGATCCGCTGGACCTGCTCGAGCGCTTCGCGGAACTGCCCGCGCCCTGTCTTGATCCGAGCTAGTTCAAACTCGATTGCTTCACCGCATCCAAGTTTCCGGTATTCCGGTAGTACGTCGTTCATGCGGCGCTCGGCTTCATCCCAATCGCCCAGCGCCTTCGAGATCAGGCCGTGGTAGTAGGTCACTTCCACGGCATCACGATAGAGGTTGGCGGCTCTCATGGCGTCCCCGGAATCCCCCTTACCCTCTAGGATGCTCGAGACCGACGACAACAGTCCGGATAGCACATTGCTCTGGGTCGGCCGCCCACCCACCATGGCTGGCTCAATGAGCTTCTCGGCATGCTCGATCTCTTCCTTGGCGCGATTGAAGTCTCCCAGCCACTGCAAGATGTCCCCGAGGTCGATGGTCACCCGGGCCAGGGCGAGTGGATCATTTTGCTCCATAACCATGTCGCGGGCACTCATTAATGCAACGATCGCTTCGTTGAACCGACCTTCGAGAGTAAGAGCCCCCGCTCGCGAGCGCTCCGTCTCGGCCGTGCCCAGGCGACCCAAATGCGCGCGAGATACTTCCAGGGCCTCTTTGCGAAGACCCTCGGCAGTCTCGCGGTCCCCGACGGCATGGACCATATCCGCCTGAACCAACAAGGCATTGACTAATGGCTGTGCGATGGGCGGAATGTCGTAAGGCGAACTCGGGAACCGATTGTTGAAGTCCAGGGAGGCCAGCAGATAGACCTTGGATTCTGCAACGTACTCATCGTAGACGGGGCGGGCAGTGATGTAATCGCCCGAGGCTTTCACCGCCTCTGCCTGGAAAAAAAGACCCCCAACCTGTTTCTGGAGTTGAAACAAATCGTGGAGTGATTTCAGCTTCTCGTCCATCGTCTATCTCGGTAACATCTTAGGGTCGTGCCGGCGACGATCGCGGCGAGCCGACGCTGAGCCCGATCCTCCACCTGTTACCTCCGTAGGATACTCGCACCACTAATATTATGTCAATTTTCAGGGTTTTGCCACCAACTCATGCGAACGTGAAGCCAGACAGGATGGCGGACGCGACCATAGCAATGACCGCTTATGATGCTGTGGACGGCTCCCACCGCCGGCATCTAAGTGCCACAGTGTGGTTCTCAGCAACCACGAGGATATAGGAGCTGTTCCATGAATGGAGCCATCACGATCGGTGTCTATATCACCAAGAGCGTTTTCCAGGTCCATGCTGTTGATGCCGCCGGAGAGCCGGTGGTCCGGCTCCAACTAGCGCAAACCGACATAGTGGATTATTGGCAAAACACACTGAGTTTGTGATTTTCAACCAGTCGGCCCTGATCGAAGGTCAGGTGAAGAGGATTACCCGTGTATTCAAGGACGCCACCGCTCATGAATTGTTGGTAATTAGGGAACAGATCATTCGTATAATTCGCCCCTATGCCCCTGCCGTGTGATCGGCGCGGTCGATCAGATGGATGAAGCTGCCCAGAACCTTGCCGGACCGCAAGCCGACCTGATCTTCCTGTTGGCCCAGGGCATCCCGCACGGTGAATAGCCTATCGCCCGTTTCCCTGGCGATGCTGGCGTAATGAAACTCGTGGCCACGGTACGCCGCGCCCGCCGGGCCCAGGCAGCAATCCGCCTGCAAGCGCATCTGGCGATAGCCCAAATGCAGGCTACGCTTGGCGAAAGTTGTCTCCAGAGCCAGAAGCCCGGCCATGGCATGGCGCTCCCCGTCCGCATCCACCACCCCTTGGCCCAGTACCATATAGCCGCCGCATTCACCCAGGATGCCGGCGCCGCGCTTTGCCGCGTTGCGCAGGCCGTCCAGGAAATTTTCGTTCGCCGCCAGGGCGCCGGCATGCAATTCGGGATAGCCGCCCGGCAGGTAGACCGCATCCGCATCCAGGGCCGGGTTTTCGTCGGCCAAGGGTGAAAAGAAACTGATCCGGGCCCCCTTGGTGCGCCAGTCGCCCAGGACATGGGGGTAACAAAAGCCAAAGGCAATGTCCCGCGCCACGGCGATATGTTGACCCAGGGGCGGTATCGGATCAGGTGCGGCGGAAGTCTCGAATACCGGCGCCGCGCCGATTTGCTGCAGAGCCGCGAAATCCAGGTCACGGGAAAGTACCTCTGCGGCGTGATCCAACAGCCGGTCCAGGTCCGCCCGCTCGCCGGCCTGGACCAGACCAAGATGCCTCTGCCGCAGGGTCAGTGCGGGATCGGAGGCCAGGGCGCCAAACACCCGAATGCCCACGCCGGCGCAGGCGTCGTACAGCAGTTTCCGGTGCCGGGGGCTGCCGACCTGGGTGAAAATCACGCCGGCGACGGCGACATCCGCGCGGAAATTGGCAAACCCCTGTGCCAGGGCCGCGACAGAGGCGCCCTGGCCTTTGGCATTGATGACCAACACCACGGGCAGGTTCAAGGCCGCGGCCAGATCCGCCGTGGAACCATCGCCGCTGACCGCGCCGTCAAACAGGCCCATCACCCCTTCAATCAAAAACCGGCTTCCGGCCTGATCACGCAGCAATTGCCCAAGACGCGCCGGCCCCATGGCCCAGGGGTCCAGATTGCGGCAGACCGAACCTGCGGCGGCGGACAGGAAACCGGGGTCAATGTAATCGGGCCCGACCTTGAAGGGGGCCGCTTGTAAGCCCTCACGCCGCATCAGGCGAAGCAAGGCCGCGGAGACCAGGGTCTTGCCGGCGTTGGAGCCGGGCGCCGCCAGGATCCATCCCCGGGCCGGTTCAGTCATCACCGACCTGCCGCGCTGTATGGCCATCGTGGTCAAAAGGTGCCGTGGCGCCCAGTTCGCCCGGGTCGAACCAATTCAGGCTGGCCCGCAGATCGACGGCTTCGCCGACGGCGATAATGACCGGCGCCTCGATGCCGGATGCCGCCGCGGCCTCGATACAATCTTTCAGAGTGGTGATGACCACCGCCTGCGCCGGCGTCGCGGCCTTGGAAACCAGTGCCATGGGGTGTGCGCCCGGACGCCCCGCCGCCATCAGGTTATCGCGGATGTGGGGCAGGCGTGACAGACCCATGTAGAACACCAGTACCGGCGAGCCCTGGGACAACGCGGCCCAGTCGATGCCGTCCTGGCCGCCTGTTATGCTGTGTCCAGTAATGAAGCTGACCACCGTATTGACGCTGCGATGGGTTGCCGGAATGCCCGCATAGGCCAGGCCGCCAAGCCCCGCCGTGATCCCTGGAATGATGCGAAAGGGGATGTCTTCGCGCGCCAGGGCCAAGGCCTCTTCGCCGCCCCGGCCAAAAACAAAAGGATCGCCGCCTTTCAGACGCAGAACACGTTTCCCCTGCCGCGCCAGTTCGACCAGACGCAGGGAAATGTCCCGTTGCTGCGGCGACGGCTGACCACCACGCTTGCCGGCGTATTCCAACCGTTCGGGATTCTCGATGGCATCCAGAATTTGCCGCGATACCAGCGCGTCATAAATGATCACATCCGCCTGACGGATGGCGTTGACCGCGTGCAGGGTCAACAGGCCCGGATCGCCTGGCCCGGCCCCGGCCAGCCAGACCGTGCCGGACGCGAATGTGGGCGAAGTTCCTAGAGGGGTCATCACGTCGTTATTCTCATGGCCGTAAATTGCGCCTTTTCATGGCGCCTTGCAGGTGTATATCTAGCGCGATCCATGCCTATTGCAGGGCAGGGGAGCGATCAAGAGGTTTTCGACGGTATGGCGGCGAAAGAGGCAGGTGAGGGGCCGTTGCGGCGTGGCTGGACCACGGGCGCCTGCGCCACGGCGGCGGCCAAGGCGGCTTATAGCGCCTTGTTGACGGGCGTTTTCCCCGATCCCGTTGAAATTACCCTGCCACGGGGCGGCACCGCCGCCTTTTGTCTTACTCTTGAAGAGTTGAACGGAAATGTTGCCATGGCGGCGGTGGAAAAGGACGCAGGTGATGACCCTGATGTTACCCACGGCGCGGTGATCCATGCCCGCGTGCAGCAGCGCCCCGATGACGGCGCCGGTGTCCGCTTCCGCGCCGGGCCAGGCGTTGGCATGGTGACCAAGCCGGGGTTGCCCATTGCGGTCGGGGAAGCCGCCATCAACCCGGTGCCCCGCGCCATGATGACCGGGGAATTGACCCAGCTGGCCGGGGCCGCCGGATTGGCGCCGGATCTGGACGTGGAAATTTCCGTACCGGGCGGCGAAGCCATGGCGCGGCAGACCATGAATGCGCGGCTGGGCATCCTTGGCGGGATATCCATACTGGGCACCACCGGCGTGGTTATTCCATATTCGTGCGCGGCCTGGATCGCCTCCATTCACCAGGGCATCGATGTGGCGCGGGCGGCGGGCCTGAAGCATCTGGGCGCGGCCACCGGGCGGACATCCGAGGCCGCGTTGCAGCAGCATTATGGCTTTGCCGAAGGCGCCTTGATCGATATGGGTGATTTCGCAGGCGGGATGTTGAAATATCTGCGCACCCATCCGGTCGAAAAACTGTCCCTTGCCGGCGGTTTCGCGAAAATCTCCAAACTGGCCAAGGGTCACATGGATCTGCATTCCAAGCGGTCGCAGGTTGATTTTGCCTGGCTGGCGCAGGTCGCCGCCGCTGATGGGCAGATCACGGCCCTATGCGACAACGCCAACACGGCGGCTGAAGTCCTGGCAGCGGCGCAGGCGCGCGGATTTCCCCTGGCTGATCTGGTTGCGGATCTGGCCCGTGAACAGGCCATGAAAATTTGTCGGGGCAACCTGGCGATCGAGGTCTTGATCTTTGAGCGGACCGGCAAACTGGTTGGCCGCAGCAATGCCTGAACCGGTTCTGTTGCTTCTTGGCGGCACCACCCTGGCGGCGCAGTTGGCGCGCGCGGCCGCGGCGTTTGATGTCTCGGTTATCTATTCCCTGGCCGGGCGCACCGTACCCGGACCCGTGCCGGGTGTGGACGTGCGCAGGGGCGGCTTCGGTGGCGCCGAGGCCTTGGCGGATTATCTGCGCCAGAAGAATGTGTTCGCCGTGGTTGACGCCACCCATGCCTATGCGGCGCGGATTTCCGAGAACGCCCGGCTGGCCTGCCAAATGGCGGACCGTCCCCTGCTGCGTCTGCAGGCGCCGCCGTGGCGCGAGATGCCCGGCGACCGGTGGCTTCAGGTGCCGGATATATCGGCCGCGAGGGATGTTGCGGCCCATACCGCCCTGCGGGTTTTTGTCAGCACCGGGCGCCAGGCCATGGCGGAATTCGCCGACGATCGGCGCTGCTGGTGGCTGGCCCGGGTTATCGCCCCCGGCGCGGATCTGCCCATACTTTCAAATGGCCAGTATCTGTATGCCCGTGGCCCGTTCCAGCAGGCCGATGAAGTGTCGTTGCTGCGCGAACACCGGATCTCGGCCCTGATCAGCAAGAACGCGGGCGGGCTCGCGACCTATGCCAAGATTGCCGCCGCCCGGGATCTCGGCCTGCCGGTTGTCATGATTGCCCGGCCCGACGCGGCCGCCGCGCCGCTGGTTGAAACCGTCGACGACGCCTGCGACTGGCTGCAGAACTGTATCGGTTAGGCTGGAAGTGCCTTAATTGCCATGCCGCAGGATATGCTGGTGATCGGCGGCATAGAGGCGGCTGTCGGTGGCCGCGTCCGTGTCCAACACCCGCCCCACCAGGACCAGGGCGGTACGGGTCAGTTTTGCCGCCCGCACTTTTTCGCGGATGTCGGCCAGGGTGCCGCGGATTATCTCCTGGTCGGGCCAGCTGGCGCGATAGACCAGGGCCACGGGGCAGTCCGCACCATAATGCGGGATCAGATCACGGCAAACCTGACGTAGATTGCGGGCCGACAGGTGGATCGCCAGGGTGGCTCCGGAACGGCCCAATTCCGCCAGGTCCTCTCCCGGCGGCATGGCCGAACTTTTCATCGCCGTGCGGGTCAGAATTATGGTCTGGCTGACGTCCGGCAGGGTCAATTCCAAACCCAGGGCGGCGGCCGAGGCGGCGAAGGCCGGCACGCCGGGGGTGATGGTGTAGGCTATTCCCAGGGCCTGCAAGCGCCGGATCTGTTCGCCAATGGCGCCGTACAGAGATGGATCGCCGGAATGCACCCGGGCCACGTCCTGGCCCTTGTCATGGGCCCTTTCGATTTCAGCTATGATTTCGTCCAGGTGCAGGGGCGCGGTATCGATAACGCGGGCATCGTCGGCGGCAAAGGCGACAACCTCGGCCGGGACCAGCGACCCGGCATAAAGACAGACCGGGCAGGCGGCGATCAGGTCACGGCCACGCAAGGTAATCAGGTCCGGCGCGCCGGGCCCCGCGCCGATGAAATGCACGGTCATGCCCTGTCCTCCCTGTTTGGCTCAGCGTTCTCTGGTTTCGCATGCTTGGCGGCATAGCCGCGTGGTGTAAAGACCGACCAGGTGCCATCGCCGCGGCGCCGGGCGCGGGTTTCGCTGGAACCCACCATGACCAGGGTCAACATATCAACATCGTCCACCCTCAGTTCGTCAAGCCGCAGCACCGTCAGCTGTTCGCTGGGCCGGCCCAAATTACGGGCCAGGATGACCGGCGTATCGCCGGGCCGGTGCCGCAACAAAATTTTCTGCGCCAAGGCCAACAGATCGCGGCGGCGCTTGCTGACCGGATTGTAAAACGAGATGACGAAGTCACCCGCCGCTGCCGCTTCCACACGCCGCAGGATAACCTCACGCGGGGTCAGAAGGTCGGATAGCGAAATCGCGCAGAAATCGTGCCCCAACGGTGCGCCGGCGCGCAGGGCGGCCGCCTGCATGGCGGATATACCGGGCAGAAGCTCCAGCCCTATGCGATCCCAATGGGCCGGTGCGTCGTCCCGCTGCAGCAATTCATGGGCCAGGGCCCCCATGGCGTAGATCCCGGCGTCGCCGGACGAGACCAGGGCGACATTGCCGCCCTTTGCCGCCAGATCGATGGCGAAGCGGACCCGGGCCTCTTCTTCCCCCAGTTCGTAGGCGTGGCAATCCTTATCCACGATCAGATCTGCGATCAGCTCAAGATAAAGGCCATAGCCGACAATAACCTCTGCCCGGCGCAAAGCCGCTTCGGCGGCGCCGGTGCGCCAATCGGCCCGGCCCGGCCCGATGCCGACAACGGCCAGATGCCCCCGCGCCGCACCCAATGTCCTGCCCTCGATGATACCGGGCGCGCGGGCGATGGCGCAGGTGGCGCGCCGGCTCTTGCGTTTTTCAACCAGCAGGTCGCCGCCCGCCGCCAGTGCCGCCGCCTCGGCCACGCCGGCGACGCCGACTTCCGCCTTGACCATATGGGAAGGGTTAGGGAGGCGGCTTTCCTGGGCCTGAAGATCGGCCAGATTGAAAAACCGCGCTGGTATGTCGAAATGCCCGGCGGCGGCATGAATGGCGGCTTCATCCATTTTCAGATCGAGCGAGAAAATGCCGGCCAGGGACAGCGGCGATAGGTTTTCGGCCGCCAGGGTCTCCGTGATCAACTGGATCAGTTCCGCAGCCGCCGCGCCGCGTTCGCAGCCGACACCCAGGGCCAGGTTCTGGGAATGGTAGATCAGATGCCGCCCATCGCCCTTCAGCAGCCCATCGGCAACCGTGATGCGCAGGGCGGCGTCATCGGCCTGGGGCAGGTTGCCGGCGCGCAGCCAATCGCCCTGGCCCTCGATCTTTACAGCCATACCCCTCCCCAACCCTACGACGAAGCTTTTCATATCTTCAGGATTGGCAAGCCGCCAACCGGCGGGCGGTTCGTCCAGGGCGATCGAGAACATGGTATCGCTGGCGGTGGTGATGGCCGGCGCCACGTCAAGGATGTCGCCCATGCGCCGGGCCAGCTCGTTGGCCCCCCGATGGCCACCCAAAAGGGGTACGATGGCGCTGCCATCCTCGGCCAGGGCCAGCACCGGGCCGTCGTCATGTTTGTTACCCAACAGTGGCGCCAGATGGCGAATGACGATACCGGCGGCGCAGAGCGCGACCAGCGGGCCCCCGGAAGCGAAAACCGCGCGCAATCCCGTGCCCACATCATCGAAGGCGCGGACATCGCGCGCCTGCAGCCGTTTTCCGTAGCCATGGATGACGCCGCCCAGCACCGCCTGCAAGGCCCGCGCGGTTGCAAGGCCTGTTTCGTTCAGGACCAGATAGTTCACGGCTCTATTCCGCTCTTGCGCACCAGGATCATGGCGAAATACGGCACGTCGGCCGGGTCCACGTCGCGCAGGTTCTGCACCTTTTCCCCGGGCATGGTGGCATGGGCCACATATTTGGCCTGATCCAGCAGGTCGAGTTCGCGCAGAACGCCATAGACCTTGGGCGCATGCCGGCCCAGCTTGATGATGGCGGCCGCCTCTGTCCTCTGCAGGTGGCGGCGCAGATCATCTTCCGCCATGGGTGCGGGCAGGATACTCAGCACTTCGTTGCGCGCCGCCAGCGGCGTGAGAGCGGCCGCGGCGCAGGCGGTCAGGGAAGAGATTCCGGGCACCACTTGTACAGGGAATTCGTCTTGCAGGAGGCTGAATAAATACATGAAGCTGCCATAGACGAAGGGGTCACCCTCGCAGATCACGGCCACGTCCTCGCCCCTGCGCAAGATCGTGGCGATTTCTCCGGCCGCATCATCATAGGCCGTACGATCGGGAAAGCGTTTCGGATCCAACGGCATGCGGATAACGATTTCACGGCGGCCGGCCGGTATGTGCGGCGCGGCGATGGTCCGGGCCAGACTGTCGCCGGCCAATGGCGCCGGATAGGCAATCACCGGCGCGGCCTGCAAGACCTTGTGCGCTTTCAGGGTAATCAAGTCCGGGTCGCCGGGCCCGACGCCGACGCCATAAAGGGTGCCGCTCATGACTTGGTGGCCCGGTATTGCGTCACCGGCCGCATATGGCGCCAGGCATGCAAATCGCCCATGGCGTCCATCCGGGACAGGGCAATTCGCGTCATCTCGCCGCCCCGGCGGCGCATGAAACGAAACAGCTCGTGCTCCCCTTCCGCGGTGATGGCATTTGCGACCAGCCGTCCGCCGGGCGTCAGGGCGCGCCAACAGGCCTGCAGCAGCTTGCCATCGCTGAGGCCGCCGCCGATGAAGACCACGTTTGGTTTGCTCAAGCCCTGCAAGGCGGCGGGTGCCGTACCCTTGACGGTCTGCAGATTGACGACGCCCAGATTGCTGCCGTTGGCGCGGATATTGGCGATGCGCTTGGCATTCCGTTCGATGGCAATGGCCTGGGCAGTGGGCTCGGCGCGCAGAAATTCAATGGCAATGGAACCCGCGCCCGCGCCCACGTCCCACATTGTCTCGCCCGGGGCCGGGGCCAATGCAGCCAGGGTTACGGCGCGCACCTCCCGCTTGGTCAACTGACCGTCATGTTGGAACAGTTCGTTGGGCAAACCTGCCGGGCGCATCAGGCGCGGGGCGTCAGGATCGGCAATGCAATGCAAGGCGATGGTGTTCAGATCGTTGACCTTGCGCCGCCAGGTGCGCCAGGTTCGGGCCGTACCTTCGTGACGCTTATCCCGGCCCCCGCCCATATTCTCAAACACCGTGATCCGGCTGTCGCCAAAGCCGGCCGCCTTCAGCATCTGCGCCACCTGTTTCGGCGTCTGGCCATTCTCGCTCAAGATCAGCAGCCGTGCGTTGGGCCGCAGATGCTGGTTCAGCAATCCCAAAGGGCGGCCATGCAGGGTCAGGCAATCAACCTCGGGCAATGACCAGCCCAGACGGGCGCAGGCCAGGGAAAAAGCCGATTGCCCCGGTAACACCAGGCATTGCGCCATGCCAAATTCCCTGGTCAGGGTGACGCCGATGCCATAGGCCATGGGATCGCCCGTGGCCAGCACGCAGACACGCCGGCCCCGCAGGCCCCTGATCTTTGCCACAGTCTTGCGCAAGGGGCTGTCCCAGGTCAGGCGCGGGCGCGGGTCATTCGCCAGCATGGCCAGATGCCGTTCACCGCCAACAAAAATTTCCGCGTCATCAATGACGGCGCGGGCCGGCGGCGCAAGGCCCGGCAAGCCGTCTTCGCCAATGCCGATAATGGAGAGCCAGATTTCGCTCATTTTGTCTCTCGCGCCAAGGCGTTGACGGCAGCGGCGGCAATGGCGCTGCCGCCACGGCGGCCGCGGAGGGTAAGGTAGGGGATATCCGTTTCGGCCTCGATCAAGGCCTGTTTGGATTCCATGGCACCGACAAAGCCGACGGGGAAGCCGAAAATTACGGCGGGTTTGGGCGCGCCATCGGCCAGCATCTCCAACAGGCGAAACAGGGCTGTCGGCGCATTGCCAATGCAGACGATGGCGCCGTCCATGTGACCGCGCCAGCGTTCAGTGGCGACGGCCGAACGGGTATCCCCGCGCGCCGCGGCGGCCTCGGCAACGCCGTCGTCGTTCAGGGTGCAGACAATCTTGTTTTGCGCCGGCAGGGCACGGTTAATAATGCCGTGGCGCACCATCATCACATCCACCAGGATTGGCGCGCCGCGTTGCAACGCCGCGCGGCCCGCCGCCACGGGATCGCCGCTCCAGGCCAGATCGGCGGGCAGGTCGGTCATCCCGCAGGCATGGATCAAGCGTACGGCGATGCCGTGCAGGTTTTCCGGCAGCCGGGAAAAATCCGCTTCCGCACGGGCGATGGCGAATGATTTCTTGTAAATCGCCTGCGGGTCACGCAAATAGTCGTATGCGGCGGGATTGCCCATGTTCGGGCTATTTCTTCAACATGCTGTTCGGGCCCAACGGGTGATCGGCGTGTGGGTAGGGATGATGAGCATGATCATGGCCATGGCTATGGTCATGATCATGTTGATGCTCGTGGGCATGGTCATGGCCCTGATGCAGCTGCGCTGTGGGGTCGAATTCCGCGTCGGATATCTTACCCGTACCGATGCCTTCCACGTGGTGGTGGTGGCTTTCCTGGGGCAGACCAACATGGGCTTCAAAGCCCAAAATCTGCTCGCGGTAGACGCACATCTGACAGTTCATGTTGTTGGCGCCGTCCAGGGCCTCCTCGACCCGGTCGGCGAAGGCGTCCAATACCAGAGGGTGGTCATTAAGGTATGATGCTTTGACGAATTCGATGTCCGGATGCTGCGCCGCCACCTGGTCTGTATAGTGATAAATCCGCCGAACCAGAATTCCGGTGAACAGGAAATAGGGGAATACGATAATCCGTTTGTAGCCCAGCTTTGCCGCATGCTGCAGACCCGGCTCCACCAGGGGAAAGGTGACGCCGGAGTAGGCCACTTCCGCCCAGCCGAAACCCAACCCCTCCCACAACAGGCGGCAGACTTTTGCGATATTTGAATTGGCATCGGGATCAGAAGCGCCGCGGCCGACCACCACCAGCAAGGTTTCTTCCGCCGTAATGTGATCGCCGGCCGTGGCCATGGCCTCCTTCACCCGGTCGCCGGCGGCGCGGATCAGCTTCATATCCATGCCCAGGTCGCGGCCATAGGTAATCTCCAGGTCCGGGTGTTGCGCCGCATAGGTGTTGATGACCGAGGGCAGATCGTTTTTCACATGACCGGCGGCAAACAACATGCCGGGCACCGCGATGATGCGTTTGTTGCCCCTTTCGCGCAGGGCCTCCAACCGGTCACGAATGATCGGTGTGGCGAATTCCAGAAAGCCGCTGTCCACGTCATATTGCGGCAGACGGGCGCGTATGCCGTCTGCGACGCTTTGAAACTCGGTCACCGCATCCACATCGCGGCTGCCGTGGCCACACACCATAATGCCTATATTCGTCATGATCGCCTCTATCGCTCTATCCGGGTCCGGGCCGCTGCAATGTTTTCAATGCTTGCTCTTGCTAGAGCATTTCGGCAATCCTGCGGCCATCGCGGCTTAATACAGCAGTTTGCATGTTCGAACTTACTTTTCCCATTTTGTCGATCGACGGTGGCCGCCTGGGCGTTCAGGCGGCATTGCTTGCCCTGGCGCTGGATCTGCTGTTCGGCGAACCAAAATGGCTGTATGCCCGCGTTCCCCATCCCATTGTTTGGATCGGCGCCTTGATTTCGGGTCTCGAGGCCCGTCTGCGCACGCGCCTTCATGGTCCCCCGGGAGAGATCGCCCTGGGCGCGGTTCTGGTGGTAATCACCGTCATGGGGTGCGCTATTGCAGGCGCCTTTGTTAGCTGGTTGGCGGTACAAAGCGGCTATGCCTGGATTGTCATCGGGGTGACCGGATCCGTATTTATCGCCGCCCGTAGCCTGCATGACCATGTGGCCGCCGTGGCGCAAGGCCTGTCGCAGGGTTTGCCCGAAGGGCGCAGGGCGGTCGGCCATATCGTCGGCCGCGATACCGCCCAGTTGGACGAGGCTGGCGTTGCCCGCGCCAGCCTGGAATCCCTGGCCGAGAATTTTTCCGACGGCGTGGTCGCGCCCCTGTTCTGGTTCCTGCTGGCCGGTTTGCCGGGCCTGCTGGCCTACAAGGCAATCAATACCCTGGACAGCATGATCGGCCATCGTAACGAGCGTTATCTCTACTTTGGCCGTGCCGCGGCGCGCCTGGACGATGTTGTCAACTGGCCGGCGGCAAGGATCACCGGCGGGCTGCTTTGCCTTGCCGCGCTGTTGACGCCGGGTATGTGCGGTTCGGAGGCCCGGCGTATCCTGTGGCGCGATGGCGGCAAGCATGCCTCGCCCAACGCCGGCTGGCCGGAAGCCGCCATGGCGGGCGCCCTGGGCGTGGCCCTGGCCGGGCCCCGGGTTTACGGCAGCGAGACCGTCGCGGGCGCCTGGATCGGCGATGGTAACGGGCAAGCCAGCGCGGCGGATATCCTGCGCGGCTGCAAACTGTACCGCTGGACCTGCGGCCTGATCGTTCTGGCCCTGTTGCTTGGTGTATTGCTTCATACCAATGGTCATTGATATTGGCTCAGGCGGCATGGGCAATCTCCAACATGCGGTCCAGATCCAGATGGCTTTCCAGATGTGCGGCCAGGCCGTCCAGGGTTTCCTCCACCAGGGCGGCGAATTCGACGCCGCTTCTTGCCCGTTGCCGCAGGCCCGCCAGATAGGCGTGCCGGAAGCCATCGGCGCACAGCAAGCCGTGTAGATAGCAGCCTTCAACCCGGCCATCGGTGCTGCAGGCGCCGTCCCCGACGCCATCTATGGTCAGGAACGGCCGTGCCCGGTCGGGTCCTTCACTGTGGCCCAGGTGGATTTCATAGCCCTGCAAAGCCGCGCCGCTTGTGCAGTGAATGGCCGAACGTTCACCTAGGCTTTTTTCGCGGCCCAGGACGGTATCAATATTCAGCAAGCCCAGGCCGTCCGCCCGGCGATTGCTGCCTTCGATGCCGTCAGGGTCGCTGATGGTTCGCCCCAGCATTTGATAGCCGCCGCAGATGCCCAGAATCCGGCCGCCATGGCGATGATGGGCCATGATGTCGATGTCCCAGCCCTGTTGCCGCAAAAACGCCAGATCGGCGATTGTGGCCTTGCTGCCGGGCAGCAGGATCAGGTCCGTATCAACTGGTATGGCCTTGCCCGGGGCGATCAACTGAAGGTCAACATCCGGTTCGGCGTTCAGGGGATCCAAGTCGTCGAAATTGGCAATGCGCGAGAGCTTCGGCACGGCGATCCTGATCGCGCCGCCGCTGTGCGCCACCGGCCTGTCCAAAGCCACGGCGTCTTCCGCCGGTAAATGCGCCGCGCCCGGGAAGAACGGCACGATGCCCAGGGCGGGCCAGCCGGTGCGGGCCGTGATCTCGGTCAAGCCACTGTCAAACAGGGTGATATCGCCGCGAAACTTGTTGATGATATAGCCCTTCACCCGGGCGCGGGCCGGGGCCGGCACCACGGCGTGGGTGCCGACCACGGCGGCAATGACGCCGCCGCGGTCGATATCCGCGACCAATAGAACGGGTACATTGGCGGCAGCGGCGAAGCCCATATTGGCGATGTCCTTGCCCGGCAGATTAATCTCTGCCGGACTGCCTGCACCTTCCACCAGGATCAGGTCGGCCGTCGCCGCGTTGATGGCGTAGCTGTCCAGCACCTCGGCCAGCAGGTCCGCCTTCATGTGCTGGTATTGCCGCGCATTTGCCGCGCCAAGGACCTGGCCGCGGACAATAACCTGGGCGCCGATATCGGTCTGCGGCTTCAGCAGGATAGGGTTCATATGAACGCTGGGTTGGGCCCGCGCGGCCATGGCCTGCAGATGCTGGGCCCGGCCGATTTCACCGCCGTCGGCCGCAATCGCCGCGTTGTTGGACATGTTCTGCGGCTTGAAGGGCCGTACGCATAGGCCCCTGTTGGCATAAGCGCGGGCAAGGCCGGCGACCATGAGCGATTTGCCCACGTCCGATCCTGTACCCTGGAACATCAACGCCTTAGCCATCATGTGATGCAAATTCCGACAAATTAGAACTCGATGCCCTTTTGCGCCTTCACGCCGGCACGGAAGGGATGCTTTACCTGGGTCATCTCCGTGACCAGATCCGCGATCTCGATCAACTCGTCCTTGGCGTTGCGCCCGGTGACGATGACATGCAGATCTTTTGGCTTGTTGGCCAGGGTTTCGACGATTTCCTCCAGGGGCAGATTTCCGTAGCGCAGGACGATGTTCAGTTCATCCAGCAAAATCATGTCGAATTCCGGCTTGGCGCCGCGGCATGCCTCTATCATCTGCTTGGATTTCTCCCAGGCCTTGCGCGCGGCGGCAATATCGCGGGCCTTGTCCTGGGTATCCCAGCTGAAGCCTTCACCCATGGCGTGGATTTCGATCT
Source organism: Alphaproteobacteria bacterium (assembly GCA_021776235.1). Classification (GTDB taxonomy): domain Bacteria; phylum Pseudomonadota; class Alphaproteobacteria. The sequence goes on along the minus strand of JAJFGG010000013.1, from coordinate 14,408 downwards.
GATCGGGGAAGGTCTCCAGAATGCTGCGTTCGCCGGTCTCCCATTTGCCTTTTACGAATTGAATGACGCCAACCCGCATGCCATTGCCCATGGCGCGGACGACCAGGCCAAAGGCGGCGGTGGACTTGCCCTTTCCCTTGCCCGTATGGACAATCAGCAGACCTTTTTCGATGGTCTTGCCGGCCAGTATTTTTTCCCGGGCCTGCTTCTTCTTGGCGGCTTTTTCGTTGGCCCGGGCAAAGTCGTCCGCTGGTTTGTCCATTGCCGATTTATCCTGCTGGTTCATTCCATATCTCCCACATGCACGGTTTCCCGACCCTCGATCAGGCGATGCAAGGCGGCCTGGGTGGAATTGGACCGCGTTTGCCACAGCCCGCGCTCCAACGCCTCGGCCATTCGTTCGGCCATCTCTTTCAAGGCCGCCGGATTATTCCGGCGCAGGAAATCCAATACCGCCTCGTCGTTCAAATAGGCTTCATAGACCGCATCGAAATGGTGGTCGGATACAACCTGGGCCGTGGCCGCGAAGGCAAACAGGTAATCCACCGTGGCCGCCATTTCAAAGGCACCTTTGTAGCCGTGGCGCATAACGCCGGAGATCCATTTCGGGTTGATCACGCGGGCGCGTACCACCCGGCCGATCTCGTCCTCCAGCCTGCGGATTTTCGGCGCGAAGGGGCGGCTGTGATCATTGTGATAGATCGCCGGCTGGGCTCCTGAATAGTGCCGTACGGCCGCGGTCAATCCACCTTCGAACTGGTAATAATCATCGGAATCCAGCAGGTCATGTTCTCGGTTATCCTGGTTCTGCACCACGGCCTGGGTGGTGGACAACAGGGATTGGAACTGCTTGTGAGCCGGCCGGCCGGATTGCTTGCCGCCATAGGCGTATCCGCCCCAGGCAAGATAGGCGCGGGCCAGGTCTTGATCATCCTGCCAGCCCTTCTCGTCGATCAGGGACTGCAAACCGGCGCCGTAGGCCCCCGGCTTGGAGCCGAACACCCGGGCGGCGGCCAGATGGTCCGCATTTTCGGCATCGTAACCCTGTTGACGCAGACGTTTGCCATCTGCCTTCACCCGTGCCGCCAGGGGATTGTCACTTTGACTTTCATCCAGGGCCGCGACGGCCCGTGCGGCGCCGTCGAAAAGCTCGATCTGGGTTGGAAAGGCATCGCGGAAAAAGCCCGATATGCGCAAGGTTACATCGACCCGCGGCCGGTCCAGCATATGGATGGGCAGAATATCAAAGCCGAGCACCCGGCGCGAGGCCGGCTCCCATTTTGGCTGTACGCCCATCAGGGCCAGGGCCTGGGCGATGTCGTCGCCGCCGGTCCGCATATTGGCGGTGCCCCAGGCGCTGATCGCAAGATGTCTGGGCCATTCGCCATGGTTCTGCCGATATTCATCCAGCAACAGGCCGGCCGATTTCCAGCCCAACTGCCAAGCGGCGGGGGTGGGCACGGTGCGGCTGTCCACGGAATAGAAATTCCGCCCTGTTGGCAGGACATCCAAACGCCCGCGGGTCGGGGCGCCCGAGGGACCGGGCGCGACAAATTCGCCATTAAGGCCCTTGATCAACGCCGCGATTTCGGCGCCGCCGCAGGCATCCACCGCGGGGGCAACCTGTTCGTCGATCGCCTGAAGCACGGCGCGGGTTGCCGTCCAACCGGCTTCCAATGCTGCCTGCTTGTCCAACAAACGGGCGGACAGTTCCTCCAGACGCTCTATCGTATCGCCGTGGCTGCGCCAGCTCGCATCCGGAGATAGCTTTTGCAGGACATCCGGTTTTGCGCCCCGCCAGGCTTCCCCCAATTCGCAGTCCAGCGGATCGAAACCATTTTCGGCCAGCCCTAAATCAGCGGCCAGGGCGCGGATCAGGGAATTGTTGCGTGGATCGTCGGTCTCGCCCTGCCGTGGCAATCGGACCAAGGCGACCAGCAAATCCCGCCGCAACCGGCCCCGCGGTGTTTCGCCCAATACATGCAGGCCGTCGCGGATCTGCATTTCCTTCAGATCACAGAGATAATTGTCCAGCTTGGCCAGGGCCGCGTCCTCGTCATCGCCAGCGGCGATGCCGGCATCCTTGTCCAGTCCGATAACGCGGGTCAATTCCAGGATCTGCCGGCGCAACAAGTCCAGACGGCGTGGGTCCAGGCCGGCCGCCTCGTAAAATTCATCCACCAGCAATTCCAACTCCGCCAGGGGCCCGTAACTTTCCGCACGGGTCAACGGCGGCGTCAAGTGATCCACGATCACCGCCTGGGCCCGCCGCTTGGCCTGGGTGCCTTCGCCGGGGTCATTGACAATGAAGGGATATAGGTGGGGTAGGGGGCCTAGCACCGCCTCGGAAAAACAGCTTTCTGACATGGCCACGGATTTTCCCGGCAACCACTCAAGATTGCCGTGCTTGCCCATGTGGATGATGGCCTGGGCCTGAAAGCCCTGGCGCAGCCAGGCGTAAAATGCCAGGTAGCCGTGCGGCGGCACAAGGTCCGGGTCATGATAACTGGACTTGGGGTCGATATTGTAGCCGCGCGCCGGTTGCAGTCCGATCACCGTATTGCCCAGCTTAAAGGCGGACAGGACGAAGTCATCGTCAACCACAAAGGGATCCAGGTCCGGTGGCCCCCAGCGTTCGGTAACCTGCCTTTGCAGTGCCTCTGGCAGCGCGGTGAAGAATTCCAGGTAATCGGTGACGGCGAATTTGATGCCCCCATCCCGATCGCGGCGGCCGGTTAGATCGTTGGTCGGGCCGGCCGCGAGCCGGTGGATCAAGGCATCCCCATCCCCCGGCAGATCACCCACCTCATAGCCTGCATCCGCCAGGGCCCGCAGCAGGTTCAGGGCGCTGGCCGGTGTATCCAGGCCGACGCCATTGCCCAGACGGCCATCCCGGTTGGGGTAATTGGCGAAAATCAGCGCCATGCGCCGGTCCCGTGCCGGTGTCCTGGCCAGGTGCAGCCAATTGGCGGCAAGGTCACAAACAAATTTCACCCGGTCCGGTACGGCCCGGTAGGCGACGACGGGCAATTCGGTGGCGGTATCAAAGCGCGCCTCTGCCTTAAAGGACACGGCCCGCGAGATTATCCGGCCGTCGACTTCCGGCAGGGCAATATTCATGGCGATGTCCCGGGCGCTAAGCCCATTCAGGTTGGCCCGCCAGTCGTCTTCATTGCCCCCCGCGAAGATCATCTGAATGACCGGCACGCCGGGCCGTTCCAGCGGTGAAGCCGCGCGCTCGCCATGCGGCTTGGAAACGGCAAAGCCGGTCGCATTGAGGATCAGATCCGGGGCGGCTTCAGCAAAGATCGAATTCACCGTCGCGGCGGATACCGGCTCCTTCAGGCTGGCGACAAAGATTGGCAGGGGGTTAAGGCCTCGATCGCGTAATTCATGGATCACCGCGTCCACCGGATCCAGATTGCCGGCCTGATAAAGGGCGCGATAAAAGGTGATGGCCACCACCGCCGCCCCGGGTGTCCATTGCGCCCGCAGATCGGCAAGTTCCATGAGATCCGCGCTGGGCCAGTAGAGGCCGGCCCGCAACAGGGGGGCCGGTTCCCGCCATTCGTCGGCCCATTTGTCCTGGTGGCCCAGCAGACTTGCGGCATAGGACAGCAGATTGTCGCCGTTGTCCGGGCCGCCCTGGACAAAATATTGCCAAAACCGGTGGCAGGCCTCGGCTGGCAGGGTAGACAATGCGTGCAGCTCTGCATCCGGTTGATCATCGCCGGGGACGATGGCCAGCAAAATGCCTGCGCGGCGGCAGCATTGCACCACCTGTTCCACCCCATAGGACCAATAGTTCACACCGCCCAGTAGACGAATGACGACGACCTTGGCCTCGGCAACGATGTCGTCCACATAGAGGTCCACCGACATGTTGTGGCTGAGGTTCATTAGATTGGCGAGGCGTAAACTGGGCGCATCCCGTTCTATTTGCGGCGTCTGGCGCTGGCGCGCCGCAGACAGCATCTGCAGATCCGTGTCGGCGGCGGAAAGAATGACAATGTCTCCGGGGCTTTGACCCAGGTCCACCGCTTCCGAGCCATCGGATATCCCGCCAGGTTTTGCTGCAAGCAGATGCATGCGCCGGCTCAGTCCAGGATCATGGCGCGGATTGCCGCCTGGTCCAGACCCTGCAGGCCGATCACCACAAGGCGGCTGACGCGATCCTCCCCAGGCTCCCAATCCCGGTCGAAATAGTGCTGGTAGCGATCGCCCACGCCCTGCACCAGCAGGCGCATGTCCTTATCCTCGACCGCGATGAATCCTTTCATACGCAGGACTTCATGCGCGGCGGCGGCGTCGCGCAGTTTCGCCATCAACGCGTCGGGCTCGGTGATGGCATCGAAAGCCACGACGAAGCTTTCGAAATCGTCATGTTCGTGATCGTCTTCGCCGTCGTGATGGGACGGCCGGTTCTCAATATCGTCTTCAGCCGCCGCGCCCAGACCCAACAGGGTGTCGGCACCGATTGCGCCATGTCTGGCCGGGATCACCTTGACGGATTTGCGTAAGGCTGCCTGTAAATCCCCGGTCACGCGCGGTGCGGCATCCGTTGGCAACAGATCGGATTTGTTTATGACGACCAGGTCTGCGCAGGCTAATTGATCGGCAAATAGTTCGGCCAGTGGGCTGTCATGATCCAGGGCATCGTCCGCCTGGCGCTGCGCCTCCACGGCCGCCGGGTCATCGGCGAACAGGCCGGCGGCAAAGGCCGGGCCGTCCACCACGGTAACAACGCCATCGACCGTGATGCGGGTGCGGATGGCTGGCCAGTTAAAGGCCTTGAGCAGCGGTTTTGGCAGCGCCAGGCCAGAGGTCTCGATTATGATGTGATCGATACCGTCAGGCCGGTTCAGCAAAGCCTCGATCGTCGGCACGAAGTCGTCGGCCACGGTGCAACAGATACAGCCGTTGGCCAATTCGACAATGTCCTCTTCCGCGCAATTATCCGCGCCGCAGGCCTTCAGGATGTTGCCGTCCACCCCGATATCACCAAATTCGTTGATGATCAGGGCCAGCCGCTTGCCATTGGCGGTTTGCAACAGGTGCCGGATCATGGAGGTCTTGCCGGCACCCAGAAATCCGGTGATCACCGTGGCTGGAATTCGCTGCAGTTGGTTCATGGTTCAAATCGTCCTAGGTAAGGTTAGAGCATGTCGTGGTTAATCTGATTCATTTGATGGCGCAGCCAAGCCATTGGGGTAGGCGCGTGGCGCGGCGCGATGTGGGACATCGCGTAAGCCTCGCAACGCCGCCCAATGGCTTGGCTGCGCCACCGCAGGCCGGTCCACCAGGATCCGTGGCGGCGTTACGGTTCTTGCCCGATGCCCCACATCGCGCTGCGAACCGCGCCTACCCACGGGTCCTGGTTGACCGGTCAAATGGGTCAAATTAGCCACGACATGCTCTAGAGGCCGGATCGCGGCCTTTCATGACAAGGGGCAGGCCGGCGGCGACAAACAGGACATTATCGGCCATGGCGGCAATTCGTTGGTTCATGATCCCGGAAAGGTCACGAAAGCGCCGGGCCAGGGCGTTATCGGGCACGATGCCTAAACCGGTTTCATTGGAAACCAACACCAACGGCCCGCGGGCCAGGGCTATGCCGGCGATCAGCGCCCCGACCTCAGCCTCGATCTCCCGCTTCGCCAGCATGAGGTTGGTTAGCCACAGGGTCAGGCAGTCGACCAGAATAGGCTCTTCTGATTGCAGCAGGCCTGGAAGGTCCCGGGTCAGCTCAAGTGGAATTTCCCGGGTGCGCCAATTCCGGCCGCGCCGCAGGCGGTGGTCGGCGATGCGTTGGGCCATCTCTTCATCGCGGGCTTCCGCCGTGGCGACATAGATCGCGGCCCCGTTTTTTTGCGCAATGATCGCCTCGGCCAGGCGGCTTTTTCCCGAGCGGGCGCCGCCCAAAATTAATGTAATCTCGCCTGAATGATCTGGGTTCCCCATGATCCGGCGTCCTCCCTCCGAGGATCAGTTTCAACGGACCGCGCGCGTCTCCTGGCTTAGGGTCATCAGTCACGGAACCTTCCCGGTGGCAACGCCACCAGTGGCAATTATCCCGTTTCCTCGCCATTCACAGTTGCGGGGGCAGCGCCGGATTTTGAAATTCTTGCGTATACAGCGTCGAAATACCGGCTTCCGCGCCACGGCAAGGGCAACCTAACACGCATCATAATGGCCCGGCAATTGACTAATTTGAAAGCTCACGAAATCACGCTGGCAATGTTTCTTCAGGCCGCGTAATGCTAGTGGCCCGACCAGGGCATCATATTTTGGGTATTTTTCATGTTCACCATTCTCGGCCTGGGGTTTCTGCTGGGCTTGCAGCACGCCATGGAGGCCGATCATGTTGCCGCCGTCGCGGCGGTATCCACGGGCAACAGCCGCCTGGGCCAAGTGCTTCGTCATGGTCTCTTTTGGGGCCTGGGTCATGCCCTGGCGCTGTCTGCCTTCGCCGGGTTTGTGGTCTTGGCGCGCGGCACTATTCCCGCCGGATTGAGCGCAGGCCTTGAACTTGCCGTTGCCTGTATGCTGATTGTCCTGGGCGCCATGGTGATTTTGCGGGTGCTACGCGAGCGACTGCACTTTCATTTTCATCATCATGCGGACGGCAAAGTACATTTCCACTCCCACAGCCATGCCGGCGAGGGGCGGGCCCACGATAAAAACCGCCATGATCATGAGCATCATGGCAGCAGTGTCCGGCGCAGCCTGGCCGTCGGCGTTATGCACGGCCTGGCCGGGTCCGCTGCTCTGGTTGCGCTGGCCGCGCCCGGTCAGTGGCTGCAAGGGCTGGGTTTTGTCTTGCTCTTCGCGACCGGCTCCATTGCGGGCATGGTGCTGCTCTCGTCTGTTATCGCCTTGCCAATTGCCCTGTCCGGCGGTCTCATGACCGGCCTTAACCGAGGCCTGCAGCTGGGTGCCGGGACAATTTCCGTTGCGATTGGTAGCTATTATGCCGTTGCTCAGGCGCCAGCCGTGCTGGCGCTGTTGCCTTCGTGACGTCAGAGCAACTACATCATGGCGGTGAGCCGCCAAACGGCACGGGGACCGGGGGAACTGATTGGCTGGACCTCTCCACTGGAATTGCGCCCATCGCCTATCCATTTTCCCTACCGACTGCCAGTTCCTGGCAAATACTGCCGCGTCTGCGCGACGAGAAAGCCGCGTTGATCGCAGCAGCGCACTATTTCGGGCTGGAGCGATCCTCGGATATCTGTCTCGGCCCCGGATCCCAGGCGCTGTTGCAGCTGTTGCCGGGTTTATTGCCCAACGGCGTGGTCGGTGTGTTGGGCCCGACCTATGGCGAGCATGCCTATCGTTGGGCGCAGGCCGGCCATTTGGTGCATGAGGCGTCCAGCCTTGCCGAATTGCCGCCGGAATGCCGTTACGTGGTCCTGGTCAACCCCAATAATCCGACCGGAGCGGTCCACGAGGTCAGAGATTTGCTGTCCCTTGCCGCGCTGTTGGCGGCGCGGGACGGTTGCTTGATTGTCGACGAGGCCTTTTGCGACGTCCTGCCGGACCGCAGTCTGGCCGCGAAGGCCGGTCAACCGGGATTATTGATCCTGCGTTCATTCGGCAAGTTTTTTGGCCTTGCGGGTCTGCGCCTGGGCTTTCTGCTGGGGCCGGCGGCGTTCATTGCAAAAGCCAAGACGCGCCTTGGTCCCTGGCCGGTCAATGGCCCCGCCCTGGCGATCGCGGCCCAGGCCTATGGCGATGCGGCATGGATTGCGGCGCATCGTCAGGTTTTGGCGGGGCAGGCCGCCAAACTGCGGTCCCTGTTGGCGGCCCATGGCGAAATTGTCGGTGGAACGGATCTGTTTGTTCTGCTGCACTCCGACAGGGCGACGGAATTATTCACCCGTCTGGCGGCGGCGCAAATTCACGTCCGCGACTTCGCCGCCCACAGCACATGGCTGCGGTTCGGCCTGCCTGGCCACGATGCGGCGTGGTTGCGCCTGCAAGGCGCGCTATTATATTGAGTAGTCAGGTACCTCCCATCCAGGGATAGTGTGGCCGCCATCAGCGACCATACCGGCATGGCGCGGCTGGGGGTTTTTCGAGGAAGGGTGGAAATTTTTCAGATCGTTTGAACTTCTTCAATACTTACCTGCCATCATGAGGGTTGAGGTAGGAAAACATGAACTTCATTGACACATTGCTAAATCCCGATGGGGATGAATTTCCCAACCGGACCATCGTCGTCAATGCAGCCAATTTGCTGCAAATTGGCGAGTTTCAGTTACTGCAACTGGCCTTCGCCCATTGGCATGGCCGGGACATGCGCCCGGACGAGGCAGGTGCGGTTTTCGACAGTTTTATGATCCGCAGCGAAGTTCCGGGTTGGGCACTAATGTACGCGCGGGACATCGAACGGTTGGAACGGGGCAGCCAGCTCGACGGTAACGATCCGGCGTATCACCGCTATGACATCGCCTTCCGGCCCGTCCGTAAGGCAAATCCGAAAGCCGGATTTCTCGCAGCCGTGGCGTTCCTGATTGGAACCTTGGGCGGCGCCTTCGCCTTGGCCAGCCAGACGGCGGAATGCAGTGGGCAATTTCCCCCGTGCCTGAGTAGCGACGAGATTTCGCAATCGCGGGCGCAATAGCGGCGCGGCTGGACTATCAAAGCGGGTTGCCGGGTATTATGCTGGCGCAATGTTTGAATTCACCGGCGCCTGGGAAGGCCCCATCAATTTCATCTTTCTGATCGTCACGGGCGCCATTGCCGTCCATGCGATCCGTTACCGTGACGCCGACGGCAAAAGCGATTTCGTGCGCCTGCTGTTCGGCTGTATCGCTGCGGTCTTCTTCATGCTGGTATTGTTTCAGGACGTTCTGGGCGTGGTGACGTTTTCCTGAATCAGGGCTTGTAGGTGCGGGATTTGCTATCGATCTCAGGGCGCCGCAATACCTGCTGATCCGCTGGCTTCTGTAATTCCGTATAGAGATAGCTGGCCCGCTTGCGGATGGTCGATGGATTGGGATCATGCAGAATGCGGTCAATAATCCCCGGCCCGTCTACGGCCTCCTCGTCGACCTTCAAGGCTTCAATATAATTCTGCAGGGCCAGTTCATGGCGGCCGTTGCGGTCATGCACGATGCCCAGGTTGGCGTAGGCGGCGGCCAAGGTGCCGCGGCCCGTGGGATCATCGTCGGAAAGGTTGGCGGTCAGGAATTCGATCAGGGCGTGTAATTCCGCGATGGCCTCGTCGTGGCGGTCGGTGGCGATCAGGATCGTGACCAGGCCCATGCGGGCGCCGCGATGATCGGGATTGATCCGCAACGCCGCTTCGAAGTTCTCCATCGCGCGGTCGTAATCCCGGGTCGAAAGATACATATCACCACGTTCGGTCTCGTAGTCACCGGGTGGCCGGTCGAAAAAAGTGTCGAAGAAAATGGCCGTCCCCCCGGCAAGGGCCAGCGTGATGAACATCAAAAAGATAAAGCGTCTGATAACCGCCGGGCTCATGAGCCGGCGCCGAACAAATAATTGGTGTAAAAGACCGAGAAGACAAAACTGAGCAAAGCGGCCGTGACGCCGGCCCGGAGCAACAGACGCTGCTGTTCCGCCGCATCCGCTGCTTCGCCCTTGCGCTGAGCGCGGCGAATAGTCATCACCCAGATGATCTTTCGAATGGGAAAGAAAAGCAGGAGCGCCAATACCACGCTCCACAACAACCAATACTGCGGCTGAAAAATTGCTGCCATGGAAACTCGCAAATAGGTCCGCCGGTTATTCCGTGCGGTCTTTTGATACGGGGGAAGGCTAGCGAAAAAAAGGGGGAAGGGCTATGCCCTTCCCCACGATTTTTCGTCCATCCTTTCTGCAGGCGGGGGAAAACGGAATTTCCACGCCTGCGGGACTGGTTGCTTACGACCCCGCCGATTGCGGTTGCGCATCGCCGATATCTTCGATCAGAGATTCAACCTCCTTACTGGGCATCGAAGACATTTCCATCTTGTAAGCCAGGAACCACATCATCGCGACACCCAGGACCCAGAACAGGATCTGCCAAGCCCAGATAGATGGAATGCCAAAGGTCCAGCCATCGACACCGGCATTGGGGGCACCAAAGATGGTGTTGCCAATGACCGCGCCGGGGCCAACACCGAAGAACAGCCAGGCCAGGGTGACGATCCATGCCAACGGAACCAATTTGCGCTTATCGGCTGAGATGCTGGCATGTTCGCGCAGGAAGTCATGATAGACCATCCGGTGCGAACGGCCGGTTTCGTCCTGGGTCATGGCGGAAACGATGACGCAGATACCCAGATTGAAGACCATGCCCCAGCCGGCCGAGTGCATGGTCCAGGGCCAACGGCCCCAGGCCAGTTCTATGCCGAAGGCGCTGGCGATATTCAGGCCAAAGTTCTCGGTAAAGATCACCGCGATCAGGCCGGCGGCCAGTCCCAGAGTAGCCCCCTGCCGGGTGATCCAAGGGAACCAGCACACGGCCGCCAGTGACGGCCACATCTGAAAGCCAAAGGCCACCGCCAGACCGCCCAACAGGACAAGGGCATCCGCTGAATAGGTCGCCACCAGCAAGGCGGATATCACGATGAAGGCAACGCCCAAACGGCCAAACAGCTTTTGCGTGGCATGACTGGCATCGGGATTCAGATAGCGCTTGTATAGATCGCGGGTCAGCATGCCGCCGGCCGTTGACATATAAGCCGCACCCGTCGACTGCATCGCGGCCAGGGCGCAAACCGCCAACAGCCCGACGAACCAAGGTGCGGCATCACCAACCAGGTTGATATAATGAGGTACCAGACCGCCCTGTTTGTTGGCTGTCAGATCCGGCAGCACGGCCGAAATGCCGCCCGCCTCGGCCACCGCCGGAGTGGCGCCCAGGAAATGGGCCCCCATTCCTTGCGCGGCAGTAAAGACGAACAGAATCAAACCGATGCCAAATGACGAGGCCCAGACCTGTTGCGGCGCAAAAGGCCGGGGGTCTGTATTGGCAAACGACCACATGGAAAATGCCGGTGCCGATTGGATGCCCATCAGGGCAAACATATAGGTCAGGCACATCATACCGGTCCATAAACCGCCAACCGGCGTCTCTACCCCAAGGCCGGCGGTAAACTGGATGACGCCGGGGATTGCCAGATAAGCGTTGTGGCCATCTGGCGTGGCGCCCCATTTGCCGATATCCGTCTTGCCCAAGGCCGCCATGGCGTCATTGAAAGCGCCCAAACCGCCCAGATGGCTGTATGCGATGAAGCCGATGGAAACGATGCCAAAGGCCAGCAAAATGCATTGCAGGGTGTCCACATAGGCCACGGCCCGCAAACCACCGGTCGCGACATAGATCAGCACCACGGCCGAGAGCACCCACATGCCCACGTCCTTAGTGATCATATCGTCGGTCAGGACGTTGAACAGGAAGCCGGAAGCCCCCAATTGCACGCCAAGATAAGGTATCGAGAACAACAGCGCGACCAACACGACCAGGATGCGAATAGCATCGCCCTGGAAATAGTCAGACAGCATTTCGCCCGGAGTCACATAGCCGAACCGTTTACCCAGCATCCATTGCCGTTTCAAAAACATCACCCCGGTGAAGGGAATGGTGATGGCGTAGAAAGATGCGTAGGCGTACTGAAATCCGTCGCGGTAGATCAGGCCAGGGTGGCCCATAAACGTCCAGCCGGAGAACGACGTCGCCGTCGCCGCCAGGACAAAGACCCAAATTGATAATCTGCGGCCGGCAATGAAATAGTCGGTCGCGGTTTTCGCCGCCATTGCGCTTTTGACGCCCCAAAAGATGCAATAGCACCAATACAGCGCCACAAACACGAACAGCCAGACAACTTTGGCTTCCATGAGATACCTCCCTCTTAAAAGGGTCTCCGAAAGCTGACCATACGCAGCGGCCTACCATGCCCCGAGACCCGCAAAAAACCAACGGCCGCCAAATCGGTGACGGGCTAAACATTCTGGCCCGTCAGGCGATTTCTCACGCGGTCAGTTACCGGTCAGGCCCTGTTGGAATTTGCGCAAGGAACTGATTCGGTTGGACAATCTACCATTGGTCATAATTCAAAGCAATTGTATGTGATGGCCGCTATACAGTCGTGGCGAGGCGGCAGCAGGCAACGCCGATGTAACCAGTAGCAATTTTTGCAGAAAATTTCCGGCCCGCGGCAAAATACCGGTCGGCCCCATTAGCCGGGGAAGGCTTTTCGTAATCCGGCCTGTTCCATGAGCGGCAGGACTTGATCGATCCATTGCCGGCACTCGTTCAGATAGTCGACCCACGAGATCAATAGTCCGTCCACGCCCAAGTCAGAGAGCCGTTCGATTCCGGCCACGATCTGTTCTGCTGTGCCGACCAGCGGATAGCCGCCGAAGCCGGCCTTGAAGTGAAATTTGAAAGCTTCGAGGACGTCGTCGCTCAAGGTGGCCGATTGTGTGCCAAAGATATCAATCATGTTCGCGACAGCCTGATCGTCACCCTTTTCGACAACATAGTGGTGCAGATAGTCCCGGGCCTCCTTCTCGGTCTCGCGGCAGACGACATAGACATGGATCCAGCATTGCGAGGTGCGGCCAAGATCAGCCGCCATGCCTTTGAGCCGGGCGATCTGGGCCCGGTCGCTATCCGCAGTCTGTTGCCGCAGCATGGCGAAGTTCATATCCGCATGCCGGGCCGAGAAGGCGTGACCGGTGGCCGAGCTGCCGGCGTTCATGATCGGTGGGCGCGGCGACTGCAATGGCTTGGGCTCGCTCCACAAACCCTTGCCCTTGAAGAAGGCGCCATCAAAATCAAACTCGGCATCCGCCGACCATAGTTTTTTCACCAGCGACAGCCATTCCGCCGCATACTCGTATCGCTGATCGTGCGGCGCCAGGGCATGGCCAAACATATCGAATTCGTTCTTGAACCACCCGGCGACGAGGTTGAGGGCGAAACGCCCGGCCGAGACATGATCGATGGTCACCGCCATCTTGGCCGCCGCGACGGGATGGATCAGCGGCGCGTGCACCGTTGCAAAAATGGTGCTGTAGTGGGTAATCGCGGCCATCGCCGCGGCCCATGTCAGGGTCTCGAAGGTGCGGTTGTTGAAGTTGGTTTCGCCGCCGTATCCTTTCCAGCGCCCCACCGGCAACAAAGCTTCCAGGCCGGCGGCATCGACCATGCGGGCCAGGTCCAGATTCTCTTCCCAGGTCATTGTCCAGACCCCGTCGGCGGTCGTTACCGTCGAGCCGTGAGAGCAGTTGAAAGCCATGACGCCCAGTTTGACACGGTTGTCGTTGAATAAAGCGTTGGTCATGCTGGCCTCTTTTGCCGGATGTTGGCGCTTGCCATTATACTGTTAGGCAAAACAAATGGCCCTTCAAATTGGGACTCATACATGAAAATGCCTTAGGATCATCGCCATGCGCAAACGCCTGACGGACAGCCAGATCAGACAGTACGAGGACAACGGCTATGTTCATCCCGTCGCTGTTTTGAATGATGATGAAGTGCGGGCCGCTCGGGCGGAGATCGAATTGTTCGAGGCACGTACCGGGAAAACCTTGGACTATCCCGAAAAATCCAAATCCTACCTTTTGTTCGACTGGGCCGATCGGCTGGTCCGCCACGAGAAGGTATTGGACGCGGTGGAGGATTTGATCGGTCCGGACATCATGGTCTATCACACCACCATGTGGATCAAGGATCCGAACACGCCGCAGTATATTCTGTGGCACCAGGACGGTACCTATTTCCACCTGGATCCGGCGCTGCACGTGACGGCATGGGTTGCCCTGTCGGATGCCAGTGTCGAGGCAGGCTGTATGCATGTGCTGCCAGGCAGTCACAAACTAGGACAGTTTGAACACCGGGACGATCCAGGGGAGAACAATCTGATCCTGCGCGGACAAGCCATATTTGGCCGGTTTGATGACGAGGTCGGGGTGCCGATGCCGTTGCAGGCCGGTGAAATGTCGTTGCACCACACCAATCTCGTGCATTGTTCGCGCCCGAATGAGGCTCAGGACCGGCGCATGGGATTTGGCATCAGTTATATCCCGGCCCATGTCCGCGATGCCGGTGCCCAGGTCGGCGCGCCGCCGGGTTCCGCCATGCTGGTGCGCGGCGAAGACCGCTGGGGTCATTTCCGGCCCGAGCAACGGATCGGTGCGCCGTTGAGCCCGGAAGCCTACGAAAACCATGCACGGCTGATGAGCCAATTTCGGGGCCGTCAGGACGCCGGCGCCCAAATTCGTCGCAACGTAACCTATAGCGAAGTGTCCTAGCAGTCTGTCGGATTTAGGGGAGTTTTGAAATAATCATCCGAAATATCGGTGAAATTTATCATATTCTGATATTTTTCGAAGGTATACTTGCTGATTATTTCAAAAACGAGTCGAAAACTACCTAAATCCGACAGACT
>JAJFGG010000120.1 GCA_021776235.1 Alphaproteobacteria bacterium | reverse complement strand
AATATCCCCACATTGATGCCGCCGAACGGGCCGAGGAATTGTTCGAGATTTGCCTGGGTGCAACCCGAGGCGAAGTAAAACCGGTGATGGCGGTACACGATTTAAGAATGATCTCCATGTGGCGCACCCCGGTGGGCGAAGCCGCCGGGATCGTTGCCCAGATGCAGGCGCTGGAAGGTCAGGACGGCATCCTGTCGGTATCGCTGGCGCATGGATTTCCCTGGGGCGATGTGCCCGATGCCTCAGCCAAGGTAATTGTGGTTGCCGACAACGACGCCGGTGCCGCCGCGGCCGCTGCCAACTCGCTGGGCGAGAAGATCTGGTCCCTGCGTGAGAGCACGCATCCGACCGGATTAACGATCGATCAGGCGCTGGATCATGCCGCAGCCGCGGCCGCCGGGCCCATCGTGATGGCCGACCTGGGCGATAATGCCGGGGTTGGCGCGCCATCAGATTCGACATTTATCCTTCGCCGGATGTTGCAGCGCGAAACGCCCGATGTGGCCAGCGGCGTCTATTGGGATCCAATTGCCGTACGCTTCTGCAAAGAGGGCGGCGAAGGCGCTACTATCGATCTGCGCATTGGCGGCAAGGTCGGCGTCACCTCCGGCGATCCTGTGGATCTGCAGGTTGTCGTGCGCGGTATCCTGAGCGAGGGACGCCAGCGCTTTGGCGGCTCGATCATCGATATGGGCGAGACGGTGTGGGTCAGCGCCGCTAACGGCCAGAACCTGGACCTGATCCTGAATACCAATCGGGCGCAGACCTTCCACCCGGACGCCTTTGAACAGTTCGGCATTGACCTGGCCCGCAAGAAAGTCGTCGTGGTCAAATCCACACAGCACTTTTTCGCCGGTTTCGAACCGATGGCGGCGGAAATTCTCTATGTCACTGCCCCGGGCGCGATACCGATGGATTTTGCCAACATCGACTATCAGAAATTCCAGCAGGATTATTGGCCTCGCCATGAAGATCCGCGCCGTTGACCAGGGCGAAAGCTGGCGGACGCGGCGACCTGGATTCCTGTTTTGCCAAATACTTGTTGGCCAGGTTCCCGGTACGACCTGAGACTGCGGGAAGTTAACCTGTAGCGTTTCCGTAAAGCTCCAGTTAACATCATGCTTGGTCACTGCGTTTCACACACTAACTGGGAGGCACTGAAATGAAACCTTCACTGAAAAGTTGGCTGATCGCCGCCACCATGCCGCTGGCCATGATGGCCGGCGCAGCGCATGCAGACAACACGTTGCGCGTGGTCATGCATTCAGATCTGAAGATCGTCGATCCGATCTGGACCACCGCCTATATGTCACGAAATTACGGCTATATGGTCTATGACACCCTTTTCGCCATGGACGAAAAGCTCAACATCAAGCCGCAGATGGTCGAAAGCTATACCATCAGCGACGACGAGTTGACCTATACCTTCAAGCTGCGCGGCGGCCTGCGTTTCCATGACGGCGCCGAGGTTACCTCGGAGGACGTTATCGCCTCGCTGCAACGCTGGGGTAAGAAGGATTCCATGGGCCAGAAACTGATGGAATTCACCGCTGGCATGACGGCCAATTCTGCCAACAGCTTCACCCTCAAACTAACGAAGCCGTTCGGCCTGACCCTGATGGCGTTGGCCAAGCCCAGCTCGAACGTGCCATTTATTATGCCGAAGCGGGTCGCGGAGACGTCGGCCGACGAGCAGATCAGCGACTATATCGGCTCCGGCCCGTTCATCTTTAACGCCGCCGCCTGGAAGCCGGGCGATACCGTGGTGTTCGACAAGAACAAAGCCTATCAGCCTCGCGGCGGCGCCCCCAGCTGGGCCGCCGGTGGCAAGAAAGTAATGGTCGACCGCGTCGAATGGATTTCCATGCCCGATCAACAGACCGCGGTGAATGCGCTGATCGCCGGTGAGATCGATTACATCGAATCGCCACCAACCGATCTGCTGGTGCTGCTGGAGGAGGAGAAAGATTCGATTTCGGTCGTAAACCTGAATCCGCTTGGTCTGCAGTACATGTTCCGCCTGAACCATCTGCATCCGCCCTTCGACAACGTGAAGGTCCGGCGCGCCGCCCTGGCCGCCATCAATCAGGAAGACTTCCTGAAGGCGGCGATCGGCAACCCGAAATACTACAAGCCTTGCGCCGCGATGTTCATGTGCGGTACGCCACTGGCCACCGACAAGGGCGCCGACATTGTCATGAAGACGGACATCCCGTTGGCCAAGAAGCTGCTGAAGGAAGGCGGCTACGACGGAACGAAAATCGTGCTGATGCATTCCACAGACGTGGATTCACTGTCACGTTTGGCGCCGGTTGCCGCACAGGCTCTGCGCAAGGCCGGCTTCAACGTCGATATGCAGTCCATGGACTGGCAGACCCTGGTCTCCCGCCGTTCAAAGAAGGAGATACCTGCCGAAGGTGGCTGGAATGTGTTCATGACCGCCTGGGTCGCGGCCGATATTCTAAACCCGATCATGGCCGCTGGCTTCGGCGCTGGTTGTGACAAAGCCTGGTTCGGCTGGCCCTGCGACGCCAAGATGGAGGGCTTGCGCAATGAATTCATCGCTGCAAAGCCGGCTGACCAGCCGGCCGTGGCCGAAAAGATTCAGGTGCGTGCCATGGAAGTGGTGACCCACGCCCATGCTGGCCAATGGTATCGGCCGAGCGCCTGGCGTAAGGACCGGCTGGCAGGCGTCTTGGAAGGCCCGGTGCCGTTCTTCTGGAATATCACCAAGAAGTAGTCCCTAATGTGAAGGGCCACAGGGCAATGCCGGGGAGCGATTACACGCTCCCCGGCGGCCTGCCTATCGAGGAACAAGCATGTTCGGCTTTGTCATCAGGCGGATAATCTCGACCATCCCGGTGATGGGCATGGTGGCGTTGCTGGTATTCCTGATGTTGCGGCTGACCCCCGGCGATCCGGCCGCCATTTTGGCTGGCGACAACGGTACGCCGCAACAGATTGAGGAAATCCGCGAGGCCCTGGGCCTGAACGAGCCCATTCATAAACAATTCGTCATCTATATTTACGACATCGTGCGTGGCGATCTGGGCGAATCCTATTTCTTCAAGAAACAGGTGACCGAGTTGATCGCTCAGCGGGTCGGCGCCACCGTCTCGCTGGCAGTGGTGACCCTGATCATCACCATTCTGGTTTCCATTCCCCTGGGCGTGATCGCGGCCTACCGACGCGGCAGTTGGGTGGATCAGATCGTCATGGGTTTTTCTGTGATGGGGTTTTCCATTCCCGTGTTCGTGCTGGGCTATTTGTTGATTTACGTATTTTCGATCGAACTGCGCTGGTTCCCGGTGCAAGGCTATAAGCCGTTGAGCGCCGGATTGTGGCCGCATTTGCATCGGTTGATCCTGCCGAGCATTACCCTGAGCGTGATTTATATCGCCCTGATCGCCCGGATGACCCGGGCCAGCGTACTGGATGTCCTGGGCGAGGATTATGTCCGCACCGCCTATGCCAAGGGTTTGAAAAACAGTGTCGTCTTGATGCGCCATGCCCTGCGCAATGCCGCCGTGCCGATCGTCACGGTGATCGGCATTGGCATCGCGCTGTTGATCGGCGGTGTGGTGGTGACCGAAACCGTCTACAACATCCCCGGCCTTGGCCGCCTGACAGTCGATGCGGTACTGGGCCGCGACTATCCCACCGTGCAGGCGCTGATCCTGGTATTTGCCTTCGTCTATGTGGTGGTCAACCTGCTGATCGACCTGTCTTACACCTTCCTTGATCCGAGGATAAGATATTGAGCCGGGCGGACAACACCGATACGCCCCTGGGCGCTGAAGTCGAGGTAGATGCCGCTTCACAAGCCGCCGCCTCGATCAAGCGCCTTAATCTGGCGCAACGGCTGCTGCGTCATCGCTCGGTGATATTCGGCGGAATCATCATGATCGCGATGCTCCTGATCTCGATCGCGGCGCCTTATCTGGGCACCATCGACCCAGCCTATATCGACCCGACCAACCGCAACAAAAAACCTGGCTACGACGCCATGGTGCTGGACCAAAACGACAAGGAAGTTCACCGCACCTACTGGATGGGCACGGACGCCCTGGGCCGCGACATCTATAGCCGTGTGATCTATGGCACGCGCATCTCGCTGGTGATCGGTCTGGCGGTGGCCTCGTTGTCCATCGTCGTTGGTCTGGCCATTGGCTTGCTGGCTGGCTATGTTCGCTGGTTGGATAGTGTCATCATGCGGGTGATGGACGGCCTAATGGCCATTCCCGGCATTCTGCTGGCGATCGGCCTGGTCTCGCTATCCGGCGCCACCATCGTGACGGTGATCGTCGCCATCATGGTGCCAGAGATCCCCCGAGTGGTGCGCCTGGTGCGATCCATCGTCCTGAGTATTCGCGAGGAGCCGTATGTAGAGGCAGCGGTGTCGATCGGCACGCCATTGCTCAAACTGCTCGCCCGCCATGTTCTGCCCAACACCATGGCGCCCTTGATCGTGCAGGGCACCTATGTCTGCGCCTCGGCTATCTTGGTGGAAGCGATCCTGAGTTTCCTGGGCGCCGGCATTTCGCCCGAGACGCCAACCTGGGGCAACATCATGGCCGAGGGCCGGGTGTTCTTCCGCGTCTTCCCGCACAACATCCTATTCCCTGGCATCTTCCTGGCCCTGACCGTGCTGGCGGTGAACATACTGGGCGACGGCCTGCGCGACACCCTTGACCCGCGCCTGGCGAAGCGGCTCTGACAACGATGGTCGACACAGCGAAACAACCGCCGCGGCCAACCGGCGAACCGGTACTGGAAATCGACGGCCTTTCCGTCGCCCTACCCAAAGGCGCCGACCGCGAACACGCAGTCGACAACGTTAGCGTCTCGGTTGCGCCGAAGGAAATCGTCTGTCTGGTTGGCGAGTCCGGCTCTGGCAAATCGGTCACCGCCTTCAGCGTTATGGGTCTGTTGCCTAAGGGACAGTTGGCGCCGGTAGCCGGGCGGATCATGCTGCAAGGCGAGGACTTGTTGCGGGCCAGCGAAGAACGGTTGCGGGATCTTCGTTGTACCCGCATGTCGATGATCTTTCAGGAGCCCATGACCGCCCTGAATCCGGTCATGAGTTGTGGCAACCAGATCGATGAGGTGCTGCGCACGCACACCAAGCTGTCACAAGTGGAACGGGAAACGCGAATTCTGGATATTCTGGAACAGGTCCACCTGCCGGATCCACCGCGTATGGCCGCGTCCTACCCGCATCAACTGTCCGGTGGACAACGCCAACGCATCATGATCGCCATGGCCCTGGTGCTGGACCCGGTGTTGCTGATCGCCGACGAGCCGACCACGGCCCTGGACGTCACCACCCAGGCGCAGATCCTTCGCCTGATCCGTGAATTGCAGGACCGGCACGATGCCGGGGTGCTGTTCATCACCCACGATTTCGGCGTCGTGGCGGAGGTCGCCGACAAGGTGGCGGTGATGCAGTGGGGCCGCATCGTCGAATTCGGCGATGTCCATCAGGTGCTGACCGAACCGCGGGAAACGTACACCAGGATGCTGGTCTCCTCGGTGCCCTCGATGAAACCCAAGCTGCGTGGCGAAATCGAAGCCTCGGACTACATCCTG
>JAJFGG010000119.1 GCA_021776235.1 Alphaproteobacteria bacterium | reverse complement strand
CGGCATCGATTTCCGCGATGGTATTTTGTTCGTGCCGGAAGTGCTGTTGTCGGCCAAGGCAATGAAGGCGGGCATGGCGATTTTGCAGCCGCTGCTAACCGAGAGCAACGCGCCCCGCATGGGCAAGATCGTCATTGGCACCGTAAAGGGCGACATTCACGATATCGGGAAGAATCTGGTTGGCATGATGATGGAGGGGGCCGGCTTTGAGGTCGTCGATCTGGGGATCAATCAGTCGGTGGAGGACTACCTTGCGGCGCTGGAGGAACATCGTCCCGACATCCTTGGTATGTCGGCGCTTTTGACAACCACCATGCCCTATATGAAGGTTGTCATCGATACATTGGCGGAAAAGGGCCTGCGGAACGATTATGTGGTTCTGGTCGGCGGAGCACCGCTGAACCAGGAATTCGCCGATGCCATTGGCGCTGACGCCTATTGCCGTGACGCCGCAACGGCAGTGGAAATTGCGGTGGAACAGATGAGCCATCGGCAGGGTTCCATTGCAGCCGCGGGCGCCTGACGGCGTTAGGAAGATCACACGTTGGTAAAGCGGCGCTGGCGTCATGGGCGAAAACGTATTCCGAAGCCCCTACCAGATGCGCCGTTGGTCGGTGCGCCATGCCCATTTACTGGAAACCATCTACGGACTGTTCCATCCGGTTTTGCGGCTTTTGACACCGCTTTGGCGCACGATTGGTCTGACGCGTGTCGAGAAACCGTTGCTGGTGATTGAAAACGCTATCAAGGCCCGGCTGTTCGATTGCCAGACCTGCGGTCAATGCGTGCTTGGCCAGACTGGCATGTCCTGCCCAATGAATTGCCCCAAATCCCTGCGCAATGGACCCTGCGGCGGTGTACGCGACAACGGCGCCTGTGAGCTGGATGGCGAGATGCCCTGCGTCTGGGTACTAGCCTGGCAAGGCAGCCGGCGCATGCGGCATGGGCAGAATATTCTGGACCGTTTGCAGCCGTTGGATCATCGCCGGATTGGCCATTCGTCCTGGCTGGAGGCCGATGCCCTGGCCGGACAAAGCAAGCGTGACGGGCGGCGCGTTTGATGGAACCCGTTTCAGATGCAGTTCCCGGCGATCCGGCGGCGGCACTGCCGCCCTTGCCGGGCCACAATTCGCGCGGCCGCCTGGAACGGCTATTGCGGCGCGGCGACTTCGTCGTCACGGCCGAATTGAGCCCGCCCGACTCCGCAGATCCGGAAGATGTCTATCGGCGCGCCGCTGTCTTCGAAGGCTGGGTCGATGCCCTCAACGCGACTGATGGTTCCGGGGCCAACTGCCACATGTCTTCGGTTGCGGTCTGTGCCTTGTTAAACCGGCTTGGCTTTGCCCTGGTCATGCAGGTTTCCTGCCGTGATCATAACCGCATCGCGATCCAGGGTAACGTCCTGGGCGCGGCCGCCATGGGCGTATGCAATATTCTGTGTTTGACCGGCGACGGGGTCGAGGCCGGCGATCATCCGGACGCCAAGCCGGTTTTTGATCTGGATAGCATATCACTGCTCGATACCTTGCGCGCCATGCGGGACGAAAGCCGGTTTATGTCAGGCCGGCTGATCAATACGCCGCCGCAGATATTTCTCGGCGCCGCGATCAATCCCTTTGCGCCGCCGTTGGACTATCGGCCCCATCATCTGGCCAAGAAGATTGCCGCCGGGGCGCAATTCGTACAATCACAATATTGCTTTGATGTACCGCGTTTGCGGGAATACATGGCACAGGTGACCGATCTTGGCCTGCATGAGGAATGTTTTGTTCTAATCGGGGTCGGCCCGCTGGCCTCGGCCGGCGCCGGGGCCTGGCTCAGATCCAATGTAGCCGGCGTTCATATCCCGGATGCCCTCCTGGACCGGATGCGCAAATGCGGCGACCCGCAGCGGGAAGGCCGCAATATCTGTGTGGAGATTATGGAGCAAGTGCGTGAAATAGAGGGTGTCGCGGGGGTGCATGTGATGGCCTATCGCCAGGAGGAAATGGCGGCCGAAATCATCCAGCGCTCCCACGTATTGAAAGGGCGTCGACCGTGGAAGCGGCAGCCATGAAGGCCATGAATTTCAGCAGAGCTGCAAAAACAAGAGGAAATCGCCGATGACGAAGACGGTCATAAGTTCGCCTGGAAAGGAAGTGGTCATTGGCTTCGACAGCCCTTTTGTGATCATCGGCGAGCGTATCAATCCCAGCGGCCGCAAACTGCTGGCCGCCGAAATGAAAGCAGGGGATTATTCCCGTGTCGAGGCGGAGGCATTGGCGCAAGTTGCGGCCGGTGCGCAGATGCTGGATATCAATGCCGGCATCCCATTGGCGGACGAGCCCCGTATCCTGGCCGAAGTGATCCAGCTTGTGCAGAGTTTGACCGATGCACCATTGTCCATAGATTCGTCCATTGTCGCCGCTCTGGCGGCCGGTCTCGCCGTCTATCAGGGTAAGGCCCTGGTGAACTCGGTAACCGGCGAGGAAGAAAGGCTGCAAAGTGTCCTACCACTGGTGAAAAAACACGGCGCCGCCGTCGTGGCGATTTCCAACGATGAAACCGGTATCTCCGAAGACCCGGACGTGCGCTTCGCGGTCGCCAAGAAGATTGTCGAGCGGGCCGCGGACTATGGCATCCCGCGCCATGATGTCGTGGTCGACCCGCTGGTCATGCCCGTGGGCGCGATCAATCAGGCGGGACGCCAGGCGCTTTCCATCATTCGCCGCCTGCGTGAGGAATTGCAGGTCAACACCACGTGCGGCGCCTCGAATTTCAGTTTCGGCCTACCGAACCGGCATGCCCTGAACTGGTCGTTTCTGGCCATGGCCATAGGCGCCGGCATGACTTCAGCCATCACCAATCCGCTGCATAGTGAAGAAATGTCCGCCGTCATGGGGGCCAATGTCGTAATGGGCCATGATCCAAACTGCGCCCATTGGATCGCGAAATTCCGGGAAGCCGCGGGCGGGGATGGGACAACAGGGCGGCGCCGCGGCCGCCGCCGGCAACGATAGTGCCAATTGGTTATTCTTAACGTTCCTGGCTGGGCGTTTTGCCGAACTGCTCGCGGTAGCATTTGGAAAAATGTGACGCGGACACAAAACCACAGCCAAGGCCGATACTCAGCACGGACATGGAGGTTTGCGTCAGCAGCCGCCGGGCCTGAATCAATCTAAGACGCAGGTAGTAACGCATGGGTGTTGTGACCAAATTCTTGGCGAAAAGCCGTTCCAGTTGCCGGGCGGACAGGCCGACCGCCACTGCCAGATCGCCGCAGCTCAAGGGCGCTTCGATGTTGGCTTCCATCAAGGCGATCGAAGCGACCAATTTGGGGTGCGAGACACCCAGCCGAACCCGCAGATCGGGGCGCTGTGGATCGTCGCCGGACCGAATATGATGATGCATCATCATATCGGCTATGCTTGCGGCCAGAGCCATGCTGTTTTGGGTGGCAACGTAATGCAGCATCATATCCAGCGACGCCGTGCCGCCGGCGGAAGTGACGCGGCGGCGGTCAAATTCAAACAATTCGGATGTGACATCAATATTGGGAAACTCCTCCCTGAAGCCCCGCAAGCTTTCCCAATGAATGGTGCAACGGTAACCATTCAATAAACCTGCCTTGGCCAGCACGTAGGTGCCGGTGCAGATCGCCCCGATCACCGCACCATGGGTGGCCAGATAGCGTAGCCGCGACAGCAGGGCTGGCGGGTGCTTCTGACGCTCCACATTCAAACCCGCGCAGACCACCACCAGTTCCGCATCGCTGGCGCTATCAATGGGGCTGTCGGGCCTGGTCGAAAGACCGTTGCTGGCACTGACGGGGTTACCTTCCAGAGTGTGGCAGCTCCAACTATAGACATCGCGCTCGCTGATCAGGTTGGCGAGGCGAAGCGGTTCGAGTGCCGAGGCGAAGGCGATCAGGGAATAGTCAGGAACCAATACAAACGCGACGTGATGGGGCTCGATTGGTCTATCTATCGTCACCATGGGTAAGGCTCCAACCCATCGCAGATGATTGTATGGCGAAAGGATGATAGAGCCGCGCAACTCTTCTGCACAAGGCAAATTTAATGGTTAATCAGCGTTCCCGGCGCCTGCCGACACGCTGCCGGCGGCCTGAACCTTGCACCGTGCGCTTGGGCAACTTGACCGCCTCGGCAAGACGGGGAAATGCATGATGCGCATGGGGGAAGGCCATGGCCCCAACGAACTGGTCTTGAAAATCCGCGTCCAGCGCGGTTTCAATTTTTTCGACGGTTCGGGCAACCTCGGCGATTTCCTGCCGCGCCTGCGCATTCAGCAGCGCAATGCGCGCGCCCGTACCCGCCGCATTGCCGGCGGCCGAAACCTTTGCCAGCTCACAATCCGGGATCAAGCCAAGAATCATGGCATATTTGGGATCTATATAGCTGCCAAAGGCACCGGTCAGAATGATTTTATCGACACTTTCGGCGCCCGATTTACCCAACAATAGCTGAGCGCCCGCATAGACGGCGGCCTTGGCAAGCTGAATATTACGAATATCCAGTTGAACGATGCGGATTTCCGGCGGACCCGCGTGCAGCAGATAAGCCGAGGTTTTGCCATCTCCCACGATGCGTGGGCTGTATTTCGCCAGTTCCTGATCAAACAAGCCATCGGTTCGAATGGCGCCGCAAAGGAATAGCTCCGCCAATGCCTCGATGATACCAGAACCGCATATGCCGGTGACCCCGACGCCCGCAACCGTCTCGGCAAAGGCGGGATCGTCGGACCAAAGATCGCTGCCGATGACCTTGAATCGTGGTTCCAGCGTGGCCGGGTCGATCCGGACTCGTTCAATGGCGCCGGCGGCGGCGCGTTGGCCGCAGGATATTTGCGCGCCCTCAAAGGCCGGACCGGTCGGGCTGGAACAGGCGTACAGGCGGTCCTTGTTGCCCAGCACGATTTCCGCATTGGTGCCAATATCCACCAACAGGACCAACCCGTCACTGTTGTGCGGGTCTTCCGACAGGATCACCGCGGAAGTATCCGCCCCCACATGGCCGGCGATACAGGGCAGAATATGCACCCTGGCGCCTGGGCTTAGGTCGAGGTTCAGGTCTACCGCCGATAACGTCAGAGGACCGTCCTCGGCCAAGGGAAAAGGCGCCTGGCCCAGGGGAATGGGGTCGAGGCCGAGAAAGATGTGGTGCATGACCGGATTGCCGACGACAGTCACCTCGACAATATCCCGCGCACTGACCCCGGCCTGGCCGGCGCAGTCCCGGGCCA
Organism: Alphaproteobacteria bacterium; assembly: GCA_021776235.1. GTDB lineage: Bacteria > Pseudomonadota > Alphaproteobacteria. The sequence continues at coordinate 13,559 of JAJFGG010000119.1, read as the reverse complement.
GTTCAACCAGCGCCTCGCGGATGATGCTGGTCAACTGCCGGCCACTGCCGGGGTTCATCATGATGTGGGAAACACGGCTCATCACATCTTCACCGAAGCGGATTTGCGGGTTCATCATGCCGGCTTCGGATAAAATTTCGCCGCTGCAGAGATTGGACAACTGTGCTGCCACGGTGGTCGAGCCGATATCGACGGAGAGGCCATACAAGTCGGCACGAAACCCGGGCCAAAGCGCAATAACCTCCCGGTCTTCGCGCAATGCCACGGTGACGCTTGCTTCATCGCCCATCAATTGCATGGCCAGGGCGGCCGGGATGTGGGCCGAAATCTCCCACTGCTCGCGCAGCGCCGTTTTCAATCTATGGCCGGGCTCGTCAATGTCCAGATTGTCGAATTCCAGATAAAGGGGGCGAACAATTGGATCGATTACCATGCTCCGCGCGTCTGTCCTTTTGCGCACGATTTGCCGGTGAATTTGGCTGCTGGCCGGGACATCGATAAGAACATCACCGGCCAGACACGCGGAACAACTCAACCGTGTGCCCTTTGCCAGGCCTTTGCGGGCAGCGAAACGCAGCTCATTTGCCGCCAATGGCCCCAGATGATCCGCTGCCGATGTTATGCCCAACTTGGCGTATTCGCCCTCGCCGACAATGACCTGGCAGCGCCCGCAGATGCCGCGGCCGCCACAGACAGAGTCTATATCGACGCCAAGTGTGCGGGCGGCTTGCAATAGCGGAGTACCCTGGGCGAAACGTCCACGCCGTCCGGTCGGCATAAAGACCACGAGCGCGTCGTCTTCGCTGTCGGGCGCGCTGGCCGGTTCACGGCTTTTGGGCATGCCGTTTCAGAAAATCGCTGTAGTGGCCAAACCCGGTTTGACGGATTTCCAATGGCAATCCCAGGCGTTCGGCGGCTTCTGCCGCACGGGCCCGCAGACCGGCATCGTCCCGTTGCGCCAGATAGAGAACCTTCTTGTAGTTGACGAAATAGCTGTCGCGCAACTCCGGGTGCCGGTCCAGGCCCAGGCCTTGATAGACCAGGCGATCGAAATGCTGGGTCAGATAGTCGGTTAGAAAAAAGCAGCCGATTTCTTCATCGGTAATCTCCGCGAATGCCCGGGCGCCCGCATACATCTCGTAACAATGCGCCCCGGCAATGCTTTCCACGCCCTCTTCATCCAGAACTTTCTGCAACAGACCGCCGGTGCCGCAATCACTGTAGAGAACCAAAATACGTTCGTACAAATCGCGGTTCGCCCTGATTTTGTCACGCACGCGATCAGGAATGAGACGCGGCGTATTGTGCAGCCCCGCCGGCAGGCTTTCCACACGCATGTGATCCAGGCCATTGGCATCGACAATGGCAAGCACCTCACGCGCGGTGGCGCCGCAACAGATCAGCAAGGTGTTTGCCGCCTTAGCCAAGGTTTCTTCCCGCTTGCACAACGACATCTACATAGTGGAAGTGTTGGCCGACCCTTGGCAAGAGGCTAACGGTTTCGCGACCTGAGATGGTCAATTATCGTCATTCCGCAGGCGAAGAGATGGCGGAAATTGATTACAATAAGCCGTGCCTGGAAAAGTCGGGAGGGTATGGCGGAATAGAATTCGCCAGATGGTAAGAAAACTCAAGCCTTGGGGAGTGTGCTGAAATGGCGGAAAAACCTGCTCGTCGTGGCCGCGCCGCGCGCCGTGAAAGCCGCACCGCCGGAACGGTAACATCCGCGCCCTATATCACGCGGACGCTCCCCACCATGGAGATATTGAGCGAGGATGGCTTGCGCCTCATCGAAAGAAACGCCGATACCTTGCTGCAGGAAATCGGCATCGAGTTTCGCGATGACCCGGAGATCCTTGATCTCTGGCGCGGCGCGGGGGCGGATGTACGTGAACAGCGGGTCCGGTTTCCAAAGGGCCTGCTGCGCCGGCTGATTTCGACTGCGCCGGCGCGGTTTACCCAGCATGCCCGCAACCCCTCGCGCAATGTCGAAATTGGCGGTGATCATACGGTGTTCGCACCAGTCTATGGACCGCCCTTTGTACGCGATGCGGACGGCGGGCGGCGCTATGGCACAATCGAAGATTTCCGCAATTTTGTAAAACTCGCCTATCAATCACCGCATATGCATCATTCCGGCGGTACGGTTTGCGAACCGGTGGATCTGCCCGTCAACAAGCGGCATCTGGATATGGTCTATAGCCATATCAAACTGTCGGACAAGCCTTTCATGGGATCGGTGACAGCGCCGGAGCGGGCCCAGGACAGCGTCGACATGGCGAAGCTGGTGTTTGGCAGCGACTTTGTCGACAACAACGTGGTGTTGGTCAACCTAATCAACGCCAATTCGCCAATGCTGTTCGACGGCACCATGCTGGGCGCCTTGAAAGTTTACGCCCGCCACCACCAGGCCTGCATAGTATCTCCTTTTATTCTGGCCGGCGCCATGAGCCCGGTGACCGTCGCCGGCACCTTGGCGCAGTTGCTGGCAGAAGCCATGGCGGGGATCGCCCTGACGCAATTGATCCGGCCGGGTGTGCCGGTGATCTTTGGCACTTTCGTATCATCTATTTCCATGCAATCGGGGGCGCCGACCTTCGGCACCCCGGAATCCAGCCTGCTGTTGTTGGGTGCCGCACAGCTGGCCCGGCGCCTGAACCTGCCCTACCGCTCCGGCGGTTCGCTGTGCGCGTCCAAGTTGACCGACGCGCAGGCCGCGTATGAAAGCGCGGCTACCTTGCAGTCGACCCTGAATGGCGGCGTCAATTTCGTCCTGCACGGCGCCGGATGGCTGGAGGGTGGACTTTGTTCATCCTACGAGAAATTCGTCATGGACTGCGATCAGCTCGGGATGATGGCGGTCTATGGGAATGGCGTGGACCTGAGCGAAAACGGCCAGGCCCTGGACGCCATTCGCGAGGTTGGCCCAGGCGGGCATTTCCTGGGCTGCGCGCATACGCAGAGCAATTTCGAACAGGCCTTCTATCGTTCGGAAATTGCCGATAACAACACCGTCGAGCAATGGGAGCTTGATGGTAGCCACGATGCAACGGGCCGCGCCAATGCCTTGTGGAAGCAGATGTTGGCGAGCTATCAGGCGCCGGCTCTGGACCCGGCGATCGATGATGCCTTGAACGAGTTCATGGCCGTGAAGAAGGCCGCCGTTCCGGATTCGGCCTACTGATGACATGATAACCGATCCACCGTTGGCGGGGAGCATTCCATGAAAAAGCAAGCGCGCGTGGTCGTCGTAGGCGGCGGCGTCGTCGGCGTCGCCACATTGTATCAATTGGCCAGGCAAGGTTGGCCCGATGTGGTTCTGCTGGAACGGAACGAATTGACATCAGGCTCCACCTGGCACGCGGCGGGCCTGTTACCACTGTTCAACATGAGCTATTCGGTTGGTCAAATTCACAAACATTCGGTCAATCTCTACCAGGGCCTGGAAGCGGAAACCGGCCAGGCGGTTGGCTTCAGCCAGGTCAGCAACATTCGCCTGGCCATGAATAGTGACCGTATGGACGAATATCACCAGTATGCCTCGGTTGCCGAAACAATCGGCGTCGAAGTCACGTTTCTTAGCCCCGAACAGGTGAAGGAAATTTGGCCGTTATGCTCGATCGATGGGCTGGTCGGCGCCATCCAGCATCCTGGCGATGGCTATATTCAGCCGGCCGACGTCACCCAGGCCATGGCCATCGGGGCACGAAATCTTGGCGCCGAGATTTATCGCCAGACGGCGGTGCTGGGTTTTCTGCAGAAACCAAATGGCGAATGGCTGGTCCAGACCGACAAGGGTGATATCACCTGCGAACATGTGGTGTCGGCAACCGGTAACTACGCGCGCCGCACCGGCGCCATGGTCGGACTGGATCTACCGGTGATCCCGGTCGAGCATCAGTATATCGTCACCGAGCCGCACCCGGAGATCGTCAAGCGTCGCCAGGCGGGATTGCCCGAAATGGGCGTGCTGCGAGAATCCGACGGCTCCTGGTATATGCGCGAAGAGAACGGCGGCCTGATATTGGGGCCCTACGAACACGGCGCGCCGATCTGTTATCCCGACGGTCCCGCCGATGGCGCCGAGTATGAACTGTTCCCCGAGGATCTTGATCGCCTGGGCCCGCATATTGAGGCGGCGATTGCCCGGGTACCGGCGTTTGGCGAGGTCGGCGTCAAACAGGTTTACAACGGCGCCATCGCCTATACACCCGACGGCAGCCCGATTATCGGACCGGCCTGGGGTTTGCGTAATTTCTGGCTCAACGAAGGCCATAGCTTCGGCGTCACGGCGGCCGGCGGGGCTGGCTGGCAACTGGCGCAGTGGATTATAAACGGGGAACCAAGCATTGATATGCTGGGGGTGGAGCCGCGGCGCTTTGGCGATTACGCCAATGCCGCCTACCTCAAGGCCAAGAACGAGGAAGCCTACGCCAACGTCTTCGTGATCCATTATCCCGACGAGGAACGTCCGGCGGGCCGGCCCCTGCGGCAGGCGCCCTGTTATGACCGGATGAAAGAACTGGGCGCTGTATTCGGCCAGAAATCGGGCTGGGAGAGACCAAACTGGTTCGCCCCGCCGGGGACCCCTAGGGAGGACGATTGGTCTTTCCGCCGCTCGGCCTGGTTTGAACACGTCGGTAACGAGTGCCGCAACGTGGCGGAGAATGCCGGCTTGTTGGATATGACCGCCTTCGCCAAATGCCGGGTTTCGGGGCCTGGGGCCACGGCCTTTCTGGACCATCTGGTGGCCAATCGTTTGCCGCGGAAGGACGGCCGGATCAAACTTTGCCACGCCCTCAACGGGGCCGGCGGCGTGCACAGCGAATTCACCATCCTGCGGCAGTCCGAGAACAACTTTTACCTGGTATCGGCCGGCGCCTATCAGCGGCTCGACCATGATTGGTTATGGCGCCATATGCCCACCGACGGCAGCGTCCGCATGGATGACCTGAGCAATACCATGGGTGTCCTGGTGGTGGCCGGCCCGAAATCACGAGATCTGTTGGCAGCGGTGTCGGACGCCAATTTTGCCAATCAGGCGTTCCCCTGGCTGTCGGCACAGCCCGTGACCATTGGCCAGGCGCCGGCCCTGGCCATTCGGGTCAATTATGTTGGCGAACTGGGTTGGGAACTGCACCATGACCTGGTCTACCAGAACCATATATTCGATGCCCTGATGGCGGCGGGCGGAGAATTTGGCCTGCAACCGTTCGGCATCCGCGCCATGGACAGCCTGCGGTATGAAAAATCATACCGCATGGTCGGCACCGAGCTGTCGATTGAGTATGCCGCCCTTGAATCCGGCCTCGAGCGCTTTGTCCACCCCGACAAGGGCGACTTCATCGGCCGCGATGGGTTGCTCGAATGGCAGCGAAAAGGCTTTGCCAACAGCTTCGTCACCCTTGAAGTCCATGGCGTGACCGATGCCGATGCCCTGGGCAACAATCCGATTTACCAGGGCAATGAACTGGTCGGCCGGGCAACAGGGGGCAATTTTGGCTTCCGGCTGAACAAGTCTCTGGCTCTGGCCATGCTGCGCCCGGACGTTGCGGCGCTTGGCACAGAATTGCGAATGAACATTCTTGGCACTGATCATGCCGTCACCGTGATCCCCGAAAGTCCCTACGATCCGACAAACGAACGCCTGCGCGCCTAATACCAAATTGCGATATCGGGTCAGGGTTGACAAGCGCGATCCCAAACCCTGGAAATTTCCTGTTTGGGGCCGCCGAAGCACCACGAATACGCGGTTCTCCGTTGCGCTATGGCCTCAACGGGTCTAGGTTCTGCGCGGCTAAAATCAAATGTTTCATCGCAACTGGAAAGATCCCGGTATCATGCCATTCCTTGCCGACTCCCTCGCGCGTGTAAAGCCTTCCGCCACCATGGCGATCAGTGACCAGGCCCGCAATATGAAAGCGGCGGGCCACGATGTCATCTCTCTGAGCGCCGGCGAGCCTGACTTTGACACACCAGACAATATCAAGGCGGCGGCAATACGGGCGATCGAGGCCGGTGATACCAAGTATACCGATGTCAGCGGCACCCCGGATTTGAAAGCGGCCGTCGCGGCCAAGTTCAAGCGCGATAACGGCCTGGATTACGGCACGGACCAGATTATTGTCTGCACGGGGGGCAAGCAGGTGCTGTACAGCGCCCTGATCGCCAGCATCAATCCCGGTGACGAGGTTGTCATCCCGGCGCCCTTTTGGGTCTCCTATCCCGACATGGTGTATCTGGCGGGCGGCACGCCGGTCATCGTGGATGTCACGGCCGAGACCGCGTTTCGCATGACAGCCGATGCCTTGGAGGCTGCCATTACACCCAAGACGAAATGGCTGATCTTCAACTCGCCCTCCAACCCTTCGGGCGCGGCCTATAGCCGCGACGAATTGAAAGCCCTGACGGACGTGTTGATGCGCCATCCCCATGTCTGGGTGATGACTGATGATATGTACGAACACCTGGTCTATGACGATTTTACCTTTGCCACGCCGGCCCAGGTGGAGCCGGGGCTCTACGACCGCACCCTGACCGTCAACGGCGTCTCCAAGGCCTATTGCATGACCGGTTGGCGGATCGGATTTGCCGCGGGGCCGGTGGCATTGATCAAGGCGATGTCGAAGGTGCAGTCGCAAAGCACCTCCAACCCCGCGTCCATCAGCCAGGCCGCGGCGGTCGAGGCGCTGAATGGGCCGCAGGACTTCATCGCCGAGCATAATGAAATCTTCAAGCAGCGCCGGGATCTGGTGGTCAGCATGCTGAACCAGGCCAACGGCATCAGCTGCCTGACCCCCGAAGGCGCCTTTTATGTCTATCCCAGTTGCGCGGGCTGCATCGGCAAAAGCACGCCGTCGGGCAATGTAATCGAAAACGACCTGGACTTCATCACCGAACTGCTGGCGGCAGAGGGCGTCGCCGTGGTGCATGGCGAGGCCTTTGGCCTGTCACCGCATTTTCGTATTTCCTACGCCACCTCGACCGAGGCATTGGAAGACGCCTGCCAGCGCATTCAGCGATTTTGTGGATCGTTGAAATAGCGGAGACTTAATTGGGGAAAGCTGGGACAGGGACATGTCATTAAAGATCGCGGTCATGGGGGCGGGCGGCATCGGCGGCTATTACGGCGGCCGGCTGGCGGCGTCGGGCGCCGACGTCACATTCATTGCCAGAGGCGCGCATCTGGCGGCCATGCGGAAAGATGGACTGCGCATCATCTCGCCCCTGGGTGATGTTCATATTTCATCGGTCAAGGCCACGGACGATCCCGGCAGCATTGGTCCGGTCGATATCGTCATGTTCTGCGTCAAGCTATACGACGTGGATGAGGCCAGCGAGTTGTGCCGGCCCTTGATCGGCCCGGACACGGCGGTGATCTCGTTCCTCAACGGCATTGATTCCGAGGCACGCATGCAGGCCATCCTGGGCGGCAGCGCCGTCGTCGGCGGCGTGGCGCAAATTCCCTCCAACATCAGCGAACCGGGGGTGATTGAACACAAGGCCCAATTCGCGGTTCTGGAGTTCGGCGAGATGGACGGCCGGGACAGCCCCCGTCTGAAGCGTTTTCATGATGCCTGTACCGAAGCCGGGATACAGAGCTATCTGGTTGGCAATATAGAAGCGGCGATCTGGCTAAAATTCGCCATCCTGGTGCCCTTTGCCACCGCCTGCTGCCTGACGCGTTTGCCCGGCCGAATCCTGATCGAGGAACCGGCGGTCCAGGAACTGGCCTTCGCCGCCATGCGGGAGATAATTTCCCTGGCGGAAGCCAAGGGCGTGCCCCTGCCGCCGGATGCGTTGCAAACCCGCATGGACATGTTGAACAACTTCGCCGATGCGAAGCCATCCATGCTGGTTGACCTCGACGCCGGAAAGCGGATCGAGCTGGAAGGTTTGCAGGGCGCCGTGGTGCGCATGGCGGCGGAATTAGGGGTATCGACGCCCGTGCATCAGGTCGCTTATGCGGCACTGAAACCCTATTTGAACGGTCCGCCCGGCAATTAATTTTCCGTTTCGCGGGAAATTCTTGCGAATCCGCTTGCGCCTGCCCCCTGGCGGTTGATTAAATTGATCCTGAATAGATCATGGAAGGCCGTCGATCAGAAAACGGCCCCCTGACAGCCACGCCTGGCACCTCTTGGGATGGACAGCGTAGATAGGTGAGCAACATGACCAACAGCAAACCCACCGGCCCCCGCAGCGTTGCGTTGATCGGCCCGTATCTATCGGGCAAGACGACGCTGCTTGAAGGTCTATTGCACACCTCCGGCAGCGTCGGACGCAAGGGCACGGTCACCGAAGGCAACACGGTTGGCGACAGCGCCCAGGAAGCCCGGAACCGCCACATGAGCACCGAGGTCAATGTCGCCTCGGCCCGCTTCATGGATGACGATTTCACCTTTCTGGACTGCCCGGGTTCCATCGAGTTGCTGCAGGAAAGCCTGTTCGTGTTGCCCGGCGTCGATGCCGCCGTCGTGGTCTGCGAGCCCGACCAGGACAAGGCCCAGGCCCTGGCGCCGTTGCTGCACACCCTGAGTGAATTGGGCGTGCCGCACATGCTGTTCGTGAACAAGATCGACAAGGCCACCATTACCGTACAGGCCTTGTTGGATACCTTGCAGCCGATCTCGACCAAGCCATTGGTACTGCGCCACATTCCCGTACAGGAAGGGGACGATATCACCGGCTACATCGACCTGGCATCGGAGCGGGCCTATCACTACCAGCCTGGGCAGGTGTCGGAGGTCGTGGATTTGCCCGGGGCCGAGGAAGATGCCTTTGGCGAGGCCCGCTATGGCATGCTGGAAGCCTTGGCGGATTTCGATGACGACTTGATGGAAAAGGTGCTGGAAGACGTCACGCCGGAAAAAGACGAGCTATACGCCAATCTGACCAAGGACTTTCAAAACGGCGAGATCATCCCTGTTCTCCTGGGTGCGGCGGAGCAGGATGGCGGCCTGTTTCGGCTATTGAAAGCGTTGCGCCACGAAGTCCCAAGCGCCGAGGTGGCCGCCGCCCGCACCGGCGTCGCCGGGGGCAATGTCGCTCAGGTTTTGAAGACCTATCATACCCAGCATGGCGGCAAATTATCCATCGCCCGGATCTGGGCCGGCGAGTTGAAGGATGGCATGACCCTGAACGGCCAGCGGGTTTCCGGCCTGTTCCGTATGATGGGCCATGATCAGGAAAGAATCCCCTCGGCGAAAGCGGGCGAGGTAGTCGGCCTGGGCCGCATGGAGAATGTAACGACCGGCGAAACCCTGTCGGAAGACGGTGCCGATGCACTGCCGACGCCAGAGGTTTTGCCGCCCGTCTACGCCCTGGCCATCGCCGCGGTACACCGGGATGACGAGGTCAAGTTATCCACCGCCCTGGCCAAGGTGCGGGACGAGGATCCTGCGATTTTGGCGGGCAATGATGACGCCACCCATCAGCTGGTGTTGCGCGGCCAAGGTGACATCCACCTGAAAATCGCCATTGACCGGCTGCAGCATAAATATGGCCTGGAAGTCACCTCGGAGCGGCCGAAGGTGCCTTACATGGAAGCCATCCGCAAAAGTGTGGAACAGCATGGCCGGCACAAGAAACAGTCCGGCGGGCATGGCCAGTTTGGCGACGTGCATCTGCAGATAAAGCCACTGCCCAGGGGCTCGGGCTTTGAATTCGTGGACAAGATTGTTGGTGGTGCGATACCGCGGCAGTATATTCCGGCGGTTCAGGCAGGCGTCAGAGAGTACCTGTCCAAGGGTCCTTTGGGCTTTCCCGTCGTGGATGTTTCGGTCACCGCGTTCGATGGTCAGTATCACGCGGTTGATTCATCGGAAATCGCATTCAAGACCGCAGCCCGTATCGCCATGAACGATGGCATGAAGCTATGCAGTCCGGTTCTGCTGGAACCGATCCTGCAGGTAGATATCACCGCGCCGTCGGAGCATACGCCGAAAATTAACGCCATCGTTTCGTCGCGGCGCGGCCAGATTCTGGGCTTTGATACCCGCCAGGGCTGGACCGGTTGGGACGTGGTATCGGCCCACATGCCGCAGTCGGAATTGCATGACCTGATTATCGAATTGCGCTCAGCGACCCAAGGCACAGGCAGCTATAGCGCGACCTTTGATCGCTTGCAGGAACTGACCGGGCGCCTGGCGGATGACGTCGTGACCGCCCATAACGAGGATGTCGCCGCCTAGTGTCCTGGGTCATTAGCCTATCGGCCAAACCGTAATAAGAACCACAGGGGAGAATTACCTTGCAACCATCCGCAGCCGCCGATGCGGCGGAACTGCTGGCTCAAGCACGCCGTAGCGGCCAGAATATCGACGGGCTGCCAGGCCATTTGCAACCACAGAATCTGGACGATGCCTACCAAATTCAGGAGGCGTTGATACCTCTGATCGAGGCGCTCTCCAACGGACGCCGTCTGGGCTACAAGGCAGGCGCCACGACAGAGGCGGCGCAAAAGGGCTTCGGGCTGGACAATCCTTTTAAGGGCGTACTCGTTTCCTCCTACATGCTGAACAGTGGCGACACTATTCCGGCCGAGGCCTGCAAGGCCCGCTTGTTGGAGCCGGAGTTTGCCTTTCGCATGGCCGAGGATCTGCCCCCGGCAGCCGCGCCCTATGATCCCGGTGGGGTGCTGGCGGCTGTGGGCAGCGTCATCATGGCCATCGAAGTCGTCGATTTCCGATATACCGGCGGTATGGCGGCCGGGGGAATGCAGATAATCGCCGATAATTCCGCCGCCAGTTTTTGGCTTGCCGGCCCGGAAATTACTGATCTGGACAGCATCGATTTCGATGACTGGCCGGTCACCTTGCATATCAACGGCGAACTTGCCGCCAGTGGCAATTGCTCGAACGTGATGGGCAATCCTTTGAACTCGTTGACCTGGCTGGCCAATTATTTATGCCTGAATGGCAATGGTCTGAAGGCCGGCGATATCGTCACGGCCGGTTCCTGCACCGCGCCAACCCCAGCCCAGGCCGGTGACGAAGCGGTCGCCGATTTTGGCAGCCTGGGCCAGGTCACGGTTCGCTTTGGCGCATAGTTCCAATGGATGCGCCGCAACTTGACCGGGCCGCGGATCTGTTACTGCGGGCGCGGCTTGATCGGCAACGTATGGCGGCCCTGCCGCATGATTGCCGGCCAATGGACGAGGCAACGGCTTATTCAATTCAGGACCGCTATGTGGATCGGATGCTGGCGCACTATGGCGGCAGCATTGTCGGCTACAAGGCCGGTTGCACAAACGTCACGGCGCAACGGCAATTGGGTCTGTCCTCGCCTTTTGCCGGACCCTTGTTATCGGCCTTTGTCTTGACCTCGCCGGCCGCGATTTCGGCCGAGGACGGTTTCATGCGCATGATTGAGGCGGAAATTGGCTTTCGCCTGGGCCGGGATCTGCCGCCTGCCGGCGCCCCATACGAAGCGGCAACCGTGGTGCCGGCTCTCGCCACCGCCTTCGGCGCCATCGAAGTGGTGGACTCCCGCTACGACGACTGGACCACGGCCGGTGCACCGCAATTGATTGCCGACAACGTCTGTACCGGCTATTGGGTTTATGGCGATGAATTCACCAATATAGACAGCTTGGATCTGGCCAATCATCCCGTTCGTGTCCGCCGTAACGGCGCCTGGGCCGAACAGGGCAACAGCGCCAACGTGTTGGAGAACCCCTTGCATGTTGTGGCCTGGCTGGCCAATCACCTCGTCGCCAGAGGTACCTGGCTCAAATCGGGAGAATTGCTTACGACGGGTACCATGATTGCCGTCAACGGGGCGGAAAAGGGTGATACGATCGAAGCGGATTACGGCGCCCTGGGCTCGGTCCAGGTCTCATTCGTCTAGAACACTTCCGGGCAGGTGTTTTGCATTGATCACGGCGGTTTGAGGCGACAACGTTGACGAATGGCTATACATGGAAAACGGACGCAGCGGACACGGGTAGGAAACATTTCATGTTGATCAAATCAGCACCCTCCTGGCAGATGCCGGAGCGCGAGGCGACTCCGGAGCACGTATTTCTCAATCGGCGCCATTTTTTGGCTGCTCTTACGGTCGGCACCACAGCCTTGATCGGCGGTCGCGCCTTTGCCGCGAAAGAGGTTGATCCAACGGCTGATTTGTATCCGGCACAGCGCAACAAAAGCTATGCCCTGGATCGGCCCCTGACAGAAGAATCGGATGCAGCCGCCTACAATAACTTTTATGAATTCGGCTCCCACAAGCGCATTGCCATGGAGGCCCGCGCGTTAAAACTCAGGCCCTGGACGGTGTCGTTTGAGGGCCTGGTTGAAAAGGAGCGCCAGGTCGATATTGATACCCTGATCCGGGCCATGCCGTTGGAAGAGCGGCTGTATCGCATGCGTTGTGTGGAGGCCTGGTCCATGGCCGTACCCTGGTCCGGTTTCGCCATGTCGGAACTGGTCAAATACGCCAAGCCGCTTTCGTCCGCGAAATACGTGGTCATGCAGACGTTCCTGGATCCCAAAATGGCCAGTGGGCAAAAACAGGTCTGGTACCCCTGGCCCTACACGGAAGGGCTGACCATGGCCGAGGCGACCAACGAACTGGCTTTCATGGTCACCGGTATCTATGGCAAGCCCCTGCCGAAACAATTCGGTGCGCCCTTACGATTGGCGGTGCCATGGAAGTACGGCTTCAAATCCGTCAAATCGATCGTCAGGTTCAAATTCACCGATACGCGCCCGGTAACTTTCTGGGAGAAAATTCAATCCGCCGAATATGGTTTCTGGGCGAATGTTAATCCGGAAGTTGATCATCCAAGATGGAGCCAGGCCAGCGAACGTGTTTTGGGTACCAACAAACGGGTACCAACGCTGCCCTACAACGGTTACGGTGAACAGGTCGCGTCCCTATACAGTGGCATGAAGGGCGAAAAGCTGTTCATGTAGTCGGCTAGTGCATTCTGTGACCCATGAGTTGGTGATCTTCGATTGTGACGGGGTGCTGGTTGACAGCGAGCCCCTGGCTAATCGTGTGCTGTCCGAGTGTTTTCAGGCGGCGGGTTTTCCCATCACTTATGAAACCTGCGTGGCTAAAATGGTCGGCCTTGCCTTGCCGCGATGCTTTGAACTGGCCCAGGAATGGCATGGCGGGGCGGTGCCAGAGGGTTTTTTTGACCTTGTGCAGGGACGGACCTATCAGGCCATTCGGGATGAACTGCAACCCGTTCCCGGTATCCGCGCGGCGATCGAGGCGATCCCCCTGCCCCGTTGCGTCGCCTCGTCCTCGGAACTGGACAAGATCGCCCTTTCATTGGACCTAACCGGCTTGGCGCCCTTGTTTGGCGGCAAAGTGTATTCGGCCCAGCAGGTTGCCCGTGGCAAACCATTTCCGGATTTGTTTTTGTTCGCGGCCCGGCAAATGGGCGTCGAGCCAGAGAATTGCGTCGTTATCGAAGACAGCTTTTACGGCGCCCGCGCGGCCCGGGCCGCCGGCATGCCCGTGTTGGGCTATGCCGGCAGCGGCTTTTCCCAACAACTGGCGGATGAAGGCGCCCAGGTGTTTGATAACATGGCGGACCTACCCGAACT
>JAJFGG010000118.1 GCA_021776235.1 Alphaproteobacteria bacterium | reverse complement strand
CATCCGGCCGAAGGTGGGCCGGTCCGGCTCTCGGGCTGTGTTGCGGCGCTTGTCCGATGCACCGCATCGCGCGGCGCGCCGCGCCTGGCCCGCGAACCGGACCGACCCATGAAACAGGTCAATATCAAGGACCATTGGTATAACATGGTCATCGCGTAAACATCGGCTTATAAGGGGATCGAAATGGTATTGTCGAGCGTGGACGAGTTAAGCGAGCCGTTGCGCTGGCCGGACGGCGGCGTCACACGAATTCCCTATCGCCTGTACACGGACCCGGAGATCTATGCCCTTGAGCAACAGCGGATTTTTCGTGGCCCGGTGTGGAATTTCCTCTGTCTCGAAATCGATATCCCCAATGCCGGTGACTACAAGACCACGACAGTTGGCGAAATCCCGGTCGTCGCCACCCGCGACGAGAACGGCGATGTGCACGCCATGGTTAACCGCTGTGCGCACAAGGGTGCCCTGGTCTGCCTCAAGGAAAAGGGCAACGCCAAGCTGCTGACCTGCATCTATCATTCCTGGTCGTTCGACCTCCAAGGCCGCTTGAAGGGCGTTGCCTTTCGCAATGGCCTGCAGGGCAAGGGCGGCTTGCCGCAGGATTTCGATATCAGTGAACACGGTCTTGAACCATTGCGGGTCGAGGTTTTCTGCGGTTTGGTCTTTGGCACATTTTCCGATGCCACGCCCACGGTGGAATCCTATCTGGGTAAACCCATGTCAAAATTCATCACCCGTAATTTGGGCCGCCCCTTGAAGCCGCTGGGGATGCACAGCCAGATCATTCACAATAATTGGAAGCTGTATGCCGAGAATGTGCGGGATTCCTATCACGCCACCTTGCTGCATACCTTTTATACCACCTTCAAGATCAACCGGCTGGATATGGATGGCGGCATTGTCCTGGCCGAGGATAAATGGCACAGCATCAGCTATGCCAAGCGCGCCACCTTTGACGAGGCACCGGAATACGCAGAGGAGAAAATCCACTCTGCGCAATACGACGCCAATTTGGCCGGCCCCACATTGCTGGAGTCCTGGCCCGAGTTTGAAGACGGCATAACGCACTCCATCCAGGCGCTTTTCCCCAATCTGGCTATTCAGTTCACCTTGAACTCATTGGCCGTGCGTTTTTTCGTGCCCCGTGGCGTCGATAAGACGGAACTGTTCTGGTTCTACGTGGGCTATGAAAGGGACGATGAAGAGCAGACCCGTATGCGGGTGATGCAGGGTAATCTGACCGGGGCGTCGGGCCTGGTGTCGTTGGAAGACGGCTGCATTAACGAATTCGTGCAGCGGGGGACCCGGGGCAGCCCGGAGGGGACGGGCCTGGCTGAAATGGGTGGACGAGAGGTTGAGTCCTCCGATCACAGCCGGGCTACAGAAACATCGATCCGCGGCTTTTGGACCGGCTATCGCCAGATCATGGACATTGCCTGAGATGACTGCCCATATGGATGCGCGGGCGGCAATCGAGGACGTCATCACCGCCTATGCCCATGATATCGACGATGGTGCGTTGGACGGCTGGCCGGATTACTTCGCCCCCGACGGGATCTACCAGATTATTACCCGCGAGACGTTCGAGGCGGGGTTGCCCATGGGCATCATGCTTTGCGAAGGCCGGGGCATGATGGCCGACCGCATTCAGGCCATGCAGACCGCGAACATCTATGAAGCGCATAACTATTGCCATCTTCTCGGCCGGTCCCGCATCGACGGTGGGAGCGATGGCGCCTTTCAGGCGCGCACCAACTTCAACATCGTCCGCACCATGCAGGACGGCGGCAGCGAAATGTTCGCGGTGGGGAAGTATCTTGATACCATTGTGTTTCAGGATGGCCGGCCCCTGTTTCAGGAACGCCGGGTAATCCTGGAATCCCGCCGCGTTGATATCCTCTTGGTCTATCCTTTATAGGCCAGGTCAGCTTCCTGGGAGAACGGCTATGTCAAACGACACCTTTTACAAAGACCATTGGGTCGAGATAGAAGCCGACCGCCTTGACCGTTACGAGGCGCAGTTTGTCTGGGGACCGCGCGGTAACAGGCTGCTGGAACCGGCTGCCATCGCGGCGGGGCAGACGGTGGCGGATTACGGTTGCGGGCCGGGCTATCTGTCAGTGGAACTGGCGCGGCGGGTCGGCACGGCGGGACAGGTGCAGGCCTTTGACATCAATGCGGATTTCGTCAAGCGGACGCGCGACCGGGTGGCCGCCGAAGGTTTGTCCGAGCGCGTTACGGTCACCCATTTGCAGGGCGATATGCTGCCGCTGGGCGATGATAGCCTCGATCGTCTGGTGATCAAGAACGTCATGGTTTATGTCGACGATCCACTGGCCAGTTTCCGCGAATTTCTCCGCGTGGTGAAACCGGGCGGCAAGGTGCACGCCATAGACAGTGACTTCTACATGGCCGCGTTCGATCCCATTGACGTGGCTGACTGGCGCGCGGTTCTGGACGCCGGAATCCACGCCTTTCGCACCCCGGCGATTGGCCGCAAGATGTACGGCATCGCAATGCAGGCAGGTTTTACGGATGTCGCCGTGGAGGTAATCGCGGCGCCGGATACCAGTGGTCGAATGCTCAATTTCATCAAGAATATGGCCGGCTATGCCCGCGAGGGTGGGGGCCATGACGAGGCAATCGTCAGCCGAGTGGTCGATGCCGCCAGCAAAGCCGTAGCGGACGGCACGTTCTTTGCCCTGAACCCACAATTCCTGGTCACGGCCACTGTGTAAGCCATGACGGTCTCGGTCACCTTTGTCGGCGCGGGTGATGCCTTTGGCAGCGGCGGGCGTTTCAATACCTGTATCATGGTGGACGGTGCCAGCGTTCGCTTTACCATAGATTTCGGCGCGACGTCCCTGACGGCGCTGAACCAGCTGGGCATCGAACACAACTCCATCGACGCCGTCCTGCTAAGCCATATGCATGGCGACCATTTCGGTGGCCTGCCGTTCATGCTGCTCGACGCCATGCTGGGCGCCCGCCGCGACCGGCCCTTGACGATCGCCGGCCCAAAAGACGTTGAGGCGCGGATCATGACGGCGGTTGACGCGTTGTTTCCCGGCTCTTCCGCGATGACGCCGAAATTCCCCATCAATTATGTGGAACTGACAGTGGGCGAAGCGAACGACATCCTAGGCCTGACGGTGACGCCCTATGCCGCCAAACATACGCCGCAGACAGACCCAACGGCCCTCAGGGTTGCGGTGGACGACAGGATCGTAACCTATTCGGGCGATGGCGAGTGGACGCCGGACCTGAGCGAGGCCAGCCGGGGGGCCGATCTGTTCATCGCAGAATGCTATTTTCACAGCAGGGCGGTAAAAGGCCATATGAGCTATCCCGATATTCAACAGCAACGAGACCGTTTCGCTGCCAAACGGATGATCCTCACCCATCTCGGCCCCGAGATGCTGGCCAACAGAGGATCGGTGGACGAGCAGTGTGCGGAAGACGGATTGGTGATCACATTGTGAACGGAACCGGGTGAGACAATGGCAGACTTCGAGGCAAAGGCGCTGGCGATTCTTGATAATTATTTCATAGCCCTGAATGCCCAAGACAACGAGGGCATGCGGGACACATTTCACTTTCCGCACTACCGCATCGCCGGCGGACGCATGCAGATTTTTGAGACCGCCGAGGACTACAGCATGACGGATTTCCACGGCCGCACCGACACAGGCGGCTGGGCCTGTACCAAATGGGACTATCGCCGCATGGTGCACGGCGATGCCACCAAGGTGCATTTCGACGTCCAGTTCACCCGGTACCGCGCCGATGACAGCGTGCTGGGCCAGTTCAAATCCCTCTGGATCGTCACCAACCGGAGCGGCAAATGGGGTGTCATGGCGCGCTCAAGCTACGCGGCCTAGGTTTGCCACATTCGAGTACTTTTGATCCTGCCAGGTGACTTTATCCCTTTACCCCATAGTCCTTGCGGGCCGCCTCTTCGCTGACATAGCCGTTCTTCAGGTCATCGGCCAGGGCGGCGGGGTTCCGCTTTGCGGGTGGGCCATAACCGCCTGAGCCTGGTACGTCGACGATGATGAGGCCGTCGGCGGGGACCGTGAAGGCACCCTTGGATAGGGGGTGCCGCAGGCCGCCGTCGGGGTCTTGCAAAGTGATGGACATAGGGGAGCCGGCCATGCCGCCGGCCAGGCCAAAGGGCGGCGATTTGCTGGGTTGGGCGCAAAGCGCGCCCAGGGGCCGGGTTCCCCCAACCCCCCCAACCCCGCGGGCGCCCC
>JAJFGG010000117.1 GCA_021776235.1 Alphaproteobacteria bacterium | reverse complement strand
CGCTTGTGGTGGCCCACACCACGACGCGCCACGCGCCTACCCGGCAAACCTGAAAAGCCGTCCAAACCATGCAAATAAGGCGATGCAGACCACTAGTGTTGGATTTGCGGGCAAAGGGGACGCTGTAGGTAGGCGGTCATGTCTTCCAATCTCCGATGGCGCCGCCTCCCTCCCCTCTTTTTGACGCGGCCGGTTTTCTTTTTGCGCCATTGCCCCGCATGCGCCCGGGCGGATAAAATGTTCTTATATGCGCACGAATTCCCTAGAGACGGACCTGCTGATCATCGGTGGCGGCACCGCGGGCCTGCCGGCGGCAATCGAAGCCAGTGCCGCGGGTTCCCGTGTCGTTCTGGTCGAGCAGACCGAGCGGATCGGCGGCACCTTGCATGTCTCGGCCGCGCAGATGTCCGGCGCCGGATCGAAACTGCAGCGGCAGCGCGGGATTGAGGATTCTCCACAAGCGCACTTTGAGGACGTGATGCGGATCAGCCGGGGCACGGCCCACGAGGCTCTGGTGCGCAAGGCAACTGCACTTGGCGGCGGCACGATCGACTGGCTGATGGCGCACGGCTTTGACATGGCGCCCGAATGTCCCGCCATTCTACACTTTCATGAGGCCTATCAACTGCCGCGGACATATTGGGGCCGGGATGGTGGCAGGTCGGTGCTATCGGTGTTGCGGACCCTATTCGACAAAGAGCAAAAGGCAGGCCGGATCGATCTGCGCCTGGGCACCGAGGCAACGGCGCTGGCGCGCGACGGCGCGGGCGTGCGCGGCGCGCGGCTGACCGAGCATGGCACCGGTCGCCAGTTCGATGTTCAGGCGAAGGCGACCGTGATCGCGACCGGCGGCTATGGCGGCAACGCCCGGCGCTTTGCCGCCTGGCATGACGGATTGCCGCTTTACTCCGCCGCCCTGCCGACAACCTCCGGCAGGGGCATCGATCTCGGTTTGGCGGCGGGCGGCAGACTGGCGCATGGCCAGCACCATTTGCCGACCTTTGCCGGCATCGTTGACCAGATGGGCCAACCCTGGATCCATTGGGATTTGCTGCCGCAACTGACGCCGCAGATCCGGCCCCCGTGGGAGATATACGTTGGGCGTAACGGCGAGCGCTTCGTGCAGGAAGATATCGACAGCGTTGATGCCCGCGAAAGGGCATTGTCGGCCATACCGGACCTGACCTTCTTCGCGGTTTTCGATGACCGGATCTGGCGCGAAGCCCCGGCGCTTTTGCCTGGCTGGCCGGATGACAAGCAGGCGGCCGCGTGGTCCCATCACGGCGCTTTCTTCGCGGCGGACACGCTGGCTGGACTTGCTGAAAGCACCGGCATCGATGCCGGTGGGTTGAGGCAAACCGTGGCAACCTACAACGAGTCTGTCGCTGGCAACCGAACCGATCCCCTTAACCGCCGGCACCTGCCGCTGCCTATTGCCGAGCCGCCTTTCCGGGCCATCATGATGCATGGCATGGTTCTGAAAACGGCGGCTGGCTTGGCGGTGAACGAGGCACTGCAGGTGCTGGATAACGCTGACGAGCCGATCCCCGGCCTCTTTGCCGTTGGCGAGGCGATCGGCGGCGGCGCACTATCGGGCAATGCCTTTGTCGGCGGTATGAGCGTCACGCCGGCGCTTGCTTTGGGCCGCTGGCTGGGCCAAACCCTGGGTCTGCAATTTGTCGCCGATAACCGCGACATGCTCTAACCTGCAAAGGCGAAATGCGGGCGTTGATTCTCGATCATAACGGCCAATGTATGGGGGGCTTCCCAGTTGTGAGGAATTTGCTCATGCAGCACGTTGTCTGTACCCATTGTTCGGCCATCAACCGTATCCCCACGGAGCGTAACCATGCGGCCGCGAAATGCGGCAAATGCGGGCGTCGAATGTTCGATGGCAAGCCGGCGGATCTTTCCGGCCAGGACTTTGAACGTCAGGTCGGCCGCTCCGACATCCCCATCGTGGTCGACTTCTGGGCCGATTGGTGCGGGCCCTGCAAAACGATGGCGCCGGCCTATGCCGAAGCGGCCCGGGAGCTTGAACCTGAATTTCGTCTCGCCAAGCTGGATACCGAAGCCGCGCCGGAAATTGCCGCGAAATTCAATATCCGCAGCATTCCGACCATGATCGTATTCAAGGGCGGCAAGGAAATCGCCCGCCAATCCGGGGCCCTCCCGGCCGGCCAACTGACGGCCTGGATCCGACAGTACGGTTGATGAGACAAGTGATGACGCAAGGGTCCGGCAGGTGAATTTCGCGCGCACGGCCATTCTGCTGGCCGGCATGACCGGATTGTTTCTGGCCGTCGGTTTCATGCTTGGCGGCGAGATGGGCATGGTCATCGCCTTCATGCTGGCGGCAGGCATGAACGTCTTTGCCTATTGGAACTCGGGGTTCATGGTGCTGTCCCAGTACGGCGCCCGTGAAGTTGACGCAGCGACCGCGCCGGGACTGCATGGCATTGTCAAAGGCCTCGCCGGCCGCGCCGGCCTGCCCATGCCCCGTGTCTATATCATGGACAACGATCAGCCCAACGCCTTCGCGACCGGCCGGAACCCCGAAAACGCCGCCGTGGCGGCCACCACGGGGCTCATTGGCATGTTGAACAGGGACGAACTGGCCGGGGTCATGGCCCATGAACTGGCCCATGTGCGCAACCGCGACACCCTGACCATGACCGTCACGGCGACGCTGGCCGGCGCCATCGGGATGTTGGCGAACTTTGCCATGTTCTTCGGCGGCAGCCGCAACAACCCACTGGGCATCATGGGCGTCATTCTTGTCGCCATCCTGTCGCCGATCGCGGCCATGGTCGTGCAAATGGCCATTAGCCGCGGCAACGAATACACCGCCGACAAGACCGGCGCCGAAATCTCCGGCAATCCCCTCGCCCTGGCATCGGCGCTGCAAAAAATCGCCGGCGCGGGCCAGCGCATCGACAATCAAGTGGCCGAGGCCCACCCCGAGACGGCGCACCTGTTCATCATCAACCCTCTGCATGCCCATCGCCGGGACAGCCTTTTTTCCTCCCATCCAGCCACCGCCAACCGCATTGCGGCGCTCGAGCAGATGGCCCAGGAACAACGGCGGACGCCCATGGGCCCCTCCCCGCTGCCAAGCACGCGCCGCGGCCCCTGGGCTTAGTTGTTGCTGGCAAACAATGCAGTTACGGTGCAGTTGCGGGGTAATTCACAGCAGCAGTTACGGGGACACAATACTTATCTCGCCTCGTTCTCGACATGAATTCTCCAAACCGAGCGAGAAAAGTATTGTGTCCCCGTAACTGGGTAATTCACAGCAGGGCCATTTGAATGGACAACAAGCCAGTTCAGACCGACATGGACCTGATGTTCGACGCCGCCGAACAGGCCGGTCTGAAACTGGCCATAAAGGGCCGCCTGGCCGCGCTGTGCCTCATTGGCTTGTTACTGGCCTTGTCGCGCGGGCCGGAACGGGCGCCTGATTTCATCCTGGCGGCGCTGATCTTCGCCATACCAGGCCTGCTGCATTACAAGTTGATCGGCTCGGCGCTCGACCGCAGTTGGGTGAAGTACGCATTTTTGAGCCTCGACATCGCACTCCTGTCGACCGCCGTTGCCCTGGTGCCGCCCACCTCGGAGGCCGCCCTGCCGCAGATCTTCATGTTCCGGTTTGAAATCTTTCCCTACTATTTCATCATTCTGGGTGTTGCCGCGTTCAGCTTTTCGCCGGGTCTTGTCCTGTGGGCGGGACTGGCCGGCGCCGCTGGTTGGGTGGGGGCATTTTTGCTGGTCCAGGCCCGGATGGCGGCGCCTTTGTCGTGGTCCGATATCCCGGCCGATCCAACGACGGAACAGTTTCTTCAGGTCTTCTTAAACGCGAATTTTGCGCCGGCGGGCAGCCGGGTCCAGGAAGCGGTGATCTATCTCGTGGTCGCCGTTCTGATCGCGATCGTGGTGCGCCGCGCCCGGCAGACCGTCCGGCTGCAACTGGAAGCGGAGCGGGATATGAGCATGGTTTCGCGGATATTCGGCCAATTTGTCCCGCCCGCCATAGCGGAATCCATGATCGAGAGCAAGGGCACGCTGGATCCAACCGAGCGGCCGGCGACGGTTCTGTTCAGTGATCTTGCCGGCTTTACCAAGATGATGGAGGCCAAGGGCGCCCGGGCGACCATCGACATCCTGAACGCGTTCTTCGATGACGCCGCCGAAATTATCGGCCAACACAACGGCGTCGTAACGCAGTTCCAGGGCGACGGTATTCTGGCGACATTCAACGTGCCCCTCGAAGACGAAAATCATGCCCGCAACGCCTTCAACGCGGCAAAAGGCCTCCTCGAACTGGTTCAGGAGAAGCCCTTCGGCGGCGAGAAACTGGCGATCCGCATCGGCCTGAGCACCGGGCCGCTGATCGCCGGCAGCGTCGGCGGCGGCGGCCGGCAGAGCTATACGGTATATGGCGACCCGGTGAACTTGGCGGCCCGGCTGGAGAGCCTGAACAAGGCCCATGGAACCTCCATTCTTGTCTCGCAATCGACGGCGGCGTTGTTGCAAGGTGTCGGCCTCCGACAAATTGGTGAGGTCGAGATCCGTGGCCTGAGCGCGCCGGTCGGTCTTTATTCCTTACGCATGGAACCGGAAAGCCGAAACACGAAATCGAATTAGGAACAAGCATGGCAAAGGGTAACCTCGCCTTTTCCCAACCCCCCGCCGATAGGCGGGGCGTTGGCAAAATGCTCAATGCACATCGCAACCAAACCTACCGTCTGAAAGGAGCAAAATAGACGACTTGTACTTTTCGTCTAATCTGCCCATAATTTAGACTATGGAGGAACTGCGATGAAAACCGTCTCGGCGAACGAGCTAAAACAATCGACGGGGCAAATGATGGACTACGCCCAACGCGGCCCCGTGGTTATCGAAAAATACGGCAGACCCCACGCTGTCCTGCTGTCCCATGAGGACTATCAGCTCTTTGAGCAGATGAAATACGCCGCGTTGAAAGCGGGAATAGATACTGGACTGAAAAGTGGCGATGCGGGCGTGTTCGATCCGGACGCTGTGATTGCCCAAATTGCGAATGACCTTGAGAACGGGTAGCTAGAAACCCGTGGCTGGGAAAGTTCGCCTAACCGTCCAGGCGCGGTTGGATTTGCAAAAAATTGGGCGCTACATAGGCAAGGATAATTCCGCCAGGGCGGGAACATTCATTCGTGACATTCATAAGAAATCCGAGGCCTACGCTGTACATCCCGACATGGGGCGTGATCGATCTGACCTGGCAAAAGGCATCCGCAGCTTTCCACACGGGGACTACGTCATTTTCTACCGGCGATATCGGAATGGCATTCAGATTGTGCGCGTTTTTAATGGCTATCGTGACATCTCTCCAGACACGTTCTTGTCGGACCGGGCGAGAGACCGTTAACCGGGGCAAAGGGTAGCCTCCCCTTTGCCGCGGGAAAAGCTAATTGCAGGAGGAGTGCGAACGTGGCTCTGCATTTCGAACGCCGGGAATTCGAGCGGCGCATCAGCAACGCCCGGGCCAGCCTCGAGGAACATGGATTGGCGGCTATTCTGCTCTTCGCGCAAGAGAGCCACTACTATTTGACCGGCTACGACACCACCGGCTACGTCTTCTTTCAATGCGTCATCCTGACCGCCAATGAACAGCCAATTACTCTGCTCACCCGGCGGCCGGACCTGGAGCAGGCGCGGCGGACATCGGTCATCGAGGATATTCGCATCTGGTACGACCGGGAGGGGGCCTCACCAACGGACGACCTCAGGGACATCCTGTTGGAGAAAGGCCTCAAAGGCGAACGGATCGGTGTCGAACTCGACAGCTACGGCCTTCGGGCGCATCACTATGAGCAGCTCAAGCACAGTCTGGCCGGCTGGGGCTCTTTGCAGGACGCCTCCTTGCTGGTGCGGGGTCTTCGGCTGGTCAAGTCGCCGGCGGAACTGGCCTATGTCCGCCGCGCGGCGGAACTGGCGGATGGGTCCCTGCTGGCGATGCTCGACGCTGCCGCACCGGGTGCCTTCGAAGGTGATATCGCGGCCGCCGGGCAGGCGGCAATTTTGTCCGGTGGCGGTGACCCGGCGCCGTCCGGCCCCGTCCTCGGCTCCGGCGAGCGTGCACTGTTAATTCGTTCGGCCACCGGATACCGGCATCTCGACGGACAGGATCAACTCACCATGGAGTTTGCCGCCTCTTACCGCCACTACTGCGCCTGCCTCATGCGCACCGCCGCGATCGGGAGGGGGGATGCCAGACATCGCGGCATGTTCGAAGTGACCCGCGAAACCCTCGCCGCCATGACTGACGCCGTACGTCCCGGGCGTCCGCTTGGCGAGATCGATGACGCGCACCGCCAGGTATACGATGCAAACGGCTACGGTGATTTCCGCATGGCGGCCTGCGGATATTCCCTCGGCGCCTCTTTTCGCCCGACCTGGATGGACGTACCGCCCATGCTGTACAGCGGCAATCCGCTGCCGGCCCGGCCTGGCATGGTATTGTTTCTGCATGCCATCCTGGTCGACAACGCGGCGGAACTTGCCATGAGCCTTGGCCATACCATCATCGTCACAGACACCGGCGCGGAAACACTTAGCCGACTGCAACCCGAATTCACGGTTTGCGTTTCCAATAAAGTGTAGCGTCCCTATTCTACCTGCGAGGGACAACGCGTCATGGTGAAAAAATTGGAAGGTTTTGTCGCCAGGTTGACGGCCCTGGGCGGAGGCTCCGGCGACTCGCGCGAAGTTTATGAGGATTGGGGCCCAACCTACGAGGGGAACCTGCGGCAGGGCTACGGCTACCCTTTAATAATAAAATAGAAACAAATAGCAAAGGGTTGCGTCCCCTTTGTTTTGTGCCAAGGCGTTGGCGTTGGGCGCAAGCGATGAAGGCGAGGTGGGGCCGCGCGGCAGCGGCATAATTTTTGGCTATGTGCGCGATCTGGATGGCAATAAACTGGCGTTCTACGCTTTGCTGTAGCGTCTTTCCGACGAAGGGCCCGGTAGTGGCTAAAAATGAGGTAGTGCGATGACTGCGATATCACCGGCAGGGGAAAGCATCGGCATGAGCAATGCCATCAACATCACACCGTTGACGCTTCATATCGGCGCGGAAATATCGGGCGTGGATCTGAGCCAGCCGTTGGCGCCACAGGTGCGCCAGGAGATCAATGACGCCTGGCTGAAATGGAAGGTCATTTTCTTCCGCGATCAGAATTTGGATCACGCCGGCCAAGTAGCCCTGGCGCGGGCCTTCGGCCAACCGACCATCGGTCATGCGGTATTCGGTCATGTGGATGGCTTTCCCGAGATCTACGCCATTGCCAAGAATCGGACCGCCAACAGCCATCGCGAACAGCGGCCGGCCACGCCGTGGGCTGGCTGGCATACGGATATCACCGCCGCCATCAATCCGCCCAAGGCTTCGATCCTGCGCGGCGTCACCATTCCGCCCTATGGCGGCGATACCATGTGGACCAATCTGGCGCTTGCCTACGATACCCTGTCGGCGCCTATCAAGGGGATGATCGACGGTTTGCGCTGCATTCATGCCTTCGCCCCGCCGCCCGGTGCGAAGTCGGGCGATGACTATGACAGACGTGTCGAGCGCCGGACCTTGAAGAGCGAACATCCCCTGGTCACCGTGCATCCGGAAACCGGCGAGCGGATGCTCTATATTAGCCCCTCGTTCGTGAAATCGATTGTCGGCCTCAACCCCCGGGAGAGCCAGAAGGTGTTAGAAATGCTGTGGGAACATCTGGTGCGGCCAGAATTCACCGTGCGCTTCAAATGGAATGCCGGTGACATCGCCATGTGGGACAACCGCTCCACCGCGCATCTGGCCCCCAACGATGTTTTCGCCTCCGACTACGACCGCCAGCTTTTCCGCGTTACCCTCGTTGGCGATGTACCCCAGGGCATCGACGGCGCCCGCTCCGTTGCCTTGGAGGGTGCGCCCATTTTGTCGGTGGAAGAGGAACTCAAACTAATGTAACGGTGCACTTTTGCATGTGGAACGCACTGTTATCAGAACCGGATACGGCAGCTTTTTGGCTTACCCTCGTTTGAAGAAATGGGACGCTTCCCTTTAGTAAAGGGAAGCGTCCCCATAGGCGCTTTTCCCAATGCGCTGGTCGATCCAAATTCCCGAAAGCGCCGGTATTACCGTTGGCGGCAATTCTAGCTAAGTTTGCGACTTATTCGAACCGATGCTTAAATGTTGGCAAGTCCCGCCGACAAGTGCGGGGTTTGCGGCAACGAACGGGGCGGAAAAACATGAAAGTCTTTGTCTTTGACCTGTTGGCCTATGGCGAGAATCTCGAACATCTGCGCGAGGGGCTGGAATTGCCCTATCCGTTGTCGAAGGAATATTTCAAGGCGGACGTGGCTGTGCGTACGTACGCGGAACACCTGGCCGCCTGGGAGGAGATGGACAAACTCGGCTATGACGGGGTCGGCTTCAACGAACACCATTGCTCGCCCTATGGTTTGATGAATTCACCCAACCTGATGGCCTCGGCCGCCGCCCAGCGAACGAAAAACCTGAAGCTCCTGATCTACGGCAACCTGCTGCCGCTACACGAACCGCTGCGTCTGGCTGAAGAGCTGGCAATGCTGGACTGTCTGTC
This sequence comes from Alphaproteobacteria bacterium, assembly GCA_021776235.1. Lineage (GTDB taxonomy): Bacteria > Pseudomonadota > Alphaproteobacteria. The sequence goes on along the minus strand of JAJFGG010000117.1, from coordinate 37,653 downwards.
CGAAGGCCGGTTGATTTCCGGTTTTGCCCGCGGCATCCCGCGGGAATACCAGGTCCACAATGTGCCGCTGGCGGAGTCCCGCGCCCGTTTCGAGGAAGCCTACGATATCGTCACCCGCGCCTGGACCGAGGACATATTCTCCTATGAAGGAGAGTTCTGGTCCTACCACGATGTGGCGCTGTGGCCGCGCCCGGTGCAGCGCCCCCATCCGGAGATCTGGGTACCGGTCCTGGGCAGCAAGGAATCGATCGAGTTCGCCGCCGAGCGGAATATTCCGATCACCCCGGGGCTGGCCGGCGGCGGCCTGCGCGAGGATATTATCGCCTACTACGCGAAGTGCATGGCCAAGGCCGGTCATACCTTCACCCCCAACCATTTGTCGCTCGGCATCACTGCCTATATCGCCGATTCAAAGGCGCAGGCGGTCAAGGAGATGGGACCCTATGACCTCTACTTCAACCGCGCCCTGTTCAGCCACGGCAGTTTCAACGCCACCGAGACCCAGCGCAAGGCGGGCTATGTCAGCACATCGTCGACCGACTACATTCGGCCGGAAAACCTCTCTGCTGTCTCAATGCCGCGTGAAATCATGCGCAATATGACCATGGAGGATGTCGCGCGCAGGGCCGAGGACCTGCCCTGGGGAACGCCCCAGGAAGTCATCGAACGGATCATCGCGGCCGGCGAACACGCCGGCGCCAATATGGTACAGGTTTCCTTGAATCGCGGTGCAATGCCGCACGAGATGTTTATCGAACAAATCCGCCGCTTCGCCAAGGAGGTCCTGCCGGCCCTCCAGGCGCATGAGATCAAGACGCCGCCGGCGTATCCGGCAGCAGGGGAGTGAAGGCACCCTGCCGTCCGCAGGCTAAGCTCCCGGGCCGTGCCAGTGGCGGCACGGGGGGCAAAGGGGACGCTACCCTTTGCCGATGAGGAGACATTGAGCCCTTTCACCAACGCATAGATATATGCCGCCACTTTCGCTACACTCTGGGCCATGGTGGAGGGGATGCAACGCAGATTGGCCGCGATTGTTCAGGCTGACGTGGTCGGGTACTCCCGCCTGATCGGCCTGGACGAGGAAGGTACTCTGGCCCGCCTGCGGGCGCACCGCGAAGAAGCCATCGACAACAAGATCGCCGAACACCACGGCCGTATCGTCACAACCATGGGTGACGGTCTGTTGCTGGAGTTCCACAGCGTGGTCAATGCCGTGCGCTGCGCCATTTCGATCCAGGCCGGCATGGCCGCTCGCAATGCCGGGCTATCCGATGATGAACGGCTGGAATTCCGCATCGGCGTGCATCCCGGCGATGTGGTTGTTGATGGCGATGACATCCATGGCGACGCCGTCAATGTCGCCGCCCGCCTGAAAGCTCTGGCCGATCCGGGCGGCATCTGCCTCTCCCGCGCCGCCCGTGATCAGGTCCTGGATCGGATTGATGTGACGTTGGAAGACCAGGGCGAGGTCGAGGTCAAGAATATCGCCCGGCCCATTCAGGTTTTCAAAATAGCAACCGAGAGCAATGCCGCACCACGGGGCCTGGCGCGCATTCCCAAATTTCACCGCTATGGTATCGCCGCCGTGGTGGCCGCAGTCATGGTGTTTTATTCCTATGATATCTGGCTCGGCAATTAGTTGGCGGCTGTGGAACCCGCCTCGGAAACGCGCATGGCCCACAGCCTGCCGGATAAATCGTCCGTGGCGGTGTTGCCCTTTATTAAAGGGAAGCGTCCTCTTTACCGTGAACCTACTCCTAGATAACGACAGCGATGGAGACCGATCCACCATCGCCCATGCCAGAACCCGCCACCATAAGCCTCTTCACCCTCGGCCTACTGGGCCTTGGCGCTGCGCGGCGGCGGCGGAAGGCTGCGTAGGAAGAGACAAAATGGCGGGAAGGACGGCTAGGTTTCCCACCTTCGTTTCGGGCGTCACTACGCCCTTTCAGCAGTCAAAAATTTGTAGCCATGAAATTCATGAAGCTGAAGGTAGAACAAAGACCCTTGACCATTAAAATATTCATGGGCGTTGATGCCTGCCCTATTTTTTTCGAACCTAAATGGTTCCAACAATTCTTTTATTATAGAATTTCGAATTGCGGAACTGTCATTTTCGATAAATCGATAAAGTTCCGAAGTGCCGCGAAAAACTGTCTCGGCCTCAGGATCAAAGTCGAAGTCAACAATTGTGAAATCTGAGAGAGAAAAATAGCCACGGACGACAATGCCAGGAAGTCCACCGGTGCCATTCTTAGAAACAGGCCCAACCTTTGCTACTACATTAAATTCTTGCAGACTTGTTTCGTCTGACGGAAGCTCCAATCTTATTAGGTAATTGTGGTTTCCAATCCGCATCGGGTCTGCTGCGTTCGTATTCACACCAAAATCCGTAATTTGGCCTATGTTAAGGGCCGGCCACGCCAAGCGCCCATTGTTCAGAAGCATAATTAGATAACGATTTCGTTTCGTCAAAGAGTGCGATTGGGCTGGTGTTACATCACTTTCAATCGACCATTCCAAAAAGGATTCATCTTTGAAGTAACGCTCCAATGTGCCGTAGCTCCCGATCCAATCTCCGTCTTTGTATCTTCCCTTGGTAACCAGTTCGCAGAAAATTCTCTCTGCCGAACGAACCTCTGCTGAACGAATTGCCATGCGCATGGGTTCGCTCCTTGCCTCTAACGCCGCCCGAAGCTGTTGTTCGGCAAGCAGACGGCGTTCCAACTCCAAGCGCTTTTGTTCTTCTGCCTCCACCTGAAGCTGGCGTTGGGCGGCAATTTGGCGTTCCAATTCCTTGCGCTCTTGTTCCTCTTCCCAAGCCTGACGCTCAGCCTCACGGGTTTCGGCTTTCGACGCCATTTCAAGATTTGCCGCCTGCACAGCCTTCTCGAAATCCTTGTGCAGTTTTCTGAGGCTAGGAAGAAGTTCTTCCATGTCCGCCACCATGTCGATAGTTACTGGAAATCGATCTACAAACCATCGAGCCATTTGACTGCGTAGGGACTTGAGATCACGCTCGTCAGTCAGGGCGACGCTTATCTCTCGGTTTCTGGTGCCGCCAGTGGTCAGATTCTGGCTGCCAATACTGGCATATTCTTCCGTAAGTACGACTTTCGCGTGGAGATTTGGAAGGTGATAAATGTCATACCCTTCTTCAAGGAGCGACCTCAATGTCCGAATTGAGGATGCCCCAGCAGCAAAGTTCTCTGCTAAGAACGTTGTGTAAATTTCGGCGTCATTTGGTTCTGCTCTTGAGATTACGTTTTCTGCGGTATTCGAAGTTAGGTAAGGGGACAAAAATATGGCCCGATTTGGGCTATTCGTGACTTCCAATATTGACCGGCGGATATTCGAACGCACATAAACACGATCTCGTACAAGCATCTCTCCCCCTCCAACGTCATTCCACACAGCAATATTTGCCAATTATTCCAGCATCAGATTGGTGACAATGAGCCAGATAGCGTACCACATACGCGCCGCACCCCGCCGCAAGGGCTGTCAACGCAGCGTGAGGCTCTGGTCCAGCCAGGCCAACCGTACACCGCGCCGTTGGCGTTGGGCGCTGTCAGTCCGGCGCGGGGTACTCAAAACATAGGAACAAAACACAAGACCTAACCCCAAACTTTCTGGCCTGTCAGTCAAAACAATAGCCCCTTCCCCGTGGTACGTCAGTCCGATAGTTCCCTCTTTCTTCTTGGGAAAAAGGGGAAAAAGGGGACGCTACCCTTATTGTTCTCCACTGCCGAGTCTGTTAGCGTGTCGGCATGCCCCGCCTCGCCCGAACTGTTTTTGCCGGAGTGCCGCATCACATCACCCAGCGGGGCAATCGCCGTGAGGACGTGTTCTTTTGCGATGAGGATCGCAACGCGTATTTGGTATGGTTGAAGGAATACGCCGAAATATACGACGTGGACATTCTCGCCTATTGCCTGATGACCAACCATGTTCACCTCGTGGCGGTGCCGGCAAGCAAGGATAGTCTACACCAGATGCTTAAGCCCTTGCACATGCGTTACGCCCAGCGCATCAATCGCGCCAACAACTGGAAAGGGCATCTCTGGCAGGGACGGTTCTTTTCCTCGGCCCTCGACGAGAGCTATCTCTGGGCGGCCATGCGCTACGTGGAGCGCAATCCCGTGCGGGCCGGGATGGTGCGAAAGGCAAAGAATTATCGCTGGTCGAGTGCCGGCGCGCACTGTGGATTGCGACACGATGCAGCATTGACCGACAAGTCCGCATGGCGGCGGCAATTTGATTCCATCGGCGACTGGTCCGATTGGCTTGCGGTAGGTGATGAGCCGGACAAGATGGAGGTGTTGCGGCGCAATGCAGACAAAGGCCTGCCCTGTGGTTCGGAGAATTTTATCCGGAAACTGGAGAAACTGACAGGCCGGGCGCTACAGTACCGGCCACGGGGACGGCCGAAGAAGGGGGATGACAGTTAAGGGTAGCGTCCCCTTTGTTTTCCCGACGGAGCGGCAGGGGTCATATCGATGAACATATGGCGAAGTCGGATCAGTGTGCCGCTGTTCTGTATATGATCACTATCACGAACGGCGAGCGCAGCTGGGTGCTGAACTGCATCTCGAAACTTTGAAAATTCTCCATATGTCTTTTCGAGCTTCTTGTCGATTGTGGCTAGAAGTTTCTGAATGGGCACTGCCAACACAAAGCCGAGCATGAAGCCCCAAGTATGACCTGCGCCATACTTTTCAACAACAAAACGATCTACACCCTCGACAACATAGTTGCCATTTAGTGAGCTATAGGTAGCTCCCGCGCCGACGCGTTTACACTCCACGCCAACATAGTCGTCCTCATCACCGAACTGACGTCGAAACTTGAGCGAAATATCTATTCGCCCAAGAAGAGAGGGGTCGATCGTTACCATGTTCTCCAATTCGTGTTCACCACGAACTTCCAAATTGGTCAATCCTCGTTCCTTCTTGATTGATCGCATTGTTTTGCGTACCAAGATAGTAATAGGCACTTCCAACATACCCTGCGTCAAATGCGAGCGCGCAGCTTTGGCCGCACTACAGACTAAATCGACAACGGTTTCGATTTCATCGCCGTGCAGATCAAAAGAAGGAGCGCCGATAGGTTGATCAGGCCCGAACTGCATTTCGCGCTCCGAGCCAATGATCAGCAAGAATTACATCTCCATCATTGAGCCCGGCAACACCGGTCCAAGCACGACGCTCACTCGGTTTCACGATGATGAGATCATTTTCAAAGTAAAAACGCAAATATCGACGTTCATTGAGATATGGAGGAAGCAATCCATCATCACTGCCAGCAAGTGCCCCATGTACCCTTTTTAGTTCGTCCTCTTCTCCATATCGTACCTTTCCCACTTTCGTAGGCGAGCCAGGAACCATTGAAAACCGTACAGCGCTAAGCCCCCCTTGTCCTTGGTTCCAAGAAGATCGAAGTACTGGCATCTCGTAAATCACGGCTTCAAGATGACGTTCTTCCTTGGCACGCAAATAGCGATTCACGACCTGAATTACCGCTTGAGAATATTCCTTAAGGTCGTCTAAATTTGGCGGCAAAACCGAGTTTTTGCGATGCCCATAAGTCTCATAGATCATCATTCGCGCCCGCTCGACACTTTCTCGCACGAGGACAAATTCGTCTGCGTCTAGGCCGTATAATTCAGCAACGGCTTGGTCCAACCGCAATAGCGCGTCGGAATCGGTTGGCGCCGGGATCAATTCAAAGGTATCGCCGAGAAGGCTTGGTTGACGAGGCACGTTCTGACCTTTTGAAAGAATGGCCTCAGCTTTAACCACTCGATTGATAGATTTTTTTGTCAATCGATCTGGATGAGGCATCCGCAACGCGCGTATGTCATTTGGCCCTACGGTAGGCCGCTCGAGACCCCAAACACCGCCTGCGAACGCCAACTGAAAGCTAGTCAAACACGAATTCAGGATTCCACTATATAGAAAGGCGTAATCGCCATCGCATTGTTTAAAAGAGATTCCATAAAAACTCTCATTGTAGAGTAATCCGCGTTCCTGCACAGCAGCACTGTATCGACCAAGTTCGAGACTTCTACTCAATTGACCTTTTGGGCAAATAAGTAGCGGCCCCTCAAAAATCGCCCCCTCTCGTGGACGATGCAGTGTCTTGTGGTTGAAACGTGGCAATAAGAGATCGTTTAATCTCAAAGCCTGGTAATCTTTGGTTTTTAAATCTTTCTTACGAAAATAGCTTTTAGGGAAAGGACTGGGTGGGCCAATCACCTTGTATCCTTGTCCGCGCGCCTTCTTGGGGTATAGGCCTAGCGAGTTCAAAACATCATCGAATGTTTTAAACTCAAGCTGCAAACGTTCAATTAGCCAGCTGTCTCGAACAGAGCCCAAAGTCGCTGCTTTAAGTACAGTTGATTCCTCCAATACTCGTGAAAGCGGTACAGAGCGGATATCACCCGTACCAATATTGACAATGCCATTTCGCTTGAAATCCGACGTCCACGGCGCAGATCCGACCATCATCTGGTCTGCATCGCCTATTAGTGCGCATCGCGCAAAAAACAACATGGCCGGACCAGAGGTGTCCGGGAAAAGATTCTCTTTTCGCAAAGCCGAGAGATTGACGAGAGCAACAGGCGAAAGTGAACTAAATAGGTGATTTCGTGCTGAAATCGCATGATCATCCCGAGAAAAGAATGGAGTCGACTTCATGATCATGCCGATCCGGCCTGTTTCGCCTGAAAGGTTGCTTGCAGTCTTTAGGAATTCTTGATCAGGACTGCGTCTGGGCCGCACGGTCGATTTCCGTCCCTTTACTCGTGGTGGACGTTTTAGTGATCCGTCAAACGTCCATGGTGGATTGCCAACAACTGCGTCAAACTGGTTCTTCACGATAGCATCAGGTAACGTTTTTCCTGTTGCATCGGCTTCAAATAGCGTCGTTCCGATCAATCGATCAAACTTCAAATCCGAAACATCAGTTATTGGCCCTGTTTCGAATTCTAAGGCCGCAAGATAGAGACTGAATGCCGCAATGCCAAGAGCAGATCGGTTAATATCGATGCCGAATAATCTAGTGTATAATATCTCGCGGACAAGCTGTCGCGATGGCGCTTTGTCTCCACAAGATTTCCAAACAAGACGACGGAACGACTCAACAAGGAAAGCACCAGACCCACACGTTGGGTCAATTACTCGTGCTGTTGGTGATAAATCTTCAAACACTGGATCCAAGGTCATATGCACCAGTTCGACTGGTGTATAATGTAGCCCCTGAGACTTCGCGGTATCTACGTCACTCGAACGCGCAAACTGTTGATAAATGGAGCTAATCAAATCAACGGGAATAGCATCAAAGCGAAATTTGAATAATCTGCCTTGACCTGCACCACCTCGAGTTAAACTCCGTCCCTCAATAAAGTCACACATCAAACTAAGATGGCTGGGTCCAAGACGTTGGCGCTCTGCCCCAGGATCATCCATCGGAAACAAATCGCCATTGAAAGTTTTACGCAGCCAATCAAAAAGTGCGAACGCATTGCTCTCGTCAGAAAACATTTTGGCCAAATCACACTTTAGGTTTCTCGGCAGAAATGGTTGCGCTATCTCTCTATCCAGAAGGTACCATGTGAAGATACACCGCCCGATTAGCCGCTGAGCGAAATCTCTCGCTGCGACTGCTCCCGCTACAATTCGTTGATCTTGATTTGGGTTCGCCGGGGGTAGCTCCGCCAGTTTTTCTTCCAGCGCTCCAATTTCGTTTAACAGCTCTTGGTCAACTCTGTAGCGCCGATCTATCTTTTCACCAATTACGCTCGACCAGAATGCTCCTGTTTCAGTGGCCAACCGACCACACATGGAATTGAGTGACGCCAATTTCTCATCATCATCAAGACTAAAGACTCCTAGTGAACTGCTACTACCTGCTATTTTGGTCGGCGAAGCAAAGCAATCGTATAGGCGAATGTCGGTTGGCGTGACTATCCATAGCAATGGAGCCAGGCCCACATTCCATGCCGCCTCATGCCATTTATCGATTTGCTTTTCATCGGGCATAGCCTTGCCGGCATCTTTAAAAACCGCTGTCGGAGTCCCTTGTGCATAAAATACAGCATCGGCATTTAATCCCACTCGATCATTATTCAACAAGGGCCGCAGTCGAGTATCTCGACTATCATTCAAGGTGCTGAGGCCCGGTGCACCCCTACCCTTCTCTGTGAAATAGCCAGTGGCTTTTAGGGCTCGACGATATGCACTACTCGTCATGTTCGCCCCCTCGACGGCCTTACCGCAGAATCATATACGGCATTCTCCGACAACTTCGATGTCGGTCGATTAACGCCTGCAGTATCTTGCACTGGGAACAGATCAAATTGACCTTCAACACTTGACGTAGGGAATGAGAATCCAACTGATAGAACCGCGAGATGTTTATTTAACGGGATACTAATTGTGTTCGTCGAAGCAGAGGGATAATCGCCGTTAGTAATTGCCCATTTTTCGTCTGATAGAATATGTAAAGAAGTCCCCCACAGACCTATGAATGACGCTGATGTGATATAGTCTCTCATAGACGAAAAAAATTCTCTGTACGCTCCAAGTTCGACGTGGAAGTGCGTCCTCAATTCGAGGGCAATTCTCAATAACAAAATTGTTTGCCATGAAAATTCCGCGGGGCGGCCATGCCCACGACTTTGCCGATCCGCTGGAATTATTGCTCGGCGGGTTGTCCATTCCCTAAGTTGGTGGGAGGTCAAACCACTTAATGTTCTTGCGTCACGCGTCACGACAAGCCGCATCATAGTCCTCCACAAAACCAATAATCGCCCGACCAAAGAATGGGTATCACACCCAATTCTTCGACAAAAGAGAAATCTACTGGGTTTCTCGGCCGGAAGAGATATTGAATGTGACATTCCAAATCCTTGAAAGGGCATCATTCCAATCATCGAACATCGTATAGAACAAAATATGAACTTCAAACAAAAATACTGTTGCGAGGACGTTGCACGGAATCCCCGCGAATTGATGGGTAATCGTGTAAACAATTGATATATAAAAGTTTTTCCTGAAATGCGCATGGCCACAGAAAAGCCTAGCGGAAGCCCGGCTAAGTCATTGTATTCCATATGTAAATTTGATTGCCAGGGATGGATCTGAACCAACAGCCTTCAGGTTATGAGCCTGATGCGCTGCGCCATCCGGGGGAAGTGTCTATGGATTTGGATCGCAGACCGCGAAAGTGACCTTAGTCTTTGTGGCGAAAAAGGGCAAACCGTGTCAGGCGCGCCCGGTGATGAAGCCGTGGAATTCATAGACCTCGTGGCTTTCGATATCGCTGAAGCCGGCGTCCGTGAGATGGGCGCGGATAGTGGCTTCGGGGACGCGGCGGCCTTTGGCGGGGCTTTTGCCGTTTTCTTCGTCCTTCCAGTCGACGACGGCGACGGTGCCGCCCGGGGCGAGGAGGCGGTGGCATTCGGCCATCAGGGGCTCCGGTTCGTCCAGTTCGTGATGCAATTGCGCCATGACGATGAAATCGGCGCAGCCGTCCGGCAGGTCAACGGCGTTGGGCTGCATCAAGACCGCCTGCAGATTATCCAGGCCCTGTTCGGCGGCGTCCTCGGCCAGCAGTCCGACCATGCCTTCCAGGATATCGCAGCCATAGACCTGGGCTCCGGGATAGGCGCGGGCGAACGGCAGGGAGATGAAGCCCACGCCGGCGCCGATGTCGACCAGGGTGCAATCGGGGGCCGGGCGCAGCACCTGCCAGATTTTCGCCGGATCGAAATATTCCAGACGCTCCGGGCTGCGCAGCCGTTCGATGCGCGCCGGATCCATACCCAATAGATCCGCCATTTTTTGTTGCTCCCCTGCAATTCCCCAACCAGGACTATATACCAGGCCGCGCCCGTTATAGTATGGCTTTGCCCTGGGTGTCGCAGGGAAAATACGGCTAAGCAAAGAGAGGAAAGCCCATGTCCTATTTCGATCTGTTGATCCACAACGGCACCGTGGCCACGGCGGCGGATACCTTTCAGGCGGATGTGGCGGTCAAGGACGGCCGCGTGGTGGCCCTGGGGGAAAACCTGGGCACGGCGGACCACGAAATCGATGCGTCGGGAAAGCTGGTGCTGCCCGGCGGGGTCGAGGGCCATTGCCATATTGAACAGATCTCCTCGTCGGGAGTGATGACGGCGGACGATTTCTATTCCGGCACCGTCTCGGCGGTGTTCGGCGGCACCACCACGGTGATCCCCTTCGCGGCCCAGCAAAAGGGCGCCTCGCTGCGCCAGACGGTGGAGGATTACCACGCCTGCGCCGGTCCCAAGGCGGTGATCGACTATGGCTTTCACCTGATTATTTCCGACCCGTCCGATCAGGTCATTGGCCAGGAGCTGCCGGCCCTGATCAAGGACGGTTTCACCTCGTTCAAGGTCTATATGACCTATGACGATCTGCGCCTGGATGACTACCAGATGCTGGAGGTGCTGTCGGCGGCGCGGCGGGACGGCGCCATGGTCATGGTGCATGCGGAAAACCACGACATGATCCGCTGGCTCAGCCAGAAGCTGCTGGATGCCAACCATTGGCAGCCGCAATATCACGCGGTCAGCCATTCCCGGGCCGGCGAGGGCGAGGCGGCGCACCGGGCCATCGCGCTGTCGCGCCTGATGGACCAGCCGATCCTGGTGGTGCATGTCTCCTCGGAAGAGGCCATGGACGAGATCCGCCTGGCCCAGAACAAGGGCCTGAAAATCTTTGCCGAGACCTGCCCGCAATACCTGTTCCTGACGGCGGAGGATCTGCAGCGCGACGGCATGGACGGGGCCATGTTCTGCTGCAGCCCGCCGCCCCGCAGCGCCAAGGATCAGGAAGCCATGTGGCGCGGCCTGGCCAACGGCACCTTCAGCGTATTCTCGTCCGACCACGCGCCGTACCGCTTTGATGACAGCGGCAAGTTGAAGGCCGGGCCCGAGCCCACCTTCAAGCAGATCGCCAATGGCGTGCCGGGAATCGAACTGCGCCTGCCCCTGTTGTTTTCCGAAGGCGTGGGCAAGGGCCGCATCGACCTGAACCGATTTGTCGCCCTGACCGCCACCAATGTGGCCAAGCTGTACGGCCTGTCGCCCCGCAAAGGCACCATCGCCGTGGGCTCGGACGCCGACATCGCCATCTGGGACCCGGACCTGGAACAGACCATCGAGCATGCCATGCTGCATGACGACGTGGGCTACACCCCCTATACGGGGATCAAGATCAAGGGCTGGCCCACAACGGTGCTCAGCCGGGGCCGGGTGGTGGTCTCAGACGGCGCCCTGCACGCAGAACGGGGCGACGGCCAGTTCCTGGCCCGGGCAGTTTCCGAGGCCGCGGTGCCTTTGGGCCGGCTGGAGCCGGAGATGGACCCGGAAACCAATTTCGGCGCCGAGCTGCTGGGCCGGTGAGTGCGGCCATGGGGAACGGCGCCCCCGACAGCATCCAGGTCAACGGCCGCAGCTATGCCTGGCCCCAGGGGCCGGTGGTGGTGCTCTGCATCGACGGCTCGGAACCGGGCTATATCGAGGCGGCGGCGGCAGCCGGTCTGGCGCCGTTCTTCGCCAAAACCCTGGCCCAGGGCACCAACCGCCTGGCGGACTGCGTAGTGCCCTCGTTCACCAACCCCAACAACCTGTCCATCGTCACCGGCGTGGCGCCGGCGGTGCATGGCATTTGCGGCAACTATTTTCTCGATCCGGAGACGGGAGAGGAAGTGATGATGAACGAACCGCGCTTTCTGCGCGCGCCGACCTTGTTTCAGGCCTTCCAGGCGGCCGGCGCCCATATCGTCACCATCACCGCCAAGGACAAGCTGCGCCGCCTGTTGGGCCATGGCCTGGAAATGGGCGAGACGGGCATTTGTTTTTCCTCGGAACTGGCGGACCAGGCCAACCTGGCGGAACACGGCATCGACGGGGTGCCGCAGCTGGTCGGCCAGGCGGTGCCCGATGTCTACAGCGCCGAACTCAGCGGCTTTGTCCTGGCCGCGGGCGTGAAGATCATGCAGCGCCGGCGGCCGCGGCTGATGTATCTCTCCACCACCGATTATATCCAGCACAAACATGCCCCCGGCACCCCGGTGGCGAACGATTTCTATGCCCTGCTGGACGGTTACCTGGAGCAGCTGGATGCCCTGGGCTGCACCATCGTCGCCACCGCCGATCACGGCATGAACGCCAAGCACGACGGCAACGGCGCGCCGCGGGTGATCTATCTGCAAAGCCTACTGGACGAGTGGCTGGGCCCCGAACGGGCCCGGGTGATCCTGCCCATCACCGATCCTTACGTGGTGCATCACGGCGCCCTGGGCTCCTACGCCACGGCCTATCTACCGGCCGGCGCAGGTCTGGGCGCAATCGCCGAACGCCTGCGCGGGGTGGCGGGGATGGAAGAGGTCCTGACCCGGGCCGAGGCGGCGGCGCGGTTCGAGCTGCCCCCCGACCGCCTTGGCGACCTGGTCCTGGTTTCGGTCAGGGATCATGTCCTGGGCACCGCCGCCGAACGCCATGACCTGAGCGCCCTGCGCGAGCCCCTGCGCTCCCACGGCGGCCTGTCGGAACAGCGCGTGCCCCTGTTGATGAACCGCCCTACGGACCTGGCGGAGAGCCACCCCCTGCGCAATTTCGACGCCTTCGATCTGGCCCTGAACCACGCGGTCCAGGTGTCGTGAAACCGGAAATGGAAGTCTCACATGCCCCATTTGGACAGAGATAGCGTCAGCCTTTACTACGAGGACAGCGGCGGCAATGGGTTGCCTATCCTGCTTGCCCACGGCTTCGGTGCGTCCACGGGCATGTGGCGGGGCCAGGTGGAGGCCTTCAGGGAGCGCTATCGCCTGATCACCTGGGACATGCGCGGCCATGGCGGCACGGAATGCCCGGACGAGCAGAGCCTCTATAGCCAGCGCCATACGGAAGAGGATATGGCCGCGCTGCTGGATCATCTGGGCATAGACGCTGCCGTAATCGCGGGTCATTCCCTGGGCGGCTTCATGGCATTGGCCTTCAATGTGCGCTATCCCGGCCGGGTCAGGGCCCTGGTGCTGCAGGGTTGCGGCCCCGGTTACCGCAGCGATAGAGCGCGGGAAACCTGGAACCAGCGGGCCGAAAGCCGGGCGCGAAGCCTGGAAGACGGCGGCCTGGCGGCGCTGGGCGGCAATTCCGAGGTCACGGTCAGTCGGCAGAACAGCGCCGCCGGGCTGGCCCTGGCGTCCCGGGGCATACTAAGCCAGGTCGATGCCCGGGTGATCGACAGCCTGCCGGGCATCGCCGTGCCGACGCTGATCATTATCGGCGACCGCGATCACGACTATTTGGTCGGCTCCGACTATATGGCCAAACGTATCCCCGGCGCCGTCAACGTCGTGGTGGCGGACGCCGGGCACGGCGTCAACGTGGACCAGCCGGAAGCGGTCAACAAGGCGCTTGGTGAATTCCTGGCAAAACTGTGAGGGCGGCCGCGTCCAGCAATTTATTCGACGGTGTGTTGCATAGATAGGAAATCGCATGCGCGCCAGAACCCGCCTGATAACCGGCCTGACGGTGCTGATCTCGGGACTGCTGGTTGCGACGGCGGCCTACGGGGAACGGTCGGGGCCGTGCGCGGCCTGTGAAAAACTGGCCGGATTTGTCAGGCCCGGCGAGATCGACGACGAGATCCGCAAGATGGTGGGCAAGTACACCGGCAAGCACAAGGGCGGCGGCGGCCGGGAGAACGTGGCGATCCAGAAAGCCCGCGGCGTGATCGAAACACAACTATATCCGGACTTCATTGGCGGGGCCGATTGTCCGCAAATCGACAGCGAAAAATGGGCCATCGATTATTCACACAAACGCCGGCGCGCGGCCCTGCACAAGGGTATCGACATCCCGCAGCCGCGGGGCACGCCGATCCGGGCCGTCGCCGACGGCACGGTGGTCGGACGCTTCATGAACGAGGGCAACAGGAAAGGCATAGAGGTCATGCTGCGGCACACACCGGCGCAGACCGGCCTGCCCTACTGGAGCTATTCCCAGTACACCCACCTGCGGGAGATGTCGCCGCTGCCCATGGGTGGGTTGGTCAAAATGGGCATGGAAATCGGCAAGACCTCCAACACCGGCAAAATGGGCCGGCGGGTGCGCCGGGACGCGCTGCATTTCGCCATTCTCTACAGCGCCCATCCGGAATGGTCCAACGACGGGGCGGTGGTGACGCCAAAGGACGGCTACTTCATGGACCCGAACGCGTTCTACCGGCTGCAGCCGCCCTATGACTCCCAGGCCTTGTCGCGCCTGCCCGCCGGGCAAAAGAATATTCCCGTGCCCTACCTGAAGACGGACGGCTCGCTTGTGCCACCCGATACAAGGCGTATCTGGCCCTACGCCTGCAAATGATGCGGAGCTGCGCCTGAACGCTATGCTGTCTCAGCGCCAGAAGGGCTTGGCGATCTCGTGCGCCGCGGCCGTGCGGGAGATCCCCACATCGTCAAGCAACCTCTCGTCCAGCTGCGCCAGGGCATGGCGTTGACGGCCGCGCTCGATCCAGGTCGCGATGAGCCCCAGCCAACGTCGCCAGAATACCTGCTGGGCGAAAGACCGGGCTGCGGACCGGGCCGGAAAATGATCGTATGCGACTTCGGTTCTGGAGGGTCGGTATATTAACATTTCTCGGTCTCCTTCGCTGTTGCAAGCGCAAAATAGTGCGCGGTATGCGGCGATATTTAGGGTTTTATCCGCCTTGCCCGCAAAGCATGATTTCTCTACCATGCCTGAGAAATTCTCAGCCTAGAGGAACTATGCCATGGCCCGCCGACTACCACCCTTGAACGCCCTCAGGGCATTCGAGGCCGCCGCCCGGCACGAAAGCTTCACCCGCGCGGGGGAAGAGCTCTATGTCACCCAAGGGGCGGTCAGCCATCAGGTGAAGGCGCTCGAGGCGGAACTGGGCCTCAGGCTGTTCAATCGAAAGCCACGGGGGCTCGTCATCACCGAGGCCGGCGGTGATTATCTTTTGGTGGTGCGCGATGCACTGGACCGCATCGCCGCCGGCACCGACCGTTTGCTGCGGCGGCAGAACGCGGGCGTGCTCACGGTCAGCACATCGCCCAATTTCGCTTCGAAATGGCTGGTCCACCGCCTGGGCCGGTTTGCCGAATTGCACCCCAGCATTGACCTGCGGGTCAGCGCCACGCTGCACCACGTGGATTTCGCGGCCGAGGATGTGGACATCGCGGTGCGGCACGGCGACGGTACCGCATCGGGGCTGCATATCAGCCGCCTGTACACCGAGGAACTGGTGCCGGTCTGCAGCCCGGATCTGCTGCGCGGCCCCCACCCCCTGCGCCAGCCCAGGGATCTGGTGCACCATACGCTGCTGCATCTGGACCATCGCCAGGATTGGCGCAAATGGCTCGACGCCGCCGGGGTCACGGACGCGGATCTGTCGCGCGGCCCCGTTCTCAACCAGGCCAGCATGGGCATCGATGCCGCCGTGGACGGCCAGGGCGTGGCGCTGGCCCGAACCGGCCTGGCCGCCTGGGACCTTATTGCCGGCCGTCTGGTGCGCCCGTTTTCACTGGCACTGCCCGTCCCCTATGCCTACTGGATCGTCTGCCCCAAGGCGACGGCAACCCTGCCCAAGATCGTGACCTTCCGGGACTGGCTGCTGGCCGAAGCCGCCGATGATATCCAGCGCCTGGCCGAAATAGCAGCATAACCGTTTGGAACCCTTACGAAAGACCGCTAATCTTTTGAATATTATGCACCTCTTAAACGTGTTTAATATTCAAAATACTTATCTTTTATGTTTTCTTCTTCACAATTTTAACCGCCATGATATAGTTATTTTTTTGGAGATAAACTCATGCGTCATGCATTCGCTGTACTATTCGTTCTGCAAACCATCATCGCCTTCACCCCAGCCCTGGCGGCACAACCCATAGATCCGGAGAAACGTGCGCTCATCGAGAAACTCATGGTGACGACCGGCGCGAAAGGTTTAGCGATGCAGCTAGCTGATGCCGTCACAAGCCAGTTTTGGGCGGTGATCGAGAAGGCAAATCCGAAAACGCCCAAGCAGGCACGGGAAATCATCCACGAGGAAGTCATGGCCATGCTTGAGGCGAACGTTGACGATGCGTTGGAGGACTCTGTTCATATTTATGCCCGCCATTTCACAAAGTCGGAACTCCAGGACATTATTGCATTCCATGCCACGGCCACCGGACGAAAACTGTTGGCGACGACGCCGCTTATTTTTCAGGAAAGTATGGCCGCGACTCAAAAACGCATAGTCCCGCAAATGATTCAGTTGCAGCAAAAAATTACGACTCGGCTGAAAGACGCCGGCTATCTTTAGGACACGAACGGGACGGCCGCCTGCCGAGCGACATGAATTTGCAAACGCTCACATGATCAATTCAACAGGCCGAGCCAGGCGCGGATGCGGGCCTCGTTGACGGCGAAGTCGCTGCGGCCGTAGTGGGAGCGGCTGTAGATGGCCAGGGTGGCGCTGTCCGCGGTAAGCGGGATAAAGCGCACGGTGATGCTATCGGGATAGCGTATCCATTTCGTGCGCTGGATGAAATCGTACTGCCGGGCCCCTGCGTCCGCCGCCCCCGCCTCGATCCGGGGCTGGGCCGCGATCATGGTCATCCAGCGTTGCTGCAAATCATCCACTGAAGCGGCAAATGTCGGGCTCAACAGGTGCGGCTTGGCGCTGCAATAGCCGGGCGGGCAGACCAGGAACTGGTTCGGTTTCGGGCTCAGCACCAGGGCCGCGAATTCCACCGGCTGGACTTCGACGGCGCCAAAGACCACCTCCAGAGACCTCTCCCGCCCCAGGACGGCAATCAACAGGGCCAGCAAAACAACCAGCGCAAGCAAGGCCTTGATCGTCGTTTTCAGGCGTTTGCCCATGGCGGTGTCCTTTCTAATCCAGCTCTTCCACCGGCACGAACGGCTCCGGTAATCCAAAGCCGACCGGGCCGAACACCGCCAGGGCCTGCTCCGTGCGCATGATGGGCGGGGCGGAGACGGCCATGACCGTTACCCGCTGGCCATAACGCAGGCGCTCCGTGGTGATCGGCTGGGCCATCTCGCTGTCCAGGATACAGATCAGGTCGGGGACAATGGCCCGCAGCCGGCCGTCCTGGCGGGCGACCAGAAACTCGTTCTGGAACTCAACCTCGAATGCCCCCTGGGCCTGATCGGTGATCACGACCTTGCCAATGGCCCAGCCGTCCCGGGTCTCCCTGATCAAATCGGTGACCTTGCCTTTGAACAGCACCTTTGCATGGCCATAATGGGTACCGGCCAGCATTTCGATCAGGGCCGTGAAGGGATCGCGGTTTCCGGCCCGGGACTGGCGCAAATTGGCGCCGATCGCCTGACACAGGGAGGTGGTGCCGGGGATGGCGACCCGGCGCGCCGTCCGGCCATCCATGGGATAGGACGCCTTGGCGGAGCGCGCGCCCATGCGGATGACGATGCCGCGGCCGATGTACTCGGCGCGTTTGTCGTCGTTGATATTCAGAATGACCGTGTCGCCATGTTCCGAGGCCAGGGCGAAAGGAGAGCCCGAGGCGCCATAGACCGAGAAGGTGACCATCTGCATTTCCGGAAAAGCCCGGCCCATGCCGTCCGCATCCAGCATGGGTTTGCCCAGCATGGCGGCATTGTAGATCGGCATCATGGAGTTGGAGCCCCCCGCCTCGAACGCCATCAGGACATCGGCCTGGCGGCCAAGGTGCGCCTCCAGGGCCAGCACGGCGGCGGGCGGCTGGCCGGCCGCCATGATCTTTTCGATCGCCACCGTGGGCGCGCCCATATTGCCGCAGGCAAAAACAAGCGCATCGTCGGCCACCTCGTCCAGGGACAACATGGTGACCGGGCCATGCTCCGTAATGGCCTGTCGGGTCATCAGGGTGGCGATATAGGGATCACCGCCCCCCCCCGTGCCCAGAAAGGTCGCGCCCAGAGCGATATCATCCAGATCATCGAGGGTAATCCTGATCATGCGCCGCCCTCCATGCCAGCACCGGCAGCCAGATCGCCCACCGCCTTGGCCCGCAGACGGGTCGCGTTGCCGGGCAGATAGCTCAAGGGGATCTCGTCCAGTTCCACGATCCGGATGCTGCCGGGC
This sequence comes from Alphaproteobacteria bacterium, assembly GCA_021776235.1. Classification (GTDB taxonomy): domain Bacteria; phylum Pseudomonadota; class Alphaproteobacteria. The sequence goes on along the minus strand of JAJFGG010000117.1, from coordinate 19,507 downwards.
GCCGCGCCGGCTGCCGCCGCCTGGGCCCTGGCCTCGGTCTTGGCCGCCGCCACGGCTTCATCCCGGCTGACGCCGTCCAGGGAGAAGATGCGGTCGCACTCGCCGCCCACCATGGCGATGGAGGCGCCGATGGCGTTGGCCACCTGGCCATGGCCGGGCCGCACGATCTCGCCGCCGCCGATGCGCTGCCCCGCCAAGACCGGCGCACCGCCGCCCACCAGGATGACCGGCAGGGTCGCCGCGCTGGGGCGCACCCGCTCCAAGGCTTCCTCGATCATCGCCGCGGCCCGGGCCAGGGCGGTCTCGACGCCATCCAATTGTCCAACCTTGGCCGGATCACCAAGCTGCATCTGACGGGCGGCAACGGCGATGTCGCTCATGGTCAGGCTGTCGCCGCCAAAGACCAGGGCCCGCTGCCGCAGTTCGAAACCCACGGAGTCCGGCCCGATGCGGGCGCCGCCATCGCGCACCAGACTGCCCCCACCCAGGCCCAGGGCCAGCAAATCCGGCATCCGGAAATTGGTCCGCACGCCGCCCACATCCACGGTCATGGCGGCTTCGCGGGGGAAGCCATCCAGCAACAGGCCGATATCCGTGGTGGTGCCGCCGATATCGACCACCAGGGCATCCTCCAGGCCCGACAGCACCGCCGCGCCGCGCATGGAATTTGTCGGGCCCGAGGCAAAGGTCAGAACCGGATAGCGGGCGGCGTGTTCCGCCGTCATCAAGGTGCCGTCGTTCTGCGAGATAAAAAGCGGCGCCTTCAGGCCCAGGTCATCGATTGCCTGGGCAAAGGCGCCGAGGACCTGCCCCGCCAGGCCGGACAGGGCGGCATTCAGGATCGCCGCGTTCTCCCGCTCCAAGAGACCAATGCGGCCAATGCGGTGGGACAGGGTGATGGCGCAAGTCTCGGCGGGCAGTTCCCGGCGCAGCACCGCCTCGGCCCGGTGCTCCATTTCCGCGTCCAGGGGCGAGAACACGGAGGTAACGGCCACCGCCTTCAGACCAAGGCCGCGGATTTCCCTGGCCGCCGCGGCGATCTCGTCTTCGTCCAGGGGCGAGATAGGGCGGCCGTCGAATTCCAGTCCGCCCTTGAGAAGATAGTGCTGCCCGCCCACCACGGCGGCCAGATCCTCGGGCCAGTCGGACATGGGCGGCACGGCGGTGGTGGCGGGGGCCGCCAGACGCAGCACCGCGACCGGGTTCAGGCGGCGCCGTTCAATCACCGCGTTGGTGAACTGGGTGGTCCCCAGCATCACCGCATAAATCTGTTCCGGGGCGATGCCGGCCTGTTGCAGCACCGCGCCGGCGGCCGCGACGATGGCGTCGGTGATATGCCGGCCCGTGGTGGCCTTGTGCCAGGCGACAACCCGGTCGCCGTCCATCAAGACCGCATCGGTATTGGTACCCCCAACATCGATGCCCAGACGTAAATTCTGGCTAACAGCATGGCCCATTCTCGGTAGCCCTTATCGCATCGCCATAGTTAGAGGAATTGTCATCTTGCCAGAGCGTCGAGGCATGCTCTTAACTCCACAACTTCGGACAACTAGATCAACTTTCGCTTTAGGCTCATAAAGAGACTCTGCGCCAGTCTATCAGAGTTGCGGTCAATAGCTGATAACCGGCACGCATGGTTACAAACAGGCGAAACTTTGAGCGAAAACCAGTCCCATTCGCTTTTTAGACTTTCTAAGCGCTTTTTGCCGGGAACATCGATTATGCGAGCTTCAAAATGGATATCCGTCATTGGGCCGTGGTCCAAAACATGTAGGTGTGACGGTTCATGCCATTGGGCGCTGATCGAAATCATTACAATGATGTCGATGGATATTCGCTTAACTGACCCGGCGATTTCAATAGCCTCGGCATCGGTGTGATGGTCGCGTGCTTGTGCGTCGGCGGCGATAGAAACAACCTCCTCACCATATACGTTGAAGCCATCTTCCCTGAATTGATTTATCAGGGCGGCAAGTACGCGTTTGAAAGTGGACCCACCATGCGGGACGGCGTCACTAGTCGCATCTTCCCCAATGATTAAGAAATTGCGCTGTTTCCCCAACCTATCGCTTGCATCGGCCGGCCCGCAAATGGTCAGCATCAACGCGATCAATATTAGCAGTACGGCTTTCATAGCTTAGACCCTTCGATCAGTAGGGTTAGCACATTCCTACCCGAAGGGAGAGCGCACTAAGCCGCTCTACCGTGCTGGGGGCCGGGCCGCTTTTTCTTCGCTTTGGATTTTGCCGCCGTTTTCGCTTTTACCGTCTGTTTCGCCTTTGCCTTCGGCTTCGCCTTTGGCTTGGGCGCGGCCAGGGCCGGCCGGCGATGCAGCAATTGCTGCAAATACTGCCCCGTATAGCTTTCCGCGACCTGCGCCACCGCCTCGGGCGGGCCTTCGGCGACAATCCGGCCACCGCCGCTGCCGCCCTCGGGGCCCAGGTCGATGACCCAGTCGGCGGTCTTGATGACTTCCAGATTATGTTCGATCACCACCATGGTGTTGCCGGACTCGACCAGGGTGTGCAGGACTTCCAGCAATTTGCGCACGTCGTCGAAATGCAGTCCCGTGGTCGGCTCGTCCAGGATATACAGGGTTCGCCCCGTGGCGCGGCGCGCCAGTTCCTTGGCCAGCTTGACCCGCTGCGCCTCGCCCCCCGACAGGGTGGTGGCCTGCTGGCCAACGTGGATATAACCCAGGCCCACCCGCTGCAGGGTCACCAGCTTGTCCCGGACCAGGGGCACCGCCTTGAAGAACTCCGCCCCCTCGTCCACGGTCATGTCCAGGACATCGGCGATGGATTTGCCGCGGAACTGGATTTCCAGGGTTTCCCGGTTATAGCGCCGGCCCTGGCAGACATCGCATTGCACATAGACGTCGGGCAGAAAGTGCATTTCGATCTTGACCAGGCCGTCGCCCTGACAGGCCTCGCAGCGCCCGCCCTTGACGTTGAAGGAAAAGCGCCCGGGTTTGTAGCCCCGCACCACCGCTTCCGGCAGGGCGGCGAACCATTCCCGGATCGGCGTGAAGGCGCCGGTATAGGTGGCCGGGTTCGAGCGTGGCGTACGCCCGATGGGGGATTGGTCGATGTCCACCACCTTGTCCAGATGATGCAGCCCCTCGATCTTTTTGAAGGCGCCGGGATGATCCCTGGCGCCGTTCAGGAACTTGGCCAGGGCCTTGTACAAGGTCTCTATCAGAAGGGTCGATTTGCCGCTGCCCGAGACGCCCGTAAAACAGGTGAAGGTACCCAGGGGGATATGGGCGTCCACATTGGCCAGATTGTTCGATGTGGCGCCCAGGATGGCCAACTGCTGGCCCGGATGGCCCTTGCGCCGCCGCTTCGGCAGCGGGATTTGTTTCAAACCCACCAGGTACTGTCCGGTCAGGCTGTCCGGCGCCCGCATGATCGCCTCCGGCGTGCCCTCGGCCACCATATAGCCGCCGTGCTCGCCCGCCGCCGGGCCCAGATCGAAAACGTAGTCGGCGGCGCGGATGGCCTCTTCATCATGCTCGACCACGATCACCGAATTGCCCAGATCGCGCAGGTTCATCAGGGTCTGCAGCAGCCGTTCATTGTCACGCTGATGCAGCCCGATGGAGGGTTCATCCAGCACGTAGAGGACGCCGGTCAAGCCAGAGCCGATTTGCGAGGCCAGCCGGATGCGCTGGCTTTCGCCGCCGGACAGAGTGCCCGAGGCCCGCGACAGGGTCAGATATTCCAGACCGACATTGACCAGAAAGCCCAGGCGGTCGTTGATCTCTTTCAACACCCGGCCGCCGATTTCCAGCTGCCGCTGGCTCAACACCTTGTCCAGACCGGCGAACCAGTCCCGCGCCGCCAAGATCGACAGTTCCGTCGCCGCGCCGATATGGCGATCGGCCACACGCACCGACAGGGCCTCGGGCTTCAGGCGGTGGCCGCCGCAGGCCTCGCAGGTGGTGACGTTCTGAAAGCGCTCCAACTCTTCGCGCACCCAGGCGGAGTCTGTTTCGCGGTAGCGCCGCTCCATATTCGGGATCACACCCTCGAAGGGCTTCTTGGTCTTGTAGCTGCGCAGACCGTCATCATAATGCATTTCCACCGGCGTCCTGCCGGTGCCGTACAGGATCGCCTTTTGCACCTTTTCCGGCAATTCGTGCCAGGGATAGGTCGTGGAGATCTTGAAATGCCGGGCCAGGCTGTCCAGGGTCTGGGTGTAATAGGGCGAGGTGGAGCGGGACCAGGGCGCGACGGCGCCATTCCGCAGGCTCAAATTCTCATCCGGCACGCTCAAGGCCGGGTCGAAATAGAGCTGATCGCCCAGGCCGTCGCAGGACGGACAGGCGCCAAACGGATTGTTGAACGAGAACAGGCGCGGCTCGATCTCGGCAATGGTGAAGCCCGAGACGGGGCAGGCGAAGCGGGCGGAAAAGGTCGTCGCCTCGCCGCCCTCCGCCGTTTCCACCACGGCCAGGCCGTCGGCCAGGTCCAGGGCAATTTCCAGGCTGTCGGCCAGACGGGTCTGCAGATCATCCCGCAGCACCACCCGGTCCACCACCACGGCGATATCGTGTTTTTTGTTCTTGTCCAGGGCCGGCAACTGGTCCAGTTCATACAATTCGCCGTCAACCTTCACACGCTGAAAGCCCCGCTTCATCAGATCGGCGAATTCCTTGCGGTATTCCCCCTTGCGGCCGCGGACAATGGGCGCCAGCAGGTACAGGCGCGCGCCCGCCTCCATGGCCATGATGCGGTCGACCATCTGGCTGACCGTCTGGCTTTCAATGGGCAGGCCGGTGGCCGGGGAATAGGGAATGCCGATGCGGGCCCATAACAGGCGCATGTAGTCATAAATCTCGGTCACCGTGCCCACGGTGGAGCGGGGATTACGCGACGTGGTTTTCTGTTCGATGGAAATGGCCGGCGACAAGCCGTCGATATGGTCCATATCGGGTTTTTGCATCAATTGCAGGAACTGCCGGGCATAGGCCGACAGACTTTCCACATAGCGGCGCTGCCCCTCGGCATAGATGGTGTCAAAGGCCAGGGAGGATTTACCGCTGCCCGACAGGCCGGTAATCACCACCAGCTGATCGCGCGGGATATCGACATCGATATTCTTCAGATTATGTTCGCGGGCGCCGCGGACGGAGATAAACTTCTGCATGATTTGACTTTGCTTTTCGAATCTGTAATTATCGGAACATAACATGAACACGCCCCGATTGCGAACTGAATGGCGAGATGCGATCAGGCCCGCGGAACGAAACAGTATGCGCCATTAACCGGCATCAGGAACAGGGGTGGCGGCAGCAGGGGCGATGTGGCTATAGTCACTCCTGGATTCGGATGTAGTTGCGAAGGGTTGGATATAACCATGGCAGGCAGTGTCAACAAGGTCATTTTGATAGGAAATCTGGGCCGCGACCCGGAAGTTCGGAACACCCAGAGCGGCGATCCCATCGTACATCTCAACCTTGCCACCTCCGAATCGTGGAAGGACAAGAATAGTGGCGAACGGCGGGAAAAGACCGAATGGCACCGGGTCGTCATTTTTAACGAGAATCTGGGCCGAATCGCCCAGCAATATTTGCGCAAGGGCTCCAAGGTCTATATCGAAGGCGCGCTGCAAACCCGCAAATGGCAGGATCAAAGCGGCGTGGAAAAATACACCACTGAAATCGTTCTGCAGCGCTATCGCGGCGAATTGACCATGCTGGATAGCCGTTCCGACAGCGGTGGCTTTGGCGGCGGTGGCGGTGGCGGTGGCGGTGGCGGCAATGATTTCGGTGGCGGCGGCGGCGGCGGCGGCGGCAGTGATTTCGGCGGTGGCGGTGGCGGCGGTGGCGGCGACCTGGACGACGAAATTCCGTTCTAACCTGCTGATCCTGGGCCATGGCCATACGGCATTTGGTTCTTGAATTCCCAGAGCACTTCCGGGCTATTCTGAGTCATTTGATGGTGACCCTAAGCCATTCGGGTAGGCGCGTCGCACAGCGCGATGTGGTACATCGGGCAAGCGGCGCAACGCATCCGAATGGCTTAGGGTCGCCACCGTAGGCTGTGCACCAAGGCCCCGTGGCGGCGTTGCGGTTTTTGGACGATGTCCCGCATCGTCCTGCAAACCGCGCCTACCCGCGGGGCCTTGGTGCACAGTCAAATGACCCAGAATAGCCCGGAAATGCTCTAGAAACCCCCGATGGTGACCGATGGGTCGACATCTTTCGCCGCGACGACGGCAGCTTTGGTTTCCAGGTCGACCGCCGCGACGTCGAGGACCCCCGCGGCCCGAGAATCCACCTGGCTGGCTGAATTTCAGTAAAATCGGAATCGGTGGGCGGGGACCCTGCGACAATATGTCCACGCCCGACCGGTTGCCTGACGGCGGTTTCTTGGCAATATACACGGCAGGCGGCCATTGTACGGTCGACGAGTAGCGTACAGAGTGGCGTACAGATTGGCGTAATGGGGCGATATTTTTTGGCCTCGCGTAACGTGCCTGTGTGGTTTGGGATCAACTCCCTGCTTGATGGCGCAGACGTCCAAGACGCCCGGTCCTGGAAACAGGTGCCGGGCTTTTTGGGCAGGACAACAAGAAGGGTATGTTTGAATGAAGAACTATGTTGCGTATTTGCTGTTGCTGGTGCTGATCGTTGGCCTGCCCGCTGCGGTGCTGTCAATGCCATGGAATATTGATTGGGCCTATTGGTTGCAGGCCAAAGTAATGATTGGGGCGGCCGGTTGGATCGTGGTTTCAAGCGCTTTGCTGTGGGGCTCGCTACGGCTGTCCAAATGGCTGGAGCGCGTGTCCACCACGGGTCCTCTGGAAAACTAATCGCCGCGTCCGGACACGGACGTTAGGCAAGCAGATTAAAAGGGCGGCGGTCTTGCAAGACCGCCGCCCTTTTCTGTATCGCCCCTCCCCGGCCGCTTACGCGACGAAAACAACACTTGCCATAGCAACACGCCAGCACCCATCATTCGGCACTTGCACCCCGCCAAGAAATTGCGAATAACAGGGTGATTGCGCCATGGCAGTACATCAAACCGGTATTGGCGCGGCAATGCCGCGCAAGGAAGATCGGCGTTTCCTGACCGGAGCCGGGCAATTCAGCGACGATATTCAGTCACCTGGCGCCTTGGCGGCCGTGATCCTACGGGCGCCGTTGCCGCATGCTGAAATTGGCGGGATTGATTTAGCCCTGGCGCAGGCAGCGCCTGGGGTGCGTCTGATCCTGACGGCGGCGGATCTGGAAGGCGAGATCGCCGGCCCGATCCCCTCATTTTCCACCGTACCCCCCTTCAACGTCGGCCGCCTGGATGGCGGCGACGCGGCCGAGGCGGCGCAATATCCCCTGGCGCGGGAGCGGGTGCGTTATCTGGGTGAGCCGGTCGCCGTTGTCGTCGCCGACAGCCTGGCGCAGGCGCAGGATGCGGCCGAACTGATCGCGGTCGATTATGCGCCATTGGGGGCGGTGATGGAGATCGCGGATGCCCTTGATCCGTCGGCCCCACAAATCTGGCCGGACGCGCCGGGCAATATCTCCTTCGACTGGGAAACCGGCGACGCGGAGGCGACAGAGGCCGCCTTTGCCGCGGCCCATCACATCAGCCGACTGTCCCTGGTCAACAACCGGGTGGTAATAAATTTCATGGAGCCGCGCGCCGCCGTGGCCGGCTATGACGAGAGCAATGGGCGCCTGACATTGCAACTGGGCTGCCAGTCCGCCCATGGCATGCGCGCCGGGCTGGCCAGTGTACTGGGAATAGAGGAAGACCGCCTGCATGTGGTGGTACCGGACACGGGGGGTGGCTTTGGCGCGCGCGGCGGGGTTTATCCTGAATTCGTGCTCGCCCTGATCGCGGCCCGGCGGCTGCGGCAAAGCGTCAAATGGACGGCGAACCGCGGCGAAGCCTTTTTGAGTGATCATCAGGCCCGCGATCATCTGTTCCATGGCGAACTGGCGCTTGATGCGGAGGGCCGGTTCATCGGCCTGCGGGTGTCCGGTGACTGGCGCCATGGCGCCTATCTGACCAGCCGTGGCATATGGATCATGACCCATTATCTCAGCCAGGTTCTGGGCGGAAGTTACCGCATTCCGACGGCCCATCTCCGCCTGCGCGGCATTGTCAGCAACACCACGCCGCAATCCGCCTATCGCGGCGTTGGCCGCCTGGAAGCCAATTACGTTCTGGAACGGCTGGTCGATCAGGCGGCCTGCGACACCGGCATGGATCCTCTTTCCCTGCGCCGGCGCAACCTTATTGATGCCGGCGACCTACCGTGGCAGATGCCCGGGGGCGCAGTCGTAACCTCCGGCGCCTTCGCGGCCAACCTTGACCGCGCGGTGGAACTTGCCGGTTGGCACGACGCCCCGGCGCGGCGCCGTCGGGCCGAGGCGCAAGGCCGGCTGCATGGAATTGGCCTGGGCATGTATGCCGAAAACGACGGCAGCACGCCGACTGAGTTCGCAGAAATCGCCGTCAGCGGCAGCGGCCGGGTTACCGCCCTGCTTGGCACCCAGGATTTTGGCATGGGCCATGCCACCATGTATTCGCAGATCCTCTCGGAAAAACTCGGCGTGGGCTTCGAGGATATCGACGTTGTCTTTGGTGACAGCGACCGGGTGCGGCGCGGCGCCGGCTCCCACGGCTCGCGCTCCGCGCGCATGGGCGGCACGGCGGCGGTGATGGGGGCCGAAAAAGTCATCGCCCGCGCCCGGGACGCGGCAGCCGATATGCTGGAAGCCGCCGTCAGCGATATCGACTTCACCGATGGCCGCTTCGCCATTGCCGGCACCGACCGTGGCGTCACCCTGATCGAAGTCGCGGCAAGCATCGAGGCGGCGGGCGGCAAGCTGGCGGACGAGGCCGACTTTGACGCCGGACGGGAGGTCGTTGCCAACGGGGTGCATGTTTGCGAGCTGACCGTCGATCCGGCCAATGGCAGCGTGCGCCTGGAAAACTACAGCGTCGTCGCCGACGTCGGGCGGATCGTCAATCCGATTATCGTACATGGCCAGATGCACGGCGGCATCGCCCAGGGCATCGGCCAGGCGTTACTGGAACAGGTGGTCTACGACCCCGGCAGCGGCCAGACCTTGAGCGGCAGTCTGATGGATTATTGCCTGCCCAGGGCCGATGACCTGCCGGAATTCACGATTGCCTTCAACGAAGTCGTCGAGGCCGACAATCCCATTGGCGCCAAGGGCGCCGGCGAAAGCGCCACCACCGGGGCGCCGGCGGCGGTGATGAACGCCCTTGCCGATGCCCTGCAAAGCGCCGGCGCCGCCCCCATCGACATGCCGGCAACGCCGGAGCGGGTCTGGCGCGCCCTGCAGGCCGGCGCATCTGCCTGATTATCCGGTCGACTGGCTTGCGCCCATAATGTGATTGCGGTTGCGTCAAGGCGTGATCGCCGCTTACCCTGATCATGCCGTTGGCGAGACGGCCCTTGCCTTCTCTTCCTATGCCATTTCCTAGGCCCCCAGGATCATGCGTTTTTTTACTCTCCGGCAATGGTTGATCCTGTTTACGGTACAGTTCGCGACCCTGTTGTTTGGCGCCACCATGACCTCCGTTGCGGTGATCCTGCCGCAGATGAAGGGGGCGCTGTCGGCGACCCAGGATCAGGTCTCGTGGATCATCACCTTCAACCTCGTGGCCACCGCCGTTGCCACGCCCCTGACCGGTTGGTTGGCGACGAAATTCGGTTGGCGCAATTTGATGATGGGCGCCATCGCCGGCTTCACCTCGTTTTCCGTGTTGGCGGGCACTTCGGACTCCCTCGAAACAATGCTGGTCACCCGGGTCTTTCAGGGTCTGTTCGGAGCGCCGATCTTTCCCCTGGGCCAGGCCATCATACTGGCCAGTTTTTCCCGGGCCCAGCATCCCTTCGTCCTGATGGCCTGGGGCGTCGGCGGTGTCATGGGGCCGATCCTCGGACCGATGTTCGGCGGCCTGATCGCGGAACTGCTGAACTGGCGTTGGGCCTTTTACATGATTTTGCCCCTTGGCATCATCGCCAGCCTGTTCGCCTTTGCCGCCCTGTCGAACCAGGAGAAAGGCAAAACCCAAAGGTTCGACTATCTGGGCTTCATCCTGATTGCCATCGCCATCGGCGCGACGCAGCTGATGTTCGACCGGGGGCAGCGGCTGGACTGGCTGGACTCTTATGAAATTCAGCTCGAACTGACGCTGGCGGTTGTATTCTTTTACCTTTTCATGGTCCATATCCTGACCACGCGCCAGGCCCTGTTCGACCCGGCGACCTTCGCCGACCGCAACTTCACCATCGGCGTCACTCTTGCCATGATCATGGGAATGCTGCAATTCACGCCCATGGTGCTGTTCCCGCCCCTGTTGCAGGAACTGCGCGGCTATCCGGACTCCATTGTCGGATACCTGATTGCCGCACGGGGCATGGGCAATTTCCTCAGCTTCTTCACCGTCGTCCAACTGACCCGCTTCAATCCCCGGCTTTGTCTGTTCATCGGCCTGAGCGTGCAGGCCACGGCGGGCCTGTGGATGGCCTCGCTGGACATGAACATGACGTCAGCGGATGTCTTCTGGAGCAATATCCTGCATGGCTGGGGTTTCGGCACCGCCTACACACCGATGGCAATGTTGACCTTTTCCACCCTTTCCATGCGTCTCTTGACCCAGGGCAACGCCATTTTCTCTTTGCTGCGCCTGTTGGGCAGCAGCATCTTTATCGCCCTGACCCTGGTGGTCTTCACCCGCACCAGCGCCGAAGCCAGCGTCAATCTAAGCAGCCTGATCGATGCCTTTGACCTGCGAAATCTCAGCGCCTGGATCGCGATCCTGGGCGATCCGGGCCAGTCGGCACTGAACACGCGCCTGCTTGCCGAAGTCCGCCAGCAGGCCTCCATGATCGGTTATATCAACGCCTTCTACATGCTGACCATGGCCTCGGCCCTGGCCGCGCCCCTGGCGTTTCTGTTCGTCGTTCGAAAGAACCCCGAGGCCCGATGACGCGGTTGCTGATCCCTCCGCACTTTGCCAAGATGCCAAGCAAATGTGCAGCAGTCCGGCAGATTTTGCGGGTCATGCCAATGGTCGCCGACAGAGGGCGCGGATCGCAATGACGGAGATGTTTCAGAGCCAACTGGAAACCGTCCTGACCCGGTGCATACCAGGCTGTCAGGCGTTGCTGTCGGCGGAACGGCTGTCGGGCGGCGCCAGCCAGGAAACCTATCGCCTGAAAATTAGGGTCAGGGACGAGGGCGAGCGGTTGCTGGCCCTGCGCCGGGCGCCTGGCGGCGGCGGCGAGTCTAGCGGCCATGAAAGTGGACAGCGCTCGTATTATCCGGGCCTGGCGGTGGAGGCATTATTGATGCAATCGGCCCAGGCCGTGGGCGTCCCGGAACCGGATGTCCATTATGTCCTGAGCGACGATGATGGCCTGGGCGAAGGTTTCATCATGGCCTGGCTGGAGGGGGAATGCCTGGGCGCGCGGATTGTCCGGGCGCCGGAACTGGCTGATATCCGGCCGAAACTGGCCTATGAATGCGGCCAGATTCTGGCCCGCATTCACGCCATCGATCTGGCCGCAACGGGCCTGGACAAACGCCTGCACAGGCTGACCCCGGAACAATATGTGCATGACACCTGGGAGCGCTACAAAGGTTTCAACACGCCGCAGCCCATGATCGACTACACGGCGCGCTGGTTGCTGGCGCATCTGCCCGGCGAAGACGGGATGGCCCTGGTGCACAACGATTTCCGCAACGGCAATCTGATGATTTCGCCCACCGGCGTGGTCGCCGTGCTGGACTGGGAAGTGGCCCATATTGGCGACCCCATGCGTGATCTGGGTTGGATCTGCACCAATTCATGGCGTTTTGGCCGCAGTGATCTGCCGGTCGGCGGTTTCGGTGACTATGCCGACCTGTTCGACGGCTATCGAGCCGTCTCCGGCCGCACCGTCGATCCGGCGCGGGTGAAATTCTGGGAGGTCTTCGGCTCTTTCTGGTGGGCCATCGGTTGCCTGGGCATGGCCGAACACTACCGCACCGGTCCTGACAATACGGTAGAGCGCCCGGCCATTGGGCGGCGCAGCTCTGAATGCCAGGTGGATTGCGTCAACCACCTGATACCGGGGGCCATCACCTTGGTCCCGGGCGCCGCGCCGGCCATGGCCGACGAGATGCCCCGGATCGACGAATTGTTGACCAGCGTGCGCGACTTCCTGCACCGCGAGGTCATGGCCGAGAGTTCCGGCCGGACCAATTTCCTGGCCCGGGTGGCCGGTAATTCCCTGGATATCGTGTTGCGCGATAATTCCCTCGGCCCCGCCCACCGCCGCCTGGAGCAGCAGCGCCTGGCCGCCCTGTTGGCGACCGAGGGCAGCCTGGAAGATCTGCGCTGGCGCCTGGTCAAAGGCCTGCGGGCAGGTGAAATTTCTCTGGATTATCCAGGCCTAAGCGAACATTTGCGCCAGACGGTGGTTAATCAGATCGCCATCGACCAGCCCAAATACGCCGGCTTCAAGACCGCAGCCCAATAGCCGCGATCCTGGCGCAGTTTTTTTTACTGGATCCTTTGCCTCAGGTACCATCTACCGACAGATCCATGACGTAGAACTGAAAAGGACCGATCCATGCGGGCATTTTTCTGCGCTGCATTTTTGTTGAGTTGCGTTGTCAGTTTCGCTTCGGCAGACGCAGCGAACAAACCTAATATCGTCTATATCCTGGTCGATAATTGGGGATGGGGCGACATCAGTATTCAAGGGAGCACGGTGCAGACCCCCAAAATCGACCAGTTGGCACGCGAGGGCTTGCGATTGACCAATTTCAATGTTGAAAATCAATGCACCCCGACCCGCTCAGCCATACATACAGGACGATTGCCGATCCGCTCCGGCACGCAAAAGGTACCCAACCCTGGCGACGCCAATGGCATGGCACCGTGGGAGTACACCATAGCCGAGTATCTTTCCGATGCGGGCTATAACACGGCCTTGTTCGGAAAATGGCACATCGGCGATATTGACGGCCGACTGCCAAACGACCAGGGCTATGACGAATGGTGGGGTATTAAGGCAAGTGCGTTTGACGCTGCCTACACCAGCACCGCGCAGTTCGACCCAAAGGTCTATCCTGTGCCGTATATCTGGTCCGGGAAAAAGGGCGAGAAATCAAAGAAAGAGACGCCCTTCGATCTCGAAAACCGGGGCACCACGGATCGTGCCATTGTTGAAAAGACAATCGCCTACATTGCTGCCCATGCCAGGAAAGACAATCCTTTCTATGTCTATGCGGCCTTTAGCAATATTCATCCGCCCTTCATTGCCCATCCGGATATAGCCGGCAAATCAGGGGCCGGAGTCTATGCTGACATCCAGATGGAGGTGGACGACCACGTTGGCAGAATACTTGCCGCCATCAAGGGCGCGGGCATCGAAGACGACACCATTGTCATACTATCCGGTGACAATGCGGCCGGAGAGGATGCCGGCGACGGCGGCTCAAATGGACCTTGGCGCGGCGGTTTGAGCACTGGTTATGAAGGGGGCATTCGCACGGTTGGAATGATCCGCTGGCCGGGCAGGATAAAACCGAGGGTATCCGATGAAATCGTCGCGTCGTTGGATTGGTATGCCACACTCGCCCATATGATTGGCGAAAGTAAACGCATACCAAGCGACCGGCCGATAGACAGCATCGACCAGTCAAAATTCATCCTAGGCGAACAGGAGAAGTCCAACCGAGAGCACGTAATTACCTATGTTGGCAACGAGGTTTATGCCGTGAAATGGCGGACATTGAAGGTTCACTTCATCACCGCCGCAAGTACATTTGCCACCATACAACGGCATACTTTTCCTCAGGTTTACGACATTAAGAATGATCCGGATGAAAAGGATGAGCTTTGGCAAGCCCAGGGCTTTGCCCATACCTGGGTCATGAAACCGGTGATGACCGTTCTCGGAGTGAAGGCGATCAGCATGAAGAAGTTTCCAAATATTCAACCCGGACAGGATTTCAAGGGCTATAATTGAGGCGGGCCATACAGGAAATAGATTCCACCATCGGAATTCGCAGACCAGAGCATTTCCGCCTCAAGTGCCGGTAAACTTGGCCGGGCGTTTCTCGACAAAAGCAGCCAGGCCCTCCTTGGCATCGCTGGTTTTGCCTAGTTCGACGTTGACGGTGGCGAATTCCGCCACTGCCGCATCGAAACCCTGTTCAATGAACTTTTGTGAATTGGCGATGGTCGCGCGCACGGCCAAGGGGGCCTGGGCGCAGATCTTTTCCGCCAATTCGATGGCCCGGTCCAGTTGCTGCCCCACAGGCACCACTTCCTGGATATAATTGAAACGCAGTGCCGTTGCCGCGTCGAATTCATCATCCGTCAGCAGATAGCGCATGGCGTTGCCATAGCCGGCGCGCTGCACCATGCGGATGGTCGCCCCGCCCGTGGCCATCAGGTTGCGCTGCACTTCCAGTTGCGAGAAGCGGCAGTCGTCGGCAGCAATCACGATGTCACATGCCAGCATCAGTTCGATGCCGATGGTGTAGGTGATGCCCTGCACCGCCGCCAGCATGGGTTTGCTGCGGTGAGGTCCGGCCAGGCCGAAACAGTCGATATTGCCCTTGCCATACAGCGGCTCGCCCTTTTCTCTGTGAGGCGCCATTTTCGGAAGATCCAGACCGGCAGTGGTGTGGGGACCGACCGCGTGCAGGACTCCGCAGCGCAAGTCATCATCACGCTCCAACAGGGTGTAGGCAGCGCCCAGCTCCAGGGTCATTTTCGGCGTGAAGCCGTTGAATTTGTGCGGCCGGTCAATGCCGATCAGCAACAATGGCCCGCGCCGTTCAGTATTGATACGGCCATCGGGATTTGTGGGATCGTCTGCCATGGCGGCGTTCTCCTGTGAATAATCTATTCTACGCTATACAAACATCGTAGCGGGCGGCGGCAAGCTCAACGCATAGCGCTACATCCTCGGCCAGCAAATAGCGCAGCCCGGCCAATTCTTCCGCCGCGGCGCGGACCTGTTCCAGATAATCATCGCGGCTGGCATAACGCTCCTGTAAAGAGGGGCGCGGATCGCCCGCCGCCTGGCGGCTGGCCTTGTCCCTGGCAAAAGGAATGGAGGAGCCAACGTATTCCAGCAATTGCCCGGCCCCGCCCGTATCGGCATGGCGCGGGTTGAAGCCCGTATGGGAGGCCACAGGCACGGCCACGTCGGGCATGACAAGGCCGGCGGCCTCGTTGCCATTCTGGTCGACGGTTGAAACCCAGTCGGGATAGGGCGCCGGCCCGGTCGTCGCCGGCAGAACGCCGATCCCCCTTTCGGCGTCAGGGCCGAGGTCCAGAGGATAAACCCAGGTCATGGCCGCAGCATCAGGCAAAGCAAAGGCCGGTATCGCAGTTAACGCATCCATGATCTCCCCGCGGCTGCGGCGATCGCCGGCGGCCGCGCTGGGGTAGGCGCTGTCGGGCGGCGGCGTATCGTGCTTTACCCAGGCCAGCAAGTTCATCAGGGCGGCGCGGTACAGCGGCCGATAGTCGATGATGTTCAGGTAATTCTGGCCATGGCTGCCGAACATGGTGCGCCTGGCCAGGGCGGCGGCGCCGGGGCCATGCTGGGTTGAGGCGAACAGATAACGCCGCACTCCCGGGAGCATTTCAGCATCGCCGCCGGTTTCCAGATTACCATGGCTAAGGCCCGCGTCACCGCGCCAGTATTCCGACGAGGTATCCGTGTAAATGATCTTGGGCATGGCGCCCGTGGCTGCCTGGCGCGACAACAGACCGCCCGTGGCGCCCGTCAGGGGATCGGTCTGGACGCCATCGGCAAAGGGGAACAGATGGCCGAACGATGGCGTCGGCTGTACGGACGGCTGCGCATAGCGGTGATTGAATTCACCACGCCGGCCCCCGGCGATATGGGCCAGCACGCCATCCATGGCCGCCCGGCCCGCCTCGTCTTTGTTTAGGCCCAGGTAAAGATAGGTACGCAGAAATCGGCCGCATTGGGACTGCCCCTCGCCGATCACATGCTCTATGGCGCCGGCGGTGGGCGCGTCTGCGTCATAGCGCAGATACGACGCCAGTTCCCTGGTCGCCAATAGCCCCGCACCGACGATGGGGCAATCCAGCGGGGTATAGAGGACGTCGTAAATCAGTCCAGCTGCAAACCCGCCATCCAACCAAATATGATCATCAGGTTCGAAGCGCCAGTTCTGCCGTGGAATGACCGCTGCTTTACCATAGGGACTGCTGCGCACCAACAATTGGGCGCCAGGCTCGTTGCTATCCGCCACACGCACCAGGGTATGACGGCCCAGATCACCCACATGCTGATCCGTCAGGGGCAAACGGTCGCACGCTTTGTCCGGCTGGATACGCAGCTGCATCCGGCTGGCCGGGGTCCGCGCGTTGGCTGGGACCATGGGCGGCACCAGGCCAATGCGCTGGCGCTGCGGTGTACGCGGCACATCCCATTGCCAACCGGCCCAGGCGACGGTCCAGCCTTTTTCGAACAGGAATCCGTCGCCGGGCGCGATCTCCGCCGTGTTCTCGGTGCCCATGGGGGATTGATTAAAGCGGGCCAACACACGTTTGCCCCGGTTCGGCACCTGCATCAAAAGGGCGCGGTTGCCGGCACCGGTTTGCACCGGCTGCAACAGGGTAACATCGCCCTGGAAATGCACCAGGTCATCAGCTGCGTTCCGTTCCGCCAGCGCCAGGTCCACCACCGCCTGGTTGGCGGTGTGCCGGGGGTCGACCCCATAATGGGCTATGGCCTCGATCCGCTCGTAAGGCCCGACATCGCCAAAGCCACGGCCGTCCTCATACGGTCCGCGTTGCAGAATTTCCAGGTGGGTAATGGCCATATCAGCTAACTCCCAAGATCTTGCACGGTTCTGGTTACGGAAACGCTGCCGCCGGCCCACAGCGGCAGATGGGTCATTTTCACGCCGGCCCCGCCGGTAACGACGGGGTGAATATCCCCTGCGCCGGCCGCGATAGGCCGCAGGGCGGCGATGCTGGCAATTTCTGGCAGGGCCACTGAGCGGGCGTTGAACAGATATTCCTGCAGCCGGGCCAGGTCCCAGCCATGCTTGACGATCTGCCGGGCCAGTTCGGGCGGCAACAAAAAGAACTGCTCGCCCAGGTCCCGCTGCCGGCCCGCGCTGGCCACCGCCCCGCCGGCAGTCATGGCAGCGGCCATGGGCGCCAATATGGCCTCCGGCGTATCACCGCCGCCGCTGGGCAGGACCTCCGTCGTGCCGGAAACCCCCAGTACTGTTACCGCGCTTGTATCCCCATCAAGGCCGCGCCGCGCCGGCAAGGGTGGGAAGACCGCTTCCCCGCCCTCGGGGAAGCAGAACGTATATTTGCCCGGCTGGCCCATGGTCGCCATATCACCTATGCCGGCCCGGGCGCCGCCGATGTTGCGCATCACCAGGGCGATGGCCCGGCCCAGAGAGGCATTGGCGCGGTTGCCGGGGCCAAGGCAATTGGTGCCGGCATTCATGCCCAGGGCGCGGGCAATGGGGCCGTGCACGATTGTTACCACTGCCGGTGTGCCGGTGGTGGTCAGAAGACCCAGCAGATTGAATCGCGCCTCCAGACTAGCCTCGGCGGCGGTCAGCACGATGGGCAGGGCGGCCGGCGGACAACCGGCCAGGACGCAATTGTAAGCCACGGCGGCGGCCGTCAGATCTCCGAACAGAGGCAATAGTTGGCCATGGCATTCATCCGGCGCCGCGACGCCGGCCAGCATCGCCTGCAGGCGCCGTGGCGTTGGCGGCACCAGGGGCAGGCCATCGCCTAAAGCGCCCTCTTCCAGCACCGTCTGGGCCTCTTCCCAAGGCACCGTTTCCCGAAAGACCGGCAGATCGCCCAACGCTTCCATGGCAGGGCCGTCAGACGTGGGAAAGCCGCACGGAACAGGCGGAGGTAAAGCCGAAGGGGGGAATATAGGCGGAATGCTTGCCGGGACCGCCGGCCACCAGGATGAGGATATCCTCGGCGCTGGGGGTCATGTGGTAATGATCCTTGACCATGGGCCGGTCCATGCCGGCGTAGCTTTCCTGGTTTTCCGACGAGACGCGGGAGATATGCACGGCCGAGCGATCATACAGATCCTGCTGCATATCAGGGATGGTCCAGCCGTCCCGGTGCAGGGTCTGGGCGTGCTCCGGGCCCAGCACTATGAAAATGGGCGCATTGCAATAGATCGCGTTGGCGCCAACCTGGGAGATGGTGCCCGCGATCGTGGTCAGGATGCCAGCACCTGTATTCGAGCCGTGATCGTTTACGTTATGGGGCGCCTCGGCCGGCATGGCGGTGACCACACTGTCCCCGGCCGCGAATCCCCGGCGCACATGGAACGGCTCCCACGGACTCTCCTCCTCGTTCTCGCCGAAGCAGAATGCATATTTGGCTGGCGAGCCCTGAGTAGAACGATCCATCACGCCGGGCTTGGCCCCACCCACATTCAAGAGGATCAATTGCAGCGCCCGGCCAATGGTGGCGTTGGCCTGCCGGCCCTGACCAAAGCAGTTGGAGGAGCAGTTGATGTCCAGGCTCTTGCGGATGGGTCCATTGAACAGCAGCATGGGCGCACAGGAATGGGTCGTCGCCAGACTGCCGTGCAGATTGTATTCCGGCGTCAACACCGCCCGCGCCGCCGCCAGCACGGCGGGAAAATACTCCGGACGGCAACCGGCCATGACCGCGTTGGCGGCCATGGCCTGCAAGGTTGGGATCACCCGGCGTGGCGACATGGCCGGGATCGGCGCGTTGTCTCCATGACAGGTCGCCACGAAACGCGCCACCACCGCCTCCGTCGGCATCACCAGAGGAAAGCCGTCGCTCCAGCCCTGGGCACGGGCATATTCGTCCCATTCCGCCTGGTCCAGGTCATCAAGGTCCAGAATTTCAGTCTGCGGCGCAGGTTCCATATGTCTTACTCTTCACTGTCCATTGCGGCGCCGTGCCGGCCCGACCGAACAACGGCCCAACCCGCCCACGCCGTCATTGCCGCGGTTCGTCAAGCGTCGATCGCGGCCTGCAAGCCGCTGGCCGCGGTTTCAATCCGTTCCACCAGTTCCTCGGCATTCAGCCCGCCGATGGGATGTTTTACAACGATGACCTGGGCCTTGACCTTGCGCGCCTTGGCTTGTGCCTCAACCAGGGGCAGGAAGGTGTCGGTGGTCAGGATAAAGTTGGCAACGCCGCGTTTTTCAAGTTCGATGCTGTCATGGAAACTCCACGACGAACATGCCCCTCAATCCGCTATGGCGAGTAACGCCGCCCGATACTTCGTGGCCAACTCGTCATACATCGCATCCGGCGCGCCCTGGGCCGCACTGTCCTTATAGGCATAGTCGATGTTGTCGGTGGCACGGTAGGCGCCCATTTGATCGCGGACGCCTTGCAAAAGCTCTTTCGCATTTGGCTTGGAATTGGAAAACAGAATGATCGGATCATGTTTCCAATCGACCGCGTTGGCGCCCACCCGTTCGGTACTGGGCGCC
>JAJFGG010000116.1 GCA_021776235.1 Alphaproteobacteria bacterium | reverse complement strand
CCGTGGGATTGTCGTCCAGATACTGATGTGTGTAGCTGAAGTTGCCGGCCGAGACGTTGCTGAAGGTCTGGTCGGCGACGTTGTCGCCGTCCCAGTCGATCGCGACCGTGAAGGTGTCAAGCGTGCCCACGTCGGCAATGGTGCCGGTCAGTGTCGTGGTGCCGTTCTCCAGGATCGAGGTTGCCGCCAGGGCGCTCAGAGTTGGGTCGAGGTTGTTCACCGTTACTTCAAGTGCGCCGCCACCGTCCGCTGCGGTGGCAAAATTCCGCAAGGCGGCATTGTAGGCGCCCGCGC
This sequence comes from Alphaproteobacteria bacterium, assembly GCA_021776235.1. Classification (GTDB taxonomy): domain Bacteria; phylum Pseudomonadota; class Alphaproteobacteria. The sequence goes on along the minus strand of JAJFGG010000116.1, from coordinate 19,560 downwards.
CGCCCGCAGACGTGTTCGTCCAGGACGGATCGAGTCCGGTGCTGATGTGGGCACCATTGCTGACGTAGGCAATCTCACCGGATCCTAATTGGTTCAGAGTCCATTGCCAGCCGTTCCCACCAAAACCATCAAAACTTGGCGCCACGCCGACGGCTGTCGCACCGGATCCCAGGAACAGCTGATCCTTGTCGCTGAAGCCGCCGGTCGCCAGCACGCCGCGAATATCAACAACCCCGGTCGTCAAACTGTTCGAGACATTGATGATCGGGCCATTGGGATTTGCGTTAGGTGTATCGACCTGGCCGGTCGCTCCCAGAAAACTGTACAATGGCGCATCCGCCGGGCTGGAAACCGAGTCGTAACCGGTGACAAATACCGAACCGCCATTGCTGACGTAGTTCGAGAGATTCGTGAACACAGCGGCGTTCGAATGAACATCGCCGAAGCCGTTGCCCGTTGCGCTCCAATAGACCGCGTCGAAACCGCCGAGGCTGCCCTGCAGCGTGGTGTTGCCGCCCGCGAAGTCGCCGGTGACTGTGGTCACCGCGTAGCCTTCACCGCTCAACACCGTTGCGATGTTTGTGTCGGTCGTGGTGTCGGACACGAAAAGAATGTTGCCGCTGCCGCTGCCGCCGATTGTGCCGACGCCGCCGTCGTCGTCGGTCACCGTGCCGGTGACCGCGTAGGTGTCGGACGGGGTGCCCGAGGGATCGTCGTCCAGATATTGGTGGTCGACGGAATAGCTGAGTGTGCCCGGATTCCAGGTCACCAGATCGCCGCCGACATTGACGCCGCTCAGCGCCGTGGTGCCCAGCGCAATGCTGCTGGTATCGCCATTGCCCCAGTCCAGATCAAGCGTGAAGTTATCCAAACTACCGGGATCAACGATGGTCCCGGACAAAGTGGCAAAATCATTCTCGTCAATCGAAGCGGTCAAGGCCGCGCCGGTGACCTCCGGCGCCACGTTGCGCACAAGCACGGCTTCGCTGTCGCTACCCTGGCCGCCGTCGTCGTCGGTCACTGTGGCGCTGATGGTGTAAGTGTCCTGCGCCGTCGCGGTCGGATTGTCGTCCAGATATTGATGGGTCAGCGTGAAGCTCTGGCTGCCCGTGGCGCTGGCGTTGATGTTGACGCTCTCGGTGTTGCCCGGCGATGCCGCGTCGCCCCAGTTGATGTCCAGGGTAAAGGTATCCAGCGTGCCGGGGTCGGTGATCATCCCGGTCAGCGTCGCAAACCCGTTCTCGTCGATGGCGCTGACGCCGTTCAAGATTACCGTTGGGGCCACGTTGGCGATGGTCGCCGTCAGGCTGTCGGAATCGCTGCCGCCGTCATCGTCGTCGACCGTCACCGTGACGTTGTACGAGCCGTTGTCTTCGTAGACATGACTGCCGTTGACGGTGCCGGCGCCGCCCGGGGTGCCGGTCACGGTGCCCGCTGTGATGGTGCCGTCGCCCCAGTCGATGGTCGCCGTGTGGGTGTCCAGCAGGCCAACGTCGGTGAAGTCCTTGGCCACCGTCACCGCGGTGCCCTCGACGCCGGTTACCGTGTCGTCGCTAAAAGTGCTGTAAGTGACATCACCCTGGGAGAAATTATAGAAACCAAGCCGGCCAAGCGGCAGGGCACCGCCAAAATCAGAGGTGTCGAGATCGAATTCCAACGTCCCATTAACAAAGATGCGAAGTTGACTGGCGTCGTAATCAAAGGTGAATTCGTTTGTCGCGAAGTCGTTCCAGCCGGTCGAACCAAGGGTATCGGCGCGGGCGATTTCGCTGACCACGCCGGTATGGTTCCAAAATTCTCCGATCCCGCCGGCAAGGCCGGTCACATGGGAAACGGCCAGGCCCTCTTCCGCCGTGCCGCCGGCGAAGAACTGGTCGCTCTGTTTCCAGTCTACAAGCACATAATCGACGCTGCCCGCCGTGGTCAACTCACCCGGATCGAAACCCAGGACAAAGCCGATGAAATCGTCATCGCCGTCGGTATTGACTCGAATTTCGCCCTGGATGTCGCCGGATATGTTGATATCGCTGTAGAAGAATGTCGGGTTGCCGTTGATGCTCTGAGTGACCGTCGCGCCACCGGGTTGCACCGTCCACGTCCCTGCGCCTGCCGAATAATCCTCTTTCGTCCAGGTGCTCAGGTCCACCGCGCCGGAATCCAGGACCGGCGCCACGTTGGTGACCAACAGGGTTTCGATGTCGCTGCCCTGGCCGCCGTCGTCGTCGGTCACCGTGGCGCTGATGGTATAGTTGTCTTGCGGTGTCGCGGTCGGATTGTCATCCAGATATTGGTGGGTCAGCGTGAATGTTTGGCTGCCCGTGGAACTGGCGCTGAAATTGACGCTCTCTGTGTTGCCCGGCGATAGCGCGTCGCCCCAGTTGATGTCCAGGGTGAAGGTATCGAGCGTACCCGGGTCGGTGATCGTTCCGGTTAAAATGGCGACACCGTTCTCGTCGATGGCGCTGACGCCGTTCAGGATCACCGTCGGGGCCACGTTGGCGATGGTCGCCGTCAGGCTGTCGGAATCGCTGCCGCCGTCATCGTCGTCGACCGTCACCGTGACGTTGTACGAGCCGTTGTCTTCATAGACATGGCTGCCGTTGACGGTGCCGGCGCCGCCCGGGGTGCCGGTCACCGTGCCTGCGGTGATGTGGCCGTCGCCCCAGTTGATGGTCGCCGTGTGGCTGTCCAGCAGGCCGACATCGGTGAAGTCCTTCGTCACCGTCACCGCGCTGCCCTCGACACCGGTTACCGTGTCGTCGCTGAAGGTATTGTAGGTGACGTCGCCTTGGGAATAGTTGTAGAAGCCCAGACTGCCAAGCGGGAAGGCGCCGCCATAGTCGGCGGCGTCGAGATCGAACTCCAGGGTCCCGTTGACGAAAATGCGCAGGCCGGCGGCGTCGTAGTCGAAGGTGAACTCGTTCGTCGCAAAGTCGGCCCAGCCGGTATTGCTCAGGGTGTTCGCGCGCGCCAGTTCATTGACCACACCGCTGTGCACCCAAAAATCGTTGGCATTTGTGGTGTGGCCGTTGACCTGCGAGACGGCCAGGCCGGCGGACGCACCGGCCTGATTGCCCTGCTTCCAGTCGACCAGCAGGTAGTCGACGGCAGAGGTACCGGTGCTGACGAGTTCGCCCGGATCAAAGCCCAGTACGAAGCCGATAAAATCGTCGTCGGAACCGGTATTGACGCGGATTTCACCCTCGAAGTCGCCCGCGACGTCGACGTTGCTGTAATAGACGGTCGGTTGACCGTTGATGCTCTGTGTGACCGTCGCGCCACCAGACTGAACCGTCCAGTTTCCGGCACCCGAGGAATAATCCTCCTGGAACCAGGTGCTCAGATCCACCGCACCGGAATCCAGTTCGGGTGCGACGTTGTTGACGGCCACGATGGTCGAGTCCAGATCCGTGCCGCCACGGGAATCGCTGACCCGAACGTTGACCGGAAAGTTGCCGTCGTCCGCGAACGGAGATGAGGCCACACCTGTGGTGTTGGAGATTTCGTAGGTGCCGTTATTGTCAAAATCGAATTCGTAGGTCAGCCCGCCGCTGGAGGCGTCGGGGTCAGAGGCACTGACCGTCACTGTGGCGCTGTCACCTTCGTCGATCGGCCCAGAATTCGTGACGGCAGAGATAATCGGCGCAACGTTCGGCGGCTGGCCGACGTCCACCAGACCGCCATCGACGCCGGCGGTGAAGTCAAAGAAGTTGTCACTGGGATCCGTGTCACGCAGTTGAAAGGAGACGCTGCCGGACGACAAGCTGTTGTAGAAATTATTCAAGAACGTCGTGTTGTTCGAATAGAACCAGCCGGTATCCAGGGTATTGTTGCCAAACCCGGTGCCATTGGAAAGGACAGTAAGCCCGTCGCCGGACGTCCGCTGGGTCGGTACGCTGCTGAAATTGCTCATTTCAACGCCGTTGAGGCGCAAAAAGTTCTGATTAAAATCAAAATTGCCGGACGCGGTATCACCGTCGAGCACTGTAAGGCGTACCGCAACTTCCTGCAGACCACCGCCAAGGGCATTGATGACCGTGGCGTTGAAACCCCCCTGGCTGCCGATCGTCCCGATCGAAGAGCTAAAGAAACCCTCGAACAGACTGCCGGCGGACAGCTGGCTGATCACCCGGGCGCCGTTGAGGCCGATCATGTCGAGCACGAGGCCGCCGACTTCGGTCACGCCAGCAGGGACAAGGCCACCAGAGGTGGGCGAAGTCCGGGTGAAGGTGGATAACTCGGCGGTCGTCGCTTCGCCGTCGATGCTCAGCGTGAACGTATCATTCTCGGCCTGCAGTGTTTCGAGTTGAACCTGATCCAGGGGTTGGTCACGAACCAGCGACGAGAAAATGGCGCCTTCGTCGCCGGCCGCGTCGGCAAGGTTTACGATCGTATCGACGTGATGGCCGAACTCCTCCAACAGCGTGGCGACGACCTGATTGAGAACCGGGCTCGACGCCTCGGCGTCCGCGGTGTCCGCTGCGTCGCCGTCGGCGGATGTCGCCGCTTCCGGACTGTCGCTGCTGTCTATGAACAGGGAGTCGGCCAGCAGAATGGAACCGCTGTCGGCCACATAGGCGCCCTGCGCGCCGGCGATCACGCTGCCTTCGACAATCTGGATAAGGGGCCATTCGAAGCTGCCGTCGAGCAGCTGCTGACGCAGCGCCGTCGCGGCTGCCAGATCGAAATCCGCACCGAATGCCGCCTCGAATTTGGCGAAGAAATCATCGTTTGCCGCAAATGCCGCCAAATGCTCATTGGCGGCGAGAAGGGCTTCGTCGAGCAGGATATTTTGATCGATCGGGGTCATGGCCTGCCTCCCCGAACTTCAAGGTTCTTCCAGCCACTGCTGTTAAAACCGTCCGCGCCATTATTCCTATTATCGTTCCAATTTTTATGGGCCATAACGAATCTCCCTACGAAAAATTTTGACTAGATTATTGGAATCTCAAATTTGATATTCAGACACGTAACCCAGAGATTGCATATTTTTCGGCTCTTGAGAAGCTTAAGAATTAGTTAATATGCGAAAAATTGTGCTCTAATAATTATGTCAAATCAATAGGTTGGTAGAAAAACTAATACAGCAGCAACAGTTGGTTGAAAAATTTCCAGTGCTGGTGAGACATCAGGCGCGTCGTCATAGAAATGCCACGGCGTCGGCTGCTGAACCGTTATGATGGCGCCCCGAAGGCGGCGGCGGAAAGGCGGACATTGCAGAACATAACGAGGGGTTTGAGCGGGGCAAAAGCTTCGACCGTCTAAGCGAGGTCTTCCAGGTCTCACGGGGCGCCGTGCCGTGCGCGTTCTGTTTCCCGGCGGTAAATGCCGCATATCCGCAGTGATAGTTTCCGGCGATGATGACCTGTTTTTGTATTACCCGCCGCCGGCATGAGGGACGGGCCGAACTCGAAGCCGAGGTTCTGCGTGAGATGAAGGAACAGGGCGCACCGGTGACCGCCGTCATCGCCCGGGACCGGAAATTGATCGTGCAGGAGCATTCGGGCGAGATGCGATTGTCAGAGGCCATCGATGCGGCGCGTTGGTCCGCCGCCAGCGATCTGTCGGCACCCCTGTCGCCCTGGTTCGCGAAAATCACCAAGCGGGTGCAGCACCTGTAAGACCCCGGGCGATTGGCTTAACTTTGATCCGGTTTACAAGGCCAATTTGCCGATGCCGCCTTGTTGGGTCGAGGGGGTCAAATCTTTGACAGCGCTGGCGCGTTTCGACAACCAGAACTGGTAGGCTGGGGGCATCAGGTCATAAGGGTTATCCAGACCCAGTTTATGGGCTGCATCCAGGGCCCAGTTCGGGTTGTAGAGGAATTCGCGGGCCAGGGCGATCAGATCGGCCTCGCCATTCTGCAGGATCTGTTCGGCCTGATCCGCATGTACGATCAGGCCCACGGCCATGCTCATCATGTCCGCCTCGGCCCGGATTTTGGCAGCGTAGGGCACCTGATAGCCATAGCCGACGGGGCCGGTGCCGACCACAGGAGAGCCCCGCATGCCGCCGGACGAACAGTCGATGACATCGACGCCCATGTTCTTGACGATGCGGGCCAGGGCGACGTTCTCATCCGGTCCCCAGCCGGCGTCGTCTTCGATGGACAGGCGCAAAAACAACGGCTTGTGCGCCGGCCAGTGGGCGCGCACGCATTCCGTCACCTCCAAGGCAAAGCGGTGCCGGTTGCCTTCCGAGCCGCCATAGTCATCGTTGCGCCGGTTGGCCGCGGGCGAGAGGAACTGATGGATCAGATAACCGTGGGCGCCGTGGATTTCCAGGACATCGAAACCGGCGGCATCGGCCCGCGCGGCGGCCTGACCCCAGCGTTCGACCACTTCGTCGATTTCCACGCGGCTCAAGGCGCGCGGTTCCGGTTCATTGGCGTCCGACAGGGCTGTCGGGGCGACCAGTTCCCAGTCGTCCCAGTCGTCAATGCCCTCGGCCTCGGCCCCGGCCCTGGTCAACGGCTTGCCGCCCTCCCAGGGCCGAAAGCGCCGGGCCTTGCGGCCGCTGTGCCCAAGTTGCAAGCCCGCGACCGCGCCGTGTTCCTTGATGAAACCGGCCAGGCGGCGAAATTGCGGTATCATGGCGTCGTCCCACAGGCCCAGATCGCCGACCGTGCCACAGCCCCGGCGCTCGATTTTGGTTGATTCCACGAACACCAGACCTGATCCACCCACGGCGAAACGCCCCACATTCATCAAATGCCAGTCGGTCGGAAAGCCCTTCTTGCCGGCGTATTGATGCATGGGGGCCACCACGACCCGGTTCTTCAGGCTGATGTCACGCAGGGCCAGGGGTGAAAACAGCAGTGGTCTCGACATGGGAGGTCCTCATTTTTCTAGTTGGGCCGTAAACTGGCGTAGATAGCGCAGGCCTTCGATGGCACGGCTGCCATACCAGGACACCATTTTGCCATCAATGGCTTTTAACTGCGGCATCCCGTGACCCCGGAATTCGCGCGCGAAGGCATCACGATGTTTGGCGGCAAAGGGAAATGGCTCGGTGGAAAACAGCACCAGGTCCGTGTTTGCCAGCAGTTCGGTATCGATGGCAACCTCCGGATAGCGCCGCGCGGGGTCGTGGCACTGGGTCTGCATGCCGAACAACGACAGCATGCTGGCAATATAGGTATCCTGGGAAACGGTCATCCATGGCCGTTTCCAGATTAGATACAATACCTTGCGTTTGGGCCAGACGGTCGATTGATGCAATTCCCGTTCCAGATCCGCCACCAGTTCTGCGGCCTGTTTTGGACGCTGGAACAGGCCGCCAATCAATTGGTACAGATTGACGTTGTCTGCCGGCGTGTTCGGGTGAGTGACCACCACCACCGGACCGGCGGCGGTGATTTGATCGGCCAGTTCCTTGGGTGTTTCATCCACGTTAACCAGGACATGGGTGGGGTTAAGCGCCATCAGCTTGTCCAGTTCGGAGGTCTTGGTGCCGCCCACCACGGGGACGCTCTCGATGCGCCCTTCCGGCTCAATACAAAAGGCCGTGCGTCCGACCAACTGGTCCTGCAGATCCAGGGCAAAAAGTAACTCCGTCAGGCTGGGTACCAACGAGACGATGCGCGCTGGCCCTTGGGCCGGCGTGTGGCGATTGCCCACCGCATCCGTCAGATCGTCCCTCGACACGTGGCGCCGCTCCCGTCCGTTGTGCTAGAATTTCCGTCAACCGAACGATGATAGCAACCAAGCCGAGGAGAGGCGAGACAATGACCGACGATCTGCTGGAACGTAAAGAGGGCCGGGTGGCCATTCTGACCATGAACAGGCCGGATCGGCTGAACGCCATGTCCGGGGCCATGCTGGATGCCATGGTGGCGGCGCTGACCCGCCTGGCCGAGGATCCGGATACGGGCTGTGTGATCCTGACGGGCGCCGGGCGTGGTTTTTGCGCCGGCGGCGACGTCAAGGCCATGGCCGAGGGCACGGAATTTCCTGACTCCACCCTGGAAGGCAAGGCGCAACAACTGCGGGCGAAAATGGAAACCTCGCGCCTGCTGCATGAAATGCCGAAACCGACAATCGCCATGGTGCGCGGTCCCGCTGCCGGCGCCGGGCTGTCCCTGGCCCTGGCCTGCGACCTGCGCGTGGCGTCCGATACCTTGAAGATGACGACGGCATTTGCCAACGTGGGTTATTCCGGCGATTTCGGGGGCAGTTATTTCCTCACCCAGCTGGTCGGCACCGCCAAGGCGCGGGAATTATACTTCACCGCCGACAAGGTCGAGGCGGCGGAGGCGTTGGCCCTGGGCATGGTCAACAAGGTGGTGGCCGACGATCAGTTGGAATTGGAGACCATGAAACTGGCGGAAAAAATGGCCAACGGCCCCCGCATCGCGCTGGGTTACATGAAGCGCAACATGAACGCAGCGGAAACCGCCAGCCTGCGTGATTGCTTTGATCTGGAGGCCTGGCATCACACCCGTACGGGTATGACCGACGATCACAAGGAAGCGGCCCAGGCCTTCGTGGACAAGCGTACACCCGTTTTCAAGGGGCAGTAGGGGGAGCGGGCGGCCATTATCATTTGCGGCGGTATTCTTCGGGCAGAAAGAACAGGAAATCCACATCCGCCATGGCCTTGTGGCAGGTGAAGCAGAAGGCGACATCGGCGGCATTATCGCCGACGGTATCGCCGAAATAGCTGCCGTCGGGCAGAATTTGCACAAAGCGCCAGTCGCCCGTATCCGGGCTGTGGCCCGGCGCCAGTTTTTCCATGTAAAACAACGCGGCGGGGAAAACTTCACCGTCTTTGGTGACCGTATAGGTATCCTTGACTACCACCGCGCCAGGCGGCATCCGCTGACCTGGTTTCAGCTTGCCATAGCCCGCCTTATCCGCCCTGGGGTTGGCGTAGTTGTTGGCATAGCGGTTGCCATGGGTGGCGGATAAGTAGGGCGCGATGTTGTAACGGCGCCAACTGGGATAGTTCTGGGCCGTGGCGTCATGCGCCGGAGCGTAGCCCTCTGCCAGCTCTTTCAGTACGCCTTGATAAATTGCCTCTGCCTTGGCTGGCGCCAGGGCGCCGGGGGTGTTCAGGCGCAAGTGCTCCTTTTCCGCCGCCATGACTGGGCCTATCAGGCCAGCAATCAATATTGCGGCAAACGAGACTCGGGGCAGAAGGCAGGCGCTGAGCATGATCCTCTCCATTCGTGGTTGTAACACCATGATGGGGGAAGGCGTGGGCCTTGGGGAAGACCAAAAACGGCTCTGTCACGCAGCTTTGATGACCAGGTGAAGAGACTATTCTGCCGCCAGATCCGACGTTTTCTCTGTCTCCAGAACGCTTTGCAGGGCGGCACCCTCGGGATCGGCCAGGGCGGCATCACGGGCCAGGGCGATCGCCTGGCCGGCGGCGGCGGGCGACATATCCCCCTGCAGGGCCGGCGTGGCCAGGGTTGCCATGATACCGGAAAAGCTGTCCCAGCCGTGGCGTTGGGTTTGGCCATAGCCTTTCAACAGCCGTTGACAGGCTGCAACCTCGGCCGCCAGGCCCAGATCAAGGCTGGCGGCCGTGGCAATATTGCCGATCCATTGGTCAATCAATAATTGTTCGCTGTGATAGCGGTGCCCCATGGGGCGCAGGGGACGAAGCGAGGATAGCAGGCGCAGGAGAAAATGGCCCCACAAAGCTGTACTGGTTATGGTCATGCCAATGTTCAGGCGGTCGCGAAGGCCAGCTTTATCAGCTGCCGCCAATATGGGCCGGGCCATCCAACCGGGCAGCAGGGCAGTGGCTTCATCCAGTCCGGGTTTCAGGTATTCCCGAATTCGTACCGGTTCGCCTGGTTTGGCCCCGACCTCGGCCCGGACGCGGGCCTGCCGTTCAGGCCGTAACTTGGCCTGGGCGACCCGAATGACATCTTCATAACTCATCCAAAGCGACAGATACCGGCCCGCCTCGCGCACCAGATCACCGTGGCCGCCGGCATCCCGCTCGGCCCGGTCAATGCGCGTCAGCCTTTGCAGGTACAGTTCCGCATAGCCCTTGTTCTGATATTCAAACAGTCGATTGACGCCTTCGCGCAGGATCGCCCGCGCCGGCCCGGGGAATTCCTCCCGCACCCGGTACTGCAATTGCTCGACCATGGGCGGGTCGGGGCGCCAAGGCCGTTTCAGATCACTATCGGGGATCAAAGCGGCGGGGTCGCCGCGTTCCACGGCGGCGAACCCGGCTCGAAATGCGTTCAGGTTGGCCTCCACCGCACGGCCGGTATCGCGGATTGCCGCCTCGAAACCTTCGGGCGGAATGGGCAGGCGGTTGGTTCCCGCGATGGCCCCCAGCAGGACCGAATTTATCACGCTGCCATGTTCCTTGGCCATGGCCTCCATGTCGAACAGAATGCTTTGTTGCGCCAGATTTTCCGCCGCCTTGACCACCCGCTCGCCATCGAAGCGGCCGTCGCCCATGGCCGTGCGTTCCGCCACCGCATACACCCGGTGCGTGGAGGCGATCAGGGTGGTGCAGTTCGGCGTGACAAAGCCGTTCTGCATCGCCCGGGCGGACTCAATCAATTCCGAGGCGACCATGATGTCGACGCTGCCCGCCAGGGGATATAGAGACATAACTGGACGCGCCTGCTCACCGCCGTCCTTTGTCGGCTGAATTTCCACATAATAGGTCGTGGCGCCGGTGCGCTGGGCGACGCCGGGAATAGAAGTGCTTTGCACGGCAAAGCCATGGGCCATGGCCGCATCGACCAGCCATTGCCGTAAAACGCCGCCGCCTTCGCCGCCCATGGCGGCGATCAACACGCCGATAGGACGCGTGTCCGTGCCCGCTGTCGAGGTTGCTTCTGGCGTCGCTTCAGTCATCGGTGCCACGCACCCCGCCTAGATCGGAGCCTTGGCCGCATCGCCCAGTAACCGACGATGCAGGCCATCGTTTATGCGGTCCCAAAGGTTGGGGTTGCGGACAATATCCACTTTGTAGAAAGAGGGGCAAAGCACCGCCGCGTGGCTGACCTCGCCACACAGGCCGCAACCGACGCAGCTATCCAGGACGGTGGTTACCGGGTCATCGCGCAGGGGGTCGGGATTGGCCTTGATGGAAAGGGATGGACAGCCGGAAAGCCGGATGCAGGCGCGGTCGCCGGTGCAGATCTCATCATCGATGCCAAAGCGGGTGCGCACGTCCCGCTGGCCGTTTTGCAGCCGCGCCGCAATTTCCGGACGAATTCGGCGTTGCCGGGCCAATTGACATTCGCTATCGGCGACGATTACGCGCAGGCCCTTGCCTTTCCCCGTCAGGGCCTGACGCAAGGTCTTCATGACGCTGCCGACACGGTAGTTCGGGACATTGCGCAGCCAGCGCGCGCCCATGCTCTTGATGACCTTCTCTATGGAGGAGCCAGTACTGCGGCCCTCGCGCGGACGCTCGGTCGAAGGCACGAACTGCCAGCCGGTGGCCGAGGTATAGCCATTCTTGATGACCATCAGCACGCCATCCGCCTTGTTGAACAGCGCGCTTCCTATGCCATTGGTGACGCCATTGTGCCAAAACCCGCCATCACCCATGATCGAGATAACCCGCTTGCCAAAACTCGGCGCAACGCCGGCGGCGCTGGATAAGCCCAGACCATAACCAAGGACCGTATTGCCCAGATTAAAGGGCGGCAGCGTGGAAAATGTATGGCAGCCGATGTCGCAGGAAACATGGGTTGGCCCCAGTTCCTTTTCCAGAATGCGGATGGCGCTGAATAACGGCCGTTCGGGACAGCCCGTGCAAAACGTGGGCGGCCGGGCGGGAAGCAAATCGCCCAGCAATTCAGCCGCTTTGGCCTTGTATTGATCCAAGTCGCGGATTGGCGACGTCGCGGCCGCCAAATCCACTCCGGTCGGTTTGGTTTGGTTCAAGAATTCGGAAAGGCCCCGCAAGACGACCTCGGCGGTATATTCGCCGGCCATGGGCAGGGGACCCTTGCCAATCACCTTGGTTTGCAGATCGGCTTTGCGCAGTATGACGTTGACGGCTTCTTCCAGATAGTCCGGCTGGCCTTCCTCGACCATGAAAACCGCTGATTTTCCCGCGCAGAAGTTGGAAATTTCGTCCGGCACCAGAGGATAGGTAACGTTCAGGGCGAGGATCGGAATTCGGCTGTTGCCGCCGGCATCGGCCAAACCCGCCTGAACCAGGGCGCGCAGAGCCGCGTTGTACAGGCCGCCCTGGCAAATGATGCCAACGTCTTCAATATCGCCGTCGAAATGATCGTTCAGTTGATTGTCCCGGATGTAACGGATCGCTTCGGGCATGCGCACGTCGATCTTGTGCTTTTCCTGAGCGTAGGTGGACGGCGGCAGGGTGATACGGGAAAAATCGTGATCGGGCTCCTCAATCACCCGGTTCTTATTGAAGCGGCCAGTTTTGTTGTCCGAGGTGTTGAACGAGCCATGGACATGGCAGGCCCGGATACGCAATTCCAACATTACCGGTGTATTGGAATGCTCCGATAGCGCGAAGCCGTGTTCGACCATATGGACAATGGTCTCCAGATCCGGCCGGGGATCCAGCAGCCAGATCTGGGATTTTGTCGCGAAAGCGTGGGTGCGTTCCTGCAGGATCGAGGATCCCTCGCCATAATCCTCGCCCAACACGATCAAGGCACCGCCCCGCACCCCGGCCGAAGACAGATTGGACAGGGCATCCGAGGCGACATTGGTGCCGACGGTTGATTTCCAGGTGACCGCGCCGCGCAGGGGATAGTTGATCGAGGCGCCAAGCATGGCGGCGGCGGCGGCCTCAGAGGTGGAGGTCTCGAGATGCACCCCTAGTTCGCTCAATAACTCTTCGGCATCCACCAGCACGTCCATCAAATGGCTGATCGGGGCGCCCTGGTAACCGCCAACATAGCTGACGCCGGACTGCAGGAGGGCCTTGGTAACGGCCAGAATGCCTTCACCATGAAAGGTTTCGCCCTGTCCCAGGCGCAATTGTTTCACCTCTTTCGCGAACGAACGTTCCATCTTCATGGCTCCCCATTTGTCGTAATCGCAAAGTGCGCTGCAGATCAGCCTCTGTCAATGTTTGGCGGCGCCTTCGATGGCAATTTTGTGACAAATTCAGATTGCAGGTTATTAGGTTCTGCGGCCATAAGGTTTGTGGGTGGAATAAGTCAAAGCCGCTTGCGTCGCCGGCAGAAAATACCGGCGATGCCGAGGCTATCTGCGTTGTAGCCGGCTTCTTAAGGGGACCGCACAGAAACGACGAACCTTGCAGCCCGGGCGTGCCACCAGGTCTCGGGCGGGGCCATGCGGGTCGTTTCCGCACGGATTGGCAGACGGCGTGAACCGGGTGAGAGGTGCGTGGCCGGCAAACTTTTAGGTCAGCGAAAGGTTCAACGGCGCGGCGACAAAAATTACACTTCGTCGCAGACGCCGGAAGACGCGTCCGTCCGCATTGCAGCCAACTTAACCTACATCTAATTTCGTCCGCGGTTCTGGTGCAAAATCGTTCCGCTCACAGGGGGACGGAATCTGGTTTCTAGTACCAAACCACGTTACAATTCGATTTAACTCCGGTCGCCCGAAACTCAATCGATAATGACCAGATTTTCGGCGGCGGTCTTGCCGTCGCGGCCTGCCGTAAGTTCGAATTCGACCTTTTGACCCTCGTTCAAGGTGGACAACCCAGCATTTTCGACGGCTGAAATGTGCACAAATGCATCCTTCGAGCCATCGCTCGGCTCGATAAATCCATATCCCTTAGTGGGATTGAACCATTTTACTATTCCTGTTGGCATTTTTATTAGTCCCGGAAAACATTCAAATTAGAAAGCTTTATAGCTTGCAGCAGCCCGGACAACCGACGCTTTTGCATGTATCCAACTTTCATGGTGACATAGCATACGCAAAAATTAACGCTAACGATTGGTCAATTTACAGGGCCGTATTGACGAGGCAAAGCCTTTGCGCCCTTTAGTGGTGATTTCGTCGCGTATTGTGACAAATATATCGCGATCGGCCGGCGATGATACTGCCTGGGAGAAAATGGGAGTCCAAAATGGCGAGAAAAATTATCGATATTTCGATTTTCCTTGAAAATGATGTGATTTCAGATCCTCCGGGATTTCAGCCGAAGATCGAATATATAGATCATCAGGCGTCGGTTGCCGGTATGACTGCGTTTTTTCCTGGGCTGGAGCAGGAAGACCTGCCGGATGGCGAGGGCTGGGCGGTGGAGCGGGTTTCACTCTCCACCCATAACGGTACCCATTTGGATGCACCGTATCATTTCGCCTCGACCATGGATGGGGGACAGCGGGCCATCACCATCGACGAAGTGCCGTTGGATTGGTGCTTTCAACCCGGCGTGAAATTGGATTTCCGGCATTTCGAAGATGGCTATGTGGTCACGGTGGGGGATGTGGAGGCGGAACTGAGCCGCATTGGCCACCGCCTTTCACCACGGGAAATTGTCGTGGTCAACACTGCTGCCGGGGCGGCATTTGGCGGTGACAATTATGTGGATAGCGGCTGTGGCATGGGCGCGGACGCAACGTTGTACTTATTGGAGCGTGGCGTCCGTTTGACCGGCACGGATGCCTGGTCGTGGGATGCGCCGTTCAGTTTCACCGCGCGACGCTATGCCGAGAGCAAGGATGCCGCGATCATATGGGAAGGTCACCGGGCTGGCCGCACCATTGGCTATTGCCATCTGGAAAAACTGCATAATCTGGAAAGTCTTCCCGATCACGGCTTTACCATTGCCTGTTTTCCCATGAAAATCAGGGGCGCGTCCGCTGGATGGACCCGCGCCGTGGCCATTGTTGAAGATTAGAACATGCGCGGTTCATAGCTGGGAGATCCTATTATAATGCGTTGGATATTGGCGTTTGCGGTTTTGATTTCGGCGCCTGGCGTCGTGTCCGGAGCGGCCGCGGCGGAAGTGAAGTTCGAAATTGTGCGCCATGCGCCACCCCACCCGCTGCTGGCGCTGTTTGCCGATGGCGATCAGGTGGTGGTCAAATTGGCCGCGCCCCAAGGCCCAGCCTTTTCGGAGCTGACGTTGCGTGACGGCGCCTTGAAACTGCACGCTATGCCTGATTACCAGGAAAAAACACCGCAAATTCGTGCCGATATGCTGCCCGACGGAATCGTCACCCTAGGGCACAGGGATATCACTGACGCCTGGTTGACCGGCCCGACCCGCCGCTATGATCATGGGGTGTTGGGGGATGCGGTCGAAGCCACTGGCCTGCGAATACGGAGCCGTGCCGGTCAGACTCTGTCATATACACTGCCAGAGGATTCCGTATTTGAGGACCGTCGGGTGCGCCTGGCCGATCTGAACGGCGATGGCGGCGATGAATTGCTGGTGGTGCGGTCCTATCTGACCGCAGGAGCCGCCCTGTCGGTGTTGCGGCCCGGCGTCAACGGCCTTGCCATCGTCGCCGAAACAGCGCCCATCGGTGTGCCGCACCGCTGGCTGAATCCGGCCGCAGTCGCCGATTTCGATGGCGACGGCCGGGTCGAGATTGCCGTAGTGGTGACACCACATATCGGCGGCGTACTGAAAATCTATGAATTGCACCAGGATCGATTGCGCTTCGAGCGATTGTATCTGGAATGGTCCGCAAATGGTTTCTCGAATCATGCCATGGGCAGCCGAATTCAGGCCATGTCGGCTGTTGTTGACTGGGGTAACGGCCCGATTTTGCATCTTCCCAATGCCGGGCGAAGCGGTCTGCGGCAAGTCTATTTTGCCGACGGCGACCTTCAAATCCGCGATCTGGCCAGCCATCGATGGCCCATCGTCACCGCCCTGGTTGCCGCCGACGTGGACCGGGATGGCTGGCAGGAAATCATTTATGGCCTTAACAATGGCGAATTGTTGGCCGTCCGCCGAAAGTCCCGCCCCTGACCCAGGCGATATTCAAAGGCCGGGCCGCGGCGATGACTGTTGATTGAATCGGCAGGTCTGTATCAAACAGGCCTCGCGAAAGCTTGAATTGTTCGCCGTATCTGTTTATTGGCATGGACGAACGAACTGGTTACATTGCCGTGGCGCGGCGGATACCTATATCCAATGCGACAAGCGGTGTTGACCGTTTTGAGAATTTAGTATTTGTGAACCAGAATATGGTAGTGACCCATGGCGGATAACGTCACAGGCGGGCTCTATGGGTCGCGAGATACGCGGAACTTTACCCCCATGAAATTAAGCGTTTGAGAAATGGTAACAAGCACAGCAGTACAGCTTGAGCCGACCGGGACCCCACGCGAAGAAGTGGAATCGGTCGTCGTACGGTTCGCCGGTGACTCCGGCGACGGGATGCAATTAACAGGCAACCAATTCACCCTGGCCACGGCTTTGGCCGGCAACGATTTGGCGACCTTCCCGGATTTCCCGGCCGAGATCAGAGCCCCTATCGGCACGACCTTTGGGGTTTCGGCCTTCCAGATCAATTTTGGCGCCCGCAAGATCGCCACCGCCGGAGATGCGCCGGATGTTCTGGTGGCCATGAATCCGGCGGCGCTGAAAGTCAACTTGGCAGACGTGAAATCCGGCGGCACGGTAATCATTGATACCGGCACATTTAGCGCCCGGAACTTGAAAAAGGCCGGCTTCGAATCCGATCCCCTGGAAGATGACAGCCTGGACGGTTATCAGGTCCTGACGATCGATATTTCCAAACTGACCATGGAGGCGGTGAAGGCGCACGAGCTTTCCAATAAGGAGGCCCTGCGGTCCAAGAATATGTGGACCCTGGGGCTGATCTATTGGCTGTATGACCGTGATCGGGAAACCACGGCGAACTGGTTGCGCGGCAAATTCGCCAAGCGCCCCGACATCGCCGACGCCAATATCGCGGCGTTGAATGCCGGTCACATATATGGCGAAGCGGCTGAGTTGGCGGGCGGCATGCGCGGTTTTTCGGTCCGCCAGGCCGAGATTACGCCGGGTCTGTACCGCGCCATTACCGGAGCGGAAGCTTTGGCCTGGGGGCTGGCAGCGGGCGCTAAACTGGCCGATTTGCGTATGGTTCTCGCCTCTTACCCCATTACCCCGGCCTCGAACCTTTTGCATATTTTGGCCGCCATGAAGCAGTTCGATGTAGTGACTTTCCAGGCGGAAGACGAAATCGCTGCTGTCTGTGCCGCGATCGGCTCGTCGTTTGCCGGTTCCTTGGGGGTCACCTCATCGTCCGGACCTGGGATTGCCCTGAAAGGCGAGGCCATTGGCCTGGCTGTTGGTGTGGAACTGCCCTTGATCATCGTGAACTCCCAGCGCGCCGGGCCCTCCACGGGATTGCCCACAAAGACCGAGCAATCAGACCTCTATCAATCGGTGTACGGCCGCAACGCCGATGCGCCCCTGGTTGTCCTGGCCGCTTCATCCTCGGCCAATTGTTTTGATATGGGGATCGAAGCGGTGCGCCTGGCAACCAAATATATGACGCCCGTGATGTTGTTGAGCGACGGCTACATGGCCAATGCATCGGAGCCGTGGCTGATCCCGGATTTCGACAGCTACGAACCCTTCCCGGTTCAATTCGCCGGTTCGGATCAGCTCGGGGAACAGGGCTATATGCCCTATGCCCGTGATGAAAAGACGTTGTCCCGGCCCTGGGCTACACCTGGAACGCCGGGTTTGGAACATCGCATTGGCGGCATCGAACGCGAGGATGGCACCGGCAACATTTCCTACGAGGCCGACAACCATCAACGAATGACCGATCTCCGCGCCGCCAAGATCAACGGCATCGCCGACGACATTCCCCGCCAAGGGGTGGAGCAGGGCGAGGAAAGTGGCAAATTGGCCGTGGTCGGCTGGGGCTCGACCCATGGCCCGATCAGCCGCGCGGTGGGCAACATGCGGGATGTCGGCTATGACGTCAGCCACATCCATCTGCACCATATATGGCCGTTACCGAAGAACCTTGGCGATCTGCTGGCCGGATTCGATCAGGTCTTGGTGCCGGAAATGAACAATGGCCAGCTGGTCACGGTTCTCCGCGCGGAATACCTGGTGCCGGCGGAACCCCTGAACAAGGTTAACGGCCAACCTTTCAAGATTACCGAGATTGAGAACGCGATCCAACGCTGCCTTGACGGACAATCCGGAGACGCCAAATGAACGCGCCAGCCAAGCCAACCGCATTGAAGGCCAAGGACTTCGCATCTGATCAGGAAGTCCGCTGGTGCCCCGGATGCGGCGACTACGCCATTTTGAAAGGGGTGCAGAAGGCCCTGGCCGATATTGGCACGACGCCCGAAAATGTCGTCTTTGTCTCCGGCATCGGCTGCTCCTCGCGCTTTCCCTATTACATGTCGACCTATGGTTTCCATACCATTCACGGCAGGGCCCCGGCCTTTGCCACAGGCATCAAGCTGGCCAATCCGGAGCTGGATGTCTGGTTGGTGACCGGCGATGGCGATGGCCTGTCAATCGGTGGCAACCATATGTTGCACGCGCTTCGGCGGAACGTGAACATGCAGATCATGTTGTTCAACAACGAGATTTATGGCCTGACAAAGGGGCAATATTCGCCCACCTCGCCACTGGGTTCACGCTCGCCGTCGACACCCATGGGCTCTCTCGACCGGCCGCTTTCACCAGTGCTGTTCGCGTTGGGCGCCAACGCGACCTTTGTGGCCCGTGCCGTCGATACCCAGCAGAAACATATGCCGGGCGTGCTGCAGCGGGCTCATGCCCATAATGGCGCCTCGTTCGTGGAAATCTATACCAACTGCATCGTATACAACGACGGTGTTTTCGCCTCGTTTGCGGAAAAGAATACCGCCGCCGACGGTGAATTGCTGCTGGAGCATGGCGAGCCGATGATATTCGGCAAGGACAGCGACAAAGGCATTCGCATGACGCCCGGCGCCATTGCCTTGGAAGTCGTGCAGCTTGGCGTTGACGGCATCACCGAGGATGACCTGTTGCGCCATGACGAGACCAACCGGGTTTTGGCCGGCCTGCTGGGGGCGATGCGCAACCCGGATTTCCCGGTCGCTGTCGGCGTGCTGTATTGCGAGGATGCCGAAGCCTACGATGCTGCCGTCTATAAACAGGTTGAAGCGGCCCGCTCCAGCAATGGCGCCGCCGATATGAACGCCCTGCTGCGGGGCGGGGCCACCTGGACAGTCGGAGGCTAAGTCGGCGATAATTCGGGCTCTTCCGGGCTGGTAAAAACAAAACAAAAGCAACAGGGGATACGCCTTCCATGCCAATTCGCGTGGCTATCGTGGGCTCGGGCCCAAGCGGGTTTTATACTGCCGAGGCATTGGCCAAGTCGGATGCCGATTGCCAGATCGACATTATCGAGCGTCTGCCGGCGCCACATGGCCTGATCCGTTACGGGGTGGCGCCCGATCACCAGACAACCAAGAATGTGTCGCGCAATTTCGACAAGACCGCCGCTCGCGACGAGATCCGCTTTTATGGCAACATCGAGGTGGGCCGCGACGTCAGTCTGGCGGATTTGCGCGATATGTATGACGCCGTGGTTCTGGCGATCGGCTCGCCCGAGGACCGAACCCTGGGCATTCCCGGCGAAGACAAGCAGGGCGTCATTGGCTCGGCGGCATTTGTCGGTTG
>JAJFGG010000115.1 GCA_021776235.1 Alphaproteobacteria bacterium | reverse complement strand
GGGGTTTGGGGTTGTGCGCTGCGCTTTGGGGGACTACGGGCAAGAAAAAAAACGCATCCGAATGGCCTCCACGCGCCACCGAAGGCCGCTCTTCCCAGCGCCGTGGCGTCGTTGAAAGTTTTGCCCGTAGCCCCACTACGCGCGGCAACCTTCGCCTAGCCACGAAGCTGGGAAGTGCGGTCAAACGGGTCTATGTTCTGTAAACGTGGTCTAGACCAATCGCGGCAATGGTTCAGAACGGATTTCCGTCGTGCCACCAGTGTTCGAATGGATTTGCGTGTTTGATACGCTGGATGGTTTCCTCTGATACCCGCGGCAGACCGCTGTCGCCGATGACATGGTTGACGTTGGCCAGACCGGCGAGACTTTCCCCGACCTGGGAGAACGGGAAGTCCGTGCCGAAGAATATCTTGTCGGTGATGGCATATTCCTGGGCCGAAATGAGAATATTCCAGAACTGCCAGGGCCGATAGAATATCGCGGCGATTTCGCAATAGACGTGAGGCCGTTTGCGCACCACGGCGATACAATCTTCGAACCAGGGGTGGCCCATGTGGGCGCAGATGATCTTTAGATCCGGAAACCGGGCGGCCACCGGATCCACGTGGATGGCCCGGCCCAGATCCAGCGGCGCATCCTCGGCGAACGTGGTGCCCATATGCAGGGTCAAGGGCAGGTCGTTGGCCTGGCAGTATTCATAAATTGGCGTCATGCGGGGATCGGCCAGGGGTACCCCCGTATAGATCGGCCCGGTTTTCACCCCTTTCAGGCCCAGGTGCTCGATACTGTGGGTCAACCGTTGCAGGCAATCGGCTTCCATCGGGTCAACAAAGGCAAAGCCGACAAACTTGTCGGGATAGCGGGAAACCGCGTCCGCGACCGCCCCGTCGTCGCCCGCGACGCCGGCGGATTTGCGGTAGCGGGGGGAAAACAATATGGCTTTGTCCACTTCCGCCATCGCCTGATAAACCGTCTCGGCGTCCGCCTTCAGGCCGTAGTCGCCGTCGGACCGTACGCGGCGCATCTGTTCGGCGTAAAGCGGCGTGAAATGTTCGTCATTCCAAAGGTTGACGTGACAATCAACGATCATGGGTCTCACCTATATAACGGGCGCGGCGCAAAGGGGCGCCATACTGTAACCTTCAATCTCGCACCCGGGCGGCTTTATTGCTAGGCTGGCGATAATCCGTGGGTCCGCCCCGCCAATAGAACTATTGGGAGACCGCCATGTCCATCACCACCGGCCTGCATCACGTGGCTTACCGTTGCAACAACGCGCAAGAGACTGTCGAGTTCTACACCAATGTCGTTGGCATGGATTATGTCATGGCCATTTCCGAGGATCAGGTGCCTTCGACCAAGGAACCCGATCCGTATATGCATATCTTTTTCGAGATCGGCCCCGGCAGCTATCTGGCGTTTTTCGAACTGCCAAATTCACCGGCCATGGGAAAAGACCCCAATACCCCGGAATGGGTGCAGCATATCGCCTTCGCCGTACCGGATATGGATACCCTGTTGGCCGCCAAGTCGCGGGTCGAAAGCAACGGCCTCGACGTCATCGGCCCCATTGATCATACCCTGTTCAAGTCGATCTATTTCTTCGATCCCAACGGCCACCGCCTGGAACTGGCGACCAATACGGGTGATCCGGCAAATTGGAAAAAGGCCGCCGACGCGGCCCCGGCAATGCTGGATGCCTGGAACCGAAACGGCAGCACCGGCGACCTGGGCGCCTGGTTCCACGCCACGGAACTGGGCGACGGCTAGGCCTGTTTCCCCTGCAGAATGACATTGACCTCATGCAGGTGACGGTCGGCGATCCCCATCGCCTGCAGCTGTTGCACCGCGCTGGCGACATATTCGGGATTGGCCCCTGATTTGCCGCGGGCCCGGCGCACCGTGTCGGCGGCATGCCGATAATCCAATTTGCCGGCATATTGCGGGTGGCGGCGGTTGGCGCGGAAGGTCAGGGCCGTGACCGCCCGGTCCGCAAAGGCGCCGTCATCAAGGTACACCTTGTGCAGCGTGGCCTGGTAGCCGTCCGTGACCAACTCGCGCCGGTAAAGATAGTCGGCTGCTTCCGCCTTGTCGGCGGCGGGAATACGATACGCGATGCCCTGGCAGGAGCCACCAACATCCAGGCCCAGCACCAGGCCCGGGTTGGCCCTTGTGCCACGGTGCACCCAGGACCAGATGCACAGGGCGCGATGATACCCGTATACGCGCCCCGCCTGGCGTTCCGCATGGCTGAAGCCTGGCCGCCACATGACCGAGCCATAGCCGAATACCCAAAGGTCGCCGGGCGGCAGGGTCAGGTCGGGTATGGTGTAGTGTGCCGGAGAGCTGTTCACGTTAGCTGCCTGTATTCAGTTTAATGCTGAGTTTAGTGCATATTTTGACTCGACGGGGCCAAATGATGACCGCCCTCTCGACGGCCACGGCCACGACCGTTATAACCCGGGCGGGCAGCGAGGTATAATGCGCTATTACATATTAGTCGGGACAGTTGCCGCCGTGATAGCGGTGTGGAGCGGCGGCTGGTTTTACCTGGCCGATCAGCTGCGCACGGAGATACAGCGGCGCGGCGAACAGAGCACCGAGGCGCGGGAATTGGCCTATGGTAATCTGGCGGTAACGGGATTTCCCTTTCGTCTGCAGGTGGCCCTGAGCCAGCCGCGCGTAACCTGGCGCCGTCCGGCGCGGGACATTTCCTGGCAGACGGATCAAATCAAGGCCGTGGGGCACCCCTGGCAGCCGCGGCACATTCTGTTTGATCTGAGCGGCCGTCACCTGTTCAAAACCAAGCTTGGCGGCCGTTTGCGCGAACTGACGGTGGATAGCAGCGAAGCCCTGGCCAGCGTTGAGACCGATGCCGAGGACCACCCCGAACGGCTTTCCCTTGATATCAGCAAAATCCGGCTGCAATACGACGGCGCTTCGGTCTTGCGCGGAGAACGTCTGCAATTCCATTCCCGGCCCACCCCGCAGGCACCGGACAGCCTGGACCTGGCCTTAAGCGGCGAGGCGCTGGAAGTGGCCGAAGGCATGCTGCCAATAGGTTACATGGACCTGCCCCGCAGCGCCAAAGCCATTGATCTGCAGGCCACGGTAACCGGTCTGACAAGTGCGGGAAATGCGGTTGCTGGGTTGCCGCAATGGCGCGACGGCGGCGGCCTCCTGGAGGTTAGGTCTTTCCGTTTGCAGTGGGGCGCCATCGAGATTTCCGCCACCGGCAGCCTGGCCCTGGACGGCGAAATGCGGCCCATCGGCGCCCTGACCGCGCGGATCAAGGGGCATGACGAATTGCTCGACATTGCCGTGGCCGCCGGCACCATGGATGAAAGGAACCTGGCCGCGGCCCGCGCGGTATTGGGTTTGCTGGCCGCCGCCGGCGGCGGCGTGCTTTCCGTTCCGGTGCGGCTTCAGGACGGCCGGCTTTTCCTGGGCCCGGCCGTCATCGCCAGACTGGCCAGCATAGCGGTCAATTGATCCCGGTACCAGCAGATGGCCGGGCGCAAACCCGGCACGCTCTAGACCATTTTCGAGATTGAATGATTCAAATCTGCTTTGATAGGATTCCTTTTTTGCGCGGTTCATGATTCTCTAGTGGAGATGATTCGCAAAAGGGGATCCCATGGCCAAGGTTTATTCACAGGATTTACGCGAACGCCTGATCGGTGCCGTTGAGGCCGGTCAATCAGCAAGTTCGGCTAGCCGCGTCTTCAAAGTCAGTCGGTCGATTGCCATCAAATGGGTTGCCCACTGGCGCCGGACGG
>JAJFGG010000114.1 GCA_021776235.1 Alphaproteobacteria bacterium | reverse complement strand
CAAAATCGACGGCGGTTCCGGCAACGACAAGATCTACGCCGGTTCCGGCAACAACAAAATTGACGGCGGTTCCGGTAACGACAAGATCAGCGCCGGTTCCGGCAACAACAAAATCGACGGCGGTTCCGGTAACGACAAGATTCATGCCGGCTCCGGCAATGACAAAATTGACGGTGGTACCGGCAACGACAAGATCGTCGCCGGCTCGGGCAACGACAAAGTCGTTGGTGGTGCGGGTAACGACTGGATCGACGGCGGCGGCGGCAACGACACCCTGGATGGCGGCGCCGACAATGATACGGTGATCGGCGGCGCTGGTGACGATACGGTTCTGGGCGGCACGGGAGATGATGTGCTGCTGGGAGATTCCACACCAGGTTTCGGCTGGGGCGGGGGTTCGCACGGCTCGGGCAAAGGGTCGCATGGCCGAGGCTCGCACGGCTCGGGGAGAGGATCTCATGGCCACGGTTCCGGCTCTGGCAGAGGCTCGCACGGCTCTCACGGATCGGCCGGCAGCGGCGGTTTGAGCTTTGACGACTATCTGGACGGCGGCGCGGGCAATGATCGGCTTTACGCCAGACGTGGCGATGATCTGGCCAACTACACAATGGTGGAGAATCTGGGCCCGGCTCCGGATTTTGCCGATATTGGCACGCAGGATGCCTATGACGGCGGTTTCGGCACCGACACGTTGCGCCTGACACTGACCCACGGCGAACTCGCGCTGGCATCGATGCAGCAGGACATTGCGGACTACCACGCGTTTCTGGCGGCAAATGCCAATCCGTACACGGATAATGGTCCAACGTTCAACTTCACGACCTTCGATCTTGCGGCGACCGACTTCGAGGCGCTGGATCTGGTGCTGACCAATAACGCCCCGACCGCAGAAGACGACACGGCCAGCGGTGCGGAAGGCAACGAGACCGTTGCCTCGCAGCCGGTCACCGGCAATGTATTGGCCAACGACGATGATCCGGATCACCTGGACGAGATTTCGGTTGTCAACACAGGCTCGTTTACCGGGCTTTACGGTACCCTGACCCTGGCTGCCGACGGCGGCTTTTCCTATGTCATCGACGATGCCAATCCCGACGTCGATGCGCTGAACTTGGGCGACAGCCTGACCGATTCTTTCGCCTACACCATTCAAGACCTGGCCGGCGCGACTGACAGTGCGACGCTGAGCGTTACCATTGACGGCACCAATGACGCACCGGTGGCGGTAGCCGATACCGCATCCGGTGACGAAGGCAACGAGGCCGCGGCGTCCATCCCGGTCACCGGCAACGTCCTGGCCAACGACACCGATGTCGATAATGCGGTTGCGGAATTCAGCGTCACCACGGCGGGCGTGTTCGTCGGGACCTACGGCACCCTGACCCTGGCTGCCGACGGCGGCTATTCCTATGTCATCGACGATGCCAACCCCGACGTCGATGCGCTGAATTTGGGTGCCAGCCTGACCGATTCATTCGCCTATACCATGACCGACAATCAGGCCGGCGATGCCAAGAGTTCCGCGTCGACCCTGACCATCATTATCGACGGCAGCAATGATGGCCCGGTGGCGGTTGATGATGGCGGAACGCCGGCGCCTATTATTGCCATGTCGTCCCTGGATGGGACGAACGGCTTCCGCCTGGATGGGGTGGCGGAGGAGGACTACTCCGGCTGGTCGGTAAGCGGGGCTGGCGACATCAACGGCGACGGCTTTGCCGACCTGATCGTCGGCGGCATATGGGCCGATCCGAACGGGTACAGTTACGCTGGCTCCAGCTATGTGGTGTTCGGCGGGCTCGACAACCTCGCCGCGCTCGATAGTGCTGGCGGCGCCCCGGTCGATGGGATTATCGAACTCGCAGACATCGATGGCACGAATGGCTTCCGCCTGGACGGCGAGGCGGCCTATGACGTGTCCGGCTTTTCGGTCAGCGGGGCGGGCGATGTCGATGGCGACGGCCTGGACGATCTGATCGTCGGGGCCCCGTACGCCAGCCCGAATGGCAACTCTTCCGGCTCCAGCTATCTGGTGTTCGGCTCCGATCAGGGTTTTGACGCAAGCGTCAACCTTTCGTCCCTGGACGGCAGCAACGGCTTCCGCTTCGACGGAGAAGTGGAGGACGACGAGGCCGGCTGGTCGGTCAGCGAGGCGGGCGATATCGACGGCGACGGCTTCGCCGATTTGATCGTTGGGGCGAGGAGCGCCGGGCCAAATGGTTATTATTCCGGCTCCAGCTATGTGGTGTTCGGCGGGCTCGACAATCTCGACGCGCTCGACGGCGCCGGCGGCGCCCCGGTCGATGGGGTTATCGAACTCGCAGACATTGATGGTACGAACGGCTACCGATTTGACGGTGTGGCGGCGTATGATTACGCCGGCGCGTCGGTGAGCGGGGCCGGGGATATCAATGGCGACGGCTTCGAGGACCTGCTCATCGGCGCTTTGTGGGCCGACCCGAACGGGGCTTATTCCGGCTCCAGCTATGTGGTGTTCGGCGGGCTAGACAATCTCGCCGCGCTCGACGGCGCTGGCGGCGCCCCGGTCGATGGGATAATCGAACTCGCAGATATAGATGGCACGAACGGCTTCCGCCTGGATGGCGCGGCGTTTGGGGACGTGGCCGGCTATTCGGTCAGCGGGGCGGGCGATGTCAATGGCGACGGCGTCGCCGACCTGATCATCGGCGCGAATGGCGCGGACCCAAACGGCTTTAATTCCGGCTCCAGCTATGTGGTGTTCGGCTCGAAACTGGGCTTCGACGCCAGCCTCAACCTCTCGACGCTGGATGGCCGCAACGGCTTCCGACTCGACGGTGAGGCGGCGTCCGACGAGTCCGGCTTTTCAGTCAGCGGGGCGGGCGATGTCAATGGCGACGGCTTGGCCGATCTGATCGTCGCAGCGCCGTTCGCCAGCCCAAATGGCGACTATGCGGGCGCCAGCTACGTGGTGTTCGGCTCGGATCAGGCCTTTGATGCCAGCCTCGATCTCGCCTCGTTGGATGGGATCAACGGCTACCGCCTCGACGGCGCGGAGTACGACTACGCCGGCTATTCGGTGAGTGAGGCGGGTGATATCAACGGCGACGGCTTTGCCGACCTGATGGTCGGGGCACCGTTCGCCAGCCCAAACGGGGATTATTCCGGATCCAGTTATGTGGTGTTCGGTTCCAACTATGTGGCGGGCGAGGACGACGGCGGGCGGCTGATCGGCAATGTGCTGAACAATGATACCGATGTAGACGGCGGTCCTCTGACGGTCTCCGCCTTTGACCACGTCAGTGCCCTGGACGCGACCATCACGGCAGGCGCGGTCGACGGCACCTTCATCTTTGATGCCAGTACGTCTGCCGCGGCCCAGGCCCTTGCGGTGGGCGAAAGCCTGACGGATACCTTCACCTACACCGTCTCCGACGGCCAGGGCGGCACCGACACGGCGACGGTGACGGTGACCGTTACCGGTTCCGATGACGCGCGGCGACTGGATTCACTCGACGGCACCAACGGCTTCAAGATCACCGGCGAGAATGCTGGCGACTTTGCCGGCCGATCAGTCTCGGCGGCGGGGGATGTCAACGGTGACGGCTTCGCCGACCTGATCGTAGGGGCGCGGTTCAACGACCCGGGCGAAAGCGACGCCGGCGCAGCTTATGTGGTGTACGGCGCGGCCGACGGGATCGCCGCGGTCGACCTGGATGATGTCGCCGCAGGAACCGGCGGCTTCAAGATCAGCGGCGAGGAAGCTTCGGACCAGGCTGGCTTCTCGGTCTCCGCAGCAGGGGATATCAACAGCGACGGCTTCGCGGATCTGATCGTCGGGGCAACGCGCCACGACGCAGGCGGCAACAACGCCGGCGCAGCCTATGTGGTGTACGGCGCGGCCAGTGGGATTTCCTCGGTCGACCTGGATGACGTGGCGGCGGGGACCGGCGGTTTCAAGATCACCGGTGAGAGTACCGCCGACCAGGCCGGTTTCTCGGTTTCTGCGGCGGGGGATGTCAACGACGACGGGCTGGCAGACCTGATCGTTGGCGCGCGCTTTGACGATGCGGGTGGCAGCGATGCCGGCGCGGCCTATGTGGTGTTCGGCACGGCCAGCGGCATTACCTCAATTGACCTTGATGACGTGGCTGGGGACATCGGCGGCTTCAAAATCAGCGGCGAGACCATAGACGACGAGGCCGGCCGAACAGTCTCCGCGGCGGGTGATATCAACGACGACGGCATCGACGACCTGATCGTTGGCGCGCGTTTCAACGACGCAGCCGGCAACAACGCCGGCGCGGCCTATGTGGTGTACGGCGCGGCCGGTGGATTGACCTCAATTGATCTGGTTGACGTAGCCGCGGGCACCGGCGGCTTCAAAATCAGCGGCGAGAACACTAACGACCGGGCCGGCTGGTCGGTCTCCGCGGCGGGGGATGTCAACGCCGACGGCATTGCCGACCTGATCGTTGGCGCTTCACTTGCGGCCTATGTCGTGTACGGTGCGGCCGGTGGGATGACCTCCGTCGACCTGGTTGACATAGCCGCGGGCACCGGCGGCTTCAAAATCAGCGGTGAAAACAATTCCGACCGGGCCGGCCGGTCAGTCTCGGAGGCGGGAGATGTCAATGGCGACGGCGTCGCCGACCTGATCGTTGGGGCATCGCTTAACGATGCGGGCGCGAGCGACACCGGTGCGGCCTATGTGGTGTACGGCGCGGCTGGAGGGGTGACCTCGATCAACCTGGATGACGTGGCCGCGGGCAACGGCGGCTTCAAGATAATCGGCGAGAACGATTCCGATCAAGCCGGCTTTTCGGTGTCCGCGGCGGGGGATGTCAACGGCGACGGCTTCGCCGACCTGACCGTCGGGGCGTACCTTAACGACGAAGGCGGAAGCGACGCCGGCGCGGGTTACGTGGTGTTCGGCGGCAATATCACCGGCGCGGTCACACATCTGGGAACCGACGCGGCGGAGGTGCTGCTGGGTACCGTTGGGGCCGATAATATCAACGGTGCCCAAGGCGACGACACCATCATCGGCGGGCTGGACAATGATTTGCTTGCCGGGGCCCAGGGCGACGATCTGTTCGTCTTCAACGACGGCGACGGCAACGATACCATCCGCGATGCCGAAGTCGGTCTGGGCGTTGGCGACGTGCTTGATATAACCGGGTTCGGCTTCGCAGATCTGACTGATCTGCTTTTGTCATCTACCGACGTCGGTATTAACATGGTGATTGCCCTGGATGTGGACGACTCGGTGACACTGCTTGGCGTCAACAAATCGCAATTGGCCGAAGATGATTTCCTGCTATAACGTTGGCGGATCGGGAAATACAGACTTGGTTGAATTGAATGGCTGACGTCGAGACTGCGGGGCCCGGCGCCACGAATGGTGCGAATGGCGCCCCTGCGCCCGAGGCCAGGCTGGAATTCATGCCGTCGCGGCAATTCCCCAACTGGTTGGCGGAACAGAAGCTGAGCCTGGCCTTCACGACCTATCAGGCCGGCAAACTGTTCCTGATCGGATTGCAACCTGACGGGCGGCTGTCAATCTTTGAACGCACCTTCAACCGCTGCATGGGTCTGTGGGCGGACGGACAGAGCATCTGGATGTCGTCGCTGTATCAGCTGTGGCGGTTCGAGAACACCCTGCAGGCGGGCCAGCAGGCGGACGGATATGATCGGCTGTATTTGCCGCAGGCAGGCTACACTACGGGTGATCTGGACATCCATGACGTGGCCGTGGACAAGGACGGCCAAGTGGTGTTCGTCAACACTCTGTTCGGCTGTCTGGCAACCACCGACGACCGCCACAGCTTCAGGCCCCTGTGGCAGCCGCCCTTTATCACCAGGCTGGCGGCGGAGGACCGCTGCCACCTGAACGGACTGGCCATGCGGGATGGCGCACCGGCCTATGTCACGGCGGTGGGTGAAACGGACGTCGCCGACGGCTGGCGCGATCTGCGCCGGGACGGCGGCATCTGTATGGATGTCCGCAATAACGAAATCGTGGCCCGGGGGCTGTCCATGCCCCATTCCCCGCGCTGGGATGAAAAAACCGGCAGGCTGTGGCTGTTGAACGCCGGGACGGGCGAGCTTGGCTTTGTCAATATGGATAGCGGGGCGTTCGAGGCCGTGGCCTTTTGTCCCGGCTTTATGCGCGGCCTGACGATAGCCGGTGATTTCGCCATTATCGGCCTTTCGAAACAGCGCGAGAACCGCACCTTTTCGGATCTACCCCTCGACAAAAAGTTGCAGGCGGCCAACAGCGCGGCCCGCTGCGCCCTGCAGGTGATCGACCTGCGCAGCGGCGATGTGGTCCACTGGCTGCGTATCGAGGGTGTTGTCGAGGAACTTTATGACGTCGTCGCATTGCCTGGTGTGGCGCGGCCCAGCGCCCTTGGTTTCGTCACGGATGAAATCCGCCGGGTGATAACAGTGGCCGATAGCGCCCCGCCGTCAGCCTCTTGAGCACAACGCAGCACCGGCAAAGGCCATCAAACCGCGGTGAATTGACTTTCCGTCGGCTCGGTCAGCGGTCCCATCGCCACTCTATGCCGATTTCCTGTTGGCCTGATTGCGGCAGGGAAACCGAACTATGGGTCGGGAAATAATCCCCGGCCCCTTTCCTTCCGGCACCGAACACGGGAGATCGGCCAAAAATATCGCGCCTTTGGCCGGAATATCGACTATAGGATGCCGGTTATGAGTGCCGGAAATCAACAACAGGGTCCGTTGGCCGAGGTCGTCGCCAATTGCAAGCGGGCGTTCATGCCGCTGGTCCTGTTCAGCATGGGCATCAACCTTCTGATGCTGACCACCGCAATTTACATGCTGCAGGTATATGACCGGGTATTGAGCAGCCGCAGCCTGGAAACCCTGATGGCGCTGACCCTGATCGCCCTGTTGGCGTTGATTACCATGGCGGCGCTGGAGGCCTTGCGATCCAAGCTGATGATCGTCGTCAGCTCCTGGATTTCCGGCCGCCTGTCGGGGCCCTTGCTGGCGGCCAATGTGGCCATGGCCGCATCGCGCCCGGCCGAACGTCAGGCCCGCCCCCTGCGCGACCTTGAACAACTACGAAATTTTCTCACGGGTACCGCCGTGTTTCCAATTCTGGACGCGCCCTGGGCCCCCATATTCATGGCCGCGATCTTCATGCTTCACCCCTGGCTCGGCTGGATGGCCCTGATTGGCGCATTGATTCTGTTCAGCCTTGCCATTCTAACGGAACTGGTCACCCGCGGTCCCCTCGGGCGGGCCAATCAGGCCAGTGCCCAGGCCACGAACCAGGCAGAGTCGGCCCTACGCAACGCCGAGGCAATCCAGGCCATGGGCATGTTGACGTCAATGACCGGCCGTTGGCGGGAAGCCCAGGACGCGGCGACGGCGGAACAATCCATCGCCAGTGTCCGTGCCGGTACCATTTCGGCCTTTGCCAAGTTTTTACGCCTGACCCTGCAGTTGGGTATTCTGGGCCTGGGTGCCTATCTGGCGGTGCAGGAGATCATCTCGCCGGGCACCATGATCGCGGGCTCCATCCTGATGGGCCGCGCCCTGGCGCCGGTCGAACAGGCCATCGGCACCTGGCGCACCATTGTCTCGGCCCGGGCCGCCTATGGCCGGGTCAGAGCCGCGGCGGAAGCCGCCCCCGACGCCGGCGTGTCATTACCCCTGCCCCGGCCCAAAGGCGAGATAATCGTCGATGGGGTCAGCGTGCAGATCCCGGGCGTGCAGGAAGCAATTCTGAAAGACATCTCCTTCAAGTTGGCGCCAGGCGAGGCGCTTGGCCTGATCGGCCCGTCGGGCGCCGGCAAGACCTCGCTGGCCCGGGTTCTGGTTGGCGCCTGGTCCCCTGGCAGCGGCCGGGTCACCCTGGACGGCATGGACGTGGCGCGCTGGGCGCCGGAGGACCGGGGTATCCATGTGGGTTATCTGCCGCAGGATGTGGAGCTGTTTTCCGGTGCGGTGAAAGACAACATCGCCCGCTTTCACGAGCTTGAAAACGAAGAGGTTTCACAGGAAGTCATCCGCGCCGCCGAACTGGCCGGCGTGCACGACCTGGTAAAGCGCCTGCCGAACGGCTACGAGACGGACATCGGCGAAGGCGGCGCCGTACTTTCCGGCGGCCAACGGCAACGGGTTGCGCTGGCCCGCGCCTTGTTTGGCGATCCGGCTTTTCTGGTCCTCGACGAACCGAATTCCAGCCTCGACAACGAGGGCGAAGAAGCCTTGTTTCTGGCCCTGGGGGAACTCAAGGCCGCCGGCCGCACCGTTGTGATGATTGCCCATCGGCCGCGCGCACTGGAGCATGTGGACAAGATTTTGGTATTGCGCGGCGGCCGGGTGGAAATGTTCGGCCCCCGCGACGCGGTAATGGAAAAATTGACGGGGCAGCCGCCACCTTCGACGCCGCCCGCCATGCGCGAAGTACCGGCGCCCGACGCAGCGAAAGGAGAGCCGGCGTGAGCGACAGCGCAATCGTTGAACGCAAGGAGATCGCGCCGCCGGCCATCATTCTACCCAGGCCCGCTCCGCCCGATGACAAATCCAGGCCACTCCACCTGAAAGGCGTCGTCAGCGTTGGCCTGTTCGTGCTGCTGGCGTTTTTCGGGATGTTTGGCGGTTGGGCGGCTTTCGCCCCGCTCGATAGCGCCGCGGTGACCAGCGGTACGGTCAAGGTCCAGGGCGAGCGCAAGACGGTGCAACATCTGGAGGGCGGCATTATCGCCCGGTTGCTGGTCCGGGAAGGCCAGGAGGTTAAGACAGGCGCAGTGCTGCTGCTGCTTGACGATACCCAGGCCAAGGCGCGGCTGGGATTGCTGCAAGGGCGGTATGTGGCCCGCTCGGCCCTGGCCGCGCGGTTGCGGGCGGAACGCGACAGGCGGCCCGATATCCAAATTCCCCCGGAATTGCTCGCACAGACAGGGGAGCCGGAGGTCCTCTCGGCGATCACGGCCCAGATCAGTGTATTTGACGCGCGGCAGTCCTCACTGGTCGGCGAAACCAAGATTCTGCAACAACGGATTACTCAGACCGGAGAAGAGGTAATCGGGCTGAAGGACGAAATCGCCGCCCAGGACGAGCAGATTGCACTGATCGAACAGGAAATTCTTGGGCTGGAGAGGCTATTCACGAAAGGTCTGACGCCGCTGGAACGGCTGCTAAGTCTGAAGCGGCGCAGAGCCGAGATCCGCGGCCTTAGGGCAAAAAACAAGGCAGCGATTGCGCGTGCCAAAGCCTCCGTAACGGAGATCAGACAGCGTATCATCGAGCTGCGAAACCGCATGTTGAACGAGGCGGTGGCAGAGCTGAGCGAAGTTGAGACGGAACTGTTCGATCTCGATCAGCAGAGGCATGCGGCGGAGGACGTCTTGCGCCGCACCAAACTGATCGCGCCGGTGGACGGTATTGTTGTCGGCCTGCGCTTCCACACCTCCGGCGGGGTAATCCAGCCGGGCGAGCAGGTGCTTGATCTGGTGCCGGTCGGTGAGCAATTGGTCATTGAGGCGCGGGTGTTGCCCGATGATATCGACGTCGTGAAAGGCGGCCAGAGCGCGCAGATCCGGGTGACCGCCTTCAATCAGCGGGATTTGCTGGCCATGGAAGGCACTGTCGTCACGGTGTCCGCCGACAGTCTGGTCGACGAGCGCAGCGGCGAGCCCTACTACGTGGCGCAGATCAGGATCAATGACGCCGAAATGCATAAATTGAGCGATTTCAAAATGCGCCCGGGCATGCCCGCCGAGGTCATGATCCGCACCGGCGCCCGCAGCATGGTTGACTATCTGCTGGAGCCCCTGCTGCGCACCTTGCGCCGTTCCATGCGCGAAAGCTGATGCCCGCGGCGCGAATATCAAGCACCCTGGCCATGGCGGTCGCGGTGCTGCTGACGAACTCATTCACCTGGATGGCGGCGGCGAACGCCGCCGGCCTGGACCGTACCCGGCTGCCCGGTATATCGGGCGAGGACCAACGCCGCCCCTTGATGAAGCCGGTTGCGCCCTGGACCGCCGTGGGCCGGGTGAACCGCCGCACCGGCGGCTTCTGCTCCGGCACCCTGATCACCCCGGCCCGCGTGCTTACCGCGGCCCATTGTCTTTGGAACAAGCGCACCAACCGCTGGCTTGGCGCGGATGCGCTGCATTTTCTGGCCGGTTACAGCCGCGGCGAATATCTTGCCCATGCCAAGGTCAGCGCCGTCCGCCATGCACCCGAGATTACCATGGACCGGCAGGGCCGTCCCGGCGATCCGGCGACCGACTGGGCCGTCCTTACCCTGGCGTCGCCCCTGGCTGCGATTCCCGATTTGCGGCCGATCGCCCTGGCGCAAGCGGTGGATTTGACTGCCATGCAAACAGGCGCGGCATTACTGCAAGCAGGCTATAGCCGCGACCGGGCCCACATGCTGACGGTGGTTGAGCATTGCCAACTGGTTGGCCGGCGCCGATCAAAGGCTGGTGCGCTGCTGCTGCACGATTGCGATGCCACTTTTGGTGATTCAGGTTCCCCGGTCTTGCAGCGTATCGGCGGTGGCCTGCGCGTTGTTGGCATCCACGTAGCGGTCGTGCAGCGCAGCGGCAGGGAATTGGGCCTGGCGGTCCGGATACCGGACGCGCTGCTGGAATAAGACCAATGGTCATGTCTATTAATGGCGGCAAAGTGCCCAGAAGCGGTCGTGCGGCCAACAACCATATTATCGACCTGCCTGAAAACAGTATGGCACACGGCTTGACGATCGCCGTCCCTGTTGCATAGTGTTTCGCCTCAACCACAGGTCAGAAGCTGTCTGACCGCCCCTTGCTCGGCGTCATGCCGGGACGACGCCAACGATCCGGATACCATGAAAAAGCTGTTCATTGCCTGTCTGGGCACCGAAACCAACACCTTCTCCAACATGCCGACGGGCATGGAGAATTTTGCCGAGACCATGCTGTTCCACGGCGATGCGACGGAGAAGAGCGAAGGGCTGTTCGCCATCCCTATGAAGGTCTGGCGGCGCCGTGCCCAGGATCATCAGGCGGAGGTGGTCGAGAGCCTGGCCGCCTTTGCCCAGCCGGCGGGCGTCACAGTACGCAAGGTTTACGAGGGCTTGCGTGACGAAATTTTGAGTGACCTGCGGGTTGCGATGCCGGTGGACACCGTAATGCTCAGCCTGCACGGCGCCATGGTGGCTGAGGGTTACGACGACTGCGAAGGCGACTTGCTCGAAAACGTCCGCGCCATCGTCGGCCCGTCGGCGGTGATCGGCGCGGAACTGGACCTGCATTGCTCGATCACCGAGAAGATTATGGCCAACGCGGATGTTATACTGA
>JAJFGG010000113.1 GCA_021776235.1 Alphaproteobacteria bacterium | reverse complement strand
GGAGGCCTACGAAGAACGCATGGGGCTGGAGATCGATGAACTGCTATCTACTTATGAAGATATGCAGACCGTGGGCGCATATGACCTGGATTTATTACACGACCGGGCCCACGAAATTCGGGGTGAAGCGGGGACTTTCGGCTACGACCTGGTGTCCGATATCGGCAAACTATTGTGTGAGTTGCTGTCGCCAATGGACGACGTCGGGGCTAACGAGGAACTGGCCATCAATGCCCATCTGAATGCAATGCAAACCGTGGTCTCACAGAAGGTCAAAGGCACCGGGCCGGAAGTGGCCAAGCAGATCGTCGAGGGCCTGGACGCCATCGTGGCGAAGTCCCGGACCTAGAGCGATTTCTTCCAAATGATGACGGCGAACCGGGCACCTTGGCGCACTGGCGTGGGGCGACAAAGCCGATTTTGATGCCACGAATTTCGAAACTGACCCCGAGGGCCAACAGCGGAGATCGAAGAGCAGCGGTTGCAATGGGCCACATTCACCATCGACAGGCGCGGCCCGGAGTCCTATGACTGCCCGCATGCGGTGCAACGAATTTCTCAGCGGCAATCTCGATTGATGGGCGGCAATGGCAAGCGGCGTCAATTCGTCGACGATGGCCTGCGCCGCGAAGAACTGACGGAAGCGCGGGTGGCCGAGCTGGTCCGTGAATACGGCGGCGCCGGCATCATGCGCATCCATACGGAAGCAGAGCGCGACGCCAATCGCTATGCCATGCTGGCGGCCCATCCAAAAGAACAGGACCTTTGGATTTTTGGCTATGGTTCGTTGATGTGGAACCCGGCATTCCATCATAGCGAGACCCGATCGGCCCGTATTTTTGGCTATCACCGCAGCTTCTGCCTATGGATGCCCTTGGGCCGGGGTACGCCGGAACGGCCGGGCCTGACCCTTGGGTTGCAGCGGGGCGGTTCCTGCCACGGCCTGATCCTGCGCGTTCCCAGGGAGTTGGTAGATGCGGAAACCCGGATCGTCTGGCGGCGCGAGATGCTTGCCGGCGGCTATCGCCCGATCTGGGTGCGGGCTCGCTGCAACGGACAGGCGGTCCGCGCCATTACCTTTGTGACCAATCCGAAGCACCACCGTTTCGGCGGCAAAATACCCCTGGCCGAAGCCGTCCGGACGATCGCCACGGCCGAAGTCCGTTTGGGCCGTTGCCGGGACTACCTGCATAATCTAATACTGCACCTTGACGATCTGGGCCTTGCTGACGGCCAGATGCATCGCCTGTACGCGTTGGTCGAAAACCATCCCAATCAGGCTTGATCAGCTTTCAGGGCTGCCAGCGCCGCCTCCAGTTCCCTGATGCGCGTTCGCAAGCCGCCAACCAGATCGACGATCTGATCATCGGCATAACGCAGCACGATATGTTTGGCGCAACTGACATCCCAGGCTTCGACTGTGACGACGATGGCGCTGGCCAAATAGAAGGAATTCGGTTCGCCGATAAAGGCCGTCCAATCGTCGCTGATTGCCGTGCGCCAGCCGCCGTTTTGCTCCATCCGGGAATAGGCCTCGCGGGAGCCTTTTTGTCTCTGGATCGCCTTGACCGCGGGGGTAAAGGCCAGATCGGAGCTGTATTCCAAGGTCATACAGCCGCCGCCCCACCACTGCCGGCACTGGCTAGACCACGTTCACAGAACATAGACCCGTTTGACCGCACTTCCCAGCTTCGTGGCTAGGCGAAGGTTGCCGCGCGTAGTGGGACTACGGGCAAAACCTTCAACGACGCCACGAAGCTGGGAAGCGCGGCCTTCGGTGGCGCGTGGAGGCCATCAAACGGATCTATGTTCTTTGAACGTGGTCTAGGTGTCCGCTCTTGATATAGACGGTGCAGCCTTCTTCACTGAATGGCGTATGCTCGCTGCCGGGTGGCAGGCGCAGCCAGGTGCCGGGTGGATATATGCCATGCTCATCCGCCAGGGTACCGTCCAGAACCAGAATCTCCTCCCCGCCTGCATGCTCGTGGTGGACATACCGGGTACCCGGCCGCCAGCGAACCAGGGCCACCCGTTCGTTGCCAAATGCATGCAATTGCCGCAGCGATAGGCCGTCCACGGGACCCGGCTGCCATCCGGCGTCCTGGGTCGTATCGATACGAACAAAATCCTGATCGGCCGCGTCCATCTGGCATAACTTGACGAGAATGACGCAGCCATCCTTGGTGAAAGGGGTGTGGGCCGAGCCTACCGGGTTGCGCACATAGGTGCCGGCTGGGCAATCACCGGCACCATCGGAGAACGTGCCCTCCAGGACCAGGAATTCCTCGCCACCTGGATGGCTGTGCTCGGGAAAGTAACTATCGGGGGCGAAACGCACCAAGGATGTGGCGCGGCCGGACTCGGCGCCATCACGATCCAACATGCGCCGCTGCACCCCCTTGGCCGGGGAATCGACCCAGCGCAGTGCAGGTGTCTGGATCATCACCCGTTGCATTAAATCGTCATTGATCTGCATTATTCCACCCCATCCCGCACCGGTTGTCGTGTGCCTATCCAGTGTTAGATTGCAATTTGATTTTGTCCGTCAAGGTCCCCACCTATCCCACCTCGGGTAAGGTGTAGTCGGCGAATTGCTCTCGCAGGATCAATTTATGCACTTTGCCGGTGCCTGTATGGGGTAGTTCGTCGACAAAAACCACATCGTCGGGCAGCCACCAGGATGCAATTTTGTCCTGCAACCAGGCCAGAATATCCGGGCCCGTAGCCTCACCACCCGCCCGGCGGACGACGATCAATACAGGGCGTTCCTGCCATTTCGGATGATGCGCCGCGATCACCGCCGCCTCGAAGATATCGGGGTGGCCCATGGCTGCGTTCTCCACCTCGACCGAGGATATCCATTCGCCGCCCGATTTGATGACGTCCTTGGAACGGTCCGCCAATTCCACATAACCGCCCGGATGCATGCAGGCCACGTCACCCGTATGCAGCCAGCCGTCCTTGACCCCGGTCGCGCCATGTACGCCTTCGCCATCCTTGAGATAACCCGAAGCGACCCGGTTGCCGCGCACCAGTAAATGACCGGTGCTTTTGCCGTCCCAGGGCAGAATATTGCCGTCATCGTCGATGATCCGGTATTGCGATCCGAAGGCCACGCGCCCGCCGCGCATTTTGACATCAATGCGCTCTGCCCCGGTCAGCTTGTCATAGCCCTGCCGCAAGCCCCCCTGACCCGCGGTTAGCGCCTCGGTCATGCCCCAGACCTGAGCCGCATCTATGTTGAATTCTTCCTCCAACGCTTCGATCAGGCTGCGTGGCGGTTTCGATCCGCTCATCAGTGCGGCGCGCAGGGTGGAAAAACCCAACTTGTTCTGACGCAGATAGTCCACCAGCATCAGCCAGATCGTCGGCACGCCGGCCGCCACGGTCACGCCCTCGCCCTCGATCAGTTCATACAGCTTGTCCGCCTCGTAATTGCGCCCCGGCAGGACCAGGCCACTACCGGACATGGGCGCGGTGTAGGGCATCATCCAGCCATTGCCATGAAACAGCGGGGCGACGGGCAGGTAGCATTCCAGGGCGCCGTTGACATGGCCGCCGATGAATTCCTGATTGGCGAAAGTTAGTGAATGCAGGACGGCGGAACGGTGGGAATAGACCACGCCCTTGGGGTTACCGGTGGTGCCGGAGGTATAGCAGATGGTAGAGGCTTCCCATTCATCGAACCGCGGCCATTCATAGTTACCGTCCTCCGCCGCCAGCAAGCCATCATAATCCAACAGCTTCGGCAAAGAGGTGGTGCCGGGCCGGGCGGCGGGTTCATCCAGCCAGATATATCCTCGCACGGTTTCCAACGCCGGCGCCAGTTGCTCCGCCAATGCGACGGTGCCGCGATCAATGCACAGCCACTTATCCTCGGCGTGATTGATGACGTATTCCAGTTGCTCGGGGAACAGGCGCGGATTGATCGTGTGCAAAGCTGCGCCCATGCCCGATACGCCATAAAAACATTCGAAATAGCGGTAGGTGTTCCACGCCAACACCCCGACAACATCGCCCCGGACAGCACCAAGCCTTTCCATGGCCTGGGCCAGGCATTTGCTGCGGCGGCGCGCATCCGCATAGGTATAACGGTGGATCTGGTCGTCCATTTCCCGGGACGCCACCTCCACGTCACCATGACAATCGGCCGCGTAATCAATGATGCTGCTGACCAGCAGCGGGATATCCATCATTAAGCCACGCACGGCAACCTCCAGGAATAATCCGTTGTTGTTTATGCCTATTATTCGACGGCGTCGGCGACCCAATCATTGGCCATGCGGCGTAGATCAGCACGCTGAATTTTGGTGCCGTTGGCGCTTTGCGTGGTCGGAAATTCATCCAGGGCAAAGATCCGCACTGGTGCCTTGAAGCGGGCCAGACCGTCCAGGCAGTGTTGACGCAGACCCGCCTCGTCGAACTCCGCACCAGGATTCAGGATGACAAAAGCCACGGCCTGGATGCTGCCCTGCTTGCTCTTGATACCGACGACCTGGCTATCGGCCACACTATCGTGGCCGATTATATGGTGTTCGATCTCCGCCGGGCTGACCAGAAATCCGCCCAGGCGCAGGACATCGCCCATACGTTGTAGATAGAGAAAGCGGCCATCCCCGGTCAATTGACCCAGATCACCAGTGCGCAGAAAACCGTCTTCGGTCATTTCCGCCGCCGTTGCTTCCGGATTCAGATAGTATTCCTTCATCAACGACGGGCCTTTCATCTCCAACTCCCCTGCCTCGCCGGGGCCAAGCAGCGTACCGCTATCGGGATCGCGCACGCGCACCTCCGCGGCATCGCAAATGGGTCTGCCGCCACCGACGATTCGTTCCGCCAGCGGCAGGTCAGGTGGTTGCAGCGCAAACAGCGCCTGAACCTCGCTCATACCGTACAGACCAACCATTTTGATGCCCCGCGCCTCGGCCCGTTCGGCCAGCTCGGCATAATTGGTGGCAAACGCGGCGCTGCCGACGAAGCGAACATTCGGCAAGGGCCGGTCCAAAGGGCTGGCGTCCAGGATCGATTGGATCATATCGTCCGTGGCGTTAAAATTGACCACATGATGGCGCGCCGCTAACGCCACCGTTTCCAGCGGATCGAACGAGGCTGTCAGCACTGTTGGCTGGCCCGATGCCAGTCCCGCCATGATCTGGGTAAAGCCAAAAACCCCGCACAGCGGCATCATCTGCAACAACGCGCCGTTTGATGTCCTGTATCCGAACCCGTCCGCGACCAGGCGGGCATGACGGGAAATTCCTTCCTGTGAATGCAAAACGAACTTCGGCGCCTTGGTGGTGCCCGAAGTGGTGAAAATATTGCAGCCCGCCTGCGGGCTGGCGTGATCGTCCTCATAGGGGGCGCATTGAATCAAATCGTTGTAATTCAGGCGCTGGCAATGGGCGACGGCGCGGGGAAATGTTGCCGGAACGGCGGTGGTATCCGACCCCTCGTCATACAGGATAATGGTTTCCAGCCGGCTCAGGGCACCCTCATCGGCATCCGCCAGCAGGCCGGGAAAATCGATCTCTCGGAAGCCGGGCCACATCACCATGATGCGCGCCTGGGAACGCTTGACGATGTCCGAAACCTCTACCGCCCGGAAGCGGGTATTAACCGCAACGGCGATGGCGCCCAGGCGGCAACAGCCCAGGCACAGGGCGATATATGCCGGGCAATTGGGCAGCCACAGAGCAATCCGGTCGCCGGCGCCAACGCCAAGGTCCGCCAGTACAGTGGCCGCCCGTCGGCCCATTTCTTCGATATCGGCAAAACTGATCGGCTGGTCATGATAGATGATCGCTGTATCCGCACCATGGGCGGCAACCATGTCATCCAAGAGCGCGGTGACGGTATCCATACGCAAAGCCACTCCCGACTAAATTTCACCCTTGACCTTACGCATCAGGGTTTTGAGGTCCACGGGGACAATCGTTGTCTGCGCGATGCGTTGATCAATTTCCGCGCTGGTCAGCCGCCAGGCGTCGGTTTCGATTTCGGCAATGACGGTCTGCACAAAACGCCGATAGTTGCCTAAAGCCGCCTGCGGGCCTGCATGTTCGGCCAGGATCGCCAGGGACAGCTGGCTCGGGCCGCTGCCCTGGTATCCCCATTCAAAGCCGCCAGCTTGAAAATCACGCAAATCCAAACGCGGCGCCAATGGCTGCCCGTCTACGGTAACCGTGACCCGTTCTCCCTCGCGCTTGCCGGCATAGACCTTCATGGGGACAATCATAGTGCATTTCGCCGCCGTCGCGCGAGCCCGTCTATGCCGGAATTTCGATCTCCCCGGCCATATAGAAAGCGCA
Source organism: Alphaproteobacteria bacterium (assembly GCA_021776235.1). Classification (GTDB taxonomy): domain Bacteria; phylum Pseudomonadota; class Alphaproteobacteria. The sequence goes on along the minus strand of JAJFGG010000113.1, from coordinate 41,905 downwards.
TTTACCGGTCAGGACCACCCGATCGCCTTCCAGGCGGCAGCCCACATCACCGCCACGGGCGGATATTTGCCGGGCAACAAGCTCTGTTTTGCCCAACCGCTTGGCCCAAAAAGGCGCCAGCGTGCAATGGGCCGAGCCGGTCACCGGGTCTTCATTGACACCCGACATGGGCGCGAAAAAGCGTGAGACGAAATCGCTCCTATCGCCCGGCGCTGTGGCGATCGCATTCGCGCCCATGGCTGCAAAATTCGGCGTTAAAGCCGCGACTTGCGCCTCGGTCTCGAAGACCAAAAGCCAATAGGGCGCATTGTGCACTTTGCGAATGGGGTAACATTCCCTTGGTGCTGCTCCCATGGCGGCGATCAGCTCCGAAGGCGGTTGCGCAGGCGTTTCCGTGGCCAGGCTGGGGAAATCCATGGCCAAACGATCTTCCACCCGGCGCACCCGCAACGTGCCCGATAACGTTTCAAACGTGACCTGTGGCAGTTCTGGCGACAGCCGGTTCAGAATTAAATGCGCCGTGGCCAATGTCGCGTGGCCGCATAAATCCACTTCCAGCGCCGGCGTGAACCAACGCAGGTGATAGTGACAATTCTGGGCGACATAAAAGGCCGTTTCGGAAAGATTGTTTTCCGCAGCAATGGCCTGCAAGACGTCGTCCGCTAGCCAGCTATCCAGAGGGCAAATAGCGGCAGGGTTGCCACTGAACGGCGTTTCGCTAAAGGCATCAATCTGATAAATCGGGATTTTCATGTCACCTATCTCCATAATTCAAACGCGGTTACCCGTATTGGCGGATGATCCGCCGCCGCGCCTCGTCCGCAGCCAACCGGCTGCCCACGCCGTACACATTGCGAAACACTCTGAAACCGGGTGCAATCTGGTCGCGGGCCTTAGCGCGTATCGCGGCTATTATTCCACGACGATGCGGGCATTGCTGACGCCGGTATCCAGAACCTGTGCCAGGACCTTGTCCGCAGCCTCTACAGAGTACATGGGCCCCATGCGAACCCGGAACATCTCCTGGCCCTTAATGAATACATTGGTGATACTGGACGGCCCGATATAGGCCAGGCGGGCGCGCAACTTGGCAGCGTTTTCGGCCATGGCGAAGGCACCGGCCTGGACATAGATGCTCGACGGGCCTACCGGCCGCTGGCTGACCACTGCGCCTGGTTTCGCGGCTACGATGGGGCCGGCATCGGCCATGCGTGCCAGTGCTGCACGGGATGGCTCCGGCCCGTTCGTCTGCTGCACACCAGGCGGCGGAGCGAGTGTTTGCGCGGTTACCTGCCCCCGTGGCAAGGCCGGCAAAGCCGTCTTCTGTTCAGAAGGAGTAACAGCTTTTTTCACAATAACGCTGGTTGTCTCCTGATCCATGGCAGTCACCCGCACTTTGGCCGTGCCCTGTTTTTGGAAGCCCAGCAACTGCGCCGCGCGCCGGGAGACATCAATGATCCGGCCATTGACGAAGGGTCCACGGTCATTGACCCGCAAGACCAGAGACCGGCCGTTTTCCAGGTTCGTCACCCGTACCCGCACCGGCATGGGCAAAGTCTTGTGCGCCGCCGTCAAATCATTCATGTCGTAGACTTCGCCGTTCGCCGTGCGCCGCCCATGGAATTCTTCGCCATACCACGACGCTATGCCTGTCTTGCTATATTTCGGATCCTCGCGGGGATAATACCAGACACCCTTGATTTGATAGGGTTTGCCAACCTTGTACACACCGGCATCGGCGCTTGGCTGCTCGGACGTCGCCCGGTGCACCGACTTGGCCACGTGCACGGCCAATTGACTCTCGGCGCAGGCCGCCAGAGAGACGGCGGCAACCAGCCAAGGCGAAAAACGCAGTAGCCGAAAAAAAGTCCTTGCCAACCCCATCATATGGCGCCGTTCCGATATCAAAGCCAAATACCTGGCACGCAGCACCTATCGCTACCTTGCTACGATGCTGCTCTAACCGCCGTCGCCAATGCCATCCGACAATAGACCCACGGCCAGGGCAAAATAGGTCGAGCGGTTCCACAGCAACGTCGTGCGGTAATTGCTGTAAACCATGTAAGCGGGTGATACTTTACCCTTTTCCGGCAACACGATGGAGGCGGAAAGTTGGCGCTTCGGCAAGTCGCTGCCATCCGGGCGCCGCACACCCAAAGCGTACCATTCACCGATGTTCTTCCGCACCTTGAGATCGGCCAGCGCAGGATCAAAATTGGCCGGCAACTTTACTTCCCGGCCCCAGGTCTGGTCCGCCCGCCACCCGGACTTGGCCAGATAATTCGCGGCGGAGGCGAAAACATCCGCGCGGGTAGTCCAGATATCGCGCCGCCCGTCGCCGTCATAGTCCAGGGCGTGCGCCAAAAACGACGACGGCATAAACTGAGATTGCCCCATGGCCCCGGCCCAGGATCCAACCATGGCCTTGGGCGTGATGTGGCCCTCATCCAGGATGCGCAGGGCGTTGAGCAATTCCTTGCGGAAATAGGCGCTGCGGCGGCCATCGTAGGCCAGGGTGACCAGGGCGGGTATGACAGAGAAACCACCCGTGACGCGGCCGAAATCGGTTTCAATCCCCCATAGGGCGACGATGAAGCGGGGCTGAACGCCAAGTTTCGTGCCAATTTCCTGCAACAGAGCGCGGTTTTCAGCCAACTTGCGGCGGCCCTTTTTTATCCGCGAATTCGGCACCACGCGGTCCCGGTATTGCTTAAACGTCAGGGTGAATTCGGGCTGTCTGCGATCCAGCTCAATGACCCGCGGGATCAAAGCGACACCATCAAGGGCGGTATCCAAGGTCGATGCCTTAATGCCTTGTTCCAGGGCCTCGCGCCGCAAATCCTGCAACCAAGCCTGAAGATCCTCCGCCCCTACGGACAACGGCCATAAAAGCAGGACGGAAACCACTATCAGATAGCGAGCCAACATCAGCACATAAACCCTTCCGCACATGTTTTTATCTGTCCGCTTGTGCCATGGCAGCACGGCCACGGCAAGCGAACACCGTCGGACCCGCCCAAGCGATCTTAACTGGGTGCCATCATGGGACGCCGCCCTTTTCAGACGCGGCAGCAAAGTCATCAATGCCGATTGCGGCACGGAAGTCCACGGTCGCTGCCGCCTTCACGTCTTCCAAGGGGATGCCCGTTGCGTCGGCCACCCTGTCAATGGCATTGAACAACGCCGCCACGGCCGCCGTATCGGTCAACGCCGCACCGCCCATGGCGTCGGCAATGTCCATGCGGGCCGCCGCCAATTCCGAGGCGTCATTGCCCAAAACAGCCGTCGCGAAGCGAATCAGCCTGCCACCATTACTAACGCCACCGTCACCGCCGGCGTCATCCCTCGTCATCACCGAAAGATCGTAGGCATCACCGTCATTTTTGCCGCTCGCACGGAGCAGTTGGCCGTGGCTGGTGGTTCAGTAGACGCACTGGTTCAGGGCGGATACCCGTCCCGCAACCAATTCAATCTGGGCATGATTGATTGCCCGGTATTCGTTGTCAAAATCCGTCATCGCCGCGGGCGGCAGATATTGGCTCGTGACCAGATCAAAAAAACCTTTCACTTCCGCCGGCACCAGGCTCATGGCCTGATAAATATGCGCCGCCGTCGGCCGGCCAGCGTACAGATCCTCGTCCGGCGTGCCGACAGCGTCCGCAGGCGGCAAGGTCGCGACCCAGGCCAATTCGCGCTTAGCCGCGATGGGCCGCTGTCGCGATGGCGCCCCCGGCCGTACCGTTGGCAGGGGCCATGGTTCCATGCCAAGCCCCTTGGTGAAGGTATCGATCGCCACCGTGGTGACGATGACGCCAACAGTTTCCACATAACGTTCTTCGGCCATGCCATCGTCGCGTAGCCCGAAGTACCAGGATCGGCTGAGGCGTCCGGGATCGGTGCGGATACGGTGAATTTGTTCTACTTCCAACGCGGGCAAGCGGCCCAGGTGGTCATGGCTCCCCGATACGCCCTGAGGCGAAAGGGCCTCTTTGCGGGCCTGACACAATTTACAATGGCTAGCGTGGCGGGCCTCTTCGGCGATGGCGATCCGCTCTGCCCCCGTCAACCAGGTACCAGCCCGGCCCAGGCGGTCCCAGGCCCGCCTCTGGGCGGCGGTGATATCCTCCCGCACCGGCCAGGGTAAATCTTGATAACTTATTTCGGTCATCTGCTTCCCAATTCAGTGTTAGTCACTACACTACGGTATACTTGCATTCCAACGCGCCAAGGTGAAATCTATAGCGGATCAATTTTTAGGGAGGACCGGAAAGTGGCACTAATCCTTACCAGCAAGAGCTTCCAGGATGGCGACTACCTCGATAGCGACCATATACTGTCCGAGGCGTTCGGCTTTGGCTGCGCCGGGGGTAATCAATCACCGCAATTATCCTGGTCCGAAGTGCCCGAAGGCACAAAAAGTTTCGCCGTAACCTGTTTTGACCCGGATGCCCCAACGGGCAGCGGTTTTTGGCATTGGGTGGCCGTCAATATTCCCGCCGATGTCCGTGCGCTGGCTCAGGGCGCGGGCAGCGGCGGCGGTATGCCGGAAGGCGCATTACAGACCCGTACAGATTTCGGCGCGCCAGGTTACGGCGGCCCGTGCCCACCGGAAGGCGACCATCCGCATCGCTACCTATTTACCCTGCATGCGGTGGGCCTTGACGCCCTGCCGGTGGAAGCCGACACTTCCGCCGCCGTGGTCGGCTTCATGTTGCACTTCAATACCATCGAAAAAGCTGCCTTGATGGGCCTTTACAAACGCTAGACCACGGGTTGGTCGATCGCATAGAGGCATAGCTGGAATGTCTCCCGCCGCGCCATGGACCAACGCTGCACGTCTTCGACATAGCGCATGCCGCAACGTTCCATGATCCGCCAGGACCGCTCGTTGTCAGGCTGGCAGGCGGCCACGACGCGGCGCAGGGCCAAGGCCTCAAAACCCATGGCGATCATCACGCCGGCGGCTTCACGGGCAAATCCCCGACCTTGATAGGGCAGGCCGACCCAATATCCGATCTCGCCCTCATCGGCACCATTTCGGGTCAGCGATATGACCCCTACCAGATCACCGCTGCTCCGCGCCACCATGGCAAAGAAGAAACGCCGCTGCCCGATCAATTCATCCTGCGCCCAGGCAACAAAGTCCCGGGCCATGGTGGCATCGTAGGGATGGGGAATATCCGCTGTCCAGCGTGCCACTTCCCAATCCCCGGCCAGTCGGGCGATCGTCGGGGCATCGGTGCGCTCCAGTGGCCGCAAGACCAGTTGCGGGCTGCGCAACGGTGGCCGGAACGGCAGCTGGCTTGCAACAGCGCGGGGGGGTCGCATGCGCCGCCTACAACAAATCGCGCAGCATGGCGACCAGAGGCAGATCCGCTGGCGGCATGGGCAGGTCAGTCATACGCACGGGCCGCATCCACTTGATGGCCTGGCCCTCACGCGGGCGCAAGCTGCCCTGCCAGACGCGGCAGACGAAAAGCGGCATCAACAGCCGGAAATCCTCGTAAGCATGGGAGGCGAAGGTAAAAGGCGCCAGACAGGCCTCTGTCACATCGATATCCAGTTCTTCCCGCAATTCCCGGATTAACGACTGTTCCAGGCTTTCTCCCGCTTCTACCTTGCCGCCGGGAAATTCCCAGAGGCCCGCCATGGTCTTGCCTTCGGGCCGCTGCTGCAGCAGAACACGGCCATCTACATCGACCAAGGCGGCGGCGGCGACCAGCAGCATGGGTAAAGTCGGCATCAGGAGCGGTAATCGGCATTGATCGCGATGTAGCCATGGGTCAAATCGCAGGTCCAGGCCGTGGCCTTGCCCCGGCCGATACCCACATCAACCGCGATATCGATTTCCCGTCCCTTCATGTGCGGCACCACCTGGGCCTCGCGATAATCAGGATGGGGATGGCCCGCCTCGGCAATAACCACGCCGCCAATGCGGATGGCCAGACGGTCACGATCGGCCTTTTCGCCAGCCCTGCCCACGGCCATGATGATGCGGCCCCAATTGGCGTCTTCGCCGGCGATGGCGGTCTTGACCAGGGGCGAATTGGCGATCGTCATGGCGATCCGCCGAGCCGCACGGGCCGAGGCGGCGCCGGTGACCGCGACACTGACGAACTTCGTCGCACCTTCGCCGTCGCGGACAACTTGCTTTGCCAAATTCTGCATTACCGATAGCAACGCCGCCTTGAACGAGGCCAGGCGCTTGTCCTTGGCATCGGTAATCCTGCCGTGTTTCGCCCCCTGCCCGGTTGCCGCCAACAGCACGGTGTCCGAGGTTGAGGTATCGCCATCCACGGTGATGCAGTTAAAGGATTGGCCATTGCCCCACTGCAACAGGGCACGCAACACATCTGCCGGCAGCTTGGCATCGGTAAAAAGGAAGCTCAACATGGTCGCCATATCCGGTGCAATCATGCCGCTGCCTTTGGCAATGCCGGCAATGTGCACCACCTTGCCATCAATTTCGGCTTCCGCGCTGGCCCCTTTGGGGTAGGTATCAGTGGTGCAGATGGCGCGGGCAGCGGCGCGCCAGGCCCGCGCCTTGAGCTTGCCGTGGAGGCCTGGCACGGCGCGCAGCAAACGGTCCACCGACAAAGTTTCGCCAATCACCCCGGTGGAAGCCACCATGACCTCTGCCGGTTTGCATCCCACCACCGCCGCCACGGCCCCGGCTGTGGCGGCCACATCATCCATGCCCTGGCGGCCGGTAAAGACGTTGGCATTGCCGGCATTGATGACAATTGCCCGGGCCTTGCCCCGGCCAATATGCTGACGGCACCATACTACCGGCGCGCCTGGCATGGTGGAGCGGGTGAAGACACCGGCAATGGTGCTGCCCGGCGCCAATTCCGCCAGCGTCAGATCCGCCCGCCGCCGATAACGTTCACCGGCCGCCATTGCCGCAAGGCGCAGGCCGGCAATGGCGGGCAGGTTCGGGAACTTGGCCGGGGCAAATGGCGAAACGGCAATTTCGGACATGTTTGATCCACGCAGTCAGGGCGGCGCATGGTAGCCAGCGCGCGCCTGGCATTCAAGGGCGCCGCCGCCGGCTGCCGGGGCTGAAACGGTCACTTGGCCGGCGCGCTACTACTCGGTAATTTGCCCGGACTGCCGTCCAATTCAAAGATTTCGATATCAGCGCCGTCGGTCAGCGTTGTCAGAAGCTCGGCCACCACCTTTTGCGCCATGGCCTGACGCAATGCCGGTGCCCGCTCGGCGAACGAAGGCCCCTGCCCTTGCCGACGGTCCACCACCTTGATGACGTGCCAGCCAAATCCGGTCTTCACCGGGGCCGAAACTTCCCCCGTCTTCAGGTCAAAGGCGGCATTGGCGAACTCCGGCACCATCTTGTCTTTGGTGAAATAACCAAGATCGCCACCTTTGGCACCGCTGGGACCTTTCGATTTTTGCTTGGCGATGGCCGCAAAATCGCCACCCTTTTGCAACTCGGCGACAATAGCGTCCGCTTCCTCCTGGGTCTCCACCAGAATATGGCTGGCGCGCACTTCGTCGGGGCCCTTCGCCATGGTATTATCCGCCTCATAAGCCGCTCTCAGGGCTTCTTCGGTGGCGACGGCGGCAACCTTTTCGGAGATAAAAGCCTGTTCCAGGATGCGGTCCCGGGCTTGGGCAATGCGCTCGGCGACTTCCGCTTTGTCGGCCAGGTTTTCGGCTTCCGCCGCCAGCAGTACCAGACGCCGTTCCACCAACTGTTGGACCAAGGGTTTATATAGCTGGTCCAACGCCATGTTGCGGTATTGCTCCGGCAGGTTTTCGTGGGCCAGGCGCACATCGCGGAACAAGACCTTGCTGCCCTTGACAACGGCAACGACCTGGTCGTCGGATGGAAGACCGCCCGCGCGTTCGGTTTGTGCCTGTAGGGGCGAAAATTGCAGCAAGATAACGGCTGCCAGGCTGGCGCCCAACAGCGCGAGGGAAGATTTTCTCATTGATAGAATGCTTTCTTTTGCCGGTTTTAACGGACTGAATCTAATTGCGTCGATGCCGCAGGCATCCAGGCGCAATATCGATTATCGAGCCCGTGTACACAAGACGTTAAGAGAAAATCTCGCAAACTGTTGTCAAGGCCGGGCGGAAACGCTTGCGGACCGGTTGGGTATGGTGAATCCGGCGGACTGGCTGCGTTGACAGGGGGGCGAGTGGCCCTTATGTCTCACTGGTTGTGTCGCAGCCCGACCGTATTGCCCGCTGGCAGGTCGCAGGTCTGGTTATGTTTTTATGTATTTCTAGGGATATTTGATGGCTATTCTAGGCGGTATCGCCAAGCGCCTGTTCGGCTCGTCCAACGAGCGCGTCCTTAAGCAGTTTGAAAGGCCGGTGCGGGCGATCAATGAACTCGAGGCAAGCTTCGAAGCCTTGTCGGACGAGGCCCTGCGCGGCAAAACCGATGAATTCCGCGCCCGCACCGCGGCTGGTGAAAGCCTGGACGATTTGCTGGCGGAAGCCTTTGCTGCGGTGCGCGAGGCGGCCAAACGGTCCCTGGGCCAACGTCATTTCGATGTCCAGTTGATGGGCGGCATGGTGTTGCATCAGGGCATGATCGCCGAGATGCGAACAGGCGAGGGTAAAACCTTGGTCGCGACCTTGCCCGTATATCTGAATGCCTTGACGGGCACGGGCGCCCACGTGGTCACCGTCAACGACTATCTGGCCCAGCGCGACGCCAACTGGATGAGCGTGGTATACGCCCAACTGGGGCTGACCACAGGCTGCATTGTCCATGGCCTGGACGATGACGAGCGGCGCGCCGCCTATGCCTGCGACGTGACCTATGGCACCAACAACGAATTCGGCTTTGATTATCTGCGCGACAACATGAAATTTGAACGGCCAACCATGGTGCAACGGTTGTTCAACTTCGCCATCGTCGATGAAGTGGATTCGATCCTGATCGATGAAGCCCGAACGCCGTTGATCATTTCCGGGCAGGCCGAGGATTCCTCCGCCATGTACCATCAGGTCGACGCACTGATGCCAAAGCTTGTGGAGGGCGACTACGAAAAGGATGAAAAGGCGCGCACGGTCAATTTCACGGAAGACGGCGCCGAACATATTGAAGAATTACTGCGCGAGATTGATTTGTTGAAGGGGGAAAACCTCTACGACATGGAAAATGTCACCGTCGTGCATCACATCAATCAGGCTCTGCGCGCCCATCAAATGTTCCAACGGGATGTGGACTATATGGTGCAGGGCGGCAAGATCGTCATCATTGACGAGTTTACCGGCCGCGCCATGGAGGGACGGCGCTATTCCGAAGGCCTGCATCAGGCCCTTGAAGCCAAGGAAGAGGTGGAGGTTCAGCCCGAGAACCAGACCCTGGCCTCGATCACCTTCCAGAATTATTTCCGGCTTTACCCCAAATTGGCGGGCATGACCGGCACGGCGATGACCGAAGCCGGCGAGTTTCTGGAAATTTACAAGCTTGCCGTGGTCGACGTCCCCACCAACCTGGATATGGTCCGCAAAGATCAGGACGATGAAGTCTACCGTACGGAAGGGGAGAAATTCGCCGCCATTATCGAATTGATCGGAGAATGCCAGGAACGGGGGCAACCGGCCCTGATCGGTACGGTTTCGATCGAGAAATCCGAGGTGCTCGCGGAACTGCTGACGAAAAAGGGCATCAAGCACAACGTCCTGAATGCCCGGCATCATGAACAAGAGGCCTATATCATCGGCCAGGCCGGCCGCGAAGGCGCCCTGACCATCGCGACCAACATGGCCGGCCGCGGTACGGACATCCAACTTGGCGGCAACCTTGACATGCGCCTGAGCATGGAGGCCGCGGCCCCGGACGGCAACGTTGACACCGCCAAGGCAGAAGCGATCAAGGCCGAGGTTGCGGCGGAAAAAGCTAAGGTGCTGGCCGCCGGTGGTCTGTTCATCATCGGCACGGAACGCCATGAGAGCCGGCGCATTGATAATCAATTGCGGGGCCGGTCGGGACGCCAGGGTGATCCGGGTGCCTCGAAGTTTTTTCTGAGTCTGGAAGATGATCTGATGCGGATCTTTGGTTCCGAGCGGATGGACGGGATGTTGCGCAAACTGGGCCTGGAAGAGGGTGAGGCGATCATCCACCCATGGGTCAACAAGGCCCTGGAGAAAGCCCAGGAGAAGGTCGAAGCGCGGAATTTCGATCTGCGCAAGAACTTGTTGAAATACGACGATGTCATGAATGACCAGCGCAAGGTAATTTACGAACAGCGTCTGGAGTTGATGGACGCAGAGGACGTGGCGGATACCGTTACTGATATGCGCCGAGAGGTCGTCGAGGCCCTGGTGGCCAGACATATTCCTGAAAAGGCCTATGCGGAACAATGGGATGCCGAGGGTTTGGCCGTAGAGGTCAATGAGTATTTCGGGCTTGATTTGCCCATCGCCGAATGGTGCGCCGAGGAAGGCATCGCGGACGAGGAAATCCAGAACCGCATCGGTTCCGCCGCCGACCGGCGGATGGCGGAAAAAGTCGCCAACTATGGCCCCGAAGTCATGCGTATGGTGGAAAAAAGTCTGCTGTTGCAGTTGCTGGATCAGACCTGGAAGGATCATCTGCTGACCTTGGACCATCTGCGCGGTGGCATAGTCCTGCGCGCCTATGGGCAACGCGACCCCTTGAACGAGTATAAGTCCGAGGCCTTCAATCTGTTCGAGACCATGCTGGGTGATTTGCGTCAGACCACGACCCGGGTGCTGGCACATATCGAATTGCAAACCGACGCCGAGCAACCCTTCATGGCGGCCCAGCCGGCCGGCCCCGCAATGTTACAGGAAGAACATTTGGACCCGGCAACCGGACAGAACGAGATGATGGAAGAGGACTATGCCATGGCGGGGGAGGTCAACGGGATGCCACCGCCGCCGCGCCCGGCCCGCACCCGTCAGGCCGCCACGACCCAGGACCCCGACAACCCATTGACCTGGGGCAAGGTGCCGCGCAACGCCGCCTGTCCTTGCGGTTCCGGCAAGAAATACAAACACTGTCACGGCAATTGATCGATAGTTAGAGCATGTCGCGGCTATTGTGATTTATTGGCTGGCGCGGCCAGGCCATTGGGGTAGGCGCGCGGCGCCGCGTGCTGTGGGACATCGGACAAGCCGCGCAACACAGCACACTTGCTTTGCTGCCGCCTACGACACCAATAGTCATTAAAGCAAGTTGCTATCAGGCGATGCCAAGCTGCCCCATGGCGAGGAATTTGTCCCGGCGGTGCTGGCGCACATAGCCGCCATCCCGGCCGTCGAATTCCGCCAGCGCGGCGGCAATAGCATCGCCCAGGGCGGCGATGGCGGAGGCCGGATTACGGTGGGCGCCGCCGACACTTTCTTCCACCACCTGATCCACAATCTTCAGTTCGGCCAGATCCTGGGCGGTAACCTTCATGGCGTCCGCGGCATCCTGGGCCCGTTCAGCCGAGTGCCACAGGATCGAGGCGCAGCCCTCGGGCGAGATCACGGCATAGACCGCATGTTCCAGCATAATCACCGCATTCCCCGTCGCCAGGGCCACCGCGCCGCCGGAACCACCTTCGCCAACCAAACAGGCAATCAGGGGCACCCGGATGTCCAGGCAGGTTTCCGTGGATCGCGCAATTGCTTCCGCCTGGCCGCGTTCCTCGGCGCCGACGCCCGGATAGGCGCCCTGGGTATCGACCAGGGTAATGACCGGCAAACTAAAACGGTCCGCCAAGCGCATTAGGCGGGCCGCCTTGCGATAGCCCTCGGGACGAGCCATGCCAAAATTATGGCGCAGCCTGCTTTGCGTATCGCTGCCCTTCTCATGTCCGATAACCATCACGGAGCGGCCGCGAAAACGGCCGATGCCGCCGGTGATGGCCTTGTCATCCGCGTAGGCACGGTCGCCAGCCAGGGGTGTGAAGGAATCGATAAGGCCGTCCACGTATTCCTGAAATTGCGGCCGGTTCGGGTGCCGGGCCACCTGTACTTTCTGCCATGGCGTCAATTTGCGGTAGGTTTCGCGCAGCAGTTGGTCTGCCTTGCTCTGTATCTGCGCCACCTCTGCCTCGATATCCGCACCGCCCTGCTGTTCGCCATCAAGTTGACGCAGATCATGAATTCTCGCCTCTAGTTCGGCGATTGGTTTTTCAAAATCGAGGAAACTAATCATTCGTCGCAATTACTTGTTATGGCCAGCGGCATCAGCCCTCTGGCTCAATCCGCTAACGGATGGGAAGTTTTAACCAACTCTTGCAGGCGCTCCTGCAATATGTGGGTATAGATTTGCGTGGTTGAAATATCGGCATGTCCCAGCATCTGTTGCACCGCACGCAGATCTGCTCCATTGGCCAGCAGATGTGAAGCAAAGGCATGCCGCAGGGAATGGGGTGAAACCTTTGATGGATCAATCCCAGCCACTTGCGCCAATTCCTTGACCAACTGCGAAAATCGTTGACGGGTCAGATGTCCGCCCTTGGAACGTGATGGGAACAGCCAATTGTCATCTGCAGGCCGGCGCACGAAACGAGGGCGTACGACATCGTATTTTTGCAAGGCCTTGATCGCCGGGCTGCTCAACGGAACCATGCGTTCGCGCCCGCCCTTGCCCTTAACAACGATAAAGGCCCGGTCCGATTTTACCGCCGGATAGGGCAGCATCAACAGTTCGGACACCCGCAGGCCGGAAGCATAGAGTAATTCCATCAGAGCGACCAGACGAATGCCCTCGGCCCCTTTGTAGGTCTTTGCGGCCGCCAAAAGCTGCTCAACCTCGGCCTCGGAGAGAACCTTTGGCAATGGGCGGACCCGGCGCGGGCTATCGATAACCGCCGACGGGTCATCGCTTCGCATCCCTTCGGCATGGAGGAACCGATAAAATTGCCGCATGGCGGAAAGGCGCCGCGCGGCAGTGGATGGTGCCATGCCCTCGCGTTCCAAATGGGCCAGATAGCCGCGAATATCTTCGCTATCCGCCTCCGCTATGGCGGTCCTATTGTAAGCTTCGAAGTGCCGCAGATCACGGTTGTAGGATTCCAACGTATTCTGCGCAGCACCGCGCTCGGCTGCCAGCATTTCAAGAAAAACTTCCACATACTGCAAAGATTTGGACAACACGACTCTCACATCAAATTAAAACAACGTTCACTAGAGCACATTTAATCCAAATGTGCTCAGACCCTTTAAGATAGAGCAATTGAACCAATCACTTGCGTCGCATTAGCGACTCCAAATAATTGAAAATTGCTCTAAAAACCGGCACCCAACAGACCCTCCAGCGCGAGCGACCTGGCGTCGCCGGCCAGACCAACCCGTCGCAGGGCAGAGACCATCCGGCCCAGGGCAATGGTATCACTTGCCGCCGGTCCCCTTTCGCCAAGAAGCAAAAGGGAAAGCATTACGACCTCGCCCGTACGGCCGCCGGCCGCAGCCCGATCCAACCCCATCAACAACGAAGGTGAGGCCTGCGGAATATCCCTGTCCGGAGCCCCATACAAAGGCAGCCACAGTTGCCCCGACAGTTCTTTGCCCAGGGCCGTCAGCAAACCCAGTAACCTTAAGCCGCGTTGGTACCTTTCCGCGCCGTTATTTGCAACCTCTCCCTGCCACCACCCTGCCACGACCCTTTCCATCACCGGCGCCAACGCCGGGTCGTCCGGATCCACATCCCTGATATATAGCAGGGGCGCCAGGGCCAGCACGGCAGCGGCGGCTTCGGGATGGCCGGCACGGGCCGGCTCCACCACTGCCATCAACCAGGCCCTCGCGGCTTCCGTGTCACCGGTCGCCAACAGGGCCCGGCCGGCAAGCGCGGCAAACCAGGCCAGATTGGCATTGGGCTCAAGCGACTGCGTGATCGGCAGGTTGACCCGCACCGCCGTCATGTAACGGCCATTGCGCCTGCCATTGCGCCAGGCCGCGGCCAGAGCCCGGGCACGCCCTTCCACCTGGGCGTCAATTTGCGCCACCTGATACAGGATGGCAGACGCCGAAGGCCCCGGTTGGCTCTTTGCCAGCACCAGGGCATCAGCGCTTTGTTCGGCGCTAAAGGGTACGCTGGCATAGATCCGGCGCAAAACCTCGGTGGGCAATGCACCCAGGGCTTCTGCCCGTTCCGCAGCTTCCAGGCGCATCTCCAGGGCGGCATTGGGCGAGGTGGCGATAGCCCGCAGTACGACCGGTGAAGCCTGTTTCACGGCATCCGCCGGTATCGCCCGGCGCGCTGTGCGCAGCATGGCCAGGTGCAACGGCTCGACATGGCTGATGCTCTCCAGTGGCACCGCCTCACCGCCATTCAGGCCCGCCAGCAGGGTATAAAAAGCTTCGTCCTCGACACCATTCTCATAGAGCAATTGTTCATATAGTTCGACTTGGGCCGCCTGCCCGTCCAGGGCCAGGCAAAAAGCCATGACTTTTTGCCAAACGATGTCGCGATCCCCAGAGCCGATCGCGATACCGGCGCCGAGCCGGTTGCGCACCATATCGCAGGCCTGGCGCACATTGCCCGCCAACAACTCCTCTTCTACCCTTATCTGGGTAAAAATCTTGTTGTCTGCCGATAGAGGCGCAAATTTCAACAACTGCGTCACCGCTTTCGAATCGCCAGCAGCAGCCAGGCGTTCTATACGCAGGGCGACAAGGGCGCTGCCATCATCATCGGTAGCGGTATCGCTGGCGCCCTCGTCTTCGGGCGGCAGCGCCGTGGTCAGCAATAGGCGCCGACGCAACGATTGCATCACCGGTGACGACGTCGCCACTGGCAGCCGCGGCAACATCTCCATGACCAAGGGCAATGACGTACCGGACCACATCGCGTTGCCAAACCCGCCATCGGCCTCGTTCAGCAAGCCGATCGCCGATACTTTCGTCCGGCCCAGCGTCTTAACCTGGATGCCGCCGGCGGCCTCATTTTCAGACGCGTTTTCACCGGCATTAGGAGCCGCCCCTGATTTCGCGATCACTGTGGCGGCCGGCTTCGCGGGTTCTTTCTCAGGTTGGCGGGCGCGCAACGAACGGGGCGCACGCTCGCTTTGCCGGTCCCTATTTTTTTTTAACTGGTCCGGCGTCAGGGCCTGCCCGGTCTTTGGATCCAGACGCAATTGCAGGGATTTTGGAGCCTTTCCCGTAGCACGCCGTGGCGCTGCGCCCGCCGCAGCCTTGGGCGCGGGTATGATGGGGCTTTTGCTGGCTGGAGGAGGACCAACGGTCACGCTGGGCAGTTCATTCGTTTCGATCTGTTTCGAGGTCTGAGCCAGGCGCAGTTCGGCGGTTGCCGTACCAGAAACAGCCGATACCGCCAAAAGACAGAATGCCACCAGACGCGGTGCCAAAGTGCTCGACTGGGCTTTACCTTGGGAAACGGTCATCGGACAGTACCTTGTGCACAGGCGCACTGGGCGCCGGGATCTCCCACATAGCCAGAAAGGCCATGCCACCCGCAAGCAAAAGCACCATAAACGCGACAATGATCAGGGATATGTTTCTCATCAGGAGTTGTACGTTCGTTCAATGATTGCGAATTAGTCCTTAGGCGATGCAGCGAATGCGGACAGCCTATTGATTGTTTGCTAAACTGCAAATGTGGCTGAACTTAGTCGATCCAGGCGCTAATCTATCCATTGCGCGTCCGCCTTGCAACGGGACCGGGACATGACGCTCTATATGAATACGACGGAAGCCGGAAATTTTGCTGCATGGAACCACCGGCAATTGAAAGAGTTATGAGCGAACCAATTGTTCCTGATTTGGACTGTGGCATTGTCCTTGTTGGCCTGATGGGCGCCGGCAAATCATCCGTTGGGCGACGTTTGGCGAAGCGTCTGGGCTTGTCGTTTTTCGATGCCGATCAGGAGATCGAGAAAGCGGCGGGTTGTAGCATCGATGAAATTTTCAGCCGCCATGGCGAGGCTGCCTTCCGTAGCGGAGAACGTCGGGTGATCGCCCGCCTGCTGGATGGCGGAGGCCACGTGCTGGCAACAGGCGGGGGCGCCTTCATGGACCCCGAGACGCGGGCCGCTATCCGCGAGAAGGGTATTTCTATATGGTTGAATGCTGAACTGGAGGTGTTGTTGGAACGGGTTCTACGGCGTGACAACCGGCCGTTGTTGAAACAGGGCAATCCGGAACAAATCCTGCGCGCATTGATGGCGGAAAGGTCGCCGGTATATGCTCTGGCGGATTTGACCGTGACATCCGGCCAGGGCCCACACGAGGATGTTGTGGAGCAAATTGTGAAAGCGTTGCGGCACCGCATGGCGACCGGCACGAAAGATCGGGTTTAATGGCAGGCCGGCAAGATCATGCGCAGGACGAGACAACGGTACGGGTTGAACTGGCCAATCGTTCCTACGACATCATTATCGGCGAGAATCTGTTGGCTGGCGCCGGGTCGTATTTGGCAGCCGTGCTGACCCGGCCACGGGTGGTCATTGTCAGCGACGAAACCGTGGCTGCGTTGCATTTGGCTGCGCTACAAGCTTCATTGGATATGTCGGGCATTCAAAGCGATGCCATCGTCGTACCCGCCGGCGAAAGCAGCAAGAATTTTGGGCAATTGCAATCGTTGCTGGATCGCCTGTTGGAACTGCGGGTTGAGCGGCGGGATACAATCCTGGCCCTGGGTGGCGGCGTCGTCGGTGACCTGGCGGGCTTTGCCGCAGCCATTCTGCGCCGTGGCATTGACTTCATCCAATTGCCGACAACCCTTTTAGCCCAGGTCGACAGCTCCGTCGGCGGCAAGACCGCAATCAATGCGGCCCAGGGGAAAAACTTAATTGGGGCGTTTTACCAACCCCGCCTGGTACTTGCAGATGTCACCGCCCTGGCCACCCTGCCCGAACGGGAGTTACGGGCCGGCTATAGTGAGGTGGTCAAATACGGTTTAATCGATGACTTCGCCTTCTTTCAGTGGTTGGAAGAAAATGGCAGCCAACTCTTGGCGGGAGCGCCCTGGGCCCTACGGCAAGCGGTTGCGGTATGCTGCCATGCCAAAGCGGCAATCGTTGGCCGCGATGAGCGGGAGGGCGGCGATCGGGCCCTCTTGAATCTGGGCCATACATTCGCCCACGCCCTGGAAGCAGAGGCTGGCTATGACGGAAAGTTACTGCATGGCGAGGCGGTATCGGTGGGCCTGAGCATGGCCTTTGCCCTGTCGACACGCCTGGGCCTGTGTCCAAGCCAGGAATCCGAGCGCCTCCTGCGTCACCTCTCCGCCGTGGGTTTGCCGACCAGCGTTGCTCAGATTGGCCTATCTGGGCTGACGGCGGATGTCATGATGAACCATATGCGGCAGGACAAAAAGGTTGCCGACGGCCGCCTGACCTTCATTTTGGCACGGGGCATCGGTCAGGCGTTCATCACCAATGACGTGGCGGAGGACGCCGTGATGGATATGCTGCAGGACGCGCTGGCACCGACATCGTCGGATAGGGGGTAAACGCGCCATGGACGGCGAGTTACTGTTTTCCATATTGGGGGTTTTGGTACTGTTGGTTCTATCGGCCCTTTTTTCCGGCACGGAAACGGCCCTGACCGTGGTCTCCCGTGCCCGCATGCACCAGTTAGAACGCCGCGGCCTGCGACGTGCCACCCGGGTCAACCGCCTGCTGGCCGCACCCGAGCGCATGATCGGTGCTGTGTTGTTAGGCAACAATCTGGTCAATATTCTGGCCTCGGCACTGGCGACGTCGGTGTTGATTGCGTTGTTCGGCAAGGCGGGCGTCGCCTATGCGACGGCGATTATGACCGCCCTGGTCGTGGTATTCGCCGAGGTGCTGCCAAAAACCTATGCCTTGAACCGGCCGGACCGTACCGCCTTGGCCGCCGCGTCTATCGTCGGCCCCGTTGTTTCCATACTGGGGCCCATTGTTGATCTGGTACAAAAAATAGTCGTGGCATTTCTGGCTCTGTTCGGCGTCCGCATGCGCAACGAGGACGCCGTCGCCGATGCCTCGGAAGAGCTGCGCGGCGCCCTGGACCTGCATGCCCGCGACGGCGCCATGATCAAAAGTGACCGCGACATGCTGGATGGCATTTTGGATTTGTCCGATGTCGAAGTTTCAGAAATTATGGTGCACCGCAAGAACATGATTATGCTGGATGCCGACCAACCGGCCCAGGAAATTGCTGAAGCCCTGCTGGCCAGCCCGTACAGCCGTGTGCCCCTGTGGCGGAACGACGTCGATAATATTGTCGGCATACTGCACGCCAAGGATCTTTTGCGGGCCCTCAGCGCACCGGAAAGCGCACCGGAAAGCGCACCGGAAAGCGGGCCGGGCGGCAGCCCCTCACTGGAGAATTTGTGGCGAGAACCCTGGTTCGTGCCCGAAACCACCACGCTGATCGAACAATTGAACGCCTTCCGTGCGCGGCGGGAGCATTTTGCCTTGGTTGTTGATGAATACGGTGCCTTGATGGGCCTGGTCACTCTGGAAGACATTCTGGAAGAAATTGTCGGCGACATCAGCGATGAACATGACGTTACCCGCGCCAGCGCGGTGCGGCACGAAGTGGGCGGCAGCTATATGATCGATGGCGTGGTCACCGTGCGGGACCTGAACCGGGATTTTGATTGGGAGTTGCCCGAGGACGATGCAGCCACGATTGCCGGGCTGGTCATTCATCTGGCGCGCAGAATTCCTGATGTGGGTGAGAGCTTCAACCTAAGTGGCTTCACCTTTGAAGTGGTGCGGCGGCTGCGGAACCAGGTAACCGCGGTGCGCATCCGCCCGCCGCGGTCCAAGATCAAACAACCATGACCAGATTTTGGCTATGTTGCGTGGCAAGCCGGCTTTTGGGCTGGGCAAGCTTCATTTCAGTGAAATTTCTTGCCGGACCGGGATCAATCCCTACGTATGTTGCGAAATCTCCAAATCAGTTTACGGGTATATCGATCATTTGCCCTCGCCTGCTTCCTCCGGTGTTATCGCCCGAATGGATAGGGCATGTATCGGGCCCGCCAGTTCTTCCCGCAGGACTTCGTTGACCAGACGCTGGCGGGCAAGACGGCTTCTGTCGGAAAAAATGTCAGCCACAATAAATACCGCAAAATGACTTTCCCCTCCTTCACGGGCGCCCGCGTGGCCTGCGTGCAGGTGCGACTGATCCTCCACCTCGAGCCGAAGCGGCGCCAGGGCTGCCTGTAATTTTTGTTCGATGGTTGCGGCCATGGGCATTGCGCTGACTCCTAATCTTCAATGTTGAACAGACATAATGGGCGGCCAAGAAGCATATGGAACGTTGGCCACCACGGCTGGCGTCTTTCGAGGGCGCCTCGACTATTGAAAGCCGCACCCGATGCCAGCATACTCTAATGGTGGCTAGAACCAAAAATGACATACCGGTGTCGCGTACCCGGGTAGACGAAGCGTCGGGAGAACCGGGGCGCAAATGCGACTTTGCCGGCTGCGACCAGACGGCTGAACATCGCGCGCCGAAATCCAAAACCAGCCTGGACGAATTTTATTGGTTCTGCCTGGAACACGTCAGCGCCTATAACCGGAGCTGGGATTATTTCACTGGCATGAATCAGGACGAAATTGAAAAATTCCGAACCGAGGCGGTGACCGGGCATCGTCCCACGTGGAAGTTGGGAGAGCGCGGCTACAAAGCCTGGATTGAGGGCCGGGTTAATGATCATCACGGGCTTTTTGATGGCGAAGTTGGCCCACCTGGCGCGGCAAATTCGGGACCGAAACGAACCCGTGAACAACGCCGGGATCTGGCCCAATTGGATTTAGATGAAACGGCAAACTTGCAAGACATCAAAATGCGTTATAAGCAACTGGTAAAACGTTTTCACCCCGACGCGAATGGCGGCGCAAAACAAGCTGAAGAACGCTTCAAATCCATCAATGAGGCGTACAGCAACTTGATGTCCTCGGACTTGGCGTAAGGCCAGGTTTCGGGCAATTGATACGACGCGATAACGCAAGCAACAGGATTCTTTACCAATGACGCTGATTGCCACTGCCGATGAAACCTCGGTCCATCCTATTGACCAGCCGGACACCACGCGAAGCGTACGCGAGGCGTTTAGCCTGGACAGTGACATGGAAGTGCCGGCTTTTTCCGGATCCTCCGATCTGGTGCCGGACCTGGATTCGTCCTACCAATTCGACCATGAAACAACGATGGCTATCCTGGCGGGTTTTGCCCATAACCGGCGGGTCATGATCCAGGGCTATCACGGCACGGGCAAATCGACCCATATCGAACAGGTGGCGTCGCGCCTGAACTGGCCCTGCATCCGGGTCAACCTGGACAGCCACATCAGCCGTATCGATTTGCTGGGCAAGGACGCCATCGTCATCCGTGATGGCAAGCAGATTACCGAATTCCGCGAAGGCATTTTGCCTTGGGCCCTGCAACACCCTTGCGCCCTGGTGTTCGACGAATACGATGCCGGCCGACCGGATGTGATGTTTGTAATACAGCGAATTTTGGAGGTCGAGGGCAAGATGACCCTGTTGGACCAAAATCGGGTTATCCGGCCGCACCCTTGTTTCCGCCTGTTCGCCACCACGAATACGGTTGGTCTGGGCGATACCACGGGGCTGTATCACGGCACGCAGCAGATCAACCAGGGCCAGATGGACCGTTGGAGTATTGTCACGACCCTGAACTATCTGCCTCACGACGATGAAGTGCGAATTGTCACTTCCAAAGTTCCGGACTGGGCGGATGACAAGGGTCAGAAATTCATCAACTCCATGGTCTCGGTCGCCGATTTGACCCGGTCGGGCTTTATGAATGGCGACATTTCGACCGTAATGTCACCACGGACGGTGATCACATGGGCCGATAACGCCCGCATCTTTAATGACATCGCCTTCGCCTTTCGGGTCAGCTTTCTGAACCGCTGCGACGAGATGGAGCGGCCGTTGGTGGCGGAATACTATCAACGCTGTTTCGGTGAGGAATTGCCGGAATCGGCCGCCCATATCCAACTATCCTGATGCCATGGCGATGATAAAACCGGAAAATCCGGTCGAACCGTTCAAACGCGCCGTGACAGCAGCCGTGCGCGCTATCGCGCGGGACAGCGAACTGACCGTTAATTTTGGCGCCGAAGGCACGGCCACCGGCGGCGGCCGCAATCGCCTGCCCACTCCGAGCCGGGAGTTGGGCGAGGCCGAAGTCGCTCATGTACGTGGCAGTGGCGATGCGCTGGCCCTGTGGCAACGGCACCATGACAACCGCCTGCATGCCTTAAATCAGCCGAAAGGCGCGACCGCCCGCGCCGTATTCGAGGCAGCGGAGCAGGCCCGCGTGGAGTCCCTGGGTGCCAAACGCATGATGGGCGTCTCGGACAACCTCGACGCCATGTTGGAGGAACGCTGCCGGGCCCGCGGCTATGCGGCCGTCAATGATCCAGGCGAGGCCTTGTTGCCAGAAGTGGTAGGACTGCTGGTGCGGGAAAAGTTAACCGGCAAGGCACCGCCCGCTTCAGCCAAACCCATGGTCGAACATATCCGGCCCTGGGTCGAAGAAAAAGCCGGCCAGGATCTAGCCGACCTGACGGGCAATATAACGGACCAGAACGCATTTGCGCGCCTGACCCGAAAACTGATCGCCGATCTTGATCTGGGCGAGGAAGACGGTACGGAATCCGACGATCTGGAAGATTCGCCGGAAAACGAAGAAGAAGAAATGGCCGACGGCGAGGGCGAAGGCGACGGTGGTGAAGGCAGCGCCGACGACGGCGGTGATCCGGACGGTTCCGATTCTCAGGACGGCTCGGCAGATGGTGACGCCGAAGCCGACTCGGAAATGGAAGCGGAAGACGCGGATGCCATGTCGGGCAGCGAGGAACCCGGCCGGGGACGGCGGCAATGGCGGCCAGGCGATATGCTGCCGGACAACCCGAACGAGCCGCCGTACCGGTTCTTTTCGGACGAATTCGACGAGGTCATCGAGGCCGTGGAGCTGTGCGATGCCGAGGAACTTGGGCGCCTGCGCGCTTACCTGGATCAGCAATTGTCGAACATGCAAGGCGTCGTAGCGCGCCTGGCCAACCGCCTGCAACGCCGCCTGATGGCAAAGCAGACACGCAGCTGGGAATTCGATCTGGAAGAAGGCATGTTGGACGCGGGCAAACTATCGCGGATCGTCACCAATCCCTTACTGCCCCTGTCTTTCAAGATGGAACGCGATACGGACTTCCGTGACACCGTGGTCACCCTGCTGATTGACAATTCCGGCTCCATGCGCGGCCGCCCGATCACCGTGGCGGCCATGTGCGCTGATATTCTGGCCCGTACCCTGGAACGCTGTGCGGTCAAGGTGGAAATACTCGGCTTTACCACCCGGGCCTGGAAAGGCGGCCAAAGCCGGGAGAAATGGCTACGCGAGGGCAAACCGGCGGCGCCGGGGCGTCTGAATGATTTACGTCATATCATCTACAAGAGCGCCGATGCGCCTTGGCGCCGGGCCCGGCGAGGTCTTGGCCTGATGATGCGCGAAGGCCTGTTGAAGGAAAACATCGACGGTGAAGCGCTGATCTGGGCCCATAACCGACTGGTTTACCGGCCTGAACAGCGGCGCATTTTGATGGTGATCTCGGACGGTGCGCCGGTGGACGATTCAACCCTGTCCGTAAATGCCGGCAACTATCTGGAAAAGCATTTGCGCGCTGCGATCAATTGGATCGAGACCCAATCACCCGTGGAATTGATTGCCATCGGCATCGGCCATGACGTTACACGCTATTATCAACGCGCCGTGACCATTGTCGACGCCGAACAATTGGGCGGCGCCATGATGGACAAGCTGGCCGAACTGTTCGATGACGAGGCGGCTAAGGGCCAGGGGTCTTCGCCGCGCCGCAGAGTAGCCTGAACCAATTCGCGCGAAATCGTTCACTTGAACATATACCGCCCAGAGCATGTTGAGCCTACGGGTGGATATCGGGATGAACGTACTGAAACTTATCACCATCGTTGTTGTGCTGCTGGGCACGCTGTTATCGGGCTGCGCACTACCATCCGTGGCGGGGGCCCAGAATGGGAAGCTGCGGATCGATACCCAGGCGATTTTCCTGAACCCGGAACAGCCAAATCAAACCGAAGTTGGGAAGCTGAATTTCAGCGCCGGCTTTGTCTTGCGCAGCGATAACGCAAACTTCGGCGGCTTCTCGGGTTTGAGCCTGTCACCGGATGGCAGCAGCGTGATTGCCGTGTCCGATTACGGTGATCTACTGCGCGCCCAACTGCAGCATGATGGCAGGGACCGGCTACAGGGCCTGAGCGATAGCGAGATGTTCCGATTGCGCGGCGTTACCGGCCGGCCCTTGTCCCGACGCTCGGACAAGCGGGATCAGGATGCAGAGGCCGTAACAGGGCTTGATGATGGCAGTTATTTGGTAAGCTTTGAAGTTCGCCACCGGGTGCTGCGCTATGGCAGCCTGTCGGGACAGCCAAGCCTGTTCGCCACTCCGCCCGGTATCGCCAGAGCGCCGCGCAACGGCGGCCTGGAAGCCATGACGTCCCTGCCGGACGGCCGGGTTCTGGTGTTGAGCGAGAAATTTCGCACCAAAAAGGACGGTGATGATGGCGAGGGTGACTATATCGGCTGGTTGCTGGCGCCGGACGGGCAAAGCCTGGGCCAGGTCTACTGGCCGGGTGTCGGCATCTTTCGCCCCACGGACTTGGCCACTTTATCCAATGGCGATGTTCTTTTGTTGCAGCGGCGCTTTAGTTTCGGCGGCGGGGTCGGCGCGCGGCTATCGCGCATCCCGGCGGCGCGGATCAAAGCCGGTGGACGGCTGATTGATGAAGAACTGGCCCAACTGGTACCGCCCATGTCGGTCGATAACTTTGAAGGCATGGCGGTGCGCCGCGGCCAAAACGGCGGCTGGTTGATCTACCTGCTGTCGGACGACAATTTCAATCCGCTGCAACGCACATTGCTGTTGCAGTTCCACCTGGCCGAATGACCATATGAAGCGCCCAACAGGCTATGCTGCGGTGGCAGCCTCGGCAGCTCCGCCGGTGGCTTTTGCCACGGCACGTTTCAAGCGGCGCGCCTTTAGGGACAGCTGACGGTCCTTGGCGTCGCTGAGATAGGCATCCAGACCGCCCTTTTTCTCTACGGTGCGCAAGGCGCTGACACAAATCTTCAATCGGACAGCCCGGCCCAGCGCATCCGAGTGCAGCGCCATTTCCTGGACATTTGGCAGATACCGCCGCCGTGTCTTATTGTGGGCATGCGAGACATTATTGCCCGTCAACACGCCTTTTCCGGTAAGTTCGCAACGCCGCGCCATGACTTGTTCATCCTAAAAGTTCCGGCGGCAGAAGTGCCGACGGAGCGGCGTTTTTTAGGCAAATGGACCGCCGACGTCAAGCATGTTGGTAGGATAACCGCAGAAAAGAAAGCCAGGTAACTATGCAGCAAAGTTTCAAAGAGATCCTGGACGCCTTCACCGCGGCGGTGGAAGCCGGCGACGGCGCCCGGTTCAGCGCGCTTTTCACCGAAGATGGCATCTATGACGATGTCTTTTACGGCGAGTACCACGGGCGCGAAGCTATTGCCCAAATGCTGGAGGGCCGATTCCATCGGGACGGAGAAAATTTTCTCTGGCGCATGTTTGACCCGGTCGACAATGGCACCACCGGTTATGCCCGCTGGCTATTCAGTTACGATTGCAAATTGCCGCATATCAAGGGCAAGCGCATTTTCATGGACGGCGTCGGACTATTCCAATTACGCGACGGCCTGATCGCCCGCTATGAAGACGCCGCGCGCACGGCGGAATTGATCAATCAGTTGAACATGCCCAGCGAAAAACAAAAGAAGGTCGTCGGCAAAATGCTGATCAAGCAACTGGCCCATCCAGGCTGGGCCGAGCATCAAAAATAGGCGGCTTCAGCGTTTTTTGGTGGGCCGCCGAAACGCCGCCAGGATTTCCCTCGCGGCGGCCGAGGGCGTGATATCGCCGCGTCCGACCTGTTCCTCCAGCGCCGAGATGATGGGTTTAAGTACTAAATCCGCTTTCAACTCGGCCATCAGGTCGTCCTGAATTTCTTCCCACAGCCATCGCCGCGCTTGCGCGGCCCGACCAGCCTGTTGTTCCCCATCGGCGAACAGAGCTGTCTGAAAATCTTGCACCGCCTGCCAAATTTCCGCCAATCCCTCGCCCAATAGGGCCGAGGCCAATAGAATCTGGGCCTGCCAATGTGCTGTTTTCGGCCGAATTAGATTAAGGGCATTGCGATAATCGGCCGCCGCATTATTGGCCGCCCCGCGCAGGGCGCCGTCTGCCTTGTTGACCACCAACAAGTCGGCCAGTTCCATGATGCCGCGCTTGATGCCCTGCAATTCGTCGCCCCCGCCCGGAGCCAGCAGCAGCAGGAACATATCCACCATATCGGCCACCGCGTACTCCGATTGGCCCACGCCCACGGTTTCAACAATGATGATGTCGTAACCGGCTGCTTCCACCAATGTCATCGCTTCGCGGGTACGCCGGGCGACACCACCCAGGGCGCGGCCCGCAGGTGTGGGCCGTATGAACGCATTTGGATCGCGGGACAACAAAGGCATGCGGGTTTTATCGCCCAGGATGGAGCCGCCCGTGCGCGACGACGACGGATCCACCGCCAGCACCGCAACCCGCCGCCCCAGCGCCGTCAAATAGCCGCCGAAAGCCTCGATAAATGTCGATTTACCAACCCCCGGCGCCCCGGTGATACCCAGACGGACAGAGGGACCCGGTGCCGTCGGCAAGGCCGCCAACAGCGCTTCGGCCTGGGCCCGATGCTCGGGCCTGGTGGATTCCACAAGCGTTATGGCTCGGGCCAGGGCGCGGCGGTCACCGTTGCCCAATGCTGCCGCCAGCGCTGTAATATCAAGAACATTGCTCATCGCGGCCGCACCATAGCGAACGGAACCGGTGGGGCCAAGACATCCTGGGAGGCGATTTTATCCGCGCGGACGGAACAAGCCTGCCAAGCGCTGCCAATTGCGCCGCATGGCGACGCCTGTTTCGGCACACAACAGCAACTCCCGCCGTGCGCGGGCCAGGGCGCTGGAGTCGGCTGGAAACAATGCCGCATAGTCGGCCACCGCCCGTTCAAATTCAGGCCCCGCCACCTGCGTTAGATGTTCAGGCACGGCACCGGTATCAGCGCCAAGGCGCTTCAATATGGCCAAAAAAGACCGCACCGGCTTTTCCACCCGTCCCGCCCGCAAGCGCCCCTCGAACTCCCGCCAATCAACTTCATCACCATAATTCCGCAGCAACAGCGCCGCGTCGATGAGGGATTTTGCGGTTGATGGGCCAAACAGATCGCGGGCAGCATGACTGGCGGACAACAAAAGCATATGGGTGATGCTGGGCACCCATATTTCACCATCGCCCGCTGAGATGAGCCGGGCAGCCGCGAAAACATCGGTGCTGGCAAGGCCCAGATGCAGGGGCCAGGCATCCGGGTGAACGTGCAGATCAATATTGCTGGCACCGTCGGCACTCGTCAGGGGCAACAGAGACGCATCGGAAATAAAGCCCCAGGTGGAACGTGCCTCGACCTGATGAAAACGCAAACCAGCAATCTGATACAACCTCACGAGTTTGGCGTGGTTGGCGTCGGCGACCAACAGATCGGCATCCGACATGATACGCAGATCGGGATCGGGATAAAATAAATGCGTCGCCGCCAGCCCTTTAAGGCAAACCACCTGGATGCCGTGAACGGCCGCATGACGGGCCCACCGCAGACCGTCTGCCCGGCGAAACCTGTTCGCCAGCCGGCTTTGTCTGACATCATTCGCTGTCACCGCTATGTCGGAGGCAGGCAGTAAATGCCGTGCCAGAGCGGGACCAATCAATTCCACCAGGCGTTGCAGCAGAGCCGGTGTGATTTCCGCCGCATCGACCTGACCGCCGGCCAGTAACATCGGCCACGGACCGGGCCCGATCATGGTACAGCTTGTCCTGGCATGGTCATAAACGCCCTAATTTGAAACAAGTTCGGAGCTGGCCACTCATCAGGTCCATCCTTGCGTTTATAGTTTCTTAACGAATTCGCCAAAGACTGCATCATTGGAGGCCCTTTTTACATGAAACCTTCCAGAATGCCCGGAATTTTGACGGCTATTGACGCAGGTGCTTCGAGAGACCAAGTATGATATTGTGATGTGGATCGTGTGCATGATTTGGTCATGGCCCTCGTCTTTCGGGGCACCATGGCACGGCATGTCGTCGAGGAGCTCAAAATGAACCTGCTATTTCGCGGTTTGCGTGGCCTTGTTCTGAGTGGCGTGGTTTGCGCTCTAACGATCACCGCCGGCCTGAACGGCGCTGCCGCCCAGAGCATTTCAGCCGCGGCCGCCTTGAATGCCGCGGCCAGCGGGACAAAAAAGGGTGAAACTGTACTGAAGCAGTATTTCGCTCAATTTTCCGGCCGATCCGAACAAATGGAAAAGCGAACCAATGAGCTGATCAAGTCTCTGGCAGGCTCCAAGATCGCCGGCGACCCGATCGCCCTGCAGGATGCCGTTAACTCCATCTCCAAAGCGGCCCGTCAGGCGTTATTCGCGAAGCCGATCGCCGGAATTAAAATGTCGAAAAATTTCCGCTTGTCGCCGCGCTCGTTTGGCTTTGACTTTGGCGCTCCCGATTCAACGATCATGCAGAATTTTCAACATGTTACCGCTAAGGACGAGCGCCTGTCGGGCGCCAATCGCCGGGCCATGCGCCGGCCGTCCAGCGACGGGCTGTTGTCGGATGGCGTCGTCAACGTGAAAAAATTCACGGCCAATATTCCCAACGGCAAATGGCGCGTCGTGCTTCTTACCGATAACCTGAATATAGGTAAGAGCCTACAACATCCGCTGGGTAGAAAGGTCAGGATCAACGGCAGAAATGTGCCGATTGCGCAATCCGGACCAGACGGTTGGCTGCAGCCGGGGACTCTTTCCGGCGACCGCACGCAGATAACTGGCGGCGGACGGGGCACGGGCTCCACTTCGGGCCCACCAGCCGTCGGGAGTGCCCAGAAGATTGTCGCCGCGGTGCGGGGCGTATTACCCACCAAAACCCGATATCTTGTTCTCCAGGACAAAATCTTCAGCAACGAAAAAATTAACACCGATGCCAATAGTGCGGCACGCCTGGTTTTCCTGGATAATTCCATAATCTCCATCGGCGCGAACTCGTCCGTGACCCTGGACAAATTCGTCTTTGATCCCTCTGGCAGAAATTCCCAGGTTGCGTTGTCCCTGAGCAGGGGCGTCATGCGGTTTGTGTCGGGCGATCTATCGAAGGATCGGTACTCTATTCGCACCCCAACCGCGACAATGGGCATCAGAGGCACCATTTTGGAAATCTCGGTGGCAGCCAACGGCACAACAACCACATCGGTTGTCGAAGGCGAGGCGACGGTCAGCTCGGCGGGCAAGAGAAGAACGGTGAGGTCTGGATTTTCAACCGTCACATCGCGGGGCAGACCGCCGACCCCGCCGAGGCCCGTCATACCCAAGTCACCACAGGTCAGAGCCTTGAAAACGGCCCTCGGTCCGGATCCGGACGTCAAAACGAATCCCGTGCCTGCTGCCGCGCAGCCCGATACGCAGAGCAGTCAGGCGGCAAGCCAGCAACCTGCCGCGAATGACGCCGGCACCGGCGGTATGGTCATTGTCGAGGCTGAAGTGGTGGATGGAAAATTGGTCATCGATTTGGATGCGCTGGCCGGTGATTCAACCTATTTGACGGCAGTCATAGTTGAACCGACGGATGAAAAGAGCAATTTCGATCTTCCCAAAGAGGTGGAGGAACAATATCAGAATGACAGCGAAAGCCTGGCCGCCACCAATGCCAAGATCGACGAACAGATTGGTGCTGTCCTATCGGATATTGCAACCGCCGCCGGGCCGCAGCAGATTGCCGCGGCATTGGGTATTCAGCAACCGACCGAGGAGCCGAACCTCCAAGCATCGCCGAACTAAAGCAGCTCTAAGGCGGTACCTATTGGCGCTGGGCTTGCTAATTTATGGCGCCTTGGCTGAAAGCGGCATGGCGCAGACACTGGATCTCATCAACATCAGCGCAGATTTCTCCTCCGAGGCGCAAGCGGTACAGGAATCCGTTAACAACCAGCCCCGAACAGAATATCAACCGATAGGCATCCGGTTGGGTCAATTTCTGAGCTTTGGAGACACCGCACTTTCCCCACAAGCCGTATCGGACCCGACATTGACGCCCTTGCGCCCCGGTGCGACGCCAGACAAATCAGCGGCGAGTCTACGCGACAGCCAAGTAAACAGCTTTCTGTTGCGGCCGGGTCTGGAGACGGATCTGGTGTTCGATGACAATGTTTTCAGGGTGGATGAGAGAACGGTTTCCGACACGATATTTGTGCTGCGCCCGACCCTGACACTTGAATCTGATTGGCTGAACCATTTTGTGGATATCAAGGTCGGCGGCGAATTTGGCCGCCACCAGGATTTCAAAGACGAAGATTACGATGATTATTTCATATCGACGCGCCCGCGGATTGATGTGGACGAACATACGGTGCTGGAGCTTGAACTGGGCTATTCATCGGCCCACACTGAGCGGGGTTCTACCGACGATGAGTTGGAAGGACCGGAGCCGGCGATCGACAGACTCCTAAATGTAGAAGCCGATTGGCAATATCAAGCGGACAAATATTCTACTCGTATGCTTTATCGCTACAGTCAGATCGATGCCCTGGACAATGGTCAGATCGAACGGGATTTCCTTGATGCCCATGGCCATGTTTGGCTGCTCCGTCAAGGCTATGAATTAACCACCGGCACCACCGCTTGGCTGCGACCGGGGCTGCTTTTTATCGATTACCGGCAATCCCGCGACGACAATGGCTTTGTGCGCGACAATCAGGGCTGGAGCTTTGTGGCAGGCCTAACGATTGACCGCTCGGCGGTGAGCTTCCTGGAACTGGGTCTGGGCGTCTTATTCCACGATTTCGAACAGAACGGGCTGGACGATTTTCTGGATCTGGTTTATGTGGGCCGGCTGCTTTGGAACATTACCCCGCTGTTTACCTTGGATGTCAAAGCTGAACGAACGGTGGAGGTGGTGGAAAGCACATCCGCGCCGATATCCTTGGATGATAGTGTCAGCCTGGAATTAGCCTGGGATCCCAGGGAGAATTTGATCTTCGGGGCCACGACCGGCTTTACGCGTTCTGATTACGCGACCCTGCCGGGTCAAGACAAAGAGGAAGACCGGGTGGAAATCGGCTTCAATGTGCAGTATCTATTGAATAGTAACTTGTATGTCGAAGCACGCTATGACTACGAACAACTAGATTCTTCGCAAGCAGGCAGTGACTATCAGAATAACGTATTCACGCTTCGGGCCGGGGTGCAATTGTAAGAGCATGACAGCATGACCTTTTGGCACCCGAAGCGCGGCTGCCGCCGCAACAGCCGGTTGATTGAGTTATTGTTCCTGGTGGGACTGCTGCTGTTTTCCGGAGCGGCCCGGGCGCAGCTTTCCGATTACCTTCTTGGCCCAGGGGACAAGATCAGCCTTAAGGTGTTTGGCCATGCGGATCTGTCCGGGCAAACCACGGTGGGCTCCGACGGCACCATCGCCGTACCTCTGGTCGGACAGGTCAAGGCGGCAACCTTCACTGTACCGGAGTTGAAGGAACGGATTGTAACCAGATTGAATCGCGATTTCGTGGTCGACCCGAAGGTTTCGATTGAGGTGCTGAACTACCGCCCGTTTTTCATCCTTGGCGAAGTCAACAAAGCCGGCAAATACGACTATATCGTTGGTATTACTGTACGTAAGGCCATCGCTATCGCAGAAGGTTACACCCGACGCGCCAAGCACGACCCTGTTTTGCTGATCCGCGAAGACCGTCAGGGTGTTCCAGTAAGATACAAAGCCAGTTTAAACACACCAGTCCACCCGGGCGACACCATTGAGGTGGTGCGCCGATTATTCTGATGACAATGTGTAATTCGTCACAGATTGGTGATTTTGGATCTATAAACTATACGTAGCATAAGAGTCGCACAGTTAATACTTGCATTCTGGCTAAATCTCATTCGCAGCCGAAGAATTAATTAATATATTCTATGCATAATCCCTGTATAGTGTATATGTTAGTATAGCCTTATATAATTGGCGATGAACAGCATCAGTTAACGCATTGAACGGAGCCGCGGTTGCGGGTTTATGAGTAATTTAAGTTACATGCCGTTGCGCGACCGCGACGAGGATTACGAAGAGACGATTGCACCGTCCTTCGATAGCATGCCTGCCGGTCACGGCGAGCCAGCGTTCGACCTGCGCCAAATCGTGCACACCCTTTGGCGGCGCAAGATGATCATCATTGCGACGTCATTTATCATAACACTGCTGGCCGTTCTGGGTGTCATGCAGGCCACTCCGCTGTATGTTGCTGAAGCCCAATTGGTGGTGGAACGGCAACGTGACCGGACCCTTGAATTTCGCCAGGTACTGCAAGGCGGACGGTTTGACCATTACACCAACCGGACGGAGGCGGCGGTCCTCATGTCCCGCGGCTTGGCTGGAAAGGTGGTGGACGAACTGGATTTGGTAAATCACCCCTTGTTCAACTCGAGCTTGGCAGAACCTAAACCCAAGGGACTTCTCGACCGTATCGACCTGCGCGGCTTTGTCCGTAGCCTGATACCGGACTGGGTTCGCGATGAACTGCGCGGCGGCGATAAAAAATCCAAGGCCACCGAGGAGACCTATACCAAGGCGGAAATGGCGGCATATTTCCGGGAGGATGTCCTGGAGGATTTTCTTTCCGGAGTGGATGTCGACTCGTCGGAATCCTCCCGCGTTTTGGAAGTCGAGTATATCTCCACAGACCCGGAATTCGCCGCCCAGGCGGCCAATGCCTTGGCCGAAGTCTATATCAATGAGACCGTGTTGCGAAAGTTCGCGGCAAACGCCAGGGCCACTGATTGGCTGAACCAACAAGTTTCGGAGTTACGGCAGCGCCTGGAAGTGTCGCGGAATGCCTTGGAAGCTCATCGGCGCACCATGGGCTTTGTCGATATCCAAGGAGAATCCAGCGTCCTGGGGCAACAACTGGCGCAGTTAAATATTGATCTTGTCCGCGCGCGGAGCGGTCGTGCGGAAGCCGACGCACGTTATCAGCAAATCCAAAAATTGTTGCAATCGGAGGGCGGTTCGGAATCCGCGGCAACCGTTCTGGATTCGCAACTGATCCAACGATTGCGGGAACAGGAAGCAGCTGTAATTCGGCAATTGGGGGAACTGAAAACGCAATTGCGCGGCCGGCACCCCAAGCTGATCTTGAAAGAATCTGAATTAACCGATCTGCAGCAGAAGATCAGCCGTGAGGTTGAAAAAATTACCACTAGTCTGGGCAATGAACTGGAAATTGCGGAAATTCGGGAACGCACGACCGCTGCCGAGATCGAACGGCTAAAGCAGGCGATCCTGAAACAAAACGAAAGCGTCGTCACCTTGCGCGCTTTGGAAAGCGAGGTCGCGGCCAACGACGCGATCTATCAGACGATTCTGACCCGGTTCAAGGAAACGGACGTCCAGGACGATGCCACGCAGCAGGCGGATGCGCGCCTGATTTCACCTGCGGTTCCACCCCTGCGCCCCAGTTATCCGCGCAAAACCCTGATCGTTTTCGTAGCCCTATTGGCCTCGGTCGTCGTGGGTATCGTGTTGGTATTTATACTGGAACATCTGGATGTTGGTTTCCGCAGCATACCGCAAATCGAACAAATTACCGGCGTACCCTCGTTGGGCATCATGCCTAAACTGCACGGTTTCGCCACGCGGCATCTACGGCCTCAGGATATGGTTCTGGAAAAACCGAATTCTATGTTCGCAGAATGCATCCGCAGCATACGAACGTCCCTGATGCTATCGGGTCGCGTCGCACCTCGAACCATCCTGGTGACTTCGTCGGAGCCGGAGGAAGGCAAGATGTCCTTGTCCCTGTCCCTGGGGCGTTCGGCGGCGCAAGCGGGACAACGGGTTATAGTGGTCGATTGCGACATGCGCCGGCCATCCATACATACGGATTTGGATGTTCCCAACCTGCGTGGCTTGGCGGAATTCCTGGAAGACACAGCAAAGCTGGAAGACATCATAGAAATCGATGATTCATCGGGGATGCATTTTATTGCCGGCGGGCATAGCGCGCCCAACCCAACTGATTTGATTAATTCGGATCGCATGTGGCAACTCATTCAACGCCTGGAACGGGGTTATGATCTGGCCCTGTTCAAAACGCCGCCCAGTTTGGCCTTTTCCGAAGCGACCATTCTTTCAAAACATGTGGATAAATGCATCTATGTGGTGCGTTGGGGGGAGACGGATCGAGCGACCGTATCGCTTGGCCTTCGTAATCTCTTGGATTCCAAGGCTGATATAGCCGGTGTGGTGTTGACCCAGGTGGATGCGCGCAAGCATTCAGGTTATTCCTATGGCAGCCACGGGGACACCTATGGCATCTACGAAAAGTACTATCAAGGATAGACCGCTGGGGCGGGGCCAGCTTCAAGCTATCGCCCTGTCTTTTGTGGTTGCCGGACTGGGCCTGTCTCTATGTCTGACCGCCCTCCCCCGCTTTCTGGCTGCAGCACATCGCCTGCCAGCAAATGGGGTGCTGGATCGATTGGCCAATGGCGACCCGGTTAGCAATTCCCGCCTGGTCCGCGCGGAACGCGCCCTCGGGAACAGTTTGGCGGTTCACCGGCAAAGTCAGACCCATAATGATCTGGCCCGGATTAACCTGCAACAGGCGCTGCAGGGTGATTTGGCTAGCGCCCAGGCCGCAGTCTGGCTGGCGGCCAGCGCGGAACAGCAAAGACGTGCCTTGGCCAAGAGCCCGGCCAACTCCTATGGCTGGCTGAGGCTGTCGCATCTGGCTCTGCTGCAGGGCGGCGTCCACGAAGCCCAAAAGAGCGGCGCCGTTGCGGCATTCCTGCAATCGCGGGCACAATCACCTTTCTTTGACAGCCTGTTATGGCGGCATTTGGATTTTGCCCTGCTGTTCTGGCCGGTACTACAACCGTCGCAACGAGCCTTGCAGCAACCACTTATTGTCACCGCCGCTGGGCGTTCCGCATGGCGCCTGGCCAAAATGGCCGAGCAACGTCATGTGGTGGCTGGCGTACGCCAAGCCCTGCAACCTAGTGACGCTCTGTTGGCAAACTTCGACCAGCATTATCTACATCGGATCAGGCCATAGTCGCAACGGTCTTTAAACCGCAAGCATACTGCCGGTGTACCATAGGTTATCGCCCCAACGGTTGATCCGTAATTGCCAACCTCATGGCGTTTGGCTGGACCAGGATTGGGCGAAACCAATGCCGAATAAGAACAGAAAGACGATGGTGACGGCCGGTATTTGCAGAGGGAAGTCAACCATGGAATGGCTGGCCAGCAAAGTTGCAGCCGCCACCGAGACGGCGGGATAAATGTAATCCTGTTGCCGTCGCCGCACCCCGTTTAGACAGCGGATGAACAGCCGTCCATACAAAGCCATTAGCACCAAAAAGGCAGGCACCCCCGCCTCGAACGCGAAGTCGAGATAGCTATTGTGGGCCTTGTCGATGATACTCGCGCGCTGTAAGGCAGGTGTGCGGTAGCCCTCGAAAACCCATCGATAGCTGCCCAAACCGTGACCTAGCAACGGTCTGTCAGCAATTGCCTTCAACGTCACGTTGTAGATATTTATGCGCCCACCGGGGTCATCCACGGTTTCCCGGTCCAGTCGTTTCCACGTCGCCGCGCCAGAAATGGCTACGACGGCTATCAGCCCTAGGGCCAGGAACAACGGTGCTGAACGCCACCTGCTCTGGCGTTCCCGACCGCCTATGCGACGGCGCTCCCAATCCCTCCAGCGCCGGCAGAGGTAAAGCACCATAAAACCCAAGGCCGTTGCCAATAATCCGGCGCGGGATTGGCTGAGCAGGATAGCGGTCAGGATAACAATCGCACCAAGCACCAACGGCAAACCTTGGGCCGAGAGGCGTTCCAGATAGTCGCCGCGATCTTCCTGCCCGGTCAGCCTGTTAACCCGCCGCTCGACCCTCGTCAAAGCAGCGACACAACATATCAGGGCAATGCCGCCGAACGCAGCAAACGAGTTGCGATTGACAAAAGTAGCGGTCAGGGAGTCATGATATGCCCAGCGGCGATACCACAATATAGTGTCAAAGCCCCCCAGTTGGATGACCAGTCCATAGAGGCCATAGGCAATACCCGACAGGGCAACGCCCCAAAGCGCTAATCGTGCCCTGTTTCGGTTGCGGCCATACTGCATGGCCAGGAAAAACACGCCACCATAACCGAGCAAGCGGACCCACCCGTCCATGGTCGCATCTGGCGTCGCGCTGACCGCCGCGGTGGATCCTGACAAATCAGGGGCCGTCGTGGCCCATACGGGATGCTGCCAGGATTCAGGCGCCAACGGCGCCGCCTGCAGCAGAAACCATGCGAGCAAGACCAGCAACAAACCCGCCTCTATCTTGAATTTTGCGAAAGGCACTTCGACGATGGCCGGGATATTGTTACGGCTTGCCAGCGCTGTTGCCGCCCAGAAAAGCAACAGCACACCCAACAATGCTGAAATCAGGAACCAGAAAAACGGGCGGTTGGCGCCAAAGGGCAAGGGAGCCAGTACCACAATGCCCAA
The DNA here is from genome assembly GCA_021776235.1 of Alphaproteobacteria bacterium. Classification (GTDB taxonomy): domain Bacteria; phylum Pseudomonadota; class Alphaproteobacteria. The sequence continues at coordinate 6,269 of JAJFGG010000113.1, read as the reverse complement.
AAGAATGGAAAAACCAATGCTATTGGCTTTATGCTGCCAACCGGTCACCATGATGGTGCCGCCAAATACCGCCTGTCAGGATATGGCGCCTGCGGCCTCACCTGAACATCAAACCAAACTGCTCGGCCACCTGCCGCCAAAGACCAAGCGAGATATCCGGCAACAGATTAATGCCCAAGGCGGATTTTAGCAGGTAAAGTACACCCAACAGAGAACAGAGGCCGACAGAAGCCAAGATCATCATAAATACGAAATTGGTCCGTCTGCCTGCCCGGCGCGCACCTTTATCGCGTTGCCGACGCGCCCGATCCCGACGTTCCGGGCCAGCAATAAATACCACATAATAGCGGCGAAACAGCAGAGGCACGGACACACGGAAATCAACCGAATGGACCCGTCCGACCTGATCGGCAAAAGCCTGTTTGACCGCCAATAACTGGTCATCGCTAAAACTTTCGGCCATTTCCCGAGGAATTCTGGAGAAGAACCGCTCCAAGAAGGGGTCATGCATGGCGCGCATAATCATTTACGATTCTCCTGAAGCGTAGTCGCGTCTTCGGACCGACAAAGACCTGACGACAGCAGGTGAAAATTAGCAACGAGTCTGGTCATCAATAAGCATTCTCGTTGGTGAATCCGACAAAGATCGTCGTCAAGATAATCTTTAGATCCAACAGCAAGGACCAATTATCAATATAATACAGGTCGTATTTTACTCGCATTTCCAATTTGTCTTTTGTGTCAGTCTCGCCGCGGTAGCCATGAACCTGCGCCCACCCGGTAATGCCCGGTTTAACCCGATGACGCGCATAATACTGCGTCACGCTTTGGGCAAACTGTGTGTTGTGCGCAATGGCATGAGGCCTGGGGCCAACGATTGACATGGACCCCTGTAAAACATTGAAGAATTGCGGCAGTTCGTCCAGACTGCTCCTGCGTAGAAAACGGCCCAATTTGGTTACCCGGACGTCGCTGCGAGAGGCCTGTGGAACCACGTCATCAATCTCATCGCCAACAACGGCACCATCCTGCATCGGCCTATTCGCATCGTGATGATACATTGTGCGGAATTTCCAGACGGTGATGACATTGTTATTGAAGCCAAAACGCTTCTGCCGGAACAGGATCGGGCCCGGACTATCCAATTTTATGGCGATCGCGATGAAAATTAATAGCGGCGAGATCAGGGTCAAAATGATCAACGCCAAAAGACGGTCTTCAAAAGCCTTTATGAGGTAATTCCAGCCCGACAATGGGCGTTCGAAAACCGTCAGCATAGGCAATCCTGCCAGATTGGTGAATTGCCGGTCGAATAAGTGGAACCCCACCCGCTCAGGCGCCAATTGCAGATCCACCGGCACTTGGCGGATTTTGTTCATAATCGCGACCAGGCGGGATTCCGCGCTCCACGGCAGCGCGATAATCACCAGGTCAATCTCTTCCCTGCGGCAACGCTCAATCAAATCATCGGTGTCGCCAAGAATCGGACTGCCATCCAAATCCTTACGCGGAATACGCGTATCACGGTCATCAAATACACCGACGATATTGAGGGAGTTTTCCGCCATATTGGCCTTTAAATGCGCCAACAGCCTGCTTCCGTATTCACCAGCTCCGACAATGGCAATATTGCTGACCAGTTTGCCCTGACGTCGCCAGCTGCGCAGACGGAGCAGAAGCAGTATCCGTAGCAGAACGAAACAAACGAAGGCACTGGTCAACCAGGTCCCCGCCCATACGCGAGAAAACTCCTCGGCTGTTTTGGTGAAAAACATCACCGCGATCAAGGAAAGACCGACAATCAACCACCCCATGGCCAATTTGGTCACCTGACTGGTCAACGTGTTCAGAATGCTGAACTTATAAAGACCTACGAAATGAAATACCTGAAAGGCGATCAGGATACAGAGCACTGCGGCCAACATATAACGGCCGGGGAGCTCTTGCTGGCCATGTCTGCTCCAATAGGAAAGCACGGCCGTCAGGCCTATCAGGGCGCCGTCAGCAAACTTTACCATCCCAAGCAATACCGCTGGTGATCTGGCGGCGGTCGGCACCGATGTTAAGTTTAAGGCCATTAATGAAAAGAATATGCACTTTTATTAATGAGGACAACCAATCGCGTGCAAACAGCATCCCTTAGCCACGTTTGCGGCGCTTGGCCCGGTGTAGCCACCAGGCATCTTCATTGATGGAGAAAATTGGCTTGTAATGGTGGACTGCCGACGCCTCCACCGTGCGCTTGATCTGATTGTCCAAAATAATAACATCGTCCCCGGCATAGACGACCAATATCGCGTGCGCCACGCGCAGATTCAGATCTTGCAAAACGACGATTCGCATATCCGCGGCCGCTATGCCAAGACGTCTCAGGGTCAGGTATTTGGCAATCGCATAATCTTCGCAATCGCCAAACTTGGCGAAAAACTGGCCTGGCGTGGACCAATAGTCCCGCACGCCCCAGTTTATGGGATCAACAATATAGCGCCGTTTGTTCATGACTTTGTTGACGTAGTGCAACTGTGTCGACAAATCCCGGCCCTGCAATTGATCGATCACTTCCTGCCAGCGTTCAGCATGACAGCTGTTAAAGACCTTTGCCGTGCAGGGACCCGGTTTAGCGCCAGCGTCGGCGAAATAGCGCTGCAGCATACCGGTCCACTTAGGGAACGGGCGCAGATTATTGTTGCGGACCTCGTTTGTGCCGAATAATTCTGGGGATGTTTCAGCCATTGCGGCACTCGCGGACATCAGTGCGAAAGCCGACAACAGCCCATAGATTATGATCCTGGCTCGAATTTTCATTCGGCCAGTATCTTGCCGCGCTCTTAAGGTTCATTTAATGCCACTTTAAGTGACCATTAAGCATAGTTTTCACGCTGCAGCGCCGGCATCAATTCGGTCCGCAAGCACCCAATGCCTTCGAAATTGCCGGCGCATTGTTGGGCCTTGAAACATCCTTGCCGCGGGCCAGTCGTGCGGCGAATTCGTCATCTATGAGGGGACCGGATCGCCATTCAAGCGGCCGGAACAGGACAGCGTGATTCGGATCAGAAGAGACCTCTTGGGCGCCCGCGGTAATCTCTTCAGGAACTTCGCGCATGTCCTTTTCCGAAGGCGCAAGCGGGAAGGTTGGCATTCACCCCCCCGAGTTAGAAAACAGCCTGGCTCGAAAAACAAACGTCTCGGGTCTTAGGATTTGCATTCACCGACCGTCAAAAATCCGCCGCTTTACCGCCTGGATACAGCCTTCAATCCAATGTAAATGGCATGCCGGATGGTACAGCGACATAGTTATACCCATTCAAAGGGTCTGTTTTTGAAGCGGCAATGACGTCCAGAGATGCTTTTGTTGGCGGACCGTCAGCGTCGATCAGGTAAACATCAAAGCCTAGATTTTCAATTACATGCCGGCTCACCTTACAATGCTTATCGGCGCCATGGTCTTCGTAGATTATTACAATATGGGGGCGTTGAAGGGTCTTAGACGCCCCCATCAGAGCAGGAATTTCAGCTCCCTCGACGTCGAGCTTGATAAGCACTGGGGTTTGTTCATCGGTCTGAATGCCGGCCATCAACGTATCGATGCTGCTTGTTTCGACCGTCTCAATTTCTTGATCAGTAATTAACTGATCGTCTGTTCCGGCGACCCGGGCGCCGGCATGCCCGCCTTCGGTGACAAATGTCACGGTCTCTCCAGCCCGTTCCGCTATTGCCGCACGGATCACCGTGAAAGGGTCACCATTGACCACCGCATTGCGGCATAGCCTCTCGAACGTGACGCTACCGGCCTCCACCGTCACGATCCGCTTCGGATCCTCGATGGTTTCAGATGCGCAGATGCTCCAGTATCCAATATTTGCACCGAGATCGAGGAAAATCCAGTTTGGCTTTAGATGCGATGCAATAACACGTGCCACTTCCGGCTCGTACTCAAAATCAGCAAACAGCAGCCGCGACCAATAATAATCGCCAAGATCAATATTGATCCGCGATTTATGAAAAAGGCGAACGACAACGTGATTCTTGATGTCGAACGGTCCCCTGCCCAGGTATCGGCTCAACGTCCCGATGCCGCGGAATGAATATCGCCGCAAGAAGACGCCAGCAAGCCACAGTAGCCACGTCTCAAACCTAGCGCCCAGGCTGCTATACGATTGGATTGGCCGAGCCGACACTTAATTCATCCTATCTACCGATAAATCACAAGTAACCTGGAATTCCTTGGCGATGCTACCCAAGATGAATCGCCGGGGGAAGATATTTCCACTGCACCGCTCAGGACGGCCCCATTGTTAACAATTGGATGTATTCACAGATACATTCAGTTCGGGCTGTTATTGCTATGCAGGCACACTTCTTCTTTGTCACTTTCGCAAAGCCCCGATTTTCGCGGTCTATGGGGCAATGGACGTTCATTGCAGATCCGCGGCCGTCCTCTAGTTTTTCCAAGACAAGTTCTTGCCGCAACAACCTCGGCCAATTGAAACTGACAGTCCCCACCAATGCGAATATGGCCGCCACTTATTCTTCACGTTTGCGAAAGACGGATAGATGACGACGGGCAACAGCAAGGCTCTTTGTTTCAAGTGGTGGCCTCCGAGTTACGGCTTCCGGCGGGTCCCCTAAATTGGGGCGGCTTGAATTACTCTTGAACAGGCAGATAAAGGAAAGCATGATCCAGATCAGCATGGTGTTTTCGGACGCCCCCGATAATGTCTTCAGGATTATCGAGCACGACAGTTCCAATTGGGCAAAGACGGAATAATGCCTCGACCAGGACGACAATGGAAATTGGATGGCAATAGTATGAGCGACTCCTTTGCAAGGTGGTGATTATCGCTGCCTTCCATCATGCTGAACCTAAAGAAACAAACCCTTCAATCCGGCTAGGATATGGCCCGAAACCAGCGCTACATCATGATGGTCCTTCCCAACTTACCGGAACAGGGCGGCGGCGGCGTGGCCAAGGTTGTCGGCTATCTACGGGATGCCTGGCAACAAATGGATGATGTTCCGCCCATGCGGCTTTTGGTCACCCGGGGGCATGGCAGCATCTGGCTTTCTCCTTTCTATTTGCTGCACGCGCTGGCCGTTATCGCCATAGAGTGCAGCCGCGGCCGGGTCGCCTTGGTGCATGTAAATGTCGCCTCACGAGGCAGTACCTGGCGCAAACTTTTGGTCGTCGCCCTGGCAAGCCTATTTGGCGTTCCCGTCGTGCTGCATTTGCATGGCGGCGGTTACCGCCAATTTTTTGCCGCTCTTCCATGGTTGACCTCCCGGGTGGTTGTATGGATGTTTCGCCGCGCCAGCAGGACCATCGTCCTGGGAGAAACTTGGCGCGATTTCGCAAATCAAGAACTTCAGCTGTCGGATCAAAAAATCGTCATCATGCCAAACGGCGTACCTGATATTGATCTGCACGGATCCGGGCAGATCAATGATGAGGCGCGCCTACTGTTTATGGGCCGATTCAGCCACGGCAAAGGAGTCGAAGAGTTCCTCGAAGCTTTGTCCGGAGAGGCTCTATCCCGTCTTCAATGGTCCGCCGTGATTGCCGGAGATGGCAACCTACCCGAAATTCGCCAGCATCAGGAAGATGCCGCGCTGACCGCCAAAACAATCTTTCCCGGCTGGTTGTCGTCGACACAAGTTAGCCAAGCTTTTTCGAACGCGAATATTTTTGTCTTGCCTTCCCATATGGAAGGTCTTTCCATTGCATTACTGGAAGCCATGGCCCATGGCCTGGCCATAGTAGCCACCCCTGTCGGGGCCCATGCCGAGGTCATCGAAAATGGTAAGAACGGCTTGCTTGTCCCCCCTGGTGATAGCATCGCGCTGGCGGCAGCGCTGGCCCAGGTGATCAGCGACAAAACTTTGCGTCGACAGCTTGGCAAGGCTGCCAGGGAGCGTTTTGTGCAAAAATATCATATCGGCAGAACCGCGGAAGTTTTGCGGTCGATTTATATCGAGGCACGGTCATGACCGGCCTGACAAGCTGCGGGTAATCATGTCCTGGTGGTCAACAATGGCCAGGGCTACGGCCAAGGCAAAGAGCATCGCCATACTCAACAATTGGCTGCGCTACAACCCGCTATATTACAAACGCATCCGCACCACGTTGCAACGATTTGAAGGTCTCAATCGGACGCAGCGGCAGCAAATGTCTGATCAACTCGTCCAACGCACGTTGAGGTGGGCAAAATCAGCGGGTGGCGGGGGACATCGGACAACGGATATCAGCAGTTGGCCGGTCCTGGAGAAATCGG